>JAILHH010000027.1 GCA_024695935.1 Acetatifactor sp.
GCGACATGCTCGCGCCGAGCGCGGTTGACGACAGTCAACATGATACTCTCGCACGAAGTGCGATGTGCGCAGAGTGCGCATCCATAGCGGAGCGCTTTTTACTTTATAGGAATGCGAAGCAATTTCCTATAAAGTAAAAAAGGCGTGGCTTTAAGCCACGCCTTAAATTTTTATTCTGTTACTTCTTCTGATTCTGTATCAGCGACTTCGAAATTGTCTTCGAAGCCTTCTTCTGCATCCTCAGCGCTGTAATCAAGCTGTGATTCATCAATTACCAGATCATTGAAGGAATCAGTGTTAAGAGAGATGTTTCTGTATCTCTTCATACCTGTACCTACAGGGATGAGCTTACCGATGATAACATTCTCTTTAAGTCCGATGAGGTTATCAACCTTACCCTTAATGGCAGCCTCAGTAAGTACCTTTGTGGTCTCCTGGAATGATGCTGCTGAGAGGAATGAGTTGGTAGCAAGTGCTGACTTGGTGATACCTAAAATTATCTGAGTACCGTCTGCAAGTGTCTTACCTTCCTCTGTAAGTTTCTCGTTTGCATCCTCGAAGTCGAGTCTGTCAACAAGAGTACCGGGCAGAAATTCTGAGTCTCCCGCATCGTTTACACGAACCTTCTTTAACATCTGGCGAACCAGAACCTCGATGTGCTTATCAGCGATATCAACACCCTGGAGACGGTAAACTCTCTGTACCTCTCTGAGGAGATAATCCTGAACTGCACGAACACCCTTGATTTTTAAGAGGTCATGAGGATTTACGGAACCTTCTGTAAGTTCATCTCCGGCTTCAAGCATCTGACCGTCAACAACCTTGATACGTGAGCCGTAAGGGATGAGGTAAGCCTTTGACTCGCCGTCTTCACCTGTGATATAAACTTCACGTTTTTTCTTTGTATCTCTGATCTCAACCTTACCGCCAAACTCTGCGATGATTGCAAGTCCCTTGGGCTTACGAGCCTCGAAAAGCTCCTCTACACGGGGAAGACCCTGTGTGATATCATCACCGGCAACACCACCGGTATGGAAGGTTCTCATTGTAAGCTGTGTACCGGGCTCACCGATGGACTGAGCAGCGATGATACCGACTGCTTCACCGACCTGAACGGCTTCACCGGTTGCCATGTTGGCACCGTAACACTTAGCACAGATTCCGATATGTGATCTACATGTAAGGATGGTACGGATCTTAACCTTTTCGATGGGGTTGCCATCTTTATCAACGCCGACTGAGAGGATCTTTGCCGCTCTTGAAGGTGTGATCATGTGGTTTCTCTTTACGATCATATTGCCATCTTTATCATAGATAGACTCGCATGTATATCTTCCTGTGATACGATCCTTTAAGCCTTCGATGGTCTCTTTTCCGTCCATGAATGCCTTTACTTCGATTCCGGGAATCTCGTAATTGGGATCTGCTTTAATTCTGTCTTCCACACAGTCTGTCTCTCTGATGGAGAGTTCCTGTGAAACGTCAACCATTCGACGTGTAAGGTAACCGGAGTCAGCTGTTCTAAGAGCTGTATCGGAAAGACCCTTACGAGCACCATGCGCTGACATGAAGTACTCCAGTACGTCAAGACCTTCACGGAAGTTTGACTTGATAGGAAGCTCGATGGTACGTCCGGTTGTATCTGCCATAAGTCCACGCATACCTGCAAGCTGCTTGATCTGCTGGTTTGAACCACGGGCACCGGAGTCAGCCATCATGAAGATGTTATTGTATTTATCAAGACCGTTGAGAAGCTTATCTGTAAGCACTTTATCAGTCTCGTTCCATGTCTCTACAACTGCACGGTATCTTTCCTCTTCTGTGATAAGACCACGTCTGAAGTTAGCAGCGATCTTGTCAACTGTATGCTGTGCCTGCTCGAGGAGTTCGGGCTTCTCGGGAGGAACGGTCATATCTGAAATGGAAACTGTCATGGCAGCTCTTGTTGAGTACTTGTAACCGATAGCTTTTACATCGTCAAGCACTTCAGCTGTTCTTACAGCACCGTGAGTATTGATTACTTTTTCAAGGATCTGCTTAAGCTGTTTCTTTCCTACATGGAATTCAACTTCGGGCTTAAGTGCATTCTCTGCTGTTGTACGATCCACATATCCAAGGTCCTGAGGAAGGATCTCGTTGAAGAGAAGACGACCGAGGGTGGTCTGAACGATACCTGTTACTACAGTGCCGTCCTCCTCAACACCTGTTCTCTTTACATTGATGAACTGGTGGAGGGTGATCTCCTTGTTCTCGTAGGCAAGATATGCCTCATTTGTGGAATTGTAATATCTGCCGAGGATATCAACGAGGAAGCATGTTACAACACGGTTTCTCTCAGGGTCAACGCAAACCTTTACGATGGACTCTTCATTGAGAGGTGTACCCTTGATAGCTGCAACTTTTTCCTTTGCCTTGGCTGCATCGCCTTCCTTTGAAAGGTCAAGGCCTTTTACTGCCTTTGCGATTGCTTCCTGATATTTCTGATAAGCTTCCTTTGCCTCATCGATTGACGCAAACTCAGCTACCACATTGTCTGTAAACTCTTTTTCCGAAGAGTGGTCTACATATTTGTGCATTGTCAGATAGTAGATACCAAGGACCATATCCTGTGAAGGAACAGCCACGGGGCCACCGTCTGAAGGCTTTAAGAGGTTGTTGGGTGACAGAAGAAGGAATCTGCACTCAGCCTGAGCCTCCTGGCTTAAAGGAAGGTGAACGGCCATCTGATCACCGTCGAAGTCGGCGTTGAACGCTGTACATACGAGGGGATGAAGCTTAATAGCCTTACCTTCTACCAAAATAGGCTCAAATGCCTGGATACCGAGTCTGTGAAGTGTCGGAGCACGGTTGAGCATTACGGGATGCTCTTTGATAACGTCCTCAAGCACGTCCCAAACCTTTGTATCAAGTCTCTCTACGAGTTTCTTTGCATTCTTTATGTTCTGGCTGATTCCCTTGAAAACAAGCTCCTTCATAACGAAGGGTTTGAAAAGCTCGATAGCCATTTCCTTGGGGAGACCGCACTGATAGATCTTAAGTTCGGGTCCAACCACGATAACGGAACGTCCTGAGTAGTCAACACGCTTACCGAGAAGGTTCTGACGGAAACGTCCGCTCTTACCTTTGAGCATGTCTGAAAGGGACTTAAGTGCACGGTTTCCGGGACCTGTAACAGGTCTTCCGCGTCTGCCGTTATCTATAAGTGCATCGACAGCCTCCTGAAGCATTCTCTTCTCGTTTCTCACGATGATATCGGGAGCTCCGAGTTCGAGGAGTTTCTTTAAACGGTTATTTCTGTTGATGATCCTTCTGTAAAGGTCATTTAAATCGGATGTCGCGAAACGTCCGCCTTCAAGCTGTACCATGGGACGAAGATCCGGAGGGATAACGGGAACTGCATCCATTATCATCCACTCAGGCTTGTTGCCTGACTCACGGAATGCTTCCACAACCTCAAGTCTCTTGATGATACGTGCACGTTTCTGGCCTGAAGCATCTTCAAGGCCTGCCTTTAATTCCTCTGCATCACGGTCAAGGTCGATCTCTGCAAGAAGCTCTTTGATAGCCTCTGCACCCATGCCTACACGGAATTTAGATCCCCATGTCTCTCTTGCGTCGGAATATTCCTTTTCTGAGAGAACCTGCTTTTTCTCAAGTCCTGAATCTGCAGGATCGAGAACTATATAAGATGCAAAGTAAAGCACCTTTTCAAGCACACGGGGTGATAAGTCAAGGATAAGACCCATACGGCTGGGGATACCCTTGAAGTACCAAATATGAGATACAGGAGCAGCAAGCTCGATGTGGCCCATACGCTCACGACGTACGGAAGATTTCGTAACCTCAACACCACATCTGTCGCAGACTACACCTTTATATCTGATCTTTTTATATTTACCACAGTGACATTCCCAATCTTTGCTGGGTCCGAAGATCTTTTCGCAGAAAAGACCGTCTCTCTCGGGCTTTAAGGTTCTGTAGTTGATGGTCTCGGGCTTTAATACCTCGCCGTGTGACCACTCACGAATCTTCTCGGGAGAAGCAAGACCAATCTTGATTGCGTCAAATGTCAAAGGCTGATATGTAACTTCATTTGTTGTTTCAGGCATTACTACTGGCACTCCCTTCTTTTTTATTCATCTGCACCGTCATAATCGAAGTCGAAATCTTCTTCTGATTCGAATTCATCAACTTCGTCTTCCGCTGCAACGAGTTCACCGCTTTCGTCAAATTCCTGGGTCTGGAAACCGTCATGGTTCTGATCGTAATCGCTGTATTTGCGATCGTCGCCCATTACATCACGGAAGTCAGTAGCCTCATTGAGATCGGCAGTCTCACCGATTTCAATCTCGTTCTGGTTCTCATCCAGCACTCTGATATCAAGACCAAGTGACTGTAACTCCTTTAAAAGTACCTTGAATGACTCAGGGATACCGGGCTCAGGAATATTGTCACCCTTGATGATAGCTTCGTATGTCTTTACACGTCCAACCACATCATCGGACTTAACGGTAATGATCTCCTGAAGGGTGTATGATGCACCGTATGCCTCAAGAGCCCAAACCTCCATCTCACCGAAACGCTGTCCACCGAACTGAGCTTTACCACCCAGAGGCTGCTGTGTAACAAGTGAGTACGGTCCGGTAGAACGAGCATGGATCTTATCGTCTACCAGGTGGTGGAGTTTCAGGTAATGCATGTGACCGATGGTTACGGGGCTGTCGAAGTATTCTCCTGTTCTACCGTCGCGAAGTCTTACCTTACCGTCGCTGGAGATAGGAACGCCCTTCCAGAGCTTTCTGTGGTCACGGTTTGTTGACAGATACTCAAATACCTCAGGAAGAAGTTCATCCTTGTGGAGGCTTGTGAAAGTAGGTGCCTTCTTGTCATACTCTGTTCCGTTCTTTGCAGCTTCGGCCTTTGCCTCTGCGTCATCGAAAGGAAGATTTACATAATCGTTTGCAAGTAAGAGTGTATCCTGGATATCACGCTCGTTCGCACCGTCGAATACGGGTGTTGCAACGTTGAAACCAAGAGCCTTTGCTGCAAGTGAAAGGTGGATCTCAAGGACCTGACCGATGTTCATACGGGAAGGAACGCCCAGAGGGTTAAGTACGATATCCAAAGGACGACCGTTGGGAAGATAAGGCATATCCTCAACAGGAAGTACTCTGGAGACAACACCCTTGTTACCGTGACGACCGGCCATCTTATCTCCGACAGAGATCTTTCTCTTCTGTGCTATATAAATTCTGACTGCCATATTTACACCGGGTGAAAGCTCATCGCTGTTCTCTCTTGTAAATACTTTGGCGTCTACTACTATACCATATTCTCCGTGAGGAACCTTGAGGGATGTATCTCTTACCTCTCTTGCCTTCTCACCAAAGATTGCTCTAAGGAGTCTCTCCTCGGCTGTAAGCTCTGTCTCTCCCTTGGGAGTAACTTTACCGACTAAGATATCACCGGCTCTTACCTCAGCACCGATCCTGATGATTCCGCGGTCATCCAGGTCACGGAGTGCATCATCGCCGACACCGGGCACGTCACGTGTGATCTCCTCGGGTCCGAGCTTTGTATCTCTTGCTTCTGCTTCATATTCCTCAATATGAACGGAAGTATAAACATCATCTCTTACGAGTCTCTCTGATAAAAGTACAGCATCCTCGTAGTTGTAACCTTCCCATGTCATGAATCCGATAAGAGGATTCTTTCCAAGGGCAAGCTCTCCCATGCTGGTGGAAGGTCCGTCAGCGATCACCTGGCCCTTCTTTACCTTGTCGCCCTTAAATACGATGGGCTTCTGGTTGTAGCAGTTTGACTGGTTACTTCTGGAGAATTTAGTAAGGCGATACTCTCTGACCTCACCCTTCTCCTCTTTGATCCTGATAAGTTTGGAAGATGAATAAACAACTTCACCTGCTTCTTTTGCAACCACGCAGACACCTGAGTCAACAGCTGCCTTGGGCTCCATACCTGTACCTACAACGGGTGCCTCTGTCATAAGAAGAGGAACGGCCTGACGCTGCATGTTTGATCCCATGAGGGCGCGGTTAGCATCGTCGTTCTGCAGGAAAGGAATGAGCGCTGTAGCGATGGAGAATACCATTCTGGGGGATACGTCCATGTAATCGAACATAGCCTTGGGATACTCCTGTGTCTCCTCGCGGAAACGTCCGGAAACGGAGTTACGTACAAAATGTCCGTTCTCATCAAGCTGCTCTGAAGCCTGAGCTACATGATAATTATCCTCTTCATCTGCTGTCATGTATACAACCTCATCGGTTACGACAGGGTTCTGAGGATCTGTCTTGTCGATCTTTCTGTAAGGAGCCTCAACAAAACCGTACTCATTGATCCTTGCAAAGGATGCAAGTGAGTTGATAAGTCCGATGTTAGGTCCTTCAGGTGTCTCAATAGGACACATTCTACCATAGTGTGAGTAGTGAACGTCTCGAACCTCGAATCCGGCACGGTCTCTTGACAGACCACCGGGACCAAGTGCGGAGAGACGTCTCTTGTGAGTAAGCTCACCTAAGGGGTTATTCTGATCCATGAACTGTGAAAGCTGTGAAGAACCAAAGAACTCTTTTACAGCTGCAGTCACGGGCTTAATGTTTATAAGTGACTGAGGTGAGATCTCCTCAGCATCATGTGTTGTCATACGTTCTCTGACAACTCTTTCCATTCTGGAAAGACCTATACGATACTGGTTCTGGAGAAGTTCTCCCACAGCACGGATACGTCTGTTGCCCAAATGGTCGATATCGTCATCGTTTCCAAGTCCCCACTCAAGGTGCATATTGTAATTGATGGAAGCAAAGATATCTTCCTTTGTAATATGCTTGGGAACAAGTTCGTGTACATTTTTCCTGATAGCCTCTGCAAGAGCTTCCTCGTCATCGCCATACTCGTCGAGGATCTGCTTGAGCAAAGGATAGTAAACCTTCTCATGGATTCCGAAGTCTGCAGGGTTACAGTTTACATACTCTGTCAGATCAACAACCATGTTGGAAAGAACTTTTACATTTCTCTCCTCGGTCTGGATCACCACAAAAGGAACTGCCGCATTCTGGATCTTGTCAGCAAGTTCAACTGTAACCTTGTCACCTGCGGATGCGAGGATCTCACCTGTTGAAGGATCCACAACATCAGCTGCAAGGATCTGATTTCTGACACGGTTTCTGAATGCAAGTTTCTTGTTGAATTTATAACGGCCTACCTTGGCCAAATCATATCTTCTGGGGTCAAAGAACATTGCATTGATAAGGCTTTCCGCACTTTCAACGCTAAGAGGCTCTCCGGGACGGATCTTTTTGTATAACTCTAACAGACCCTGCTCATAGTTTTCAGCAGTGTCTTTTGAAAAGCTGGCTTCGATCTTGGGTTCATCGCCGAAAAGATCGAGGATTTCCTGGTTTGTGCCAACACCGAGTGCTCTTACGAGTACAGTGATGGGAACCTTACGTGTCCTGTCCACACGAACATAGAATACATCGTTTGAATCGGTTTCGTATTCAAGCCATGCACCACGGTTAGGGATAACGGTACATGAATAGAGGGTCTTACCGATCTTGTCATGACCTATTCCATAATAAATACCGGGAGAACGAACAAGCTGTGATACGATAACTCGCTCTGCACCGTTTATTACGAATGTACCGGTTTCTGTCATAAGAGGCAGATCACCCATGAAAATCTCATGCTCGCTGATCTCTTCTTTTTCTTTATTGTAAAGACGGACCTTAACCTTTAAGGGAGCTGCGTATGTTGCATCTCTCTCTTTACACTCTTCAATAGAATATTTGACATCGTCTCTGCAAAGTTCAAAATCAACAAACTCAAGGCTTAAAGATCCGCTGTAATCAGCGATGGGAGAGATATCGTCAAATACCTCTTTTAAACCTTCATCCAAAAACCATTGATAGGAGTCCTTTTGAACTTCAATAAGGTTCGGCATCTCGAGAACTTCTTTTTGTCTTGCGTAGCTCATACGCATAACTTTGCTTTCGGGTACCGGACGTATTCTGTTCTTTTCCATTGACATTTCACCCCGTTCTAAATGATTATATGCAATATAAAAATAAGCATACGTTTGCACAATAGCGCATCATCCATATTATCACAGTTTGTAAATGGGGTCAAGGTAATTTTTCGAATTGTTTTAGAAAATTTGTAAAATAGAAAAAATAAAGACGGTCATTTAATAATTCGTTTCTATGCGTCCACAGGGGAGCATTTTTTACTTCATTGGAACAGGGAGCAATTTCCTAAAAAGTAAAACCGGGGCAGTTAAACTGCCCCGTAGTTTTATTGAACTAATATCAAAATCTTGAAATGGATTTAAATTACTTAAGAGTAACCTTTGCTCCAACTTCCTCAAGTTTCTTCTTGATATCCTCAGCCTCTTCCTTAGAAGCGCCTTCCTTAACAACCTTGGGAGCGCCGTCAACAACGTCCTTTGCTTCCTTAAGTCCAAGTCCGGTTACCTCACGAACAACCTTGATAACCTTAACCTTCTCAGCACCTACTTCTGTAAGCTCTACGTCGAACTCGCTCTTCTCTTCCTCAGCTGCGCCTGCTGCAGGACCTGCTGCAACTACAACGCCTGCTGCTGCAGATACGCCGAACTCTTCTTCACAAGCTTTTACAAGATCATTTAATTCTAATACAGATAACTCTTTGATAGCATCAATAAGTTCCTGAGCTGTTAATTTAGCCATTTTTATTTTCCTCCGTTTTAAATAAATTTAAAAAAATTGATAGTTTTCATTTTCCTATATTCATAGGTATCTGCCGATTACTCAGCAGGTGTCTCTGCAGCCTCAGCTACAGGTGCCTCAGCGGGAGCTTCTGCTTCCTCTTTAGCGGGTGCCTCACATGCACTTGCGCCGCCTTTTTCAGCAAGCTGATTCATGACGCGAGCGAAGTTGGTGATAGGACTCTGTAATGAACCAAGCAGTTTTGAGATAAGAACCTCTCTTGAAGGAATTGCAGCGATTGCTGACATTCCCTTAGCGTCGTAAACAACGCCTTCAACAACACCGGCCTTGATCTCAAGCTTGTCATTTGTCTTAGCGAACTGTGCAAGTACTCTCGCAGGAGCTGTTGCATCATCCTTACCGATCGCGATAGCATTGGGTCCTTCAAGATATTCTGAAAGTGCCTCGAAATCTGTACCTTTGAATGCAAAGTTCATGAAAGTGTTTTTGTAAACCTTGTAAGTTACGCCTGCCTCACGAAGACTCTTACGAAGCTGAGTATCCTGCTCAACTGTAAGTCCACGGTAGTCAACAACTACGACTGACTGAGCGTCTTTGATGTTTTCGGAAATCTCATCAACGATGGGTTTCTTTAATTCGATCTTTGCCATTTTTTTACCTCCTGTTAGAATATGCCGAAGTAAAAAGCAATATAATGAAAAATCCCCGGAAAATCTCCGAGGAATAATGATTAAGCTTCGCTTTAACTTCCTCGGTAGGCGCTTCGCTTACGGATTTCTCCACCTACTGTCTTCGGCTGTCGTTTGCACGACCTTTGTAACAATATCATAGGGGCTGACAAAAGTCAACCCCTATTTTTTCACTTAAATTATTTACTGATTAAGCAAACTTGCTTGTGCTTACTCTGACGCCGGGGCCCATTGTAGATGTAAGAGTGATGCTCTTAATGTACTGGCCTTTAAGTGCGCTGGGTTTAGCCTTTACGATAGCTCCCATGAGTGCCTCAAAGTTCTCTTTGAGAGCGTCCTCTGTAAAGCTTACTTTACCAACGGGAACGTGTACGATATTAGCCTTGTCAAGTCTGTACTCGATCTTACCTGCTTTGATATCTGCAACAGCCTTTGTTACATCCATTGTAACTGTGCCGGCCTTAGGGTTGGGCATGAGACCTTTAGGTCCGAGAACCTTACCGAGACGACCGACAACACCCATCATATCAGGTGTAGCTACTACAACATCAAAATCAAGCCATCCATCATTCTGGATCTTGGGAATGAGTTCCTCACCGCCAACATAATCAGCGCCTGCAGCCTGAGCTTCGTCAAGCTTAGCACCCTTAGCGAATACGAGAACTTTAACAGTCTTACCTGTTCCGTTGGGAAGAACTACGGCACCACGGATCTGCTGTTCAGCATGACGTCCGTCGCAGCCTGTTCTGATATGTACTTCAACAGTTTCATCAAATTTTGCAGTTGCTGCTTTCTTTACAAGTGCAATTGCATCAGCGGGCTCATAGTATGTAGCGCGATCTACAAGCTTTGCAGCCTCGTTGTATTTCTTACCATGTTTCATTATTTTTCCTCCTAGGTTCAATCGACAACTTATGTTGTCTCCCATGTTTGTTAGTTAGTTACTGTCTCGGATTACTCCTCAACCTTGATACCCATACTGCGTGCAGTACCTGCGATCATGCTCATAGCTGCCTCGATTGAAGCTGCGTTGAGGTCAGGCATCTTAAGCTCAGCGATCTCACGGAGCTTGTCCTTTGAGATTGTAGCAACCTTTGTCTTGTTAGGAACACCTGAACCTGACTTGATGTTGCAAGCTTTCTTTAAGAGTACTGCTGCAGGGGGAGTCTTAGTAATGAAACTAAAGCTTCTGTCTGCATATACTGTGATGACAACAGGGATGATAACATCGCCCTTATCTGCTGTCTTTGCGTTGAACTGCTTTGTGAATTCAACGATGTTCACTCCGTGCTGACCAAGTGCGGGTCCAACCGGGGGAGCCGGTGTTGCCTTGCCGGCAGGGATCTGTAATTTGATATAACCTTCTACCTTTTTTGCCATTGTGGCACCTCCTATTATGTGGTAATTCGGCGCGGGAAGCGTACCTGCTTCCTGCTCCCACTGAAATGACCTAAGTTACGTCATTTCTTTGATTGTTGCCTATATTTATTCGGACGAGCCGATAAATATCTGATTAAAAATAAATTAGAGTTTTCTGACCTCTGCAAAACTGATCTCTACAGGTGTCTCTCTTCCGAAGAGTTCTACGTTTATAGTAGCTGTCTGCTTGTTGAAATCCAGTTTCTGAACAACACCGACGGTGTCCTTCCAGACTCCGGCAACTACTGCTATGCTGTCTCCCTCTGCGAAATCGATGGAAACATTCTCTGTCTTGATGCCTAGGGGCTTCATCTCAGCTTCTGTAAGAGGAACAGGCTTACTTCCGGGTCCTACGAATCCGGTAACACCACGGGTATTTCTAACAACATACCAGGTGTCGTCATTCATTTCCATATTGAGGAGTACGTATCCGGGGAACATTTTCCTGGAGACTGTTTTTCTGGCTCCGTTCTTGTCAAGCTCAACCTCATCCATCATAGGTACACGTACCTCTAAGATCTGTTCAGCAAGACCCTGATTGTTCTCGATAGTCTTCTCAATATTGGCTTTGACTTTGTTTTCATATCCGGAATAGGTATGAACTACATACCACTTTGCCTCTGCCATATATTTCTCCTCACTTTATAAAGATGTTAAGAAATTAACTCCGACCTGAGCAACATAATCAATGATGGCAATGATGATTCCCATTACAACAGAGATGCATACTACTGCAACTGACTGTTTGAATGTTGACTCTTTGTCGGGCCAGACGATTTTCTTAAACTCCTGTTTAACGCCTTTAAAGAAGCCGGGGCGCTTTTCTGTGGATTCTCCCATTTGTTTTTCCTCCAATACTACGTGGAAACTTATTTTGTCTCTTTGTGTAAAGTATGAGTCTTGCAGAATCTACAATATTTCTTTGTTTCCATTCTATCAGGATGAGTCTTCTTATCCTTGGTAGTATTGTAGTTACGCTGTTTGCACTCTGTACAAGCTAATGTAATCTTTGTACGCATTGTTCTACCTCCAAAAATTCATGAAACTGTATTGATATTCCTTAATTTTGCGCATAAAAAAAAGACCTAAAATCTTATCTCGCCGTACTAATATATCACAGGCTTTCGGTCCAGTCAACTAAATTTTTTTGCGGGTTGTTTCATATATTTTCTATCATTTTTCTATCTTTTATGCAAGAATTTTTAAAAAAATTTTTTTATGTGGTAAATTTTTATATCGTAACTATCACTATATTTTGTTGCAGATTTATTCGAAAGAATAATTTTGTACAATATTTATTAATTTTTTTGCTTTCAAAACGTTGGTTCAAAAGTACCACGAATTTGTCAAAAACCCTTGATTTTCCTTGGTTTTTGTGGTATCTTGATTATAAGAAAGTGGGTTACCAGCGTCGCAAAAGGATTTGCGATAAACCCCGGTGTTGTCACCATATTTCAAGGAAGAAAGGAGGCGTGACAATGAGTACAGTTCTCGACAGTCTATATGCGAACTATCTGACTTTATATGAGCCGAAGTCTGTGACGAAGTATGACACTCACAAAAAGAGTGAGCTTCGCGATGTCTATGATTCCATTGTCAAAATTAACAAAGATGCCCCCTGGTACCTTCCCACGAAAAACGGTGAGGATGTTTCCTATGCTATTAATTTAAAGGAAAATGCCAGACAGCTTCATAATACTATAGCTCAGCTTGGCGGTCTCGAAGACGGTGGGCTTATGAGCAGAAAGAATGCATCATCCTCCAACACGGATCTGGTAAATGCCTCTTACATCGGCCCTCAGGATATTGCAGGTGACAATCCCGGTTTTACCATAGAAGTCAAAAGCCTGGCAACACCTCAGGAAAACATGGGCGCATTTTTAAAGGAAGGGGCTACCGACCTCGAGCCTGATACTTATTCCTTTGACGTGTCCGTAAATGATATGAAATACGAGTTCCAGTTTGCTGTCGATGCCGGCGAGTCGAACAGGGACATACAGTCAAGGCTTGTAAAGTTATTGAATAATTCGTCCATTGGAATCAAGGCAACTCTCATTGAGTCTGAATCCGACATGAGTTCCATCAGACTTACCAGTGAGGGAACCGGAAGCAGTCCCGATAAGCCTCATATATTTGAAGTTTCGGATGATAATACTTCAAAGAGAAAAGGTGCCGTGGAATATTTTGGTCTCGACTATGTAAGTCACGAGCCCACAAATGCCGAATTTGCCATAAACGGTGAAGACAGAAGCGCTTACTCAAACCACTTTACCGTGGGCAAAATGTTTGAGATCGAACTAAAAGGTACCGGCGCCGAGGGTGAGACCGTGGAGATCGGCATCAAAAAAGATGTTGATACCTTAAAAGATAACATGCGGGAGCTTGTTGGAAATTACAATGCTTTTATAAAGGCCGCATCGGAATTTAATGATTCCAGATACGGAAGCAAAAAGTTGGTCAACGAATTAAAGGGAATGGCCGGCGTATACAGTGACAAGATGGTTTCAAACGGCTTAAGCATCACAAACGACGGTTCCATCGACATTGATATGGATAAACTTGAAGAGTCAGCCCTCTCCTCGGATGATGTAAAGGAGACCTTCAGTTTCATGAAGGACTTTACGGCTAATCTCCTCAGGAAGTCCGATCAGGTAGCCCTTGACCCCATGAATTATGTGGACAAGACCGTGGTTGCATACAAAAATCCCGGACATAATTTTAACAGCCCTTATACGACGTCAAATTATTCCGGAATGATGTTTAACTTCTATTGTTAATATTTAATATTGTAATTCTTTATGGGCGAGGCTTAATGCTTCGCCTATTATTTTGTCCATATCAAGATATTTGTACATGCCAAGCCTGCCGCCAAAGATCACATTCTTTTCTTTTTCGGAAAGCTCCCTGTATTTTTCATAAAGAGCATTATTCTCTTCATTATTAACAGGGTAATAGGGTTCGTCACCCTCCTGCCACTGCTTGGAATACTCCTTTGTGATGACTGTGCCCTCCGCATCATTTCCCTCCTCGTCTTTTCCGAAGGTAAAATGCTTATGCTCAATGATCCTGGTGTAGGGCACATCGGATTTTGTATAATTGACCACGGCACATCCCTGATAGTTTTGTACCTCAGGCAGATCCTCCTCTTTAAATTCAAGGGATCTGTATTCCAGGCTGCCGAATCTGTGGTCAAAATATTCGTCGATCATTCCTGTATACAGGATTTTGCCAAAGGTATCCGTAGTCTTTTTCATAAAGGATCTGAATTCTTCGTTCAGACACACCTTTGTTCCTTCAAACATTTTCTCAATGATCTTTGTGTATCCTCCCACAGGAATGCCCTGGTATCTGTCATTGAAATAATTGTTATCATAGGTAAATCGAACGGGAAGTCTCTTTATTATAAAAGAAGGAAGGGCGTTACAGGGTCTGCCCCACTGCTTTTCGGTATAATCCTTTATAAGCTTCTCGTATACGTCTCTTCCCACAAGCTTTAATGCCTGTTCCTCCAGATTTTTTGGATTTTCGACATTCTCTTTGCTTTTCTGGGATTCTATTATCTTTTTTGCTTCTTCGGGAGTTTTGATATTCCACATTTTGCTGAATGTATTCATATTAAAAGGAAGATTGTAAATTTCATCCCCGTAAACAGCCATGGGAGAATTCACATAATTATTGAACTCTCCGAATCCGTTTATATAATCCCAGATCTTCTTGTCGGATGTATGGAAAATATGGGCACCGTATCTGTGTACGTCTATGCCCCTGATCTTTTCGGTGTAGATATTTCCGGCAATATGTCTCCTTTTGTCGATGCAAAGGCAGGTCTTTCCGGCTTTTTTCATTTCATTTGCAAAAACTGCTCCAAAGAGCCCCGCTCCCACTATCAGATAATCGTAATGCATTATTTCCTCCCCACATAAATCGAGTGAAAGATTTTTTTTCAAACCTTTCACTCATATGTTGTAAATCTTATTTCTTCTTTCCTTTTGCTTTGTATTTGTCAATCTGAAGCAGGTCGTCCATGATATCCAAAATCTTATCACGGCCATCCTGGTTTAGTTTAACATAATACTGCATAACTCTGTTTTCCAAAAGTTTTGCTCCAAGTGATTCGTCTCTCTCAAGGGATGAAAAATCCACAGGGTTGAGACTGAGTTTATCGCACATTCTGATAACGGTTCCGTATGCCATGCCTTCGATTCCACGCTCAAGGGCTGTTACCAGAGTTGAATAAGGAATACCCATTTCCATTGCAAACTGTCTAACGCTTCGATACTGCCTGAGAATCTCTTTTTTCAAGATTTCTGCCTTTGTCATTTGTTAACCTCCTTCTTTGAGTTAATTGTGTACCAAAGAAAGTATTAACCGCGGCGTTAAATTCAAGTCATTCCCTATATCAGCGAGGCAAAGTGCTTGCCGACATCTGCCAATAGTTGCAATACCGCAGGACGTACCTCCTTCGGAAATCCTGTCAAACCTCTGAATGTTTCAAAGTTCAGATTGCCTTTATAATTAATGTCTTTAAGACCCCTCACAAAACCTTCCCAATCTGTGGAAAGGCCTGCCCAGCTTCGCTCGAAGGTATACGGAATGCTGTGCAGATCACTGACACCGTCATTGTCATGAATATGCAGGATTTTGATCCTGTCACCGAGAGCAACTATAAACTGATAGAGATTTTTGCCGCAGATATTTGCATGACCGGTGTCAAAGCAAAAACCAAATAACTCCTCCCCTGCAATGTCATTTAACTCATCGATGAGTCTGATGGCATCATGGGGATCGGAACATATCCCTTCATTTAAATGGTAATTGTTCTCTAAAAACAGATTCTCCAGACATATCACAACTCCGGCTTTTTTTGCTGCCGGTATTAAGGATCTGAATGCTTCTCTGTTTCTTGCTATCTCTTCTTCCTTTGAATATTTATATGCCAAAGTTACGGGATGAACCACTATATATCTGCCGCCCATCCTGCCAAACATATCAATACACTTTTCCGTTATGTCTTTCATAACCGGAAAAACAGTCTCATCTCCGTCCACAAACAGAGGAAATGGGGCGTGGGACTGCTCAAAGATAAGACCTGCCGCCTTTGCCGCCAAAAACTGCGGTTCAAAGCGCTTCCAGACCTCCTCGATGTCTCCGTTAAAACTGTCTCCAAATTCCCCTTTGAAGACATCATTTACGGGAAGATACTCATCGAAATTGAAATCTATACAGTCAAACCCGGCCTTTTTCACATTCTCGTAAATACATTTGAGACTGTCGAAAGAAACGTTCATTGTGTCAAGACCTTGTGATTGTATACCAACTTTATTCATTTGTAAATATCTCTCCTAATTTGTTAACAAAATTATCACAAATTCGATTTAGTACGTTAATGTGACTATACATATTTTGCAATACATGCAAGAACTTTGTCCTCATTGTACGGTTTAACAACAAAATCCTTTGCTCCGGCTGCGATAGCCTCAAATACCTTCTCAGGGACACCCATGGCGGAAACCATAATAATTACGGCATTGGGATCCAGTTTCATAATCTCTTTTGTTGCTGTAATACCGTCCATGTCAGGCATTGTGATATCCATCAGCACCACATCCGGTCTGAGTCTGCTGTAGGCATCTATACATGCTCTGCCGTTTTCAGCCTCTCCGATAACAGTGTGACCGTTGCTAACCAGTAATTTTTTTAACTGCATTCTGAGGAACGCAGCATCATCGCAGGTTAATATTCTTGCCATCTTTATCTCCTTTTTTACGACCCCTTTGAAGCATTATAACATATTTTTTCTGAATATGGTAGATTTTTATATAAAATAATAGACAATTACCGTATTAACGCAGAAAAGTGTACTTATCTCACTATATTTTGTTGGGATCAGGCTAAATAAAAAAGAAAGCCACTAAATGTGGCTTTCAGAAAAATCGTTACCTGCTCTTTAAGATAAAAAGGCTGGATAAACAAAGGTCTTACGATCACAGTTCCTCCGTCGTTCCCTTTATACGGACTCCGCCTATGGATCTGTTTACGAAGCGAATGTCGGGATTTTGTTTGATCAAAGCTTCAATGCCATCCCTGTAGGACATAAACACCTCATCGGTATATGTTATGCCGCCGCCTACAGATATGGCTTTGATTTTTCCCTCGGTGTTGACCGCTTTGTAATCCATGGTTCCGGTGGCATGGCTCACACCGCCCGGATAAGCCAGGTCAATGCCGTACATGAGGATCTTAGAGGGTTTAGCTTTTGTAGCTATATACAAAGCCGAATGGCTTACCGTGCCCCCTAATGCATAGCTTGAAGTCTCTTTGTCATTAACAATAGCCAATATATCCGAATCATCACAAACATTTCCAAAAACAATATATTTCGGTCCTTTATAATTCTTTAAAAACCTCCAGTTAGCCGTGACATTTGCTATCATAGGAACGCCACAGTCCTCTAATCCTTCGATCTGAGCATAAGTTCTCTCCTGAGGATCCGATATTACAAAATAATCCGGTTTTATGCCCTCGTTCAAAAGCTTTCTGAGAACAGTTCCTACAGCTATGACTGTCCTTTTCTCACTCATCCGTTTCACTTCTTCCATCCTCTCGTTGAGGGACGGTCCCGCTGCCACAACACATATTTCACCTGTCATAGCCGAAAGAATTTCTGAGTTCAATTCATTTTGGCAATTTTCATAGTTTCTATAGAAATTAATCTCAAAATGATTCCCAAAAGCTTTGGCCGTGTTGATTTCAACATTTATACTGTTTATAGCATTTCTGTCCACATCATTCAGGCAGTTTATGGCTGTCTTATCCATCAAAATACCCATGCCGTCCTCTGAAGCTTTCTGCAGAAATTCAAGTATCGGATCTTCCGTATGAACCTCTATATTCTCCTCCGGAATAAAAGACAGCAAACCATATTTATAAGCCCAGTCCACCATTTCCGCACTGTCATATACGTAAATTTTCACAGAACCATCCGAAACCAGGTTCAAAGCATATATATAATAACCCAAACCACATCCGAATACTGTATACTCGCTATATTGAGGTTTGTAGAATTTATCCATATAAATGATGGCTTCATTTAACGGATTGGCATTCGAATGATAATATAACTTTTTCTTTTTGTTTTTTACTGTCAGGAATCCCGAAGATGTACTTTCAAGCAGAAATTCATCATCTGCATCAACATTTACTGCCCCCAAGTGCATAAAGTACCTGTCCACCAATGGCAGAAGATTGCATTCAACTATATCTCCAAAAAGTTTGACATCCTTGATCCCTGAAAGACTTCTGAGATTTATTTCAAAATCTTCCGCAATTTTACCGTCAAGTCTGCTTAATGCATTTATAAACGAACCAAAATACTTTTCTGCTTCTTTGAATTCTTTGATAAAGCTTATCTCATTCTCCAGCCTTGAATAATAGATCATTCTCTGTAAGCATGTCTTAAAAAATCCGAATTCGTATCTTTCTCTCAGAAAATCCTCCAGCATTCTGTCTTCCATAATATGAACCTGTTCCTTTCCGATATGGTAGTCTTAGTCTTTTATTCCTCCAGAGTACCTTTGATCCTTGCTCCCGTCTTCGATCTGTTCACAAATCTGATCTCAGGATGATTTCCGATGGAATGTTCAACCGCTCTCCTATACTCATTCATCTTTATATCCGTATAAACCTTCCCGCCGCCAACAGATTCTGTCTCAAACAGTTCATCTGCATTCATTACGCTTTCAAAATCAGTTCCCGCAGAATGGCTTTTTGCATCAGGAAAGCCAAAATCAGCTCCGTAAAAATAAACACACTTTGGTCTCGCATGAATTGCGATCTCTGTGGCCAGGCTTGTTACGCTTCCATATACTTCCCACTCATTCGTTTGATGGCCTCTCATTTTCTCCATTAGGTCTGATCTGACACCGCTCAAAGTATAGATCAGTCTCTTCTCGCCCCTGCAGATTCTTCCAACCCTATAATGAGTTGTGACGGCTATGGCAAGTTTAGTATTTTCATTTTCAAATCCTTCGACCTGGGAAAGGATATTCGCCTGAGGATCCACAAAGCATACAAGGTCAGGCTTGATGCCCATTTTCATTAATTTCTTGTATACTGTACCCACGCAGATAACTGTCGAATTTGCTGCTCGCCTTATAAATTCATCCGGGTCATCATCAAGAGACGGTCCGCCTGCCACTACCAGTATTTCATCAGCCATCTCTGCAAAATCAGTTTCTCCAAGTTCAGGCCATCCGGCGTTCAGATTCCTGCTACAATTTATCTCATATTGAAGGCCAAAGGATTGAAGTGTACTTATGTTTCCCCATAGGCTGTAAATCTGATTTTGTATATTGTTGTTTCTGCAAGCAGAAACCGATGGTGTATGTATCAATATACCGGCAGATTTTTCCATGGCTTTTTTTACAAAACGCTCACTTGCATTTTCTGTCTCTATATGCAGAAGTTCCTGTGGAATTTCTCCCAAAAGCCCATAGTTTCTCGCGAGCTCGATCATTTCAGGATTTTCTTCATAAACCGTGATCTTCACTGACATATCAGAGATGATACACAGAGAGTAGATCATATATCCGAGACCCGCACCATATACAATATATTCGTCAAATGCAGGATCATAGAGTTTTTCAACATACTCCCAGTCCGCCAAAAGAGGATTTTCCTGACTGTGAAAATAAATATTCTCCGGTCCGTATAAAAGGTTTAAAAATCCGCTCTTAGAAGAGACCAGCTTAATATTTTCATCCACATCCACATCTATGGTGGCGTTGTATTCCAAAAACTTCTTTAATGGAGGCAAGAGTCTTTCCTCTATCAGATCTCCGAACTTGAGCATATCCCCCTGATTGTTAACAACAATTCCCGCATCCGTGATCAGTCTGTTTGCCCCTTCCGGGTCTAACTTGGCATATTCATTTACAAAGTCTGAAAAAACAGCATCGTTCCCGTTAAAGAACTTTTTCACATCCTGACCGTCTATTCTGTGGCATGCATCTACAGTAAGTTCCAGATTTGTCTTAAATGCTCCGAATTTGTATATTCCCCTTAAAAAATCTTCCACAAAACTACCTCCAATAGTTTTCCGCGCACTCTTTAAACACCAGTGCCCTGTTAAAATATGTATGATCCTTTAATACTTTCTCTCTTCCGTTTTCTGCAATTTTTTTTCTGAGGTCCTCGTGTTTCAGATAAAAATCTGTTTTTTCCGCAAGGTCCTCATAGTCGCTGTAAAGGCAAATATCTTTGTCCGGTTCGAAATATTCCGGGATCTCACTTTGGTAATTGGATATTAAGAACCCGCCTGATCCCATTATATCAAAACATCTTAGAGGTATGCCGGTGATTATGCTCTTTCGGGTGATATTAAGGTTGATCTTACTGTTTTTGTAAATCGATGGAGCCTCTGTATTATATCCTACAGGTTTATATACTCTCACCTTTTTATTGGCATAAATTCCGCCGGTATAAAGAGCCACTTCATGCCTTTCAGATATGAGATCGATGATCTCCTTTCGCTCCATGGCCGTAATGTCTCTGGACAAAAAGTAATTAAATACAGTCCAAGCCGCATCCTCTCCGGTATCTGTCCCGTCATACACCGGGCAAGTCTTTCTGATCTCATCTAAGATTATGGGATTTTCTCTGAGTACATCAGTTGCAAAGTTGTAACCGTACACCTTCTTTTGAGCCTCTGCCAGCCCTTTTAAAAATCCCTTTGCATGCTCCGGGATCTCTCTGTATTTTCTATACATAAATGAGTCTTCATCCTCTGTGTACATGGAGCCCACAAAGGCGATATCCTCATAATGATCTTTTTTATATTTATTTATAGCGCTGTCAAAGCCGCTGTCATCTGTTGCCATGGGAAGATATTCCGCATTAAGTCCTGCCGCCTTTAGTTCCTCCACAGCACCTCTGTCAAATACAAAAGGAAAATTGGTCTCGTAATTAATTGTCTCAGAAAAGAGCATGACAAACGGAGAGTCATAAGTCCAGGAAATATATGGAACTTTACATGCTTTACACGCGATAGCCACAATTGGGAAATAGTTAAATGAAAAGACAAAAAAATAATCTCCGGATAAGATCTTTTTTGCTATTTTTTCTGTTTCGTTGCCATCAAGCCTTGCATCTATATGATCTCTGTCAAATCGATAATTTTCTGTTTCAAGATCCAGTTTTTTAAATGATCTTATGATCTCGCTGTTTCCAAAACTGTCCCACTCAATAAATAAGATTTTTTTTGTTTTCACCATAAAGATTCCTGATCCTATTAAAAAAGGGCCGACAATCTGTCAGCCCTTTTGTTATGTCTTTTATATTACTGAAGAAGTGAGAGAACACCCTGGTTAGACTGATTAGCCTGAGCAAGCATTGACTGACCTGCCTGGGTAAGTACGTTGTTGTTAGCGTATCTAACCATTTCAGTTGCCATATCTGTATCACGGATCTGGCTCTCTGCTGCTGTTGTATTCTCAACTACGTTATCCAGATTCTTGATGGTGTGGTCAAGTCTGTTCTGGATAGCACCAAGTGCTGATCTCTGTGCAGATACAGTCTGAAGTGCTGTCTTAACTGCTGTGTTAAGTGCTCCTGCCTTTGCAGCTGTAGAAGCTGTTTCATCATCAATACCGAGAGATGTAGCACTCATTCCTGCGATTGAGAAAGTGATATACTGATGTGTCTCTGCTCCAACCTGAAGGCTGACACCTGTAGCGCAATCGCCATTTAAAAGGTTCTTCT
The DNA here is from genome assembly GCA_024695935.1 of Acetatifactor sp. Lineage (GTDB taxonomy): Bacteria > Bacillota > Clostridia > Lachnospirales > Lachnospiraceae > RGIG10340. The sequence continues at coordinate 21,590 of JAILHH010000027.1, forward strand.
CATTGAATGTTGTAGTTGAAGCAACACGGGAAATCTCGCTCTTAAGCTGTGTAACCTCTGCATCAATATAATTACGGTCATCTGTTGTAAGAGTTCCGTTCTCTGCCTTAACTGCAAGCTCGTTCATACGCTGAAGCATATCCTGAACTTCGTTAAGAGCACCTTCTGCTGTCTGTACCATTGAGATACCGTCTTCTGCATTTGCTGAAGCCTGTGTAAGGCCTCTAACCTGACGTCTCATCTTCTCACTGATTGAAAGGCCTGCTGCATCATCTGCTGCACGGTTGATCTTGTAACCGGATGACAACTTCTCTGTTGATGTTGCCTGAGCGTTTGTTGTAAGACCTAACATTCTGTTTGTGTTCATTGCTGTTAAATTATGCTGTACTACCATATCTTTATCCTCCTTGAAATCGTTGGCCGCGTCCTTTGCAACCTAAGTTAATAAATTATTAAAAAGTTTATTACCTAGGTTCAAGGTTCACACCTACCTCAACTTTGGTAATCAGTGTCTGCAGCCAGACAATTGTGTGGGTATTGTCATGTCTGCGATAAGTATTTCTTCCAGTCACTTTATATATCGACAGAGGGGGTTTAAACTTAACCCTTTTTTCGATATTTTTTTATTTTTTTGTATTTTTATACTCTTTAACCGTCTTAAAACCGCGTATTTAAGCCATTTTTAGCTTGTATGTTTTTTATAAAAACTGTGTCAGATCATATTAATGAAGTCAAAGATTAAGATCCGGCTGCGAGATCTTTTCAAAAAATGAAGTAATGATTGACACATTATTTGTGCCAAAAGACTGAGAATAGGCAAAACTTTTATAAGGATCAAATATGATTTTTTTACAAAGTAATAGAGCCGGCATTTCTGCCGGCTCTAAATATGGATAGTTTACAATGATTAGCCAAGTAATGACAGAACACCCTGGTTAGACTGGTTAGCTGATGCAAGCATTGCCTGACCTGCCTGTGTAAGGATGTTGTTGTTAGCGTACTTAACCATCTCAGTAGCCATATCTGTATCACGAATCTGGCTCTCTGCTGCAGTTGTATTCTCAACAACGTTATCAAGGTTATTGATGGTGTGATCAAGTCTGTTCTGGATAGCACCAAGATTTGATCTCTGCTCAGATACTGACTTAAGAGCTGCCTTAACAGCTGTGTTAAGTGCTCCTGCGCTGGTGGTTGAAGTAGCATACTTTGTATTAAGGCTAAGTGCTGTAGCACTCATAGCTTTAATAGAGAAAGTAATGTACTGACCTGTTTCAGCACCAACCTGAAGGTTAACACCTGTTGAGCACTGGCCGTTTAAGAGGTTCTTCTCGTTGAATGTTGTTGTTGAAGCAACACGAGAGATCTCACTCTTAAGCTGACTAACCTCGGCATTGATGTAACTACGGTCATCTGTTGTAAGAGTTCCGTTCTCAGCCTTAACTGCAAGCTCGTTCATACGCTGAAGCATATCCTGAACTTCGTTAAGAGCACCTTCAGCTGTCTGTACCATTGAGATACCGTCTTCTGCGTTAGCGGAAGCCTGTGTAAGACCTCTTACCTGACGTCTCATTTTCTCACTGATTGAAAGACCAGCTGCATCATCTGCTGCACGGTTGATCTTGTAACCTGAAGATAACTTCTCTGTTGAAGTTGCCTGCGTAGATGTTGTAAGTCCTAACATTCTGTTAGAGTTCATTGCTGTTAAATTGTGCTGTACTACCATATTATTTTCCTCCTTGAAAATACGAGGTCGCATCCGTGCGACCAATTTGTTTTGTTGTGCCTTCCTTTCTTTAGGGTTCGCACTATCCGCTAAGAAATTCCGGCGGTGTCAGCAGTCTTTCTGACGTGCGGATCATTAAACTGCTTATATAAGAAAGCTGTGACTAGGACTTTTCTCCTATCTGCTTCTCTTATCATATTTATCGGATGCTTTTAAATAAACTTAACACCCTTTTGCAAAAAATTTTAAAAATTATTTTTTGCTGTCCATGATACCCGGTTCTCCGCTTCCGGACCCGCTCATGGTCTTATAATAATTAAGTGCTGCCTTACCTGAGAGTCGGCCCTTTTTGATATCCTGTCTGCTCTTTGCAAAAAACTTTTCGATCAGGGCTTTGTTTCTCTGTTCCTGGCTTTGAATTGTAATAGTCAAATCAGTGATGATTCTGATTTTTTCCTGTAAGTCTGCTATTTGTTCCTTATAATTATCTTTATTTTCCTCTAGTTGTCTGGCAATTTTATTATACAATACTTCAAAACCATTATCAAGCCTGTTTAATTCATCGATGAGTTCCCCTTTTCGCTCCACATCCTTATCAAAGGATGTGAAGTCTGCCGGGGCACTGTTTAAGAACTTTTCCTGTTCTTCATCATACTCAACGATTCTTTTTAACAGTTCGATCTTTTTGTCCAGACTCTCAGACAGGATGTTTAAGCTGTTGTGCATTTTCACCATTCTCCCTGTTTATTCGCATTACCTCTTTCCAGGTATCTCTGACGCTTCTAAGGTGCGTGTTGACTTCCTCTAAGATCTCCGCGTTCTTGGAGATATTGGCCTCAGTAAGACGCCTTCTAAGGTATGAATAAATGTTCTCAAAGTCCTGAGCTACCGGATATTTCATATCAAGAGTCATTCTGAGATAATCGATAATCTTTTCAGACTTTACGATATGAGTATGGGCTTTTTCGATCTCTTTCTTTTCTATTGCCACAATCGCGATGTTGTTGAACTTGATGGCTCCTTCATAGAGCATAAGTGTAAGTTCAGCCGGGCTGGCACTCATTATCTTGTTAGTATTATTGTATTGTGCATAAGGGTTTGATACCGGCATTATTTTTACCTCTCAAATATTAGTTTTGACCGCCAAGCAGGCCTGCAAGGGCAGTGGTGGAACTCTGCATCTTTGCCATGGCTTTCTCCATAGCCGCAAATTTCTTGTACCATTTATCCTCATAGTCGGCCAGTTTTTCTTCCAAGTCCTTGATCTTCTTGTCATAGGAAGTAACTTCATCGGTAAGCTTCTTGTCATTATAGAAGCTTCCGTAGCTTCTGTATCCTTCCACAGAGCTGGACATATCGCTCATGGACTGGTGGAGATTTTTTGCAAGTGTTGAGAAGAAATCCACAACCGTATCAGGATCCGAACTGATCATGGCTAACAGTTTGTCAGTCTTTCCGGATGTATTGGAATCATCTTCGTCACCGTCGATATGATAAGCATTCTTTTCATTGTCGGGTGCTTCAAAATATCCAAGGGTATTGATTCCAAAGTCGCTTAAAAACATTGTTTTTTCACCAACCTCGATACCGCTTGACATAATGCCCTTGAGGGATGACATGATGGATGACAGATCAGAATCTTTTCTAAGAAGAGCATCTTTGATCTTTTTCTCCCACTCTTCAACTTCGCTGTCATTCATGGCAGCCTTCTCATCCTTTGTCAGAGGCTCGTAGTCCTTTGCAGAAGCCGCATTGTAAAGAGAATCCATCTTGTTGATGATGGTATTGTACTCTTTGAGGAATCCCTTTATCATGTCATAGATTCCCTGGGTATCATCCTTTGTTGTAACAGTGATCTCCTCACCCTGAGGTGTCACATTGAGAGCTGTTATGGTGAGACCGTTTATCTCGAATACATTGGTCGTGCTATTAAATGTAGCATTGTTAAGAGTAATCTCTGCATCCTGGCCTGCAACCTTTGTGGCATTTGATGCCGTATAGGTTCCGTTCTCGATAGACTCGTAAACGCTTGCACCGTAGGCAATACGATCTGCAAACTCAGTCTGCACTCTGTTTGTCAGAGCCTCAGTCGCTTCGCCGGAGTAAGTTCCGTCACCGTTATCGGTTATATCCACATAGGTTTCGATCTCTGCGATCTCTTCATTATATTTTGCAAGATTCTCTGTAGCATTCTTGATATTGCTTGCTGCAGTTCTCTCCTCGGCGATCTTTGTTGCATTTTCTTTTGCTGTCTCTAACTGAGCTTCAAGCTCTGACGTATCTTCGCCCGCTTCTTTTGCAGTCTTTATCTGCTCTTCGAGATTTTCTACAGTCTCATTGGCAGTTTCAAGGTCAGTCTTGTATTCATCATCTGTCTTAAACGAATAACCCTCGCCGTATTTTTCGTTTACGGTATTTATGGTGTTCTCCGCATTCTGTTTCAGATCCTGAAGAGTTTTATATCTTGCTACATAATTATCCTTCTCGGATGCGATCTTATTGGTGATCTGCTCATTTATCTCGGCTATAGCTGCCGCATCCCCTGCCTGATAATCACTGTAAAGCTTGTAAGCGGCCTTTGTCGCAGTGTCGCTTGCCACATCGGTTTTAATGCCAAGAGCACTAAGAAGTGCATCGCCGCTTGCATTGTCAGCAGTCACGCTGAAATCCGCGTCATAACCTGTGGTGGAAGCACTTATGAAAATACGCTGATTGTTTGCATCAAAAGAAGCATTGATTCCTGCACCCTTAACTTTTTCAAGCACATCCGCAATGGTGTCTGTGGATGAAACGGATACATTTGTCACTTTTCCGTCATTTCCCGTAATGGTAAAGGCACCTTCGCTCACGCCGAGGTCATCCATGGTGGAGAGAGCTGTGAGCTTATCTCCGTTCTTGTCGGCGATCTCGGCACCTGTCAGGTAACCTGTCTTTGCAAGTTTGTTCACAGTCATGGACTGAACGGAATTCACCGCCTTGTCACCTGTGAGCACACTTACGTAATTACTGTTTGAAACAGTCGTAGTCTTCTTTAAATAAGCTGTGGAAAAACGCATATTTGCCACATACTTTGTCTGAAGACTTTTTAATGATGTATTTAATTCTTTCCAGATGTCCTGTTTCCACGAAAGCTTAGTCTTGGATTTTTCGGCATTGTCAACTTTGATATGCTTTGCTGCCACCAATTCCTCGATCATGCTCTGTGTGTCCATACCGGAAATCATTCCTGTCACACGTGTAGCCATACGCAGAGCCTCCTATCGTTTCTCGTCCACTAAGATTCCTGCCATCTCCCATACTCTTGAGATCATGTCAAGGGTCTTTTCGGGCGGAAGTTCCTTTAATACTTTCTTTGTCTGTCTGTCGATGATCTTTATGGTCACTCGGTTGGTGCCTTCATGAATACCATAAACGCACTCTGAATCATTCATCTTTTTATTGATGCTCTCGATTGCCTTCTTCAAGTTCTCACTTGTGGTGGGAAAATCATTGCTTTCGTATGAGCTATCCTGTTTTGACTTGGAATTTTCAACTACCGAAGTGGTCTCATCCACTCTCTCCGCAGCCTGACTGTCCTTAGTGTTGGCATTGGATACCTGTGCGGGTTCAACCTTTGAATTTGATGTAGCAGCAGTGTCCTGAGCCTGCAAACTCATTACTGTGCTGATGGGTTCAACTGTCATTTTTTTCACCTCCGTGTGATATACGACAATAGATATATATGGTTTTCTATTGAGTATATCGGAAACTTTTCAGGAAACTTAACAGCAAACACCGAATTTTTTTAAATTTTTTCAAAAAAATCCGGTGTTAAGATATCAAAGTATTTATTTTGATCAGCCAAACAAATTTTTGAGAGCATCAAGTCCGTCCGCTGCAGCGGATGCCTTGTTTGCCTCCTGGATCTGAAGGTATACTTCCTTTCGATAAACAGGTACATCCTTAGGGGCGGAAATTCCTATCTTTACCTGATCACCCTTTATGTCGAGAATAGTAATCTCTACATTGTTATTTACCACTAATGCTTCATTCTTTTTTCTGGAAAGTGCAAGCATACTATTCACCTGCCTTTCTCTTGTTCTCCTGTAAAATCTCATAGATGGGATATTTTACGGGATATTCGTTAGCATCTACAATGATCTGGCAGGCTTTTCTCTCCGCTACATTGATAACGAAGGGGCCCTGAAGGTTAACTGTCATCTTTGTGATGTCTGAAGGAACTGTTACTGTTACAAGCACCAGCATATTGTCCGCTGTGATATTCCCCACAACCTTTAAGAGTTCATCGTCCACCTCGGGGCTGTAATCGGGTTTTACCACAAGGGGATCCATCACCGGCATGGCAAAGGCCGGCTCTTCGAGGGACTGTAAAAATCTGATGCCTACGCCTGTACCCTTTTCTCCATCATGGAGAAGAGTGAAATGTTTGAGATCAGGGAATCCGATGATTCCGTTTTCGAAGTTGATGATCTTGTCGTCGTCAATCTCGATCTCTCCAAAAATCTTGGTTAAAATTTTCATACGGTACTCCTATCTGCACATCATGTGCGTCTATATATTAAATTTTTATTGCTAACTAAATGTAATTAAGGAGCGTTGTCTGCATTATCTTGCTGGTAGACATGAGGCTCGCCTCGTAGGTAAGTTCTGCGGAGCTTAACTGGATCGCAACCTCTGTGATATCCACGTCCTCGTTCTCGCTCTTTAAAGTCTCGAAAGTGGTCTTCTGGCTCTGCATTCTGGTCTGGATAAGTTCCAGTTTTTTGCTTCTTGTACCGCAATTGGTAATGCAGAGATTTGCATCATCCAAAAATCCCTGGAACTTTGTGATGGCATTTTCAAACATGCTCTGAACTTTATCCTTTGCAAGCGTATAGGCCTTGCCTGCAGCGTCAAGCTGTGTCTGAAGGGTTTCCTTGTCCGAACCGGTTGCGCTCTTTAGACTTTCCTCGATATTGCTCTTTATCTTTTCGATATCAGCCAGTGTGTTCAGTGCATTTTTCAGATCGTCCACGGTTCTGCCGATCTTTGGATCGAAGCATTCGTCCGCCGTGGAGTTTACTCTGATGGTCTGGTTGAATCCCACGTCATACTCGATGGCCTGCTTTGTGGGATTGACCCCGAGATAGCTGGGGTTATATTCTATGGTATTTCCCTCGGGATCCGTTGACTTACAGTAGAAATAATGTTCGGGTCTCAAGTCACCTGTCTCGAAATTGCTCTTTCTGTAATTTACCCTGATCTGGCTCTCATCAACCGTGGTGGAAGCTTCATCGCTCGTATTTTTCAAAAAATCGAATACATTGTCTCCGAGGAGAAGCTCTCCTGTCTCGGGGACAAAGACAACCGCATCCTTATCTGCTGCCACATACGCGTAGGGAGTGTCATACATAACGGAAGGATCGTTTCTGTCGGGGATGTCTGTTGCATAATCATGCATCACGACCGTCCCCCAGTCGGCATTTATATCTCCAAGTTCTTCATATACACAATTTCCATCCCCATCATACACATAATCTCCCCCGGTGTCCTTACCCGGTACTTCTATGGTGGGGATGCTTGTCTCATCCAGGCTTCCGTAGGAAAGCTGGAATCTGTGAACAACAGCAGAAGTAATAACCTGTTCTTTTAATCCCGTAAGGCCTGAAAAATTACTGCTGTTCCATTTAAGCAAATCGCCGGTATCCACGTTAGTAACTTCGCTTATGTCATCGGCGCTCAGCTGCTCTGTAATATCATAGGAAATTCCCGTCTGATTTTCATTAAAGCTAAGTGATGTATCGGTTCTGTATCCGGTAAAAACATATCTTCCGGCATAATCCGCATCTCCCGTATGGTAAATCTCATCGGAAAGAGCCTGCATCTGTTCTAAGATGATCTGTCTGTCGGCGGTGGTCAGATCGCCGTTTGAGCCCTTTGTGGCCTGGGTGATCATGTTTGTGACAATATCCGTCAGATTCTTTAATGCATCCTCAGTAACCGAAAGCCAGCTGTCGGCATCGGGTATATTTTTTGAATAATATTGAGAGATCTCGGTAACGTTGTTTCTGAGTCGGAGCGCACGGATCGCAACTACCGGATCCTCGGAAGGCCGGCTGATCTTTTTTTGAGTGGACATCTGAGTTGTGAGAGTGTCCTGATAGATCTTGTTTATATTAATATTGGTAATGCTGTTTTCCTGCATTATCTTGTTTGTTATTCTCATACAGTCGTCTCCTTCCTTACTTTATTTTTATCGGACAAAAAACTTATTTACTAAACCCCTGTCTCAAGGATTAATCTGTCATATATCTCTGTCAGAGTCTGTATCATCTTGGAAGCCAGGTTGTATGCGTTCTGGAACTTCACCAAATTGACCGCTTCCTCATCCTCATCCACTCCCGAGATGGACATTCTCTGGGTATTAATAGATCCGGAAATATTTTTGTAGCTTTCATGAAAAGAATTTGCACTTGATGCGTTCAAAGCGATATCTGCCAATACGCACTGCAAAAATTCCGATGCACTGGCTCCCCTGAATGTCATCTTGTCCTTGTCTGTGGCAAGGTCGTAGAGGTCCTTTAACAGGTCGCTCTGTTCAACTCCGTCTCCCACATCATATCTGTTTGAAAGAATCGATGAATCGTTTACCATTGCAGTAAGTACGCTTATATTTGCCGATGTGATCCTGTAGTAGCTGTCATCGGTGCTGGAGTATGTCACGGTCGCGCCGGTTGCACCCAGGTCAGCTCTGTTTGTAAGTTCAAACTGTTCAGTGTCGGTTGCGTGATCTGCGGTGAACATAAGTGCACCGTGTTTTCCGTTTGAATCATATCCGGAAGTGAGAATATCGTTAAATTTCTCTGTATAAGTTCTCACCCATTCGTTCATCTGGGACATGTAATAAGGTATTCCCTGATAATTGAAGCTGTATCCGATGGTGGCCTGCTTTCCGACTCTGTCATTTGTCAGATTGGATGTATTCTTTGTGGAATCCGACAGAGTAAAGGTATAAGTGCAGTCCGTGATATTTCCGTCAGCGTCATAGGTTGTGGCACATTCCCATGAATCATAATAGAATTCCTTGTTTCCAAGATTTATGATACCACCCTGATCGGAAAGGTTGTTTTTGTTCATATCTTTCAGATACTCGCTTGTAACCTTTACAGATACGGTGTCATAGTTTTTACCCTCGACCAGCCTGCTGCCGGTGGAGGTTATGGTTCCGTTGAAAAACTCGCCGTTATTACCGTCTCTCATAAGGATAAGGCCCTGGAGTTCTCCCTCCATTGCGGCGTTTTTCATATTAAATTTCTGACCGTTATTCCAATATATGTCATAAAGACCGTCGATATCGGTCTGATTTACTTTTTCATAATTTGCTCTTGCTACACACTCCAAAGTTTTATATTCGGTGCCGTCCACCAAAAGCTGACCGCCTGCTATCGTCACAAGGCATCTGGTGGCGCCGGTCTCTCTGTCGGGATTATTCGTATCCGTAACGGCTGTCTCTGTCACATTTACATCCACTATCTCGGAAAGCTGGTCGAGAAGAAGTGTTCTCTGGTCTCTGAGTTCGTTGGCGGTAATGCCTGTAAGCTCGATGGTGTTGATCTGCTTATTTAAAGTAGATATCTGTGATGCCAGGGAGTTGATCTCGTCAACTTTTAGTTTTATCTCCTGGTTAACATCACTCTGCAAGAGTTCCATATTGCCCGCGAGGCCGTTAAAATACTCTGTCAGGGACTCTCCGAGTCCGATGAACTGAGCTTTTGCCGATGCGGAATTGGGATCCTTTAAAAGCTCCTGTAATCCGTTGATGATGAAATTGTCAAAGGTGGTCTGGAATCCTGCGTTAGTGCCGTCATCCTCAAAATATGTTTCGATCTGCTTCATATAGTATTGTTTCATATTATATTCGCCAAATCTGGACTGGTTGTCCCAATATTTTTCATCATAGAAATTGTCTCTTACTCTTTCTATGGAAAGTGTCTCTACACCGGCGCCTGCGCATCCGTATGTCTGGAATGTCTGAATGGCGCTTGCGGCTCTCTGATTAACCTGCTGACGGCTGTAGCCTTCAGTCTGGACGTTTGAAATATTATTTGCTGTCGTATTGACTGCGGCATTGCTTGCAAGCAGTCCCGTGTATGCGATATTTAATCCGAAAAATGTTGAAGACATCGCAGTTCCTCCTTTCCTACTATGCTCCCAATGTATTCAGGAGATGCTCCATCATCTCATCGATAACATTGATATAACGGCTTGATGCGTTATAAGCATTTTGGAATCTGATCATATTGGAGAGCTCTTCATCGCTTGAAACTGCCAGAACCTGATCTCTGGCATTTGATGTGGCCTCCACTGTCTGTTCCTGATTATCATATATACTCTTGTAGACCGAACCGGAATTGGCAACCTGGGCCACAAGATTTGAGTAGTATTCCACGAAGGTTCCTCTGGTCTGAACCTTGGGATTTAAAATGTATTTTTCCTCTTCGAAGGCATGTTTTAAAGCCTCTGCAGTTTTTATATCGACAGATCCGTCCTCTAACTTAAATGAAAGTTTTGCGGGACTCTGCATTAAAAGCGCATTGATCTGAATATTTTCGGCGGTGTAAAGAGATTCATTGATTCCAAAATCCTCTTCCTCAAAGACATAATAGTCAACCCCGTCAGCACCTGTCACACACCTGAATTCGTCTGTGGCTTCCTTTACAAAGAGAAGTAAGGGTCTGCCGTCTTCCTCTCTCATGTATCCGTATCTGTCATAGGCGGTTATATATCTGGCGTTTTCAAGTGTGGTTCCGTCATTAAGTGTAAGGTCACCCTGCACCACTCCGGCAGCATCCTCGAGAATCTCGTTCACAGCTGTGACCACGTTGTGGATCAGCTGATCAAACTCAGCCTGGATATTCATAAGAACCGAATCTTCGATCTCTGAATAATTTGAAATATCCGTATAATTTGCTCTGTGATCTCCTCTTGCAAGGACCATAGCTTTAAGTCTGCCGATGTCTGTGTTTGCCTCAGATGAGATCTCCCTGTCAAGGTTAAATACCTCGGCGCCGTCTATGATGTATTTTTTTTCACCGGTCTCGGTGATAGTGTATTTTGCGTTCTGCGGCCAGAAAGGTGTGTAAAATCCCGTGGAAGAATCCACATCAAGCGCGATCTGGTAGCAAGTGCTTCCCTTTATAAAATCAACACCCTCGATCTGAACCGAAACATTTCCCCATACATCCTCGACATAGCTCATATTGCAAAGTTCTCCGAGTTCATCAAGGATCCGGTTTCTCCTGTCTCGAAGATCGTTTGCATGTTCTGTCTTTCCGGATTCTATGGTTCTGATCTGGTCATTTAACTCCAGGATCTCTTTTCCGTATTTATTTATCTTGTCAACCTGCTGTTTGATCTGTGCATTTAAATTGTCCTGATATGAGGAAAGTCCTGCGTAAACAGCTTTTGAACTCTCCAAAAACTCAGATGCTCTCTGAACCAAAAGCGACTGTGTTACTGAGTTTGAAGGATCCTTTGCAAGTTCCTGCACAGCGGTCCAGAGGTTTGTAAGATCAGTTTCGAAGGCTTCTCCGTTAAGCTCTCCCAGCTGATATTCAACCTCTTCCATTACATTATAAGAAACCTCGTAAAACGAACTGCGGCCAAGTTCCTGCCTGTAGGTTTTGTCGAGGAAATAATCTCTTATCTGTTTTACGTTGGAATAGCTGACGCCCAAACCGTATTGCATGTTCGATACGCCATGGAACTTTGTAGAAATGGTTACATAGGCACGATCCGACTGCTGTATCTGCTGACGGGTATAGCCTTCGGTATCAATATTTGATAAGTTATGTGCAACTGTATTCAGTGCATTTTGTCCTGTCTGTAATCCGGATGTTCCGATGTATAAGCTTCCAAGTAATGGCATGTCGTTCACCTCAAAATACGGCGACTGCCACTACTGTTTAGCGTCGAAGCCCCCCGTGGAATACCCGTAAGTATCTCCGGAGCTGTATGCCCCTTTGTTGTAGTTAGCAGTTTCCGGCGCTGCTTTTGTAGCTTGAAGAAGGTTGAGTTCAAACTCAACCATCTCCAGCGAGTTTTTTAATAATTCTTCGTTTTGCTTGTTGACGATCTTTAGATCTCCCACAACACTTTTCAGTTTGTCATGAACCTTTGCAAGTTCCTTTGCCTCCTCGGGTCTTGGGGACATGAGGCGGATCAGTTCGCTGATCGTCAGCTTATTAACATCCTTGTTAAGTACATTGGCTATATCCTTTGTGATCTCCTCACGCTGTTTATCCAGGTGGTTGATCCCGGCTACCGCCATCTGCTCATCATCCGTGATTTTTTGCAATGCGTCCAATTCTCGCTGTATGATGGCAGGAGTTTTCCTGCGGGATAATGCAAGGAGTACCTCATATTCACTGATTTCTTTATTCAGTACATCTATCAGGTTCTCCATTAAACTTGCCAATTTGCATTACCTCATTTCGTCATACTTTTGGAGCAGCTTTGCCGCAAAGCTTTCGTTTGATACAGAATAAGTTCCGTTATCGATCTGAGCCTTGATAGGAGCCGTCAGACTTTCTCTGACATCAGGGGCACCTGCCAATGCTGCCTTGGCTGTCTGAATATCCTTGCCAATACTGCTGATCGATACTCTGTCAGTCGCTTTAACCGCATCAATCTTATTCGCCTTGCTCACAGCCTGAGACTGATATAACTGCTGCACTTGAGTATAAGCTTCAATACGCATATCAGACTCCTCCTTCCTGAAGAAAGCTTTAAAAAGCTTAATCTATTGTTTCTTACACTATCTTTATCGACCTAATTTTACAATTCTTTAGGGCAAAAAACAAATTTCAAAATTATTTTTTCCGTTTCATTATCTGCTGTTTTTATGTCGACTGCATGCAGTGATTTGTTTACCTTTGCCATCATAAGTTTTCCTTTATTAAAACAAAAAGTGACCGGCAGGTTTTACCCTGCCGGCCTTCAAAGACTGTATGATTGTCTTTTACTGATATCATTTTATTTAGTATGAACTACCAGTTTACGTTAATTGATCTTGTAGTCATATTGTTGTTTTCATTAACCTCACCGGGAAGTCTGTTAACATCATCGACCCATGCTGTCACGGTATGGCTGCCGCCCACTGCACTCCATGTGCTTCCCTGGTTTCCGCCGTTTGCCGTAAGAGTTACATATTCTCCGGGGTTAAGTCCCTGATCATATGAATCGCACCATGTGATGACTGCAGTGCCTCCGTCTATCTGGAACTGCACACCGATGGTGGTACCTGCAGGGATTGCAGTATCACCCGCATTTACAACTCTTGCAGAAAATCTTACCGCATTCTGATTATAGATATTTTCAGGGCTGTAATAAATATCTGTCACATACAGATCGTATCCTCCGCTTACCGGAGTATAATCCAGATTTGATCCGTTTCCTGAGTTACCGGTATTGCCGCCGTCACCGCCATTACCTGTGTTTGCGGATGCGCTTACGGTAAATTGTCCTGTTGTGTAATTATTGTTTTCATTAACTTCTCCGGGGAGTCTGTTGACATCATCAACCCATGCTGTCAGTGTATGACTTCCCTCTGTTGCATTCCATGTATTGCCCTGGTTTCCGCCGTTTGCAACAAGGGTCACATATGCTCCGGGAGCAAGACCCTGATTATAGGAATCACACCATGTGATAACCGAAGTGTTGCCGTCAACCTGGAACTGTACTCCGATGGTCGTACCGGCCGGGATTGCTCTGTCTCCTGCATTTACCACAACAGCCTTGAATGTGACATCCTCTCCTGCTGCCACTGACTCAGAAACAGTGCCTACGCTTGTAACGAAGAGATCGTAGCCGCCGCTTACAGGTGTATAGTCAAGGTTCGAGCTGCCCTCGTTGCCGGTATTACCCTGGTCACCGTTTCCGCCTTCATTTCCTGAGCCACCCTCGTTTCCGGTACCACCCTGGCCGCCTTCATTACCGGTGTTACCCTGATTGTTTGAAGGATCCCAGTCTGAGGGCTCCGTGTAGATATTATTCAGATTTGTCAGATTGTCACATCCATCGGGATTTTCAAAGAATACCACACCTCCGTCGGGAACAGAGATTGAGATCGTCTTTGTATTGTTATTTTCATTTACTTCGCCGGGAAGTCTGTTAACATCGTCAACCCATGCTGTAACAGTGTGATTTCCGTCGGTTGCCGTCCAGGTATTTCCGTTTGTGCCACCGTTTGCAGTGATATTAACACTGCTTCCGGCTGCAAGGCCGCCGTTGTATGAATCACCCCATGTGATGGCTGAAGTGTTACCGTCAACCTGAAACTGCACTCCGATAGTGGTTCCCGCAGGGATGTTTCTGTCTCCGGCATTGGTTACTGTGGCTGTAAATGTCAGGTTCTCACCTGTTGCTATAGTATCCTTTCCATAGTTTACATCTGTTACGATCAGGTCATATCCGCCGCTTGCAGGTGTATACGAAGATGAGCCGTCACCGATGGCAACATTTATATTCTTTGATCTGCTGTTGTTGTTTTCGTTTGATTCATCGGGAAGTCTGTCCTGGAAATCAACTTCTGCCAGGATCGTATGGCCACCCTTGGCTGCCGTCCATGTAGCCGCCGGAGATATTGCCACTGTGGCGCCTGCATTCAGGCCGTCCTTGAAACTTACATTTGTGTAGCTTCCCTTACCGTCCACGGTGATCTTAAGACCTATTGTAACTCCTGCAGGGATATTTACATTTGATGTGTTTCTGACAGCAGCGGTAAATGAAACCTTCTCTCCTGCCGTAAGCAAAGTGCTTCCTGTTTCATCTGCCCAGGCAAGACCAACCACCTGGAGATCATATCCTTCAACTCCGTCAAGGAGATCGATCACTCCACCGCCCTGAGATGCGTTATTCGGTGTCGGATATGAAGGAACCACATAATTTGTTCCCTCATCATAAATCGTCACATTGCTCGCATTTATTGATGCCCCTCCGGTGAGGAAATAAGGACTGTTTTCTCCTTTGTAAGCCACATTTGCGATCTCCAGACCGTTATAACGCTCTGCTCCGGAGCCGGATCTGATGGCTGCACCGTTGTGGTAAACGGATGAATAATTTGCTCTCTGACCGTCAACACCTGCGCCGAAAATTTTTGTGTTGTTGAATACGATGCCCGAACTTGAATTATCGAGTACTCTGATACCCTCGTGAACCGCATCATATATCTGAGTATTGTTAAAGGTTACATTTGCAACGGACTGTTTGATATCAACCGCGCCAAGTTCCTCATTCCATGAATCCGAGCTTGTTCCGCAGCGAACCAGAATATTGTTGTCAAATGTGATACCCGTATTGTTTGAAAACTTATATCCGTCAAATGTGGTATTTAAGTGGATTCCTGCGGCCATAAACATATCTGCCAGATAGTTATTGTAAATATGATGCCCGCTTCCACCGTAAATAGCGATTCCTCCGGCTCTCCAGATGAACTCTATCGTATTGTAGCAAAATACATTGTTTACTTCGTCCTTTGCATTTCCGTATGTGTTGTTCCACATTGCAAGGCCGTCGTCACCGTTATTTCTGATATTACAATTGTAAACGGTTGCATTTGATGTGCCCTGACAGAAATTCACACCGTCGGCCAGATTGTTTCTGATACGGCAGTTTACTATCTTTAATCCGTCAGAGTAATCCATCCTTCCGTTGTAATCTCCGAGCCAGAATCCGCATTCAAAATGCTCCTCCCAAATGTCATGGATAACGGATCCGTCCGTGTAAACGTCCATGAAGCATTTGTAAATAGCCTGCTGGTTGTAGCGGCTTCTTAAGTTGGAGTTGATGTACATGTTGCAGAATTCGATATTGTTGCAATATCCGTCAAGGCTTCCGCTTGTCTGCCAGCCACCGCTGATACCGCCGCTGTCCGCATTGGGATTTGTGAACTGGATATTGGTATACCACATACCTGCGCCGGTTATCTTCATATTTGATCCGTACAGACGCCATGTCTGATTGATATGAAAAGTACCTGCCGGTATATAGACATCCATATCATTTGCATCAGCGTATGCGATAGCCGATGTGATGGCTGTGTAATCATCCACGCCATCATCGGGAATTGCTCCGAAGTTTTCAACGTTAACCGAATTTGCGGGCTGGTCGATGGGATCCGCAACCTCCTCAACTTCGATAAAATCAACGCCTACTTCGGGGCCACCCTTACTCTGGATCTTTATGGTATCCCCTGCCTTTAAGGAAGTGTTTAACAAAAAGTGAACTTCATCAAAGGCAAAACAGGGCGCTCCGCCGTCATTTGTATCACTGGGATTTCCCTGGGCAAAATATTGCCACATGTAATACGAAGTCAGATCGACAGTGCGGACTTTATTTCCGTTCACATATACGTCAACAGAGCTGTTAAGTCCGTATCCGTCGGCAGAATCGGGTAGCGTAAATCTGAGAGTGACTCCGGCACCGGTGGTGGACATGGTCCACTGTGCATATGCACCGTTTCCGGGAAGTCTCACATAGGACTGCTCAGACGCCTGACTGGCGATATTCATCTCGTCCCAGTCGGTAGAAACCACTAAAGACGCGCCTCCTCCTATGGATGCCTGTGTGGAATCATACCTTGTGTAAGGTACCGTGGCACCGATTGTACCGTTTGCATTTGCTCCGGGGATGTCAAAATAATCCGCCGTCCCCGTTGCCTGTGCTCTGATCGGGCTCGTAAGCCCAAGTGGCTGCAGCATCAATCCTGCTGCCAGAGCGATAGCCATGATCTTACCAAATTGCCTTTTTTTCATGGTAACCCCTTTCTTAAACAGTTAAATTCCGTTTAACGATAAACCTTAAATAACCCAATACAAATTGCTTGTAAGCCCATGTAATACCCCCTTCTTTACACAGGCATGTTTTTCCGCCCACAGGTCAAATATGGCGTTTTCCGTTTAACGTTAAACCAATCATAACATCCAAATATTCCTTTTTCAAGAGCTCGCAAATATACATAATCCACAAAAATCAAAGCATCATTTTGTCGTAAATCAATGTAAAAAGGTTTTTATTTGGATATTTGAAAGGGACATTTATTCTTCATAGATAATTCTCTTCAGCCGTTTTAAGGCCCCGTTCAAGGGTTCAAAGAGAATTATTTATCGAAAAGTATCGAAAATGTGTTCGGTGTTTTGGTCAATATGTCAATTTACTTTCCAAACGTTTGTTCTTATAATTACTTTTACCACTTGAGATGTTTATAAAGAATTTTAAGAAGCTTTGTTAAAAAGGTTCCGGAAAGGAGTCACCATGCATGCCATAATATCTCATTCGACATTTGATTATGATGCCAATTCCACCGTATCTGTCATTGTATCCTTTGACACTGACGGACACATCGCGCCGATATACATCCGCATCGGAGAAAGCTCCTGCAAGGTCAACTCCTTTTGGATAAGCCAAAAATTCCGTAACGTACTGGACTATCATTGTAATGTCATCGATGATGGGGTCTTAAAACCAATTCTCCTGAGTTACCACAAATCCGAAGATGTCTGGACCATCCCGAAATCTTCTCCCGCATAAGTGTATCGTGCCACTTCGGGAACTCACCCGGTGCAAACGATTTGCTAACCTTTTGACCCAAATCGTTCACTCCGGGTAAGTCCCCTTACTCTTTTCCTGCTTTAGGCACTTGACCTTCAATAACGTAAGTGCTGCGCTCGGTTGGTTATTTTCGTTCCTAAGTTTACGAAAATGACTGACCGAGTGGAGGCACGGACTATCCAAAGTGTAAGTGCCACGGCCTGAGTGGCTGTTTTCGTTCCTAAGCTTACGAAAATGACTGACCGAGTGGAGGCACGAACTATCCAAAGTGTAAGTGCCGCGGCCTGAGTGGCTGTTTTCGTTCCTAAGTTTACGAAAACGGCTGCTCAGGTCATGGCACGACCCTTCGAAAATGTAAACACCCGGCACTCACCACTTAAAAAGCCCTCCGGCAAAAGGCCGGAGGGCGAAAGATTTACATATGGTACAGATCGAAGTTTGATTAAAGCTTGTACTTTGCGACCTGATTCTTTAAGGTGGCAGCCTGATCCTTGACCGCGGTGCTTCCGTCTGCGATCTCCTGGATCATTGCAAGAACCTCCTGAATAGCGGCATTGGTTTCCTCTGTGGAAGCTGCATTCTCCTGAGCTGAAGCTGACAGATTGCTCATAGCCTCGGTAACATTCTTGCAGTTCTTTGCCATAGCCTTACTGATATCGCCAAGACCCCTGATCTCATCATCGATGATATCAAGACTGTTTGTAATGGAAGTGTATGTGCTCTGAGTTTCCTCAACACCCTTAACCTGCTTGTCAACAGCATCCTTAACATTTTCACTCATGCTGGTAGCGATATCCACATTCGCCTGAAGTTCGCGAAGCATTTCATTGATCTCGTTAACCGAACTTGCAGACTCATCGGAAAGCTTTCTGATCTCTTCTGCAACAACCGCAAATCCACGTCCCATCTCGCCTGCTCTTGCAGCCTCGATGGATGCGTTAAGTGACAAAAGGCTTGTCTGTGAAGCAATGCTCTCGATCATGCTGGAAGCATCGCCGATCTTTATGGTTGACTCTCTGATCTTTGAAATACTGTCAAAGATCTGATTAAAAGCTTTTTCGTTCTCCATGGTGACATCATAAAGATCTCCCACAACCTTGCTGCCTTCCTTGCTGGCATCTGAGATCTGAACACTGGCATCTCCAAGCCTTGTGCTGGTCTCCTCGTTTCTGGTGATGACACCTCGAAGCTCTTCCACTTCATTTGCAACGCTCTCAACATCGGCAGCCTGGTCTCCGGCGGTAATGGCAATACCGTTTATTGCCTCAGTGATATCATTTATATCCTTTGCGATGGTCTCGGATTTTGTATGAACCTCAGTTGAAACCTTGTCAAGATCCTCTGTGGATGCGCTGAGAGCCGTCATGATCTGTCTCATTGCCTCACGGAGCTTGTTGAATGCTCTCTTCAACAGACCGATCTCATCCTTTGAATTGATCTTCATCTCGTCAACTGTCAGGTCATTACTTGAAAGTGTTGCCAGATTTGCAGTGACAACCTGAACAGGTTTTACAAATACACAGATCATGAAAACACCTATAAAGATAACCACCAAGAGGCATATCGCAAGACCTATGGTCATAACGTTTGTAAGCTGTGTGGACACATTTCTGATATCCTTCAGGTCCTTCTGCATGTTCATCTGCATGCCTTTTGCATTCTGTTCCATGTTGAATACAAGTGTATCAACCTTTTCTTTAATGCCACCCTTATCATTCAAAAGCTTGTATCCGTTGTTTCCATCACCTTTTCCGTACAGGGCAACCATCTCACAGTAAAGATTATACAGTTCCTCATAACTCGTATACACATCATCCCACTGGGAAGCAAACACCGGATCCATAGCCTTTGCAGCTTCGATACATACATAGACATCATCTTTTATCGCTGCTGCCGCAGTGTAATCAGTTTCTCTGTTAAGCGCCATTTGGTCAAAAGCATCCGATGTTCGTATCACATCGTATTTCAAGTCTTCTGCGATGATGAGCATCTCTGCTGTGACATTCTGTAAAATATCAATATCCCTGTTAATCCTGTTCATACTTATGGCCGCACCTATTGTGGTGATTGCCATTATGATAACAACGATTACGATCGGGAAAAGCACCTTGAGATACAGTCCGTTTATGGCCTTTACCTTCGTGAAATTCTCCAGATCAACCTTTTTTTTCACCTTTGTTTTCATGTAGTAGTCCTCCTTGCAAGTAAATCAAAATTTACTACGAATTTATACTGATTATATTACAATTTTGTTAGATTCGTCAAATTATTTAGACACTTTTTTCAGATTTTTGGTAAAAATATAGGGCGCAAATAAAAATTTGCGCCCTATTGCAACAATTTCTTTTTTCAGTTAAAGAATTAATCTTATTTGGTAAAGTACACGGGGTGAAAAAGCAGTGCGTACGTCGCGTTTTAATTACAATCCGGCATATCCTTTGAACATATCGCCTCTTTGCTCGAAGTTTTTAAAATAACCGTAGGAAGCTGAAGCCGGAGAAAGGACCACTGCCTGTCCGGGCTTAGCCCATTTCTTTGCAAGCTCCACAGCATCCTTTAACTCGGGAGCATAGGCACAGTTCATTATATCCTTTACTTCCTCATATATCCTCTTTCCGGAATCATATGAGAATATATAATTTATTCCGTCGTCCTCTGTATCTCTGATGAATTTCACAAGTTCATCGTAATTGATGCCTCGATCCATACCGCCTACCAGCACACATCCCACATTCTCAATGCCTTTTACCGCTCCGATGGTGGCACCGGGGATAGTGGAGATGGAATCGTCATAGAATCTGACTCCGTCAACTTCTCCCAAAAACTGTAATCTGTGGGGAAGGGCGGTAAATTCCGCAATGGCATCCCTTACTTTTTGAGGGTCGCATCCGTAAACCGATGTTGCGATATCATATACGAACTGGGCATTATATCTGTTGTGCTCGCCCAAGAGTTTCATTTCAAAATAGTGAGGGTCGGAGTAATTGATCACATGGACCTTCGCTTTTGTAGCGATCTCAGGCACATTGTCACCCTTGAAGAAAAAGTCCTCTTCGCTCTGATAGGCTGTAACATGACTTTTTGCCTCAAAGTATTTATCCATGGTCTTGTAATAGTCGAGGTGTTCCTCATACAGATTAAGGAAAACCGCTACATGAGGAGAAACCTTGGTATGTTTTAACTGGTGGCAGCTCATCTCGAAAACTACGATGGTATCGTCGTCTATCTCCTCATAATAGTCCAGACAGGGCTCTCCGATATTTCCGAGAAGAACCACATGTTTGCCTGAACATTTGTCAAGCACATGGAATAAAAGTGAAGATGTGGTGCTCTTTCCTTTGGTACCGGTGATACCTACGGTCTTGTCCCTAAAGGATTCCAAAAAGAGTTCAGTCTGAGAGGTAAATTTGGGATCGTCTCCCTCCATGATGATTCCCGGACTTTTGATGATAAGATCATAATCGTCCTCGTTAAACTCATCTCTTTTTCCTTCGAAGACAGTAACAGCCGCATCCCTGCAATGCCTTGCCAGAAAATGCTTTGTGGACTGTCCCTCGCGTCCGTAACCCCAGATCAGAATTCTTTTTTTGTTAAGCTCTTCAAAATTAATCATGCCCCATACATCCTTTCAATTTGTTGTGAAGGTTATCCTGTACGCCACTCTCCTTATATGATTTGACGCCTCACCTCCCGGATATGCTTAAAAAAAGCATCAAACAAACTTAAAGTTTTATGACTATAAATATTTTTTCTTTGCGTTTAAAACCGGCTCGCTTGTAAGATTTACGCCGAGTTTCTTGAATGTCTTTATATCTACTTCTGACAAGAGCACCGAAGTGTGAACCTGGCATCCCTTGAGCTTCGGAAGCTGTTCAAGAGCGATCCTTGCATTTTCGTCATCATTTACACACATGGAGAGGGCGATGAGCACCTCGTCGGTGTGAAGCCTGGGATTGGCACTTCCAAGATATTCTGTCTTTAATTTCTGGATGGGCTCCAGTGCCTCATGGGAGATAATATGTATCTCGTGCTTGATGCCGCCCAGATATTTAAGGGCATTTACAAGCAGTGCCGCGCTGGCTCCGAGAAGGTCTGAAGTCTTTGAAGTGATGATGGTACCGTCCTCAAGTTCGATGGCAGCTGAGTCCGTTCCGCTCTCCTGTGCTCTCTTTTTGCAGGCAACGGTAACTTTTCTGTCATCCGTTGTGACTTTGGCCTGCTTCATCAAAAGCTCGATTTTGTATGCCTCAGTCTCATTTGCCTTGCCAAGCACAAGTCTGTCGATGGCTGAATAATAACGGCGGATTATCTCCTGCATGGATGCCTCACAACACGCCTCATCATCCACGATACAGTTTCCTGCCATATTTACACCCATGTCTGTAGGTGATTTATAAGGATTTTCTCCGTAGATTCCCTCAAAAATAGCATTGAGGACGGGGAAGATCTCGATATCTCTGTTGTAATTGACCGTAGTCACACCGTAAGCTTCAAGGTGGAAGGGATCGATCATGTTCACGTCGTTAAGATCCGCCGTTGCAGCCTCATAAGCCAGATTCACGGGATGTTTTAATGGAATATTCCAGATGGGGAAGGTCTCATATTTTGCATATCCTGCCTTGATACCTCTCTTGTTCTCATGATAAAGCTGTGAGAGACAGGTGGCCATCTTTCCGCTTCCGGGTCCGGGTGCGGTTACCACCACAAGGGGTCTTGTAGTCTCGATATAATCGTTCTTGCCATATCCCTCATCGCTGACGATAAGGGGAACGTTTGAGGGATATCCCTCGATATTGTAATGAATATAGACTTTGATATTCTTCTTTTCAAGCTTTGCCTTGAAAGCATCGGCGCCGGGCTGTCCCGAATAATGGGTCACAACCACACTGCCTACGTATAATCCTCTTGATTCAAACTCGCTCTTAAGTCTTAAAACGTCCTCATCATAGGTGATTCCGAGGTCACCTCTCATCTTGTTGCGCACGATATCAAGAGCGCTGATAACTATGACTATCTCAGCCTTGTCTGCCAGTTTCATAAGCATTCTGAGCTTTGAGTCGGGTTGGAAGCCCGGAAGCACTCTGGAGGCGTGATAATCGTCAAAAAGCTTGCCGCCAAATTCCAGATAAAGCTTGTCGCCAAACTTGCCGATCCTCTCCATGATATGCTCTGATTGCATCTTTAAATATTTTTCGTTGTCAAATCCGATTCTCATATTTTTCCTTGTCCGTTTTTCTAATGATTTACACTTACATTATATATCTGAATCACTCCCAAATTCAACCCCGACAAAGCATTGGCACAGTTTATTCCATACATAAAAAAAGTGGAAGAAATTTATTCTTCCACTTGAAAAAATCTGAAATTTTACTGTTTTCCGACAATATTGGAGAGATTATTTAAAATGCTCTCAGCCACATCCGGCTTGTTCATGGAATACACATGGACAACCTTTATTCCGTTTGCGTAAAGATCGATTATCTGATCCGTGGCATAAGCGATTCCCGCCTGCTTCATAGCCTCGGGATCGTCACCGAATTTGTCCACCAGGCTCTTAAATCTCCTGGGCATAAATGAGCCGGAAAGCTTTATGGCCCTGTCCACCTGATTGGCATTGGTGATGGGCATGATACCCGGAAGCACCGGCACTGTGATGCCTGCCTCTCTGATCTTGTAGAGGAAATTGAAAAACAGGTCGTTGTCAAACACCATCTGGGTGGTCAAAAACTCACATCCCGCATCAACCTTTTCCTTCAGGTACTTGATATCCTCGCGCTGATTGGTGCTCTCAGGATGTACCTCCGGATAGCAGGCACCTCCTATACAGAAATCGGCCCCGCTTTCCTTCAGATCCCTGACTAATTCCACCGCATGTCTGTAATCCCAGGTGCTCCTGTCGGAGTTTTCAAGTTCAGGCGTCAGATCACCGCGAAGAGCCATGACATTTTCTATGCCTGCTGCCTTCATATCCTCGATCCTGGCCTTTACCGTCTCTTTGTTTGAAGAAACGCAGGTAAGATGAGCCAGCATGGGAGTGTTATATTCCTTTTCAAGGTTTTTTGCGATATCCAGGGTATATTTGCTGGTTCCGCCGCCGGCGCCGTAGGTCACACTCATGAATGAGGGCTTGAGAGCCGCAATTTTTTCTGTGGCAACCTTTACGGATTCAAATTTTGAGTCCGTCTTTGGCGGGAAAACCTCAAAGGATAATCCCAGTCTGTCCTGTTTTAAAATCTCTGTGATCTTCATATTTATTCTCCCAAAAGTCCGTCCTGTTCCATCACCATCTTCATGGTGGAAATATCCGATGATATATCCCATGCCACGGTGTCGAACATGTCATCGTATGCTTTTTTGTATGCCTCATTGATGACATCTATGGCGGTCTCTATCTCTTTTTTTGTATTTTCCACATTGGAGCTTCCAAAAGAAGGCCCCTCGTCAAATTCCACATAGGTGTTCAGCAGTTTTATCGTGGTCGGCAGGTAATAGTTCATAAACTTTCTAAGTTCATTCACTCTTCCCGGCTCAGCCTTTGCCTTGTCAAAGATCCTGATCACGATCTCCTGCATTGCCTTTAATTTTTCAGCCATCACGGGGGTACTCACCCTGCCGCTGCAGTTTCCTATTCTGTCCGCATATTCTGCGCCTTCTCTGAAAAACCTGTCGGTCTCAGACTCATTTTCGAGCATTTCCTGCTTTTTTTCAGCCTCGGCTTTGTTTTTTTCCGTGAGAAGATACGCCTCGTAAACCTCATCGCTTATGATAAGAGTCTTCTCGTCGCTGTCCAGATGTCCCTGCAAAAAATATCTGTGACCGATCATATATTTCAGTTCTTTTTTTAATTTTCTGGTACTTATCCCGAATTTCGCGGAGAAAGCCTTTAAATCAAGGTACTGCCTGTCACCAAGCGCTCTCTTTAAAGAATTATAAAGCTTGTCTTTTCCTAAAAACCTGAGTCCTGTAGCCAATGGTAACAGCGAAAAAAATGTGAGCACCGAAAAAACTATACCGCAGACAAGTGCCTCTGCCCTGTATCCCGAAACAGCCAGGGGAATGGAGATGGAAGCATCCAAAACTCCGAAGAGTCCGGTTAAAAATCCACCAAGGGATGTATATAGTATCCCTTTTATCTTTTCAGGGCTTCGTCTCGGATAAAGCGGGTTTTCTACACGCTTTGAAAGTCCTGTCCCCTCGTCTGTATTTCTGTGGATCTCTCTGTAGCTGCTTTTTCCGGGGATATTTATATTTACATTACTTTTTATGCCGTTATTTATCGAAACTCTGACATCATCCAATGTGTCTGCCACTGCTTCGCTGACCACATCGCTTATGGACTTTCCGAATCCCTCAAAGTTTCCGCTCCTTAACGCATTTGATGTTTTGTCCGCTATCTCTTCAGCGGCTTTCTGCCATGTATCAACGCCCATATCAGTCTCCCGTTTATAAAACCAATATTCTACAGCATCTCTGCCATATCAAGAATGAGCTTCTCCGTCTTTTCCCAGCCAAGGCATGCGTCAGTGATGGACTTGCCGTAGCATCCGCCGTTTACGGGCTGATTTCCGTCCTCAATGTAGCTCTCCACCATGAAGCCCTTTACAAGCCTTCCAACTCTCTCATTGTGCTTTCTAAACCTAAGAACCTCATCGATTATCCTGGGCTGCTCAAAGGGATTCTTTCCGGAGTTTGCATGATTTGTATCTATAATGACAGCAGGGTTTTTAAGTTCCCTCTTGTCATATTCATCACAGAGTCTCACCACATCCTCGTAATGATAGTTAGGCATGCTCTGTCCGTGTTTGTTGTTGTATCCGCGAAGTATCGCATGCGTATATGGGTTTCCCGTAGAATGAACTTCCCATCCTCTGTATATAAAGGTGTGGGGATGCTGGGCCGCATAAATGGCGTTCATCATAACGGAGTAGTCACCACTGGTGGGATTCTTCATGCCCACAGGCACCGAAACTCCGCTGCATACAAGTCTGTGCTGTTGGTTTTCAACGCTTCTTGCACCAACTGCAACATATGAGAGCAGGTCATCCAGATATTTGTAATTTTCAGGATAGAGCATTTCATCCGCACATGAAAAACCGGTCTGGTCCACCGTATCCATGTGAAGCTTTCTGGTCGCAACTATTCCCTTTACCAGGTCGGGGGCCTCGTTGGGATCCGGCTGATGAAGCATACCCTTATAACCCTCACCGGTGGTGCGGGGTTTATTGGTATAGATCCTGGGCACGATAAAGATCTTGTCCTTGACGTGATCATTTAATTTCTGAAGGCGTGTCATGTAATCGATGACGCTCTCCTCATTATCTGCCGAACAGGGACCGATGATAAGCAGGACTCTGTCATCTTTTCCCTCAAATATCATGCGGATATCCGCATTTCTTCTCTGTATATTCTCCGTAACCTTCGCTGAAATCGGATACATTTCTTTTATTTCCACAGGCTGCGGAAGTGTTTTTATAAATTCCATATTCATTTCTTTACCCCTATCTGTAATTATTTATACTTGAATCATTCTCCCAACAATCATCCGAATGATTACCATCAGAAGCGGGTCCTGTCTGCAGGGCGCCAGTCGCTCAAACAGTCCTCGCCGCTTCGCGTCTGCGGAACTCGCTTGGTGGCATCCCTACAGCCTCCCGCTTCTTTTTTTGAAAATTATCGGTCTGATAAGTAAAGAGGGAAGAGCTGGATCTTGGCGCCCTGCAGACGGGGCCCGCTTTCCCCCGGACATTAATTATCCCTAACCAAACGGTCGATTCACTAGATCTTGGCATCCTGCGAAAAACTTCCCATGATTTTTACGGTCTCGCAATGCTTTTCCATGGCATTTATCATGCGCAAGAACCTGTCGGAATCGGTATCTCCCTCGGCCTCTATATAAAAATAGTACCTGAATTTTTCATTTTTAAGGGGGCGGCTCCTGATGACTTTCATGTTAAAGCCCTCGTCCCCCAGTGCCTTAATGGCATTTACCAAAGCCCCGGCCTCATCCTTGACCGTAAACATCAAAACAAATGCATCGGCTTCTTCGGATGGCAGCTTTTCGTTTTTTGAAAGAACGGCAAATCTGGTAAAGTTGAAATTACTCTCGTTAATATTCTCCCTGAGTACCTCAAGTCCGTAGAGTTTTGCGGTTTCAAGGCTTGCGATGGCAGCAACCGTCCTGTCCTTTTTTTCTGCCACGTGCTTTGCGGCAAGGGCAGTATTTGCGCCCTCTATCTTTGCAAATTTATGCTCAGCAATATAATTTTTGCACTGTTCAAGTGCCTGAGGATGACTTATGACACTCTTGATATCACTTATGAGACTTCCCGGCACTCCCAGCAGATTTTGAGAAACAAAGAGCGGGAAAATGCCGTTTATAAACAACTCACCGTCAAACATTATATCCGTCACACTTCCCACTTCCCCCGCATAACTGTTTTCTATGGGAAGGACGCAGAAATCACATATGCCCTCGCAAACGGACCTGTAACAGTCTGAGAAATCGGAAAAAGGAACCAGGTCGCAATCGGGAAATATCCTTCCCGCCGCAATATGGGCAAACGCTCCTTCTATTCCGCAGTAAGCTATCTTTTTTCCGGTTTCATTCATAAGCAGACCTTTCAAATGCAAAATTTATTTTTTATTGAACATTATCAATGAGTTTATGCAATATCTTGTAGAGACACTCCGCGTCTTCCTTGCTGAGTTTGACGCAGCCCTCCATTTTCCCCGGGATCTCCATTGCTTTATCAGCAAGAGTCATTCCCTTTTGTGTGATATTCACTATCAGATTTCTCTCGTCTTCCTTTGAACGGGTTCTGGTGATCAGGCCCTTGTCCTCAAGTTTTTTTAACAGGGGGGTCAGTGTGCCACTGTCCAAAAAAAGTATCTCTCCCAGTTCTTTAACATTGCAGGTCTTGTGCTCCCACATGGCCATCATTGTAATGTACTGTGTGTATGTCAGATCCAGTTCATCCAAAAAAGGCTTGTATAATCTCACCACCTCTTTTGCACTGACATAAAGAGGAAAACACAATTGATTTTTTAATTTTAAAATATCATATTTATCGGACATCTTTTATCCTCCGCAACCATTTGATGATATTTAATTTAACACAATTTAATTGTTCTTTCAAGATGGTTCCTAATCGCTTATTTTAATATATTCCCGCAAACAAAACAATACCCCGAACAAAGAAATGTTCGGGGTATATTTAACCACTTTATTGATTTAATTTAATCTGAAGGTCTGGATTGCCACTTCAAGCTGTTCCATTCTGTCATGAAGCTTTGTTGTCTCCTGACGTAAATATTCTGCAGCCTCCTGCTGTTTTTCAAGGAAATTATTAACTTCCCTGGTGGCAGCCACGGTGTTTTCGGAGGAATCTCCGATCTTTTGGATCGCCTTGCGGGTATTGTGTCTGAGTTCATTCACACCCTGCACATCCGTGGACAGTGACTGCATACTCTCAAGGATCATCTCCGTTGAATCATGCATCTTGTTGAATACTTCTATGGTCATGGATGCCGACTTCATCTGATTTCCTGATATGGAATCTGCTTCCTTAACCTTGTCAAGAGCACTCTTTGAGTAAGCTTCGATCTCCTGGATGATTCCCTGTATCTGTGTTGCCGTTGCAGCCGAAGAATCCGCAAGTTTTCTGATCTCTTCCGCAACTACGGAGAATCCGCGGCCCTGTTCTCCCGCACGTGCCGCCTCGATGGAAGCATTCAGTGACAGAAGATTTGTCTGGGATGCGATCTCCTGAATATCCGTTACAAAGTCCTCGATGGCAGAAAGCTTGTCGGTAAGTTTTACAACCTTGTCCTGAACTTCCTTTGTGGCATCTGCGGTCTGACCTGACTGATCCACCATGTCCTTTACGACCTTCATACTGTCGTCGATCATGTCACGGGATCCTGTAACTTCATCCATTGTGGTAAAGATATTGCTGCTGATGCTCTTTATCTGTCCGGAGAGTTCTTCCATCTGATCGTTTGCGGATGAGATCTCGCCGTTCTGGGTTGCTATGATTCCGTTGATCTCCTGCATCTGAGCACTTACGCTCATGATCATGTCGGAGAGTTCCGATGTGGACTCAGTAACTCTGTTTCCGCTTCGGATAACGGCATCCTTACTCTCAATAACGGTTCCGACCAGATCTCTGAACTTGCCCACCGCATTAAACAGTGCAGACTGTAGTCTTCCGAACTCATTCCTTGCGATCGCTTTGCCATCGCCTGTGTCAGTCAGATCACCGTCAGATACCTTCATGAGCTGCTTAACGCTCTTGCCGATATTGGTACTGATGGCAACTATGATAACAAGACCGATGAATGCAGCGATCACTACTGCTATGATAACAAGCAGGAATGTAAGGTTTCTGATGCTGTCGCTGGCCCTTGTGATAAATGATCTGGGCACCATGGCAACCAGCTTCGAGCCGTTTACGGTACTGTTTGACTGAACAAGGTAATAGCTCTTTCCTTTGTGCTTGATATATTCAGCTGTTGTATTGTCACGTTCTTCATCAGACTCTTCCATCTCCGGCTCGACTATTCCCAGTTCCGCAAATGAAAGGCCTTCCTTGTTGCATACTTCCGTTCCGTCGGGTGTGATGAACCAGATGTATGCCTCATCACCGAGGTTTACGGAGTCGATCAATTCCTGAATATATGATTTCTGTACATCAAAGAGGATAAGACCTTTGAGTTTTCCAAGGGCAACAGCCTTTGATGCAAACATCAGATAATCTTCATAAAAATCCACGCCGCTCTTTTTGTATCCGGCATAAAGGCTGTCCAGATAATCATGGGTAGTGCCCCAATAGAGCTGCTTTTCATCAAAAAGGTAACCGTCGGAAGAATCCTGGAGATCCTCGGAAATTCCTTCCCATCCCGATATACCGGAGAAGTTTCTTGTACTTAAGTTATTCGTCGCACTTACGGCGATCAGGTCGATATTAAATATCATATCGGAGTTGTTCTGCTTAACCGTGATCGTGGATGAGAGAACGTCCGTGGCATCCTGTCCTTTTACGGTATCGTTTACATAACCGCCGAGAAGATAGGATTTTAAGTCGTTGTTAAGTGACAGCTCCATAACGCTGCTCTTGATGCCTTCAAAACCGGTATCGAGAGTCGCCATAGTCATATCCACGGTAGAAACGGATGACTGTTCATAAATATCTCTCAATCCCTTAGATGCTCTGTTGGCCGCCATTGTTCCCACCAATACCACAAACAGTATGGGGAGCACAAATCCGATCATCAGCTGGATCCTGATGGAGAAACCGAATCCTCCGCCATTCTTGCCGGAAAGACCTTTCTTTATGAGTTCCTTAATGTTCTGAGTATTAAACTCAAACTTTTCGCCCTCTTTTTTTACTTTCTTTTCTACGTTTTTTTTGGGTGCTTTGGGCTCTTTTACCTTCTTAGCCTTCTTTTCAGTTTTTTCCTTGGGCGGCTTTTTAGCCTTTTCTGCCCTTGGTTTTTTCTCTTTTCCACCCCTTTTATCGATTTTTGCAGTCTCCTGCGCGCTGTCTGTCACATCAGCCGCTTCATTTTCAGGCTCTGCCGCGGGCAATTCGCTTACTTCGCTCATCACTTCTTCCGCCTTTTCATCCAAAGCCTCCGGCTGTACATTTTCTGTTGCGCTTTCCTCTGCCAAAACTTTTTCCATTTCGTCCATACGCAATACCCTTCCGTTTTTTCCCTATATAGTCATCGGTGTCTATAATAAAACTAGTTTAATAATAGTATATAAAATTTTAAGTGAAAATTCCACAAAAATTTTTAGATTTTTTGTCTTTTTTCTGTCAAATTGCAAAATCATTGCGAAAATAACGGCTTTTATTCCGTAAATTTTGTTGTAAATCCGAAATTTATCAACTCCTTTTCTACCTATTAAATGCATTTTGCAGGTGTTATTTTTTTGTGGCTGTTTTGCCGGCTTTTGGTAAAAAAGCACACCGTTTTAGAAATTAGTCACCTTGAAATGAAAAATCCCCTTTGCTAGTATTATATTACATCAGTAATTTAGTAAAAATGCGCCTTTGCGCAATACAGAAATGAGGATAAAACATGAGCAACTACAAATTGGAAGATCGTACTTTCATCATTAAAAATTATGATCAGGTTGCACCCTTTTCAAGTTTTCTCCCCGGAATTGCGGGAGTAAAGGGTATTCCCCTCTGGTGCTTCTATACAAACAGAGGTCAGGGTGTCAACAGCTTCGGTATTCATGACAAGGACCATGCCATCATGGAGTTTAACCCTGCCAATACCGCTTATGAAAATACCCCCGTCAAAGGCTTCCGTACATTCATAAAGGCTGACGGCAAAGTCACCGAACCTTTTTCCGGCTACAGCGATGATGCAGAGCGCACATTCTATATCCGTGAGAACTGTTTCTGGATAGAGGATTTCAACAAGAAGACCGGCTTAAAGACAGAGGTAAAATATTTTCTGGTTCCCAATGAGACCTACGGTGCTCTGGTGAGAACCACCACCATCGAAAACACAACAGGAAAAGACATTGAGCTGGAAGTTCTCGACGGAATGGCAAAGATCATTCCCTACGGCCTCTTAAACTCCGTGTACAAAAACATGTCAAACCTTTTCAGAAGTTGGACAGACGTACACAATATCGAGAACAACATCCCCGTCTTCAACCTTGCAACAGCAGGTGAGGACAGCGCAGATGCGGCTACAGAGATCAGCAAAGAAGGTATTTTCTATCTCTCATTTGCAGACGGCAAAGTTCTTCCTCCCGTATATGACAACGATGCGGTATTCGGACCCGATTCCTCAATGGTGACTCCCGTATATTTCAAGGATCACTCCATTGACGAGATCAAGGCTTATCCCCAGGTTTTTGCAAACCGCATTCCCGGATGCTTCACACCTGTAAAAGCAACCGTAAAAGCCGGTGAAAAGCTGGTGATCCGTACCCTCATCGGTCACACCGATTCTCCCGAAGAGATCAATGCTCTCTCAAAGAAGATCGTGGCTGACGGATATATCGCTTCAAAGGAAGCTGAGGCAATGGATCTGGTATCAGGATTTACAAAGGATGTAAAGACACATACATCAAATCCTGTATTTGATAAATATATCGAGCAGTGCTACCTTGATAACTTCCTCCGCGGCGGATATCCTTTTATCTTCACCGCAAAAGACGGATCAAACAAGGTTGTTCACCTCTTCTCACGTAAGCACGGTGATCCTGAGAGAGATTATAACTTCTTCTCCACAGCAGGCGAGTTCTATTCACAGGGTAACGGTAACTTCCGTGATGTAAACCAGAACAGAAGAAATGATGTATTCTTCCATCCTGCAGTAGGCGACTTCAATGTAAAGACTTTCTTTTCACTTATCCAGGCAGACGGCTTTAACCCTCTGGAAGTTCGCTCATATTCCTTCTCCATCAAGAATGGAAATGAGGACGCACTTAACGCGCTTATCGAAAAGAGCGGCAAGACGGACAAGGATAAAGAAGAATTAAAGAAGCTTACAAGCGGAAAATACACACCCGGAAAAGTAATAAACGGTATCTTCCACAAAGGTATCGGCCTTAATACCAGCGACGATGAGTTCCTTCAGAGCCTCCTCGAGATCTCGGATCAGAATATCGAGGCAAAGCACGGTGAGGGATATTGGAGCGATCACTGGGATTACAACTTCGATCTTGTTGAAGATTATCTCAGGATCTTCCCCGACAAAAAGGATGATTTCCTCTACAACAATACAACCTACCGTTTCTATGACAGTGCTGTAAAGGTTATGCCCAGAAAGGAAGTTTACGTGCTCTCAAAGGGTCGCGTTCGCTCCTTTGGTCATCTTGTTGAGGATGAAAAGAAAAAGAACGATCCCAATTTTGATGTGGACGGAACAAACTGGTTAAAGAATGAAAGCGGTGACATCGTAGAGGTATCCCTCTTCACAAAGATGCTGTTTTTGGCAGCCATCAAGTTCTCAGAGATGGATTCAGCCGGAATGGGTATCGAGATGGACGGCGGTAAACCCGGCTGGAACGACGCTATGAACGGTCTCCCCGGAGTTTTGGGAAGCGGAATGCCCGAGACTATGGAGCTTGAGAGAATCGTATCATTCCTCAAAGATGAGATGGCTCTTGACCGCAAATATGAGATTCCCGAAGAAATTGCAGAACTTATTGTAAAAACTTCAGAGAAATTAAAAGAATTCAAAGCAGGAAAGCTTGATCAGTTCAATTACTGGGATCAGGTTTCATCCGCAAGAGAAGCTTACAGAGACAAGATTCAGTACAGCATGACGGGAAAGAATACTCTCCTCTCCGCTGACGAGATCAAAGATTACCTTGAACTTGCACATGAAAAGATCCTTGCCGGAATCAAGAAGGCAAAAGAGTTCGGTAACGGCCTCATGCCCACATACTTTACATTCACATCGGATGATTACGATATTGTAAAGGATGCTGACGGAAATGTAGTTAATACACATTACGGTCTGCCCGCAGTAAAAGTACATGCCCTTACACCTCAGCACGTACCCGCATTTTTAGAGGCTCCCGCAAGATATTTAAAGACTCTCACAGATCACGAAGAAGCTGTAAAGCTTTATAATGAAGTTAAGGAAAGCGATCTCTTTGACAGAAAGTTAAAGATGTACAAGACATGCGTACCTCTTGACGATATGGGTCTTGAACTCGGACGTGTCAGAGCGTTCACTCCCGGATGGCAGGAGAGAGAATCCGTATTCCTTCATATGTCATACAAATATCAATATGGACTTTTAAAGGCAGGCCTCTATGACGAGTTCTTTGAGGAAATGAAGTCAGTTCTCATTCCTTTCCTGAACCCTGAGACCTACGGCAGAAGCACACTTGAGAATTCATCATTTATTGCTTCCAGCTTAAATCCCGATCCTTCCACACACGGTCGCGGATTTGTTTCCCGTCTTTCAGGTTCCACCACAGAGGTTCTCTCAATGTGGTCAACCATGATGGCCGGCGCTCATCCTTTCACTATGGAAAACGGAGAACTCACACTTTCATTCAAGCCCACACTTGTGGACTGGCTCTTTGATGACAAGGGAGAAATCTCATTCCAGCTCTGCTCCGATGCAAAGGTTACATATGTTAATCCTGCAAAGAAGAGCACCTTTGGAAAAGATGCCGTAAGTGTTTCTTCTATAGTTATAGACGGAAAAGACTATGGTGATAAACTTACCGGTGATATTGCAAGAGCCGTAAGAGACGGAAAAGTTTCTGAAATAGTTGTTAATCTTGCTTAAATTTCACATGACATAATTTAAGGCGGCCGAATAATCGGTCGCCTTTTTTTTAGTCTGAGATTTATCGGATTGTTCACAGTTCACATGGAAATATTACCACTGCATTAAACTTGCCCTTTTCTAAATAATGCTCAATATAGCCATTATACTGTTCTGCTATCTTAGATATATTCTTTAATCCTATAGAATAAAACCATGTTTCCGATAATCACATAGCGATATATGTTCGCATCTTTCTGTGAAATATAATGATTATTAATCTGAAGATAATTCTTTATTCAGGTTGTATTTCTTCAATAGATGATAACCGCTCCACGAGATCCGGAATATCAAATTTCAATGTTTCAAATACGATATTCAAATCAACATTCCCGTAATCATGCACTATACGGTTCCTAAGGCCAATCAGTTCATTCCATGGTAATTCGTTTTC
>JAILHH010000016.1 GCA_024695935.1 Acetatifactor sp.
AATCTCAATTGCTCGATGCATCCTAAAAGATGCACCAATCGTAATCCTTGATGAAGCAACTGCAAGCGTTGATGCCGACAATGAGAGGGCAATTCAGGAGGCAATATCAGAGCTATGCAGGGACAAGACTCTTCTTGTAATTGCTCACAGGCTTAAGACCATTAAGGATGCGGATCAGATTCTTGTAATCTCTGACGGAAAAATAATAGAGAGAGGAGACCATACTTCTCTTATGAGACTTGAAGGAGTTTATGCTAATATGGTTTCTTTGCAAGCATCATAAAGGGCTGGATTGCACTTCATCTTATGAGTATGACCGAAGACGATCATGAGGAATTCCTGCGTTGGACAGATGTTAATGATACGATAAAGTACTAGGCTAGTGAGATATCTCGAAAAAACTATTTATAGAGGAAATACCATATGATCGCAATTAGCGACGGTGGTTATATACAATAAACTGATGGATCTCTTCGGAGATCCTTTTTTGATGCTTATATCGAAATGTATGAGGGCATTGATGAGCTTGGCGTGCGAGGCTAAGACAGCTATTATGAAAACAAATGCTGTTGAAAAGTAGGGGCACAATATCCCTAAATTATCAAAGTTTATGTTGAGAATTATTCCTTGATAAAGTATAATATTGAAAAAGAGGGGCACAATATCCCTAAATTATCAATTTGGAGGCATTATGGAAATAAAAAGAGACATATACCTACAGAAGTTGATAAACCGTATGCATAACGGGATGATAAAGGTTATTACAGGAATTAGACGTTCCGGAAAATCATATCTTTTGTTTACTATTTTTAGGAATTATCTTAAGGCGCAGGGCGTTGCGGATGACCATATTATCGCAATTGAGTTAGATATGTTCGAAAATGAGCAGTATAGGGATCCACGCACGCTGCTAGAGTATACCAAAAGTCGGATAACAGATGATGGGGACTACTATATTTTTCTAGATGAAATACAGTTACTGCCGACCTTTGAATCAGTGTTGAATTCGTTTCTTCATATGCGTAATGTGGATGTTTATGTAACTGGCAGCAATTCAAAATTCCTGTCAAAGGATGTCATTACAGAATTTAGAGGGCGTGGAGATGAAGTTCATGTTTATCCCGTTAGTTTTAGAGAATATATGGAAGTGTTTGATGGAGATAAATATGAAGGTTGGAGTTCTTATGTTAGTTTCGGTGGGTTGCCATTAACTGTTACGATGGCTACCGATGAGCAGAGAATGGAGTATCTTACTAGGTTATTTGAAGAGACTTATATAAAGGATATTATTGAGCGCAACCATATTGAAAAAGTTCAGGAAATAAATGACTTGATAAATATTTTGGCATCCGGCATTGGCTCTCTTACGAATGCATCAAAAATAGAAGCAACATTTAAGAGTGTTATCCAGTCGGATATTAGCCTTAATACCATAAGAGCATATATTGACCATTTGAAGGATGCGTTCATAGTCAATGAGGTAAATAGATATGATGTGAAGGGCAGAAAATACATTGGTACGCCACTCAAGTATTATTTTGAGGATGTGGGACTGCGAAATGCCAGACTGGGATTTCGTCAAGTGGAAGAAACGCATCTGATGGAAAATATCATTTATAATGAACTTCGTGTGAGAGGTTACCGGGTTGATGTTGGTGTGGTCGTAAAGCGAGACAGAACAGAAGAAGGTGTGCAGAAAAAGAAACAGCTTGAAATAGATTTTGTTGCCAATATGGGTAGCAAGAGATATTACATCCAGTCTGCTTTCAGTCTGCCGGATGATGAGAAGAGAGCGCAGGAAAAAGCTTCTCTTATAAATGTTAATGACTCGTTTAAGAAGATTATTATCGTAAAGGATGTTGTAAAACCATTACATGATGATGATGGAATCCTTACGATGAGCATATATGACTTCCTTCTAAATGAGCATAGTTTAGAATTATAAAAAGGGAATATATTGATGTCTCGAGACGTGCTGAGACGGTTGTTTAGCTGTCAAGGATAATGAAAGCTTATAATAAACAATGACTTTTTATAAGTTGTTGGATAAAACATAGGGGATTAAGGCCTATGTTATAATAATATGAAAAGGTAAGAAAAGAAATGATTGAAAATGAAATCGTAAAAAAGAAATATAAGAATCAACTGATCATGTTAATTGTAGGGGTGATTTTAGCTGCTATTACCGTTGCTCTTGTTTTTTTAAAGGATTATGTCATCCGGAAAACGAGCATTCATTTTGCAGATGCGTACGTCAACGAAACTTTGGATGAAGTGGACTTCGTCTATGTTAATCTCACGGATTATCTGTACGAGTTTTGCTATTATGATGGATATGACCGCTACTGTTTTGGTTTCGATGAATACGACAATATATACATTATTCGTTGCGATCTACCGGATGAAGAAGCAATCAACAAAGAAATTGATGAAAAAGGTATTGCTTACGTTGCAGGAACCGTGTCAAAGCTGGATGAAGAAGTCCTTGATTCAGCGCTTGAATACTTAAACGATTCTCGACCCGACGAAGAAGGAGAAATAACACAGGAAGACTTTGACCTTTATTTCCAAGGAGTAGGACTTTGGGTAAACAACATCACAGGCTTTGTCGTAGGCATAGCTGTCTTGGCAGCGCTCACAGGTTTTATTGCTATGGGATTGGTTCTTTTCGGTACAATCGGCTTAGTCTCGTTCAAGATAGGACTTAAGGGCTTAACCGAATTGGACAGATATCACATCACCTGCGAACTTTCAGACCCCGAAACAGAATATATCAAGGAATGTGGAATTTTTCTTACACCCAGCTATCTTGTATGTGTAGGTGGCGGATTTGAAGCTATTCCTTATGAGAAAATGAATTGGGCATACGAGTATAAACAGAGTTACAATGGTTTGCTGGTTCAGGACTGCATTATAATCTGGATTAAGGGAGGTAAAAAAAAGGCGGTTGGAGGTATGTCCTTAATCATTCGTAATCGAGACGAAGTTGTATATCGTGTGTTCGATGGTATCTACAGACACAATCCAAATGTTCAGTTCGGTTATACCGAGGAACTAAAGAAGCAGTTCGGCAAGAAAAAGAGTTGGTTTAAGAGGAAATAAATGCCTATTAGGCTGTCGATCAGGAAGCCACTGCTCCAATAACCGTTTGTAAAAATGTGTAAAGTTGAATGTTAGAACCGAAAAGTGTATAATTGTCTTGATTGGAACGGTTGGTGAGAATCGCCACCGGGCGAGCAATGTGCAATATGAGTTTTTGCCCGGTGATCGATCCTGATACTGTTTGGGAAAAAGGTTCTAAGATCAATAAGTCAAAAATAGATTCTTAAAATGTGTTTTGTAAGAATAATATGTTTAGTTGTTTTTCCATAAGAGGGGAACATATGGACAAGATTATCTACAAGATGTTTCTGTTTTTTTTAATATTGGCAACCGCTATCGTGGCAGTATATGCCATCAGAGGCATCGGCAAAAATCCGGGCGGTATGTTTGCTGAAAATACCGAAGTGGTCGCTGGACCCATAGGCGAGAGAACGGGTGTGACTGCGTATTCGGCGGATTTTGATGCTTCTGAAATACGTATGGCGGGAGGATGTCTTTCTTTTACCACAGTTTTTAAAGAAGTATATGTTTATGCGGATGACGAGCTGATCTATGAAAACAGCGGTTCGGGATCTGTATTTATCCGCTCCACCGGAAATGTCTGGCATGCGGTATCGGTACCGGTTGACTGCAAGGTCATTACGGTAAATATAAAGAGCATTTACGGGGATTCTCCGTCTCTTACGACCTTTATCGCAGGGAATTACTATAATATCAGGGCCATGCTTGTCAGGGATTCTTCATTGGCTTTAGTGATATCTCTGCTAGATATTGTTTTTGGACTTGGTATTGTAATTTATTTCTATATTATCGGTAGATTTAATGCCGTATCTTTCAAACTCTTTCCATTTGGTATAACAGCAATACTTATCGGAATATGGTCTGCCGGAGAGACAAATGCCATGATGGTGCTGTTTAGCAACCGCGTCCTGGCGGCGGTCTTTGCATTTATGCTGCTTGTGCTTATCCCAATCCCTTATGTGGTATATATACATTTTGTGTTATGGCCGGAGGATAGGTGGATGTACAGAGTTCCGGAGATAATAAGTCTCTTTAACTTTGTGTTAGTGATCGGACTGGCAGCCTTTGGCATCATGGATCTAAAGGAATCTGTGGTCATAACTCATTCCATCTGGGCTGTCTCGGTTGCCTATGTTTTGGTGGCAGCTTTTCATGCACTGCGGAGCAACAAGGTAAATAAAGACAAAAATGCTGTGTTTAACTGTGCGGCCATGCTCATACTTGTGGCGGTTGCAAGCATAGAAGTCATATATTATTGGACAGGACTTCATGCGCAAAATGATGTGCTGGGCAGGTCGCTCCTTCTTGCATATATTACATTACTTGGATTCAGAGGTATAATCGAATCCATAAAAGATATTGAAAAAGGAAGAAGGGCTGAGTACTACAGGAAGCTTGCAAACACGGATTCCACAACAGGGCTGTTAAACAGAATGGCCTTTAACAACGATGTGGACAAGCTAAAAAAAGAAGATGAGTACAGTATCGTCTCCATGGATCTGAA
Organism: Acetatifactor sp.; assembly: GCA_024695935.1. Classification (GTDB taxonomy): domain Bacteria; phylum Bacillota; class Clostridia; order Lachnospirales; family Lachnospiraceae; genus RGIG10340. The sequence continues at coordinate 4,628 of JAILHH010000016.1, forward strand.
TAACCTGAAAAAAGTGAACGACACAAAAGGCCATCAGGCAGGAGACAGATATATCATCAATGCTTCAAATATAATCAGGAATGTATTTGGCAATGACGGGTCATGTTACAGGATTGGCGGAGATGAGTTTTGCGCCATAATCAAAAGGAAGGGAAGCGGAGCTCTTGCCGAGGCTTTGATCCGCGTTATGAACGAAGAGATAGAAAAGCACAACGCAAGCTACACGGAGGATCCTGTCTCAATAGCCTGGGGATATGATACCAATACATCAAATGCGCCAAGGCCTTACAGCGAGGTTTTATACAGCGCTGATGAAAAGATGTACGAGAATAAGCGTTTGCAAAAGAGCAAGGCCGAAGGCGTGGTCAGATAGTATATTGTTATCCGGTTATAGCGGACAGGATCGCGGGAAATAAGAGCAGAAAGGCAAAATTATCTTGACATTTCAGGGACCTCGGGATAAAAAATAAAATGATATTTTTCAGCAGTATCATGAAAATATCCGTGAGTAAGAAGGTCGATTCATATCCGGAAAGGTAATTTATGTTAAATCAGTTTTCAAGAACACAACTTTTGTATGGAGCGGAGGCAATGGAGCATCTGGCTAAGTGCCGCGTTGCCGTATTCGGAATAGGCGGTGTGGGCGGTTATGTCGTAGAAGCCCTTGCCCGTTCGGGAGTCGGAGCTCTTGATGTGATTGATAATGACAAGGTAAGTATTACAAACATAAACAGGCAGATCATTGCCACTACAAAAACAGTGGGAAAATACAAAGTTGATGTAGCAGAAGAGCGGATCAGGGATATTTTCCCGGATTGTGAAGTCAGGAAATACAAGACCTTTTATCTTCCTGAAACCCAGGATCAGTTTGATTTTACAGAATATGATTATGTGGTTGATGCCATTGATACCGTAACAGGCAAACTGACTATAATAGAGAATGCAAAGAAAGCGGGAGTCCCCGTGATATCTTCAATGGGGGCCGGCAATAAATTAAACCCTGCTGCATTTGAAGTTGCTGACATTTATGAGACATCGGTTTGCCCGCTTGCAAAGGTGATGAGGCACGAGTGCAAAAAGAGGGGGATCGATTCGTTAAAGGTTGTGTACTCAAAGGAAGCCCCTATAAAGCCTCTTGAAAGTGCAAAGTCAGAATTTTTGGAAAGTGAAACCACAAAGAGGGCAATTCCCGGTTCCACTGCCTTTGTCCCCTCTGTCGCAGGACTCATTATGGCAGGAGAAGTGATAAACGACCTGTGCTCAGACTACAGAGAACAGGCTCACATCTAATTAGACAGGTTCTTTCTGTACTGCGTGGGAGTAGTCTTCAGTTTATTGTAAAACAGTCTGCGAAACAGTTTGTAATTGGTAAATCCGTTCTTTTCAAGAATATCTTTTACAGGCATGTCCGTTGAGGACAGGTCTTCTTTTATGTGCGAGAGACGAAGCTCGTTCAGATAATCCAGGTAAGTAAGTCCCATTTGATTTTTGAAAAAATGACAAAAGTATTCCTTCTGCAGGCATGCAACGGAGGAAATCTCATCCAGACTGATGGGATTCATGAAATGTTCGTTTGTATAATCCATGATCAGGCTGATGCGCTCGAAATTCTTTTGCTTTTTTCTAAGGTCGCTTTCTGATAGAGGCGACGAGAAATTGTGGTAGAGTTGATATAAGAGCTCAAAGACCAGGCTGTTAAAGCGAAGATTCCCGCCCTTTGGCCTTATTTCGAACAGGATCTCCATCTTTTTGATTGTTTCGATAAACTGCATTATTTTTGTCTGCTCAATAGGATTCGATGTTTTTGTATAAATGGAAAAACTTAAGTTTTCAAAGTCGGGAATGTATTTTTTCAAGAGAGAATAAGGAATCTGGATAAGGATCGCTCGGTTTCCGTAGGGTGAAGTAACTGAATGAGGGACATAGGAATCCACCAAAAACAGGTCCCCGGTGTGCAGAGAATGGTTCTCTCCGTTAACGTATACATTAACTTCTCCGTCTATCACATAGTTGATCTCGATGGCCCTGTGCCAGTGGGTGGCCACAAATCCTGATTTTCGATTGAATATCCAAAAGAATATATCTAGACCGTCGGTGATGCGGTCTTCCTCATAGGTTAATCGTTTAGCCAAAGCCTCGCGCATAGCAATTTTCCCCCTTTTAGATACGAGTATCTGCCATTTAGTATAAATTTTTATAAATAAAAAAGCAATATCGACCTATTCTAAACATAAGATAGGTTCTATTGCTGTTTTTTTTGCCGTGATAAGATTTTTTACGAGTGTGATGTACAAAAATATATGAGGAAAAGGAGAGGGAAAGATGAAGAAATGGAAAAAAACTGTCAGTGCTTTTCTGTCAGCATTACTTGTGATCGGAGTTTTGACTCCGGCGCTGACTGAAAGAGCATATGCCGCGGAGGCTGTCCGGTATGAGTCAGAGGACTCGGTGTATTGCGATAGCACTCATGCGAGAAAGATTCACACAGGTACTACAAACGCATCGGGCGGAAGGTCTGCGACTTTATATTCGGGGGAGTATGTGGTTTACCATGTATCCGTGCAGGAAGAAGGCCTGTATGATATTGATATTCATTATGCAGGTGCATGCAATCCTGCGGGAGCATCGATCGATTATATACCCCTTGATATAACAGTGGGAGATGGCGAGAGCGCTTTGCATGAGTTGTTCTATCCAAACTATTACAATACTTTTTACGATTATCATTTTCAGGCAGAACTTGCGGCCGGAGAGACTGATATCACAGTCGTAAATGCTTCTGAGGACAAGACTTTGTTTGCAAATGTTGACTATATTGAGATAAAGCCTTTTGTGGAGGAAGAGCCGTCTGACGTGTCAGGTGGGGACGACACTGAGCCTGTGGTGGACGATGAGAACAGTGCGGAGGATAAGCCTGTTCCGGCAGCTGTCGGCCGTCACGAGGCAGAGGATGCCATAGAATTTGTCCAGGGATCTGCAGGTAACCCCTACAGATTAGAAGAAAATGCAGGCTTTTCGGGCGGGAAAGCTGTTGCAAACATGAATACCTGGCCCAACAACGGCAGGGCATATTGCGTCACAAAGGTAAATGCCGATATCCCAGGAACCTACAGGATGACGATTGCATATGCGGGAGGAGAAAAAGACCATCCATGCAGCATTGATGTCAATATAAATGAAACCGGCTGGAAGTCCGTAATGGCTGAAACGGTGACATCATGGAACAATCCCACGACGGTTGAGACCTATATCGAATTATTGCAGGGCGAGAACACTATCTGGGTAACAGGTGCATGTAACATCTGGTATTCCGGAATGGGATGGGAATGGGTCAATTTGGACTATTTTGAGCTTGAAAAAGCAGAGATCGTACCTGATGAGCCCGAGGAAGGCCGGATCAAAAAGACTGCAAAAGAGTTACAGGAGGAAGGCCTTATAAGCTTCCGCGGCAGAAATATGAACGTGGAAGACGCTGTAACCTTTGATTATTCTGCTTCGGGTTTTGAATTTGAATATGACGGCGAGGGCAGCATCCGTGCGAATCTGACCACAACCGCAAATGAGAAGTTTGCAGTTGATGTGGATGGAACAGTCACATATTACAGCTTTAACAGAAAGACTGACAACATTTATCTGGCAAAGGACCTTAGTGCCGGCCACCATATCATAAAGGTATACAAGACTCAGGAAGCCATGACAGGACTGGCACAGCTTAATTACCTTGTATATGATGAAAATGCAAAACTTAGCCCCATTGATCATAAATACAATTTCCTGATAATCGGTGCTTCAAGTACCGCGGGAAATCAGATGGATCCTGCAACCGGCGCAGAAAACGGCTACCTGGCATTTCCCTCTGTTATAAGCAGAGCCTTTGATGCTACCTGGCAGCAGATCTCTGTATCCGGAAGAGGATGCGTGCAGGGAACTTTGGGAGAGAGCGGCTGGGTCTTCTCTCAGGACAATCAGCTGGCTAAATTATTTACATATCAGTCATGGTTCAGAGATAAAGCAACAATGTTTGATACGGGATCATACGTGCCTGATGTTATCATCACTAATCTGAACAATGATTTCAGCGCAAATGCTTTAAAGAACGGTTATTCAAAGGATCAGGTATTCGAGAGGATGTTTACATTTATCGGAGAATTGAGAAGTCTCTATCCTGATGCTTACATAGCAATGACTTATGGCAATTATCCTAACTTTGATGATGACGGTATCTATACGAACTATGAGATCATTGAAGGATATAAAGCAGCTTTGGCAGATTACAAGGCACAGAGCGGTGACGGATTCATCGATTTTGTCACCTTCCCGGATCTGGTAAACGGTCAGTCCAATCACCCCAGCGAGGAAGAGCACAGATATCTGGCGGAGCTTGTATGCGGAAAGATCGCTGAGAGATTAAATGTAGCAAATCCCATGCCCCTTACACATTTTGAGGTGGAAAAGGGTGAGATCGTAAACGGAGATGAGGCAGCAGCATTTAAAAAGATCACAACCTGGGCAAGCAAGTTTTCCGACAATGGCTACGTGGAAGGATTAAACTGCGACCTTGGAGGAAGTGATATTGCAGAAGACGGTTCAAATGTAAAATATATTTCCGTACCCGTGACTGCGCCTAAAGCAGGAATCTATTCTCTGAAACTCTGCTATGGCACAGGCGGAAGCCCTGATGTTTATTCAAGGGCAAATGAAGGCGAGTGGAAAAAGGCATCCCTTTCCTCCACAGGCAGCTGGTCAACCCTTACAAGAAGTGAGATCGCGGAAGTATATCTGGCTGAAGGCGATAATCTGGTTGACATAACAGGCGCTGTAAACGGCAGCTATGTATGCCTGGACAGAATAGACATTGATTATCTGCGCGAGGCTGCTCCGGAGGAGATTCCCTGCGGTCATGAGACGACTGAGGTCGTTGGCGCAAGAGAAGCGACCTGTGTAGAAGCAGGATATACCGGCGATACAGTATGCGTTGACTGTGGAGAAGTACTTGCTTACGGCAGCGTGATCGAACCCACAGGAGAGCATTCATACGAGGCAGTCGTTACACGTAAAGCTACCACAAAGGAACCCGGAGAGATAACATATATATGCTCTGTCTGTCAGGATACATATGTGGAGGAGATCCCGGTACTTACCATCACTATCTCATTCGACTCAAAGGGCGGTTCAGAGTGTGAGAGCATATCAGGAAAGGTTTACGGAGAAAAGTATGGACCTTTGCCTGTACCCACCAGATCGGGATATACCTTTGAGGGGTGGTATACGTCAAAATCCGGCGGCAAGAAAGTCACTGAGTCTTCAATCTTACAAAGCGATGAGACAGAGATAACGCTTTATGCCAACTGGGCAAAGAATCCTGAAAAACCCGTTTCAAACATCTATGTCGCTGTGAAAAAGGTTGTTGTCACAGTGATCAAGATCCTCAAATGGATATTCGGCTAGACCGTTCGACTGGACGATATTGTTAAATGCGCGTGACATCGTGACATGACGGAAGTATACAGTTATTATTGCTAAATCTTTGAATAAACTGTAGTCAATACATTTGAGAATCGGGGACTACAGTTTTATTCAGAAAAGCCTGAAATTAACTGTAACAAAAAATTTTTGGGAATTGAGGTCTACAGTGTTTTCAGAGATAAACGTAAAATAACTGTAACGGAAAAAAATCGGAATTTCAGTCTTACAGTTTTTGAGAACAAAGTTGTAAATAAAACTGTAAAAAATTTAAAACGCAAAATTTTGACGTACAGTTTTTTGGCGCAAATAATTAAAATAACTGTAATCCGTTAGATTTAGCCATAATCAGGATTTGAATCCTACAGTTTTTTCGGAAAAACGATAGGAAAAACTGTAATGTTACAAAATGGATTTTTTGGCTATACAGTTATTTTTGCTGAATTGAAAAATAAACTGTAATTATTGAGAAATAACAAAAACCTCGGAATGCCTGGAAGGCATTTCGAGGTTTAAATCATTATATAGTGCTATTCCATATAACGCTCAGCCAAAGAAATTTGAACATTAGCATTATCTTACTCTGAAATTCTTACCACAACTATGTCATTAACTACTTTGATGCTTCCGCCTGAAGGGAAGGCAGGCATATCCTGCACCTCTTCGAGGGACGTAAGCTCATTAAACTCACCGGCAGTGCAGACGTGGATGTCGCTGCCACACAGGAATCTGAATACTCCCTGATATGAATTCAATGAACAATAGGGATCTGACCACCATGCGCCAAACTGGGCATATCCGTTTGCCATTTGATATATGTCTGTTGTGGCAAAGTTTGGATTAGCTGCCGGAAGACCCAGGAAACAATAGCGAAGATCCGGTGACAACAGATCTTCATTTGCAAGGGATGACAAAACTTCTTCTGCAATCTCCACAGTAGCGGTCTGGCCTTCGAGCATTGACTCCTGATCAACCTGAATCTGATAAAAGCAGCCGTACAAAACCACAAGCGCCATAGCAGATGTACATGCTATAAGGCATTTCTCCATAAGCTTTTCGCTGTTTTCTGCGAAGGTGGATATCAGTATCAACAATACAGGAATAGTCATCGCCCAGGGTGCAGTCATCTGCAGACTTGTAGGAGCGTCGGTTGCAATGAACAGTGTGGCGCCGCTTGCTACCGGAATTGCCGGCAGGCAAAGAAGAAACAGGATAGCCCTCACTTTATTCTTTGAAAACAGTCGGATAGACTGCACGATGATGCAAAGTCCGATGAAACCATAAATGATGCCGTAGACTACAGGTCCGGGGAGGAGCGTAGTTTTGAACGCCAGATTCTTATAATAAAATCCGAACATGAAAAATGCGGTGGATAAACTGTGAGGGAGCTTTTTAATACTGTTTAATATGGAATAACTGTTGCCTCCGTTATAACCGGACATGACAGTATCTAATACTGCCAGGTGGAGTTTTAAAAGTACAATATATAAAAGCGCACCCAGGACAAGTCCTGCAGCCATTTTTGCCATCAGTTTCAAAATCTGAGCCGGAGTGTGTTCTGTACGTGTGAGTAAATACATCACATAGGCTACGAATATGAGGCAGGCGCAGCCGATGTTTGACTGATATGCACCCATGCCCAATGACAAAAACAATCCACACAAAGGTATGGATATAAAAGGTTTATCCTCATGCTTGATCACTATCCATGCTCCGATGACATTAAACAGCACTGAAATGCCAAATGTGGGGGACATGAAACGGTATGAGAGCGTAATGCTTACCACGGCATTGCTCAAAAAGATAAAGCCTGCGATATATCCCAGCTTCTTTTTGCCCAGCAAAAACAGGTCTATGATCAGTACAATTCCCAGACAATAGCAAAACAGCGTAAACATACTGTTTATGGGATCTACGCTGATATTAAAGCGAAGCCTGTCCAGATAGAGCCAAAACCATCTGCCTAGAGAAAGCTCCCATTTTCCTGCTTTATAATATGAATACTCCCACAATCCGTCATATTGATTTACCAGACGGTTACTCATTAACGGGAAATAGATTATGCAGGAAAAACGAAAAACACGATCATTTGCCTGCCGTACTGAGTAAGAGATGCTACAGATTTGAACAGATCTGAAAAAACATTTTTTACTTTTGCCATATCTTTTCTCCTGAAAATAAAAGAATCACTGCAATATATATTATCATCAGAAAAAAACATAAACAAGATAAAGTGCCTCAGAAAGCAAAGGAAAAACATAAATCTGTTTGCGTAATGACCCGTGTGGATTTACAATGTTTATTGATGGGAGGTGCCTATGGCTGTATATAAATGTAAAGTGTGTGGTTATATTTTTGATGAAGAAAAAGAAGGAAAAAGCATTCGCGACATCGACGTGTGTCCAAGGTGCAAACAGCCTGATGACAGGTTTGAACTTGTGGACGACGCAGATTCAGATTCAAAAAATGATGCGGAATGAACCGCAATAAATAAAAAAGTAAGGAACGGAAAGGAAACATAAAAATGGTAAAACATGTGATCTTATGGACATTAAAGGATGAGTATTCAGCTGAAAAAAAGGCTGAGATAAAGAAAGGCATAAAGGAAGGCCTCGAAGGCTTAAAGGGAAAAGTTCCGGGAATCGTGGAGATCAAGGTAAATATCGACGGCCTTGCATCTTCAAATGCGGACCTGATGCTGGATTCTACTTTTGAAAATGAGGATGCCCTCAAAAACTACGCAGTTCATCCTGAGCATGTTGCGGTAGCGGATTCAAAGGTAAGACCCTATACCAAGATCAGAAGCTGCCTGGATTACGAGGTTTAAGAGATGACGATCAAGCAGATTTTCGACGGAGACTACGGCTGCGAGGAGAGAAAACCGGGAGAAAAAGCGAAAGTTTCAGTCACGCTTGTTGATGAAGAAGGCAATGAGAAATTCATCTCAGTTGAGGATGAGTGGCTGACGGAAAAAGGACTTGATGTTGGCGACAGATGGCCCGAGGAAATGTAAGTAAAGGAAACAGATAAGGCATGAAAAAGAAAAAAGGCTTGTTGTCATATATATTAATAATCCTTGGAGCGGTGATGGCGAGCTTTTCCGTTGCTTTGATACTGCTCCCGAATGACGCCATCGACTATGGAACCGCGGGAGTTGCCATCATAATCAGTAAACTTACGGGATTTCATTTATCGCTGTGTGTGCTGGCTGTGTTTATTCCATTTATCATTGCGGGATATGTGTTTTTGGGAAAAACATTTACACTTAAAGCTGCGATCGGATCGGCAGTTTATACCGTGGGACTGTATCTGTTTGAGCACATTCCATTTGAACTGAACACGGAGCATTTTCTGGCAGTGGCATTCGGAGGAGCCATCCTGGGCGCCGGGCTGTCACTGATCCTCAGAAACGGTGGCTGCATAGACGGATCCGAGATCCTGGCCAATATCGTGGTAAAGAAGCTTTCGGACAAAACAGGCCGTAACTACAGCATGACTCCGGTTTTGCTGGCATTTAACGCATTGGTTTATATGACGGTATTCCTCTTGATCGATGTGACCGCAGCGCTTTTAAGCCTGCTTGTCTATGTGGTGGCGACCACTGTCATCGACCATTACACCGATCACTTCGAAGCAATCAAGCAGGTTACTATCATCACTCAGGATCCTGATGGAATCATCAAAGACATAAAGGACAGACTTAATAAGACATGCACAATTATGGATTCAAAAGGCGCCATCGCAGGGGAGAACAACACTCTCATCTGCTATATCAGCTACTTTGAACTTCCTATAATGAAGGAGATCATATCATCTCACTCGGGAAGCTTCAGTACGGTTTCGACCATCGATGAGATATTGAGATAAATCTTGAGGATTATTATTAAAAAGATTGTGAAATGAAGGAATCGGCATCTGCAGATAGCAGATGCTTTCTTTTTTGCTTGACATATACTCATTGCGTGCGTATAATATACAATATACACGCAATGAGTGCATAAAGGAGGATATGAAAATGGAAGATAAGAAGCAAACAAAGGATGTTGTTTTAAAAATTGATGTTGAAAGTACTGTAAATCAAAAAGAGGATTTTGTTAGACGTATGAGGGCATATCAGTTTATTTCAGTTCGCGAGAAAACCGGAATGAACAGAAAAGAGTTCTCCGAATGGCTGGGTATTCCTTACAGAACTATGCAGGAATGGGAACTTGAGCGAAGAACAATGCCGGATTACCTGCTTAATCTCATTGAATACAAGGTTGACCATGAGATAAAGAAAAAGAACTGAACAGAATGATAATAATAATCAAATGTTTATATAATGATAGTACTAAGAGGAAAGCAGTTGCTAGTTTGCAACCGTAGTTGCAAGCAAAACCAAGCGTTGAAAAACAAATATAGTCAAATAAAATTTCAATAAAGTACTATTTATTGGACACAAAGATGTTATACTTATATCAAAAGCATGCATTGATTGAAAACTCGCCTGGCTATCTTGCTTGACTATAATTTAGATTTGGATTCGCTAAAAGAACTTGAAAACTATGTAAAGCCATTTTGGGGAATTGGAAAAGAAAATAATCGTGATGAACGATTTTATGGAATTTTTACAGAATGTAGATTGATCTTCTGGATATTACTTCGGATATGTTGAAAGACATAAATAATTTCTACTAAGTGTAGACAGTTTAAAAGGTGAAGACGATCAGCAAAAAGGAGTCATGTGTAATGGCATTATTTATTTTTGCAACTATGGTTGTTGTTGTGGGTTTATCGATAGGTGTATATGCAGGCAAGTCTGAACAAGGGGCCAAGAAATATCTTTATGGTGGATTGTTGATAATAGCTTTATATTTGGCATTTATCAAATACCCAAATGTTAAACCATTGGGAATTTACTCAGCTATAACGGATGTTGAATCTGAAAGTGGTGAAAAGTCTAAGGTAAAAGTTGATATTTCAATTGAAGAATATGAAGATAGCTACATTGAAAGAGAAGATGTCTTATTTGATGTAATACGTGGATATCATCCTGAAACAATCTATTGGGCGAATGGTGCTTATACTTATTTGGATCCGAATGCAACAGATTGGGCTGATGAACCGGGTGAGGAAGTAATTGCAGTTGGATATAATGATGGTGAAATGTATCAAATAATAATTCCCGAAATTGAATTTCGACCAGTTGATAAAATTTTGGCAATTGGAATGATGGATCTGGCGGCGTATGCTATAACATTTTGCATGGGTATAGTTGCAATAATAATGTTACATTCAAATAAATATGCAAGCATTGATTAGATTGATTCAAAAGAGTTTTGCCGATAGAGGTATAGGTTGAGGTATATGACAGTTTCCTAAAACTTGCAAAAATGTGATCATATAGACCGGAAAAGAACGAACTAAAATATGACGCCCTGATTCATGGCAAAATAATACTGCGCTAAATTGATCTGATTGATTTAGCGCAGTATGTATCTTAAAGAAGTATGTTTAATCCGGTTAATGAATTATCATGAAAATTCGTATTCGCGTATAAAACTGTCGGTCTCTCCGGGTGCGATGTCTATGCGCTTAAAAAGTTCAGGACAGATAACCTGCTCATTTCCCCATATTGCAAAGCTTGCCGGCGCAAAAGATGCTTTTCCCGTGATGGTAACGGGGCATTTATCATAGGTAAGGGTCCACATGGGAAGACATGTATCGTCGGAGCTGTCAAATTGTTCATCTTTATAAGCAATCTCATCTGTTCCGCCGCTTACAAAAATAGCTTCATTGTCCAGAGCTCTGGTAAAGGAGAGGCTTTTTTTGTCCATGTCAAAGGGCAGAACTGTAAAACTTTCGTCTAATCCTTCGGGGGTGAGGCGGATTGATTTTATGGGAAGACTTTTTACATCTTTCAGGCAATGCATCGTGAGCTTGTATCCCGGGCCCATCAAAGCGTCATCCAAAGCCACGAAATTGTGGCCGTACTGACTGGCTTTTATTGGTGCATTTCCTGTGTTTTTTATCTCAGTCTTTATGGAAATCCTGTTTTCGAATAAAGTTACTGTCCATATCAATTCTGCCGAGATGCCGCAGCATTCTTTTAATTTTTCAGTTACTACAAGCTTATCTGAAGCAGCCTTGTAGCAGGTGTCTGAGAATTCTACATCGTATTTTTTGAATATATCATAAGGCTCCAGATCCTTATCCTGTCTGATGAGTCCGACTCCGAGTTTTGGAAAGTATTCGTCCTTTTTTGACCCAAAGGAACTCTCGTCCATGACCCACTCGTATGACAGGCCGTAACCGTTACTGGTGCGTCTGGTCTTTATGATCTGCTCCGGTCTGCAAATTCTGACTCCGTCATATTTTATGCTTGCAACTCTGCAGGCGCCGTCAAATCTTAATGAGTCTCTTGATTCAGCGCCGAATACGTTAACGCTTACCTCTAATTTCCCTTTTTTTAACTGAACTGTTTCCATTTTGCTCCCCCTTGTGGTCGAAGAATATTGCTTTAAACAAGTCACCAATAATTTTAACACAAGGGTCATATAAATGGTATAATCAATAGAGATAAGAGGTGTGTCGTTTTTGGGTGAGGGAGCGTGAATACAGATATGAGATCGATCTTGATAAAAGATACAACCCGTGAAGAGCGTGAAAAGATAATCAAAGACTCTATGGACTGCGGTGGCGGCGGATGTGAGAATTGCTCGTCATGCTGGCTTGGCGGAGGTTCTCCCTGGGATATTTATCAGGACTATATAGACGGAAAGCGAGAGATAAAGGATATCAACGCCGAATACATGGACCATTACAGGCAGGGCAGAAATATTTATTAATGAGGGATCGATATGAGTGTTGCACCTGAGATAAATGCCTCCACAGAGGAGGAGAGAAGAGATTACATCAAGGGGAGGTTTCCCTGCATAGCCGATTGCGACATGTGCGGACTTTGCAAGGTCTTCCATGGGAAAGATGCGGAGGAAGCCTACGACGATTATATTGCGGGAAAACGTTCATTTGAGGACGTGTCCGCAGACTATAAGTGATTAATTTTTTGAAAAGACAGGAGAAGATATGGGTTCGATTTTGATAAAAGACACTACAAGAGAAGAGCGCGAGAGGATAATCGCAGATTCCATCGGTGACATAAGCGGTTCATGTGACGGCTGCGCATCAGGACTCATCGAGATGTATCAGGATTATATCGATGGTAAAAAGGAAATCAGAGACATCAACATGGAGTTCAGGGCTCATTACGAATCCGGCATGGAAGCCCCGGAAAAAGGTAACTGCGGGTACGTGAAGTAAGCAGCGCTGTAAAAAATAATAGCGATATATTTTTGGAGGAAACATGGAAGCGATCGAAGCAATCCTTACCAGAAGAAGTACGAGAAAATACAGGGACGTTCTGCCTGAGAGAGAGCTGATAGAAAAGGTGATCGAGGCAGGGCGTTTTGCACCGAGCGGATCAAACAGCCAGGCAACACATATGATTGTCATCACGGATAAAGAGGTTTTGGCGAATCTATTAATACTTGTAAAAAATGAGTTTGCAAAAATGGAGGTCAATGAGGATACATACGTCTCCCTGAAGCATTCGATCAATGCTTCAAAATCAGGGGATTATATGTTTTACTATGATGCTCCTGTGCTCATAGTGACCGCAAACAAAAAAGGATATGGAAATGCCATTGCGGACAGTGCATGCGTTCTTGAAAATATGATGATCGCAGCAAATGCGTTGGATCTGGGATCTTGCTGGATTAATCAGCTTCACTGGCTTGATGAAAATGAAGCGATCAGAGATTTTTTGTACAAATACGGGTTGGGAGAAAACGAGACGATAACGGGCGGCCTGGCTCTTGGGTATGCCGACGGCGGATTGCCAAACCGCGCCATGATGGAGCGAAAGGGAAACCCGGTAACTTGGGTATAGGTTCAGATCACGAGTGTGTATTCAAAGAGGTTAAAATATGCCATTCAATATCTTATCAAAAAAAATAAAAACAGCGACCTATGATTACAACCCGGAAAAGGAAAAACCTGTGATCCGAGCCTCAATCTGTAACGGAGAGCAGGTGGCAGGTTTTAAAGAAAATGGAACCGGAGAATTTCACGAAGTGATGCTTATAAAGAACGAGCAGGATCTGGATGAGTTCAAAAAGACCTACAATCTCGAGCATGTAGATAAAGAATACTAGTCAGCAAACTAATGTAGTAACGAATGAAAAAGCAGATGAAGGTAATTTTTCTCTGCTTTTTTATGAGCACAATAAAAAGGACACGAGATTTGGATAATGGAATTATCAAGAGACTAAGCTACAGCAAATTGTGACTTTGTCACATACATTCATATCATCATTTGATATAATCCAGTCAGTAAATGAAAACATATCTCAAGAATAAGTGAGGAAAAATATGAGCAAAACAGTGATCATAGGTGGCGTGGCAGGTGGAGCATCGGCTGCAGCCAGACTTAGAAGACTTGATGAAAATATGGAGATAATCATCCTTGAGCGCGGAGACTATATCTCATATGCAAACTGCGGACTCCCGTATTACATCGGCGATGTGATACAGGACAGGGACGACCTGTTACTCCAAAGCCCAAAGATGATGAAAGAGCGCTTTCATATCGAAGTCAGAGTAAAAAATGAAGTTACGGCTATAGACCCTACAGCAAAAAAAGTTACGGTGACAAGGGATGACAAAACAACCTATGAGGAAAGTTATGACGATCTCGTAATCGCAACAGGTTCATCACCTGTTATTCCTCCCATTCCCGGAATCGACAGCAAACGCATACATACCCTGTGGACTGTAAATGACACTGACAAAATCCGTGGGATCATAGATAACGAACAGCCGGAAAATGCCGTAGTCGTAGGTGGTGGATTCATAGGACTTGAGATGGCAGAAAACCTGGCTCAGCGCGGAATCCAAGTAACCCTCATAGAGGGAACAGACCAGGTTATGGCACCTCTTGATTACGAGATGGCGGCTCTTCTTCACAAAAACATTAGAAAAAACGGTGTTGATCTGCGACTTGGAAGGACGGTTCAAAGCTTTGAAGATACGGAAACCGGCGTAAAGATAAAGCTTTCCGATGACTCATATGTGGAAACTGAATTTGTGATCCTCTCCATCGGAGTGCGTCCTAACAGCGCCATCGCAAAGGCAGCAGGCCTTGAAACAAATGCCAGGGGTGGAATAAAAGTTGACAATATGATGCGCACTTCGGAAAAAAATATCTGGGCAGTAGGCGATGTCATCGAGGTAGATCATTTTGTGTCCGGAGAAAAGGCGATGATTCCCTTAGCAGGACCTGCAAACAAGCAGGGCCGAATGGCAGCAGACAATATCATCGCCGCTAGAAACGGTGAGCCCTTAAAAGAATACAAAGGAACCATGGGAACTTCGGTTGCAAAGGTATTTGATCAGGCGGCAGCTTCGACAGGTCTTACCGAAAAGGCATTGAAAGCCAAGGGCTTGATGAAGGACAGAGATTACAAGGCTTTTTCAATCCTGCAAAAAGACCATGCCGGCTACTATCCGAATGCCACAGGTCTTTATCTGAAACTGATATTTGCGTCAGATGGAAAGATCCTGGGTGCGCAGGTTGTTGGACCTAAGGGGGCTGATAAGAGAATAGATGTTATCGCAACCGCAATGAGGCTTGGGGCTAGAGTCTGGGATTTAAAAGACCTGGAGCTTGCATACGCACCTCCATTTGCATCAGCAAAGGACCCTGTAAACATGCTGGGATTTGTGGCAGAAAATATCAGAGACGGTCTGGTATCATTTAAAAGTGTCAGTGAAGTGGCAAACGCTGATCCGGAAAAAATGCTGGTCCTGGATGTGCGTGAGCAGTCTGAGAGAAATGCATGGGCTCCCGAGGGAACACTTCATATCCCGTTCGGACAGGTGAGAGACCGTATGAGCGAACTTCCAAAGGATAAGGAGATCTGCGTCCTGTGTGCCATCGGAGTAAGAGCCTATAACGTATGCAGGATCCTGCGTCAAAACGGCTTTGAAAATGCAAGCGTGGCAGAGGGTGGCGCTACATTTTACAGATCATACCTGGAAAGCATAAAGGGAAACAATATTTCAAATGATGTAAAGCCCTGCAAATTTGACTGATGGGCATAAAGGGTCTGTTAATTACACATAACAGACCATAAATCATCACCGCAAGTCATTGCAAAACCATTGCAAATCCCATAAAGTAGAAGTATAAATATTACTTTTACTTTTGGAGAAGCTATGGAAATTGCAGAATTTTTCCCTGTATGGGGAGAACTGACAAAAACAGAACAGGATGAGCTTTTGATAAATGCGGTCAAAAAGACTGTGCCCGCGGACGTACTGATTCATGATTCAAATGAAGAGTGCGAGGGGCTGATACTGGTGACGGATGGGATGCTGCGGGCATTTATCACATCCCCCGAGGGCAGGGAAGTGACGCTGTACCGCATACTTCCGGGGCAGATATGCCTCTTTAGTGCGTCATGCATCCTGAGAGACATTCATTTTGATATAACCGTTCAAACCGAAAAAGAAACTGCCTACTACCTGATCCCATCCCATAAATTTAAGAGTTTAAGCGAAAATTCGCTCATTATCTCCAGATATATAAATGAGATAATGTCCGCCAGATTTTCCGATGTGATGTGGCTTTTGGAGCAGATCATGTGGCAGAGTATGGACAAGAGGATCGCAGGATTTTTGCTGGAAGAGGCTTCACTTGAAGGGACGGATCAGCTTATCATCACCCATGAAAAGATCGCCTCTCACCTTGGAACAGCCAGGGAAGTGGTGACCAGGATACTAAAATATTTTGCGGGAGAGGGACTCATCGAATTAAAGAGGGGCGAGGTGGACATAATCGACCGAATGGCCCTTGAGGATCTGACCCTGTAAGTAAAAAGGTTGGAGTTAACTTATAAAAATGTAAAACAAGGAGCATTTTGATGAATATATTTGATTTTTTTAAAGGCCCGGATATCAATCAGGGCGTGAGTATGTATAAAGACACAAAGGGCGCAGTTTTGATCGACGTGCGTGAAACGGATGAGTACGGCTCAGGTCACATTCCCGGCAGCAAAAACGTACCACTCTCCAATATCGGCATGATCTCAAATGTCGCTCCCGACAAAAACACTCCGCTTTTTGTATATTGTTTAAGCGGCGGCAGAAGTTCTTCCGCAACATCCGCATTGGTAAAAATGGGATATACAGCGGTAAACAATATCGGCGGTATCTCAGGTTACACAGGCCCTGTTGAACATTAGTTTACGCAGTTTACCAATATAGCCTAATTTAATAAATCTTTTGGACACATCAGTGCGATTCATATCTTTGTCGGTGTGTCCGAAGGAGAATATCCGGTGTATTTTTTGTAGACCTTACTGAAATACTGCGGATTTTCAAATCCAAGCATGTCACTTAATTCATATACCTTGATATTTTGTTTTTCAAGGATCTCTCTTGCTTTTTGAATCTTTAAGCTCATAACGTATTCACTGAATCCCAGATCCGAGTATGAACCGAACAGGGTGGACAGATAGTTTTGGCTTACGCCAATGTGGAGTGCCACATCCGAAAGGGACAGTTTTTCGTAAACATGTTCTCTGATATATTGCTTGGCGGTGAGCACGATCTTGTTCTTTGAGTCGTTCTTTTGTCTGTAGAAGGCATTTTCAATGCAGCTTTTCAGATTGATAAGATAGCTTTTTATCTGTTCTTTTCCTGTGAAAGAGTACAGGGATCTGAAAGAACCGGAATAGTTTGAAAAAGCATTTTCAAGCATTGATTCACCGTCGTTTAGACAGTTTATGATGACATTTATCACGCATGAGACCAGACTGATGGAATCATATTGAGTGAGTGTATCTATGCTTAACTCAATATTTTTTAAGGTCTGTTCCATCAAGTCGTCATCAAGACTGTCAAAAGCTCTGATAAGCCGCCTTGAAACGGATGTTATGTCAATGGTGGCAGTCTCGGTTCGTTGCAACATATTTTCATCGAGGGATGCGAGAGCAGATGAAAAACTTGATGAGAGTAATATCATGCTTTCGGTCAGGGTTCCGAAGGAGCAGGTCACCTTTATTCCCAGATATTGTTTGATGAGTTTCTCTGCGTCATTTATCATGACAGAGCAGTCTTCAAATGTTATCTCGTCATTCAGTAAAATGATTATTCCGATGATATCCTGGCTCCATGGCACAAATTTAGCCTTCAGCGAAGGCGAGAGGCTGCTTTTTAAAGTGCTGGTAACGGACATATACGTGGAATAGGATTTGCTGTGATCATGCATCCTGCTGTTTTCATCTGCAAGGCTTACTGCCACGGTGAGATATCTTTTTGAGGGAAAGTCCCTGTCGTTTCGTTCCACGGCATCAAGTATGGCTTCCTCTGAGTGAAAGCCATAGCTTAACAGATTGTAATAGAATCTGTTAACGAAGATATTGTCGGTGGAAAGGACAGCAGGTTTGCCGTTTCCTTCCAGCATGTCCAATGTTTTGTAGGCTTTTTTCAGCGCTTCGGACAAAGTCTGTGGGGAGAGTTCCATTTTGACGAGATAGTAGCAGGCATCATATTTGATGGCGCTCTTCACGTAATCAAATTCTTCGTAGCTGGTCAGAATTATGAATGCAGGCCTTTTTTCCATGTCGGATTCACAGACTGTTTTTAAAAGTGTGAGTCCGTCCATCACAGGCATTTTGATATCCGTTATCACAATGTCCGGGTGAGACGATCTTATGAATTCCAGGGCTAGAGCACCGTTTGATACAGAGCCTGTTACTTTTATATCATGCATGGTAGAAAGCATGGACTGCATTCCGATCCTTGCGAGGGGTTCGTCATCTACCAAAAGAACATTTCGCATTTAAATAACCTGCCTTTCATTGATTATCTTTTAATACAAGTGGAGTGTGAATAGTGACTGTGGTGAATTCATTTACGACTGATTCCACTTTGAGTCCGTATTCTTTACCATATTCCAGAACTATACGGCTGTTAATGTTTGAGATGCCGATGTCTTTGTCCGGATCTGAGGGACTTAGTGTGTGGCTGTTTATCTTTTCAAGCCTTTGTGGATCTATTCCCACACCGTTGTCGGTAACCTTCATAAACAGATCCTTATTCTCCGTATACACGTCAATGCGGATCTTTCCATGTCTGCCACTTGGCTCGATACCGTGGAATATTGCATTTTCCACTAATGGCTGAAGTATAAACTTGATGATCAGAGCATTGTAGAGGTAAGGCTCTGACACGTTGTACTCAATGTAAAAGGAATTCCCGTACCGGTAGGACTGGATTATCAGATAGTCCTTTATAAATGATAATTCGGTGGCAATATCTACAAAGGTGGATTCGACTTTTGCTATGGTGTGGAGCATGGAGGATAGGGATGCGGTTATCTCTGTGATGCTAGTGATCCCGTTCATCTCTCCCAGCCATTTGATGGAATTTAATGTATTATATAAAAAATGAGGGTTGATCTGTGACTGCAGGATCTTAAACTCGTATGCATTTTTTTCCTGTTCTGTTTTGAGGGCTTCATCCATAAGGCTCTTTATGGAAGCACTCATGGAATTGATCTCCTCATCTATTGTCAGAAATTCTCTGGAGGCGGATGATAATTCTTTTTGCCTGTCGAAATTACCCTCCGATACCTGTTCAATATGATTTACGATCCTGGTCACAGGCTTTGTGATAAGGTGATTTAAGATCAGGAAAAAAACAAGCCCTGAAGAAAATATCAGCAATATAACGGGAAGTATATCAGTGGATGTAAGAGCGTTTTTCAACTGATCTCTTTGGGACGGAAGCTCCTGCATTATGGACCAGCCCGTGGTATTTGAGTTTACGTAAATAAAGTCTTTGCCATCAAGCTCCTTTATAGGTCCCGTGTGAAAGGTCTGGCTGTCAATCTTTATGGGTCCGGCGGATCTTATCAGATTTATTTTGTCTGAGATGTCCTCAATGGTCTCACCGTCGTAAACATATAAAAAGTCATCGATCATGATGTAGACGTTTCCGGAACTTTCTATATCTTTTGGAGGAAAATAATTGGTGATTATTGATGAATCCAGTGCGATATAGAGGTTTCCGGCTTTGTGTACGCTCAGTGTGGGATAAATGTTTGTCTTGTATGGAATACAGTAGGATTCGTATTTTCTGTTCTGTTCTGCAAAGGGATTGGGAATTATGCCTACGGGAAACATTCTCTCATCATTGAAGTTTATGGATTTAAAGACATCATAATCTCCGGCATTTCCGTATGTCAGACCAAAACTGATCCTGCTGTTGTTAACGGTGGAGCAGAGGATGCCCTTTGAAATATAATCATAGATCCCCAGATTAATAAGATATTTTGAACAGACATTATAGGCATTTAATATGAAGCCCGAGTGATTTTCGATGGAATCCTCAGGGGCAGTCAGAAATTCTGAGATCTCCTTGTCATTTGAGAGCATGGTTGACAGGCGGATAGTCAAAAGATATGCCTGGTCGATACTGTTTGTGATGGAGTTGAGTTTTGAAGAATAGGTGGAAATCTGCTGTGAAGAGTAAACAGTCTCTGTATTCTTTATAAGATATACAGAAAAAATACTTGTCATGACAATGCATAAAAGCACTGATGCGATAAGTATTTTTACACGGATTGACATTCTCATAAAGATCTTTTTCATGGCACCCACACTCCTTTTTCCATTATACATAGATTTTGAACTTAGTAAAAGTCTGTGGAAAAGGGCATTAAAAAAATATACAAAATGAGAAAAAATGACTCACAAAGTTTTATTAAATCCCATAAAAGAAATAAGAATGAGCACAAAATCATAAGATAAAATCTTCAGAAAAAATAAAATGAGAATATAATGGAATTATTGAAAAGGACGTTCTTTACAATAAAAAAGCAAAATTTAACAGTAAAATTTTGGGAGGAAATAAAATGAAGAGAAAGGTATTCTCATATTTGCTGATAGCAGCAATGGTTTCTTCGCTTTTTGCGGGATGTGGCTCTAAGGCTGATACACCCGATACTTCCGCAGCGTCTGAGGAAACACAGGTTGAAGAAGTGAAAGAGGAAGAAACAGCTACAGAAGATTCGGTGGAGGATGTTACCATCAGGGTTTCACTTTGGGATTATTCATCGACACAGTATTACAAAGATCAGATTGCAGCCTTTGAAAAGGCTTATCCTCATATAAAAGTGGATGTTGCTGAGGCACCTGCAGGGGATTATGAAGATATGATCATTACAAAGATGGCGGGCAGAGAAAACTATGATGTAGTGTTCACAAAGGGGCTTCCCTCATTATCAGCCCTTATCAGTATGAACTATGTACAGCCTCTGGATGATTATATTGCAAATGATGCGGATTTTGATAAGAGCGCATACAGCAATCTTACGGATCAGATGCAGATGAACGGAAAGACATACGGTGTTCCTTACAGAAAAGACAATATCCTGTTGTATTACAATAAGGATCTCTTTGATGCTGCAGGTGTGGACTACCCTCAGGACGGCATGACCATGGACGATTATTATGAGCTTGCAAAGAAGATGACAAGCGGTTCGGGAAATGAAAAGATATATGGAGCGCATCTTCATACATGGGCTTCCTGCGTATTCCTGTTCCCCAGAAGAGTAGGTCAGTTTGATCCCTGGGGCACAGACAAGTCTGCTTTAAAGCCTTATTATGAGACGTTCTTAAAAATGCAGGATGAGGGTCTGATCATGGATTACGGTACTCTCAAGGCATCAAATACTCATTACAGCGGAGTGTTTTACAATAAGCAGGTTGCAATGATGGAAATGGGAACCTGGTTCATTAATATGCTGGTGGAGAATGCCGACTTTAACTGGGGTGTCTGCAGTGTTCCCAATGTTGACGGTGTAGGTAACACATGTGCTGTAGGCGGTGTTACACCGGTTATGATCGGTGCGTATGCAGAGCATCCGGATGAAGCATGGGAGTTTATCAAGTTTGTGACAGGCGAGGAAGGAGCAAAGATCCTTGCGTCTAACGGTATTTTGCCCGGTTATTCCTGTGATGCGGTTGATGAGATATTCGATGCGTTGCCGGGAGCTCCCGAGAATCTCTCCGATTATCTTTCAGCCGATACATTTTATGTTGACACACCTCTTAATCCAAATGGAAAGGAAGCTGATTCCATCATCAGTGAAGAGCATGATCTGATCATGACAAAATCCATATCCGTGGATGATGGATTGAAAGAGATGGAAGAGCGTGTAAACGCTGTGATCGAGTAAGACATAAAATTCTTTAGGAAAGAGGCTACCATTTGTAGCCTCTTTTATATAAAGGTGACTTAAATGAAAAATAGACAACGAAAAAGAGAACTGACGGCTATAGCATTTATCCTTCCGAACTTTCTGGGATTTATATGCCTGACATTATTGCCGGTGTGTTTTTCCTTTGTCCTGAGTTTTTGTGAGTGGAATTCATCAAACCCTATGAAGTTTGTGGGGATAGATAATTATGTGGGAATGATAAACGATGAGACCTTCAGGATCTCCATGAAAAATACGATCATATACGTGCTTGGAACAGTACCCACAACCCTGTTTTTGTCATTGGGTCTGGCTCTTTTATTGAATTGCAAAATAAAGGGAAGAGTCTTTTTCAGGTCCATAGCCTTTTTCCCTTATGTGGCAAGCCTTGTTGCAGTGGCAGTTGTCTGGAACAATGCGCTGTTTCACCCTGATATGGGACCTGTAAATTCGCTGCTGTCCGCTCTCGGAGTAACAGATCCGCCCAGATGGGCGGCATCCACTACATGGGCTTTGCCGACAGTTATAGGCCTGGCCATTTGGAAGAGTATGGGATACTACATGGTTGTTTATCTGGCCGGACTTCAATCGGTTCCTCAGGAGCTCTACGAGGCAGCCAGAATAGACGGAGCAGGTGCCTGGAAAAGGTTTGTTAATATCACGTGGCCAATGATAACGCCCACAACGTTTTTTGTATCGATAATGCTTACCATAGGAGCATTTAAAGTATTTGACACGATCTACATCACAACACAGGGTGGCCCGGGCAGAGCTACAAACGTACTTGTATATTATATTTACAAGAGCGCCTTTGTTTCATTCAAATTCGGCTATGCATCTGCAGTGGCGGTAGTGTTGTTTTTGATAGTACTTTTGATCACGATCTTCCAGTTTAGAACGGAAAAGAAATTTGTAAGTTACTTATAGAGAGGAAGAGAATGATGAACAAGAAAAAAACCTTAAGGGTGATAGGCAGGATCTTTTTGTATGGTGCACTTTTAACGGGGGCGGTCATATTTTTGATCCCCTTCGCCTGGATGATATCGGCATCTTTAAAGGAGAGCAAGGATGTCTTTACATACCCGATAGTTTGGATCCCCCATACCCTTGTTTTTGAAAATTACAGAGTAATCTGGGAAAAGATAAAGCTTTTAACTTATTTTTGGAATACGGCAAAACTCACGGTGATCATCACTTTGATCCAGATCTTTACTTCGTCACTGGCTGCGTATTCATTTGCAAAACTGCAGTTTAAGGGAAGGGATATATTGTTTTTACTCTATGTGGGAACCATAGCGATTCCATGGCAGGCTTACATGATCCCTCAATACATCATGATGGGTAAGTTAAATCTGGTAAATACCCACACCGGTTACATATTGATGCAGGCTTTTTCGGCTTACGGTGTGTTTATGATGAGACAGTTTTATATGGGGGTGCCAAATGAACTTTTAGAGGCAGCCCGAATAGACGGAATGAATGAATTTAAGATCTACGCTAAGATCATGCTGCCCTTGTCGAAATCAGCCATAGCCACACTCTGCATCACCACATTTGTGTTTATATGGAACGACTTTATGGGGCCATTGATCTATTTCTCAACGGATGCAAAAAAGACCTTGCAGATCGGACTCAGGTTTTTTATCACGGAGAATTCGGCAGATTATAATCTGATCATGGCGGCTTCGGTGGTGTCGTTGATACCTGTACTGATTCTGTTTGTGGCACTTCAAAAGCAGTTTGTCGAGGGTATCGCCACCAGCGGATTAAAGGG
Organism: Acetatifactor sp.; assembly: GCA_024695935.1. GTDB lineage: Bacteria > Bacillota > Clostridia > Lachnospirales > Lachnospiraceae > RGIG10340. The sequence goes on from JAILHH010000016.1 coordinate 28,171, forward strand.
TTAACAGATGATATTTTAAGGAACCGTAAAAAGCAGTACTATTTTTCTTACCAGGTAAGAGGCATCTGCGTACTTGATATATTTTTCATACCTCATTTATAATAGGCATATAAGGAAAAAGATGATCTGTATTATAAAGCGAGGAAAATATGAATTTATCACTAAATGTAAATATACCGGCTATAACAGTTTTTATTCAGGGAATACTAAGCTTCTTTTCTCCCTGCGTTCTGCCGCTGATCCCTGTGTACATGGGGTATCTTTCCGGCGGCACCACTGAGACCGACGAAAACGGAAATATCAGATATGACAAAAAGAAAGTCTTGGTCAACACCTTGTTTTTTGTAATAGGTGTGAGCTTTGCCTTTTTCCTGCTGGGCTTTGTAATGACAGGTGTGGGAAGATTTTTTAGCGGAAACCAGATCCTCTTTGCCAGGATCGGTGGCATTTTGGTCATGCTTTTTGGCTTTTACCAGCTGGGATTTTTAGGTACCAGCAGGCTTTTAAGCGGCGAGCACAGACTGCCTTTTAAGTTTGACAAGATGACGGTCTCTCCAATTACAGCTCTTATCATGGGTTTTGTGCTGAGCTTCGCCTGGACTCCCTGTGTTGGCCCCGCTCTGTCAACGGTTCTTATCATGGCTTCCACCGCAGGAACAGCCGGCGCGGGATTTTTGCTGATAGGCGTATATACTTTTGGGTATGTGATCCCGTTTTTATTGGTGGGTCTCTTTACGTCACAGCTTCTTGATTATTTCGGAAAACACAGGAATGTGGTGAAATATACCGTAAAGATCGGAGGAGTCCTCATGATCCTCATGGGTATTCTCATGTTTACGGGAAGCTTTAACAAGATCACGGGATATATGTCAAGCATATCAAACTCAGGTATTGCAGCTAACGGGACTGAAAAAACGCAGACAGAAGATGTCACAGAGATACCGGATGCCACAACAGGTAATGAGGTCTACGTAAAGGGCGAAGTGCAGAAGGTGGAGAGCGAGGAAGACAGTTCCAAAGCATCAGCAGATACATCAGCATCAGACAGTGCGGATAATAGTAGTAATCCTGATGCGACAGCAGAAAACGAAAGTGCAGGTAATACAGATAATGGGGCTGCAGAAGATGAACTTGTGCCGGCACCGGCATTTACTCTGACGGATCAATACGGCGAGGAGCACAGTCTCTCTGATTATGAGGGAAAGATTCTTTTCCTGAATTTCTGGGCAACATGGTGCCCGCCCTGCCGCGCAGAACTCCCATATATTCAGCAACTTTATGATGAGTATGTCGAAAACGGTGATGAATCCGTTGCTTTTGTGGGCGTGACCTTCCCGGGCATGGGAGATGAAAAGGATGTGGACGGAATAAAGGAATTTCTGACAGATAACGGATATACATTCCCGGTTCTGATGGATGAAACGTATGACTTGTCATTCAGTTATTATATAACAGCATTTCCCACCACCTTCATCATAGACCCCGAAGGAAATGTCCTGGGTTACATTCCCGGAGGCATGACAAAGGAAATCATGGAAAATGTGATAGCTCAGGCGAAGAGCATGAGCGGAATCGAATAAATAATATGATCGTTTTGGAAAAGGATCCCTGTAAAGGGGATCTTTTTTCAGTTGTGGGAAGATTTTTTATGACATATAATTAAACCGTAACACTTCGAAAAAAGGAGGGTAAAAAATGATCAAGATCTACGGAATGCCGACATGCCCTTATTGCGACTATGTGCACGAGCAGGTAAAAGGGCGTGAGAACGAATTTGAATATATAAACATCGGTGAGAACATCCGAAATATGAGTGCCTTTACCAGACTCAGGGACAATAACCCCGTGTTTGACAAATGCAAAAAGATCGGCGATGTGGGGATACCTGCCTTTGTATTTGAGGATGGCAGAGTTTCCATTGATCCTGCGGATGCAGGCCTTGTGGAGTACGGTATGGTAAATGCCTGCTCGGTGGAGGACCACAAAAACGGACGGAAAGGCTGCTAAGGAAATTACGGGAGGATTTATATGAGCAAAGTTTTATTGTTAAACGGAAGTCCACATGTGAACGGCTGCACCGCAACAGCCCTTCAGGAGATGGTGAAAGTTTTTGAAAAAGAAGGCATTGATACCGAGATCATACAGGTGGGGATAAAACCTGTCAGAGGATGCATTTCCTGTGGAAACTGTGCGGAGAAGGGAAAGTGCGTGTTTGACGATCTTGTGAATGAAGTGGCGCCCAAGTTTGAAAAAGCTTGTGGACTTGTGATCGGAAGCCCCGTGTATTACGGTTCCCCCAACGGCAACCTATTGTCATTTTTGGACAGACTGTTTTACAGTACGAATTTTTCCAAACAGATGAAGGTGGGTGCGGCGGTAGTCAGCTGCAGGCGTGGTGGAAATACCGCAAGCTTTGATGTGTTGAACAAATATTTTACCATCAGCAGCATGCCGGTTGCTTCATCCACATATTGGAACCAGGTCCACGGTTTCAGTGCAGAGGATGTAAAAAAAGACCTTGAAGGACTTCAGACCATGAGAAATCTGGCCGAAAACATGAGTTTTATGATAAAAGCTTTTGCGGATGCAAAGGAAAAGTACGGATATCCCTCCATGGAGAGAAGCGCATTTACAAGCTTCCCCGACGGTAAGTGATGAGTTTTTTATTAAGCGTATTGAAATAAAACATATAACGCGGTAATCTATGATTGTACGCAATGAAATGTGGCACAATCAAAACCGGGAAAAAGGAGCAAAAATATGGAAGCGGTAGAAAGAGTAGCAAAGTTTTTGGAAGAAGCAGGAACTTATTTTCTGGCAACAGTAGACGGGGATCAGCCCAGAGTAAGGCCTTTCGGAACAGTGCTTGTAAATGATGGAAAGCTTTACATCCAGACCGGCAAGGTAAAGGATGTTTCAAAACAGATCGCAGCAAATCCAAAGATTGAGATTTCCGCCAGCAAGGGCAGCGAGTGGATCAGGATCACCGGAGAACTTGTAAATGATGACAACAGAGAAGTAAAGGTAAAGATGCTTGAAAAAATGCCGGGTCTTGCAGGAATGTACAGCCCCGATGATGACAACATGCAGATGCTTTATTTCAAAAATGCTGTTGCAACATTCTGTTCTTTTGCGGCTGTACCTGAGACTGTGAATTTTTAAGCGGGAAAAACATCAGTTAGTTGCATGAATGAAAAAGGGAATGAAATATACAAACATGAATAGAAAAGTTAGGGAGCACAACTGATGAAAAAGAGTAAAAAGATAGTGACCGCTGTCTGTGTTACTGCTCTTATTGCCCTTGTGGCAGGAGGATGCGCAAAGACAGCAAAGGATACTACTGCAAAAGATTTGGTACAATCTGAAGATGTCGGCGAGTTGATCGCTGAAAAGGACAGCGAATCCGAAGCTGCTGCGGATGCTTTTGAAATTAAAACAGACGAAAAGACCGAATCCGCAGAGATACCTAAAAACATCGAAAATACAGAGAAAAACGGTTATCTTGTTGCCATAGATGCAGGTCATCAACAGCATGGAAACAGCGATAAAGAGCCTGTAGGCCCGGGAGCCACCGAGACCAAGGCAAAGGTCGCAGGCGGTACAAAGGGCGTTGCCACAGGACTTAACGAATATGAACTTACATTGATGATATCTCTTAAGCTTGAGGAAGAATTATTAAGCCGCGGATATGATGTTTTGATGATACGTCGCACCAATGATGTGGACATCAGCAATGCCGAGAGAGCAGAGATGGCAAACGAGGCAGGAGCCGACGCATTTATCAGGGTTCATGCAAACGGTTCGGAAAGTTCAAAGGCAAACGGTGCAATGACCATCTGTCAGACAGGCGATAATCCTTATAATGCTTCTCTTGCGCCTGAGAGTAAATCTCTGTCAGAGAAGGTTTTGGATGCACTGGTGGCTGAGACTGAATGCAAAAAAGAATATGTCTGGGAGACCGATACCATGAGCGGTATCAACTGGTGCCAGGTGCCTGTTACCATCGTGGAAGTGGGATACATGACCAACAAAAAAGAGGACAAAAAAATGGCCACGGAAGAGTATCAGTTAAAGATTGCAACAGGTATTGCAAACGGAATCGATGAGTATTTCGGATTAAAATGATTAATGAAAAGAACATATGCTTAGTAAAGAGGACATTCCAAAACAGGAGTGTCCTTTTTTTAGCCACTATATGCTACATTGAAGAGCACAACTGAATACGAAATACAAAAGCCATATTAAAAGATTCGCATGGAAAACAATAGAATCTTAAAATTTTGTTAATGAAATCCGACCCGATTAGGGATAATATAGATATCGGTCTGTACGACCGGAAAAAGAAAACAAAAAGGACTCATCATGATTGAAAAAAAGGAACAAAGCAGATTAAAAAAGTTCATAAAGGGAGTGGGCATATTTTTTGCAGTGATCTTTTTACTGCTTTTTTTATTTATATTATGTGTTAAATACATGGTTTCATGGAGGCTTACGGATGTGGCGAGGGAGGTTTCGCCGGATGGCAGATACAGCCTGCTTTTTCAGGAAAAAGGTGAAGCGGATTTCCCCTTTGGAAGCAGCCACGGAAAGGTCACGCTTTTTGACGGTGAAGAAAAAGTAAATAAATTTTTTGTGGATATTGCGGATGACGGAGGGGCATTTCGCCCTGCGAATTTTAACGTGGAATGGATGCCTGCAGGCGTGATCATAATATTTTCCGGCAGCGAACAGGCGGACGAAGAAGTGGATCTGTTGTATGACGGGGATGTGTTTACGGGATACAGTGAACCTGAGATAGAGGATATTTTGAGGTCAAGATATGGACTTTCCGGAAGGCTTGACATGCAGGAAACTTCCGATCCGAAACTGCTCAAAGTCATTTTGGGGGATCTTTCTTTTTATGTTAAAAATGATATGGCGCTTCACAACGGCTATTATCAGGAATTGTTTAAAAAACTTTCGGAGGAATACTTTTTAAATTACAGAGGCAGAGGATTTGAATGGGAAACGGAGGAGGGAGAGACACCTGCGGACGTCAGATACACTCCTGTGATCAGCATGTATGGCCCCGGAAAGCAGGATCTGGAATCATTTTGTTATGACGTATGCGCATGGCTTGCTACATGCTTTGAAAAGCTTCCCTATGATGAGGCGCCGGAGGTTTATTCAGGTTTTATCCCCGATATATACGGATATGAAAGAGTAAAATATTGGTTTCAGGATAATGTTTTGACGGATTTTTACGAAAATGATACTTACTTTTACAATGCGCTGTATATGTATCTGGACAGATTTATGGATGAAGAGAAAAGTACGGACGGGGAAAATGCCTCGTTTGTCGGAGAGGCAGATGAGACCGCAGATTATCCTATAGATGCGGGGACTTTGAATCTCTGGGCATCAATTGATGCCGATGCGGAATATGTTTTTAATGACGGAACCCGGTATGCCCTCGTGCCTGTGGACAGAGCTCTTGGCAGCAGCTACTATGTGCTCATGGCCTTCCCGAATGGAGCTTCAAAGGAAGGGGCATATCTTGTAAACGATGATCCATATAACGGATCAGGCGGAGGAGCAGGTTTTATCACATTTGTTGACGACTCGGATCTTGGATTTTCGTGCCTTACTTACAGCGGCGGAAGTGAAGGGATCCTGTATATGACGAGGGATAAGGGAAAAAGTTTTGTCTCAGTGGACCTCCCTTCACCCATGATCAAATTCCAGAGCGGAAAAATGTATAACCCCTTTGTAATGCCTGAAAGAGCCTGGGCAGTGGGAGACACTGTCTATATTGCAGTGGGTCAGGGCCCTGATGGCGACTATTACAATGAGACCTTGGGAGGAAAGCCCGTGGGGATATATGCTACCGATGACAAGGGGGAGTCATTTCGGTTTGTCAGAGAGGAACTGAGAGCAGACTAAAGCCTGCATAAAAGGACGTATGCAGCTCACAACCGGTTTGCAAAAAAAGAGCAGCTTGTAAAGTTCCCTGCAAGGGTAGAAGGCACCTGCTTCCGGTCTGATTGAAAATCCATGGGCGATAGTATATAATTTTGATGATATTTTGATCATACACACAGGGAGAATCGAATTTGCTTACAAAGCGTGAAAAGATAATAAAAATACTGCTTATAGTCGGCACGGTTTTGGCTGCGCTTAAAATGATCTTTGTTGACTATGGCATGGATGAAGAATATCAGATAATGATGGCATACCGCAACTTAAATGGCGATATTCTGTTTGGAAATATGTGGGAACCTCACCAGTCATCGGCCTTTTTGTGTGCAGCGATCATGGGGATTTACCATGCTGTCACGGGAACATATACAGGAGTCATTCTGTTTATGCGCCTTGTCACAACCTTCATTCAGATCGCCCTTTGCATATGGATATACAGGGTCATAAAGCGCTTTGTAAAGGCAGAATATGCCTTCTATATTACATTGATCTATTTTAATGTGGTGCCGAAACTGATCGAGATCCCTGAGTTTGGAAATATGCAGTTGTGGTTTTGGACTGTTATGTTTTTAAGCTTTATAGAATTTGAAATAAACGATAAGTACAAGGGGAATATCATCTGGCTGATCCTTGCCGGACTTGGCATGAGCCTCGAGGTCTTGTCTTACCCGTCTTCAATCTTGATATTTCCCGTTGCGCTGTTGTTTATAGCTATGCGCTTCGGAGAGCATAGGGTCAGAAACATTCTCACATTTGGTTTGACATGCGTATTTTGCGCAGGAATCTGGCTGACAGTCATATTCAGCAAAGTTTCACCGGGTGAATTCTTTGAAAATGTCAAAAACATAATCGCATTTGACTATTCTCATAGTTTGAATGTTTTGGAAAACAATAAACTTGTGGAGCTGCTTGCAGGCATCGGAAAAGAAGCAGTGCTTTTATTTATATGCGGTCTGCTTGCAGGCATGGCGGTACTGATCAAATATTTCCTGATTGACAAGAGGAAGGCAGAAGATGACCTGTACATAGGTTTCTTTGTATGCCTGATCCTGTTTTCAGAGGTCATTCAGTTGTTATATTGGACGGTTTTAAGAGGCGGATATGACAGACCTCAGATCCATCTGCTGGCACCTGTGGCGGTGATGATATGTCTGTGGAAAAGAGCGGGCGACGACAGGAAATTCTTTTCCTTTGGCCTTGTAAGCGCCGTTGTAAACATAGTGGCAGTGCTTGCAGTGACGAATCTTGAGTTTTGTTACAGTATACCCCATGCGCTCATAGGAACCGTTTCAGCCCTTGTTATCATAACCATGATCCTGAGTAAGCTCCCGGGCAAAAAGAGTTTGTTCTGGTCCAGGCTTCTTTTGATCAGCTTTGCACTGCTGACCATTTTTGGAAAAGGCTTTACGCTTAGAGGCGGCAGGGGAAGTGATATCACAGGTGTCAGAGGTATCATGAAAGAGGGCCCTGCCATCGGAATTTTGGGAGACTATATGTGCTGTTATATTTACAACAGCAATTATGAGGATTTCAGAGCTAATGTGGAACCGGGCGACAATGTTCTTATAGTTACGAACATGGTATTTTCTCCCGGCACAACCCCGTATATGTTTGTTGATGCTGATATTTCCCATTTTTCAATAGTCGATCCTACAAGCTATGATGAAAAACTTTTGGCATATTGGGAGAAGTTTCCGGAAAAGCAGCCGAATGTGATCGTGGTGGATTGCTGGTACGGAGAGCTTATGGAGGATCCGGATAACTGGATCATGAATTATATAGAGAATGACTTCGGATACAGGGAGTCCTCGGACGGAAAGTATGTAAGGTTTTATAAGAGACAGTGACCGGTACGGTTACAGGAAAAAATGCGCTGGGAAGCAGAAAGGAATTTTTTATGTTCAGAGAAATGAGGCGTTTTAAACAGCAGATAAGTAGGGAGGAATGCATCGAGGTCCTTAAAAATGAGACCCGCGGTGTATTGTCGGTGATAGGCGACGACGGATATCCCTACGGCATGCCCATAAATCATTGGTATGATGACGCTGACGGAAAGATTTATTTCCATGGCGGGATGGAAGGCCACAAGATCGATGCCATAAAAAACTGCGACAAGGTTTCTTTTTGTGTATATGACAAAGGATACAAAAAGCCCGGAGAGTGGGCATTTAACGTAAAGAGCGTGATCGTCTTTGGCAGAATAAATTTCGTTACCGATGAAGAAAAAGCTATGGATATTTGCACTAAGCTTACAAAGAAGTTTACGGATGATGATGAATATCTTCAAAAAGAGATCCGGGCTTCTTTTAAGAGAACGCTTTGCCTTGAACTTACGCCGGAGCATATGACCGGAAAACTTGTAAATGAAGCGTAAAATTTTCAATTTAAAATTATTTTAAGGACTGTTATTATCTTCTATTATTTTGTATAATTAAGAAGTAAATATCGAGTATACTTTAAACAGGGCTTTGATTATGAGTGGGGACATGACAAAATTTAAACACAGATTGTTTTTAAAGTTATTCGGAATATCAGTTATCATATCAGGCATGGTGTTAGGCTTGCTCATGCCTGTCAACGCACAAGACGGGAATTCGCAAAAGGCGGTGAATCCTTATAAAGTTCTGTGCATTTTATCATACAATTATGCTTATAATACTGTGGAAGATGAGATAAACGGTATTGAGGACGGATTATCGGACCCTCAGTATGCGATCGATTATGAGATCACATATGAGTCTATGGATGCCAAGAATTTTTACAGGGCTGATGATGTGGAACAGTTTGAAGAATATCTTGCCTACAAACTTTCCCGGAGGAAAGATTATGACCTGATCGTGGCAGCGGACGATACCGCACTCAGATTTGTAATAAACAACAGAAGCAGTCTGTTTGGACAGATTCCCGTTGTCTTTATGGGTGTAGATAATATTTCAGATGCCAACACTGCAGTAGCGCTTGATAACATTGCGGGAGTGGCTGAAATACCCGATTTTGAGTCTAACTATGAGCTCATGAAGAAGTTTTTCCCGGATAGATCAAAGATCACGGCTATTGTAGACGGAACCAATACCGGACAGGGTCAGTTCGTTCAATTTATGGAATTCATACAAAAGCATCCCGACCAGGAATACAGTATTTTAAATACTTCCAGGTATTCCCGAAACGGTATCAGAGATTATCTGAAAGCGCTGGGTGACGACGATATTATACTTTTTTTGGATTTTCTCGAGGACGGCGACGGCAACATATACGCACTTGACACAGCAGGAAAGTTCATCAGTCAGTATGCACCGAACGTGCCTGTATTCAGGGTTTCTTCGGCTGACATGGAAAACGGTGTACTCGGCGGTGTGTCATATTCATATTATGAAGCCGCAAAGTTGGCAGGCTCCATGGGAGCCAGGATCCTTTCCGGCGAGTCGGTAGCCGACATCGGACTCATGATGGATACTGTTACCAACACATATTTTGAACAGTCCATGATGGATCAATATGGCATTCGATATGGTAGTATTCCTGTTGATGCAGTGATCTTAAACGAGCGATTTACTTTGCATTCATGGTACAGAGGAAATATGATCATTGCAAATCTGGTGATCCTGGTCGCAATACTTCTTGTGATCATCATAATATTGCTTGCGATTTCAAATACCAGACGTGAGAAGATGGTAAACAAGGATAATCTGACAGGAATTGCCAACAGACTCTATATAAACAAGCAGATTCGCGCCCTCTCATCCAACAAGGAGCGATACGGAGTGGTGATGGTGGATCTGGATTATTTCAAGAGTATAAATGACAATATGGGACATCTGACAGGAGACCAGGTGTTGCTTGGCCTGGCAAAGAGGCTTGAGAACGAAGCAAAGGAAAATGATTCGGTGGTGGCCAGGATCGGTGGAGATGAGTTTTTGATACTTGTAAAAAATGCTACCGCGGACAAGTGCAAAAAACTCTGTGAGGATGTGCTCTATGTTATGAAGGAGCCCATAACCACCGAAAAGGGTGAGGTGACCATCACTTTATCCATGGGTGGCGCCATATTCCCCGACGATGCGGACAGCTCCACAAAGCTTATGTCCCTTGCGGACAAGGCTCTCTACAAAGCAAAGATGGACGGAAGAAACGGATACAGGATGTACTCGGAGATATCCGGATCGTAGAATATTTTAATGCTCGGGTTACCTGTTTTGGGGTATGTCGAATGCATGGATTATGAGGACTTATGTGATAATGGACTCAGATGATTTACACGATAATGGACTGTGAGGACTTACACGATAACAAAAAAGACTACTTGCGTAGTCTTTTTTTGTGTACAGAAAATTTTTTTCGCATAAAACCGGAATTGTAAAGAAGTATACCGGGGCTTTTTTAGCTCCTTTTAATTATTCCAATCGGCATTAATTTTTCATTCACTATTCGGGAAGGTCATCCACGTTTTCGTGGGTGATGACTTCCGGTGTCAGCAGGTATGATGTGATAGCCACGCCATCGCTTACATAGGATGTGGTATCTCTGGTTATCTCAAAATCAATGTCATGTCCCTTACTCAGATCTTCTCCTGTGGAGACACCCTTCAAATAACTTTCTACGATACAGAATGTGGCATAGGCCTCATTTTTTAAGTCTTTGTAAATGCTCATTGACTGCTTTTCATCACGGATATAAGGAATGTTATTGGTATCACAGTCCTGTCCGGTGATGATGATATTGTTGTCTTTTTTATAAGATGCCTCTATGGCTCTGCAAACTCCAAGGGCTATGGAATCATTGGAACTGAGCACTGCATTTAATACATTGTCTGAACTGTAATAACTTGTCAGCATGATCTCCATTCTCTCCATTGCCAGATCACTGGACCATGATGAAGTGGAGCAACTGTAGAATGAGGTCTGGTTTGACAGCACGGTGATATTGCCGGAATCAAAGTATGGCTTTAACACATCCATGGCTCCGTTATAGAAATATATGGCATTGTTATCAGCAGGATCGCCGGCAAATATTTCGATATTGTATTTATCACTTTCACCCGCATTTTTCAAATCCAATGCATCTGCAATAAACTGTCCCTGGAGAGTACCTACTTTGTAATTGTCATAGCTTACATATGCCAGGAGATTCGGATCGTGGTAGATCAATCTGTCGTAGGCCACAATGGGAATTCCTTTTTCATTGGCTTTTTCTATGCAGGGGAGAAGTGAATCCGAATCAACGGGAGCAATGATAAGGAGCTCTGCTCCGTCATCTATCATCTTGTTTATCTCGTCGATCTGTGTATCTATCAGATTGTCGCCGTAGGATAGCATTACATCATATCCGGCATCCTCGAAAAGTCCCTGAAGTCTTTCCGCATCCTTGTGCCAGCGCTCAAGCTGGGAGGCAGGCATGCTTATACCTATTGTTTTGATGGATTTACCTGAATATATATCCGACTCCTGTGAGGACGTTTCGACGGGCTGAGTCTGTTCCGGCACGTTTCCCACGGATTCGCCGCACCCGCCAAGTACCCCTGTCACCAAAGCAAAACAGGTGATTAACGAGAACAGCTTTCCGGTTGATTTTTGTAGAAATGACGCGTCGTATAATTTATGCATATAGTTAACCATACCTTTCCAATATTCGGGGAAAGCGCCTCCCTTAGCGAATATCTTAAAAGTCAAGTGGATAGATGCCATATTAATACCGGTTACATTGTGTCACGAAATTAAGTCTACGGAACTATTATAACACATATACTCAAATGTAGGAATCAGGTTTATAGTTTACAGCAATTTTACTTCTGCCTATTATTTTTAGTCTTTTGTCATTCATCCCTTATTTTCATCATACATAGTTTGAATCTCTTACCTTGCAGCCTTACCCTGCAGCCCCTTGTGAGAGCATCCATGAGGTTAACCCTGCGCATGAATGCGCAGTGTTACATCTTGACAAAGATTTAAAGTAAGGGTAGAGTACTACTGAAAGAATTATATTCTTTATTTCTGTATTAATCATTGATTTGGCAGTTCGCCAGAGAATTCCTTTTGATTTTTGAGATATGCAAAGCTAAGGATCGTTGCTTTACGCGTTGTTTTTTCCGGTCACAAAGCGTATATACGAAGGATTACAGTTTTTTCGAGAGGTATATGAAAATAACTGTAGGGCTAAAAAGTTCGAAACGAAGTGTTACAGTTTTTGGGAAGATTTATCAAAAATAACTGTAGTCCAAATTTGAGGCTTACAGTTAGGTTGTGATTTATTATAGAAAAACTGTAATTTCCGGGAAATGCATGGATTCAAAAGACAAAGAAAATGGCAGTATTACGGTTAATATTACATTCTTTTGAAAAAGACTGTAAACCGATTTTGGGGGTTACAGTGATATTAGTGAATCTTCGGAAAAAACTGTAAGAGCGAAAAATGGACTACAGTTTTATCTTGAGATTTTTAAATAAAACTGTAGTGATTGATTCTGAAAAAATTTGATTACAGTTGAATTGCGAGAACTGCAAAAATAACTGTATAACAATGGGCGGGGAGGCCGGGGATAGCCGTCAATGATGCCATTTAATACAGGAATCAGTTTATTAATACGGACAAGTGACTGAATTCAGAAGAGAAAAGGAGTGGAGGAAGTATGGAGAATTACAAAGAGAAACTTGAAGAACAGCTTCAGCAGTTAAATGAATTGATCAAGACATCAAACAAAAATGTAGCAAAGTATCGCGACTTACCGGATGGACATATTCATGTATCTAAAAGTCATGGATATGCTCAGTATTACTTTGTAGATAAGGAACAGGGCAGCAGAAAGTACATGGGATCGGATGGAGAGAAGCTTGTCAGGAAATATATTCAGAGAGATTATGAGAATGCGATGAACAGGAAATTAAAAACTCTCAGAATGCGTTTGCAAAGGTTCATCTGTACATATGATATAGCAGATCTTACGGGAATGTATGAACATTTATCGGAAGGACGACGCAGGTATGTGGAGCCGCTTATAGAGCCGGGCGAACAACTTATAGAAAAGTGGATGGAAGACAACATGGGTCAGAAGAATCCATTTCCGAAAGATGGTATATTTAAAACATATCGCGGAGAGATGGTCAGATCAAAGTCTGAGAAGATTATAGCGGATACACTGGAGAAAATGAAAGTTCCTTATCAATATGAGCCCATGCTTGAATTGGGATATAGTACTGTTTATCCGGACTTTGCGGTATTAAACAAAAGGACGGGACAAACATTGTATTGGGAGCATTTGGGAATGGTTACAGATCCTGAATATGCCGTGAAAAACCTATGCAAGATACAAAATTATGAGATTAACGGATATCTGCTGGGAAAGAATCTGATCATAACCATGGAATCGGCTGATGCACCAATAAATGTAAAACTAATTGAACAGAAGATAAACGAATTTTTGATTTAGTATACTTGCATCACAAGTTTCGTATAAGGTATACTTCTCCTAAGGCCAATGGACGGTCAGATGGGTGCTGATAAGATCACTTATGATGAAGGCTGCAAAAGGTGAAGTTGAATTGATTCGATAGCGAAATTATGAAGGAGGGCGCAATGATAAAAGTATATTGCTATGAGAGATGTACTACGTGCAAGAAGGCACTTAAATGGCTTGATGAAAACGGGATAAAATATGAACTTACAGATATTAAGGCGAATAATCCTGACAAAAAGACGATAACTGAAGCCTATAAAAAAAGCGGAAAGCCGCTGAAGATGTTCTTTAATACAAGCGGTCAGCTGTATAGGGAGATGGAATTATCAAAAAAATTAAAAGATATGAGCGAGGCTGAGCAGATAAGCCTGTTGGCTTCTGACGGAATGCTTGTAAAAAGACCGCTTGTGATCACAAATGGTAATGTCCTGCTTGGATTTAAACAGGAGGAATGGGAAGAAATCCTGTTATGATCGTAAGCCTGTTAACGTAACAGAACTTTGTGACTGCAAAAGCCACAATGTATGGTCCCACGCAGTCCACGCAGGGGATAGAGAGACGATCATGGTAGATACCTGATCGAAACAGAGAGGAGCAGCGCTTAAAATGGAGCGACTTTTCGAGATAGATTTAATGGATTATGATGAAAACGGCGAAGTGTTCAGGAGACCTTCTGCCAGAGGGATCATACTGAAAGAGGATAAAAAAATAGCTCTTGTCTACAGCAGAAAAGAAAAATATTACAAATTTCCCGGCGGTGGAATAGTTGAGGGCGAGGATAAAAAAGAGGCGCTTATCCGAGAAGTAAAGGAAGAGGTGGGAATGATCGTTATCCCTGAGAGCATCAGAGAGTTTGGCAGCGTTCTTCGAAGGCAAAAAGGTGAATTTGCTGAAAATGAGATCTTTGAGCAGGAAAACTATTATTATCTCTGTGATGTGGAGGATCGGATCGTCAGCCAGGACCTTGATGAATATGAGACAGAGGCTGAATTTGAACTGAGGATCGTGGATATAGATGACGCCATAAAAGTAAACGCCGTATATAAAAGCGATGACAGATTCAATGAAGTGATGATAAATCGTGAGTATCGTGTCCTGAAACTCATTAAGGAAAAAGTTTTGGGAAAATAAGAAGACGCTTACTTAACCGAACGGTCATAAAATAAATCGACCGCATTGAGGCAGATGATGAATGGGATTTCGAAACAGAAAAACCACAAATCATCTGTTTTTGTTTACAAATTATTATATTCTTACCGCAAAAATCCACCTAATATTAAAGTGTTACAGAAGGTATGTTTTTTGTGGAGGAAGACTATGAAAAAAACATTTGGTATGCTTTTGGCTGCCGCAGTGGTTATTTCAACCCTTGGGGGCTGCGGTCAGAGCGAAAAGGTTGCATCCGGAAATGTCTCCATTGAGGAAACTGTGCAACCTGCGGCTGCTTCATTTGAAAACGAAGATTCTTCGAATGAGCAGAGCAAAGAAGAAAAACAGACTGAAAAGAAAGACAAGAAGGATTCCAAAGAGGAATCAAAAAAAGAGAAGGCACAGGAAAAAGAAGAGAAAGCCCTCTCAAAGAAAAGTGCTGACGAAGATACGGATTCCGAGAGCACTACGTTAGTTTCAAATGCTTCACGAAACAACAAAAAGACAGGAAACAGCAAGAACAGGGCAAATGCCGGAAGCAATGCAGGCAATCAGACGAACAACGGGAATTCGTCAAATGCCGGCAAAGGAAACAATTCCGGAAATGGAAACGGCAATAAAAGCACCTCGAATTCTGGACAGAATACAAGTGGCGGAAGCTCAAATAATTCCGGCTCAAACACTTCAGGTTCAACTCCTGCACCTGCACCAGACGGCGGAAGCACACCGGTTACTCTGAATGTAACAGAGCATGCTATCGCTCCCGGTAATACGCCCGAGGTTAATCCTCTGAAGGGACTTATTCCTTTTGCAGGAGAGACCACATTCCCTCACAGTATGGAGTGGTTCTATATCGCGGTAAACGAGGTTGAAGTTGCAGAGGGCGTATATGACTGGACAGCTCTTGAAAACAGACTCTCAACAATAGCTGCAAGAGGACATCAGGCAGTTCTCAGATTCTATTACGATTATCCCGGAGAGAGCACAGGAGTGCCTCAGTATCTGATAGATGAATACGGCCTTCAGATGAAGGCATATAACGAGCCGGATGATCTTGGCGGAGCAGGACTTTGCCCTGATTATTCCAATGCGAAATTCAGACAGTCCATGCAGGATTTCATAGCTGCATTCGGTGCTGAATATGACGGAGATCCCAGGATCGGATATATCACAGAAGGTCTTTTGGGATTCTGGGGTGAGTGGCACAACTGGCCATTTGACGAGGATACATCTGATGGAAAACCTGACTGGAGTATACCTGCAGCAGTTTATACAGAAGTTTATGCAGCTTTTGACAACGCCTTTGACACCACACAGCTGGTGGTCAGAGAGCCAAAAGATGGCGTAGACAACGCTTCCTTTAGAACAGGTTACCACGATGATTCGTTTGCATATGCCACACTTTCCGCTGCAAACGGCGGACAGACATGGAGCTTTATGCAGCGCCTGATCAATCAAGGAGTGGAAAACAACTGGAGATTCGGATGCATCGGTGGAGAAGTTTATCCTCCTATTCAGGGAGAGATCTTCAAAGAAAACCCCACACCTCTTTCATGGGCACCCACTCAGAACTGGCAGCTGTGTGTGGATGAGACTCACGCGAGCTGGCTCATGTGTGATCAGATTAAGGGATTCCAGGGAACTACCAGAGAAAATGCGATAAATGCTTCCAAGGGACTGGGATATGATCTGCAGGTCACAAAGGCAGCATTCAGCAACACCATCGGTGCAAACACAGGCCTTCCTGTAAGTGTCACTATGAAAAATAACGGAGTTGCACCTTTTTATTATGATCACAACACATGGAAAGTCATGGTGGGAGTAAAGAGCGGAAGCGATCTCATTAAAAAATGGGAAACCGACTGGGATCTTTCGGATGTTGCTCCTTATTCGGACAGCGTGACATTTGATACAAATATATCTGATCATGGTCTTGGCGACGGCACATATACTTTAGCAATCAAAGTAAAGAATCCCCTTGCGGGCGGTGTGCTGTTTAGCTTTGCAAATGAAGCACAGGGAACAGACGGATGGTTGACCTTAGGCACATTTACCGTAAGTGGTGCGGGCGTGATAAACAATCCTCCCATCGCAGATGACAACGGTCCTGCAGCTCCCACAGAGCCTGAACCTGCAGAAGACGGTGTGAATGGTCTCTACGAAGCCGAAAACGGAGTACTTGAGGGAAAAGCTTCTCTTTCAGAAAATTACAAAGCTTCCGGCGGAAAGATGGTGGGATGGATCGGAACAGGTAACGGCGAGAGTGGCAGCCTCCTCTTAAATCATATCAATGTGGATGAGGCAGGAGCATATACAGCAGAGATCGCATATGTGCTTGGAGAAGAATCCAGAACCGCATATATTGATGTAAACGGAACCGAGACAGTTGAAGTACATTTTACTTTCACAGGCGGATGGTCAACTCTCGGAACAACTCTTGCAAACCTTAATCTGAATGCGGGAGTAAACACTTTGAGGATCTACAACAATGACGGTTATTCACCGGACATTGACTATGTGAAACTCACAAAGGGCTACACTGAGATACCTGAGCCCGGAAACAATGAAGAGCCCGAAAATCCCGGCACAGATCCCGGAAATACACCGACCCCGGTGGTATTTACACACGGTACTCTCACAGACTGGAGCGGAGTAAATTCCATCTACAGAAATGATGCACAGACAGTTTGGGCAAAGGCTGATGCAGACTATGTTTATTTTGCAACAGAGTTTACATATGCAAACCTCCAACACTGGCAGGTTATGATAGAAGCTGACGGAAATGCTGACACAGGTATGGTAAATACATGGCCGTTTACGCCGGGCGGTGTGGATTATCTCATCGAGGGCGACTTTAACGGTGGAAATCTTGCTTACAAGGCTTCGTCAGATTCAGACTGGAGCTGGGACTACACCGTATATACAGAGAATGCTGTGGAAGCTGTAGTTGACGGCAGCGATAAGTTCATTGAAGTAAAAGTAAAAAAAGAGGCTCTTACAAAAACTGACAGAGTTCTGGGCGACGACGTGGCATTCGGATTCAGATATATCGACGGAGACTGGGCTGAGATCGGAAGCACAAATTCCGGCGAATTCCTGCACCTTTATCTTAATGAAAATACTCAGGGAGGTTCCGGTGGAGATTCGCCTAATCCCGGACAGACCGGCTCCGGAAGCACATTTACAGGTTCGCTTCCTGTATGGAACGGCGTGAGCGTCTTTTATGAAGACAGCACCATGCAGATGTTTGTGACAGACGATGCCGATTATATTTATATCGGAGCAGTGATAAACAACATCGCGTCATATCCTCACTGGGCTGTGGAATTTAACTCGGACGGAAATACCGCGACAGGTTATCAGCTTGACTGGGTATGGGCTCCCGGTTCAACCGGTTCAGACTATGTGGTGGAGGATGGAGGGCTTAAACGCCATACAACAAATACTACATCCTGGGCGTCTCTTGATGATATCAATGACGGAGTGGTTTTCTTTGACCAGACAGAAGGAGTCATTGAGTTAAAGATAGCAAAAGCAAAACTGTCCACAAGTGACAAGCCTCTTAATGCCACAATCGGTATCGGCATGGAGTTAAAAGATGAGTGGTGGGGTCTTGCAGGAGCCACAAACGGCGGAAACCAGCAAAATCCTCTGGCAAGCTACACATTTACTCACTAGCGCATATACTTAAAAAATGTTAAATTACACTGCTGAAACCCGCTTCACGAGTTTTTGACAGTGATTAGCAGTCGCCAAATGTCTGCCTGAGCAAACTCGGCCACCACTTGGCTCATTGCCATAACAAAGGATCTCACATCACAACGTGGTGTGAGATCCTTTAGTTCATACATTTTTTCGCCTTTTTATAAAAATTTTTTATTTGGTCACAGCGAGAGATGATATAATTTATCCATAAGTTTTAGGGTCTAAATTTAGATAAAAGAAAAACAAATAGAGCAAAATTATGATTTCGCAAAAGGAGTTTTAAAATGAATGTAGCAGTCAGATATTTATCCAGATCCGGAAACACAAAGGTGCTTGCCGACAAAATAGCGGAGGTAGCAGGTGTACAGGCAGTTTCGATTGAGGCAGCAGATGCGGCGATCACAGAGCCTGTTGATGTGTTATTTGTGGGCGGTGCGCTTTATGCTTACGGAATAGACAAAAAGCTTGAGGATTATTTAAAGAGCCTTAACAAAGAGAATGTGAAAAAAGCAGTGGTATTTTCCACATCCTGGATCTCAAAGCATTCCATAGACCTTATGAAAAAAGCGTTAAAGGAGGCAGGCATCCCCGTTGAAGAGGAAGCATTTCATGCAAAGAACAGACCCTCCGATGATAAATTAAAGGAAGCCGAGAACTTTGCAAAGAAATTTATTTAAGAGATAAATTCTGTATAGAGTAAGACTTATATATCAGACAAATATATTATAGGAATTGATAAACTAAAGGGCGCCTTATAGGCGTCCTTTGTTGTATAATGGGAATCGAAAAGGATTTAAAATACATCACACAAATAATCTGTTTTATCGAACATTTAAATCTGACACATACAGGAAAATAAAGGCATAATGATATTAGTTAATAAAGATTGCCTTGAATTGTGAGAAGGAAGAGTGAAGGGTTATGAAAAGAAAGATTTTAAGCCTGTTTTTGGCATTTACAATGAGTATGTTTTTATTTGCAGGCTGCGGAGAGCAGAAAGCGACTAAGGATGAAACAGAAGGTTCAGTATCAAAGGATATTGAAGAAAGTGTGAGTGATATGACTAACAATTTGTCTGATTTGGAAGCGGTTGTCCATGAGATCCCTGCCGGGCAGTCAAAGGCAGGCAATCCTTTGAAGGGACTGATCCCTTTTCAGGGAAGCACAACGGATTTTCCCCACAGTATGGACTGGTTTTATATTCCGGTAAGTGCGGTGCAGGTTGCAAATAACATTTTTGACTGGAACGCTCTGGAGGAGAAGCTGAATGAATCTGCGGAGCAGGGACATCAGGCAGTGCTTAGATTCTATTATGATTATCCCGGAGAGACCATCGGCGTACCGCAGTTTCTGATAGACGGCGGGCTTGAGATGAAGCCCTATGATGAACCGGATGATCTGGGCGGCGGAGGTCTTTGCCCGGATTACAGCGATGAAAATTTAAGGGCATCCATGAAGAATTTCATAAAAGCCTTTGGACATAAATATGACGGAGATCCCAGGATCGGTTTTATAACCGAGGGACTTTTGGGATTCTGGGGCGAGTGGCATAACTGGCCATTCGATGAAGATACCTCGGACGGAAAGCCCGACTGGAGCATTCCTGCCGAAGTTTATACAGAAGTTTTGGAGACCTTCGAAGAAGCCTTTTCTATAACCCCCCTACTGGTTCGCGAGCCAAAGCCCGGGGTGGCAAACGAAAAATTTAACGTTGGCTATCACGACGATTCCTTTGGCTACGCGACCCTGCCATCATCAAAAGGCGGTCAGGACTGGAGCTACGGACAAAAACTTTTTGACCTCGGCCAGAGCGACAGGTGGAAGACAAACTGTATCGGCGGTGAGGTTTATCCTCCCATACAGGGCGGCATCTTCAAAGACCCTGTTGAATATCCCGACTGGATCGAACCTGAGGGCAGACAGGATTTTAGTGAATGCGTCGCAGATACACACGCCACATGGCTTATGTGTGACCGCATAAAGATATATCAGGATGATGAAAGAGAAAATGCCATAGCGGCTTCAAACAGTTTGGGATATGAATTCAGAGTCACAACTGCCACTTTCAAAGAAGCAGTTTCCGAAGAACCATTTGAGGTCTCTGTAAAGATACAGAACATCGGTGTTGCTCCGTTTTATTATGACAATACCAAGTGGCCTGTGATGATAGGCTTTAAAAAGGGAGATGATCTGGTTGCCAGATACAAAACCGAATGGGATCTTTCCTCCATCCCTGCGGATGCGAGTGAAATAGAGTTTGATCATGTGATTGAAAAGAACAAATTGGGCGGAGGCGAATACACTCTTTGCATGAAAGTGCAAAATCCCCTTCAGGGCGGAGCACTGTTATACTTTGCAAATGAGGGAGAGTCCGACGACGGCTGGCTTACCCTCGGAAGTGTAAAAGTTGACGCACCGGAAAAAGAGATGGAGGTGATAACAGAAGTTCTTCCCATAGTATATGTTGAGCCCGAACCGGTTCCCGACGGAATCGACGGTGTGTACCAGGCTGAGAACGGCCGTATCGAGGGCAGTGCTCTGGTGGACAGAGATATCCCTGAGTGCTCAGGTGGTCGAAAGGTCGGTTACATAGGAGCAGAGGGCGGAAGTCTCTACATTGAAAACGTGGAAGTGCCTGAGGATGGCACCTACGAGGTGGAGATAACCTACATGACAAAAGAAGAGCGATATGTAAAAATCTCGGTCAACGACGGAGAAGATGTGAAGGTCACATTCCCACCTTCAGGGGATGACTGGCTGACACTGGCAACCCTCAATGTGGAATTTGACCTGAAAAAAGGTCCGAACACTTTCTATTTCCACAATGAAACGGGCTGGGCTCCTGATATTGACTGTATAAAGATTTTACAGTAAAAACAAAAAACAAAACACTGAATCAAAGCGCAAAATGTTTGCGTAAAAACCTAATAACAACTTCCTAATATCAATCTAATTAATAGAACCCGATGTAAGTCAAAAAACTTACGTCGGGTTTTTGTTTTACATAGAATTGTTCAGTTGGAAGCGGGTCCTGTCTGCAGGGCGCCGGTCGCTCAAACAGTCCTCGCCGCTTTGCGTCTGCGGAACTCGCTTTGCGGCATCCCTACAGCCTCCCGCTTCTGTTGTGGACAAAAGTCAGGTATTTAGCGGGTCCTGTCTGCAGGGCGCCGGTCGCTCAAACAGTCCTCGCCGCTTTGCGTCTGCGGAACTCGCTTTGCGGCATCCCTACAGCCTCCCGCTTTTTGTTTTAACGAAAGTCAGGTGTTAAGCGGGTCCCTGATCCACTGATTTTCTGTAGCGGCTGGGGGAGAGCCCGGTGATATTTTTAAAGAATTTCTGGAATACCACAGGATCCTTGTAGCCGATCATTCGGGACACATCTCCTATGGAATAGTCCGTATTTTCCAAGAGCTCGCAGGCTCTGCTGATACGATACTTTGCTATGTAAGACTGGGGTGAGGTGCTTAAATACTTTTTAAAAAGAGAGCAGAGATAACTTCTGTCGAGCCCCACATAATCCGCAAGTCCCGACACTGTAAGCGTTTCCTCCATATAATTCATCTGTATATATGAAACCGCCTTCTGGATGTATCTGTGCTGAAGAGGCAGTTTTTCCACAGATGCAGACGCCGTGGCATTTTCTATGAGCTCGGACATAAGGAGGTATAGCAAAGACTGGAGCCTTAAATTCGTTCCGTATTTGTAATTGTCATAGGTATTTACCATCTCCACCAGACAGTTTTTGATCACGTCGTCCTTGTCATATGTAAATACGGGATTCTCCGCATTTAATGATGCCTGATTGAGATAACTTTCCGCATTAAGTCCGTGAAAACCCACCCAGGCGTACTCCCACGGATCCTCTGCATCCGCCCTGTAGTGAGATACCACATTGGGACAGAGTAAAAATCCCTGATTTGGTCCTAAGTGATATTCGTTTTTGCCGATGACAAGGGTCCCCTTTCCCCTGACGATATAATGGATCACATAATGGTCACGCATGGCGGGCCCAAAAGAATGGTTTGGCTCGCAGGCCGACATACCGCAATAACGCATGTACAGATCAGGGCTTTTAGCGCTGTCCATCACATGGATGACCTTCATGGTGTCGTCCGTGTAGGTCTGCTGCCAGGGCGTGAGAGTAGTCTCCACCACGTCTCCTGACGGCGATAATAAAACTGAATCAACTTCCTTCATAACAAACCCCCTGTTAATTAAAGCAATTATATCACAAATTAACTGTTTTGAAAAACAAATAAGACTGTTTGTTTTTATCGCAATGAAGTATTATATGAATGTACCGGGGAGATGGGAACTCCACCGGGAAATGAGAGTAAATTGAGGAGTATCAAAATGGGTGGTGCAAAGGAAAAAAAGAAACGCAGCGGTGCTTTGCATGAACTTAAAAAGAACAGAGTTCTGTATCTGATGTGCGTTCCGGGTTTATTGTTCCTACTGTTGTTTTCCTATATTCCCCTGGCAGGAATATGGATGGCTTTCACAAATTACAACGTGGTAGACGGAATATTCGGCAGTCCTTTTGTGGGATTGAAAAATCTGAATTATTTCTTCTTCGGAACCGGAATGGGACCGAAATCAATATACAACACTCTGTTTATTAACTTCTGGGGTATCATTTTGGGACTTATCTTCCCCATAAGCATTGCAGTATTTTTTAACGAGATCCAGGGTAAGCTTTACAAGAAATTCACACAGAGTATGATGTTCTTCCCCTACTTTTTGTCCTGGGTGGTTGTGGGAACCATAGTATACGGTTTCTTTGCAACTGATGTGGGCGTGGTAAACAGACTGATAACAGCCCTGGGCGGAGACAAGATCAGATGGTATGCGGAGCCTAAATACTGGAAGACGATCCTCATATGCTGTAACGTCTGGAAGTGGAGCGGATACAATTCCATCATTTATCTGGGTGCCATGACAGGCTTTGACAGATCATTGTATGAGGCGGCGGAAGTTGACGGAGCCACAAAGCTCCAGCTGATCTTACATCTGACATTACCGATGTTAAAACCCACGGCGGTGGTACTTACACTGATGAGTATCGGTCGAATCTTTTTCGGAGATTTCGGAATGGTCTACGGTATCATCGGCAACAATCCGGTTATCGGAGATTCGGTGGCAGTCATCGATACATATGTTTACTCAGCCATGAGAAGCCTTGGATTCTCATATTCAACAGCGGTAGGTCTGTTCCAGTCGGTAATGGGTCTGATCCTGGTTACTCTTGCCAACTATGCGGCAAAGAAGATCAATGACGGGGAGGGCTTGTTCTGATGAAGATAAAGAGAAACAAAAGCGATATCGCACTGCAGATATTTGCATATATATTTATCGGCCTGATAGGTCTGGTGTGCTTTTACCCCCTGTTAATGACACTGAGCGTATCGTTTTCGGCCGAAAAGGTCATTGCCATCAAAGGCTATTCGGCAATACCTCAGGATTTCTCGCTGGACACATACATTTACATATTTGGAACCAGCGGAAAGGACATCCTTCGTTCCTACGGAGTCACCATATTTGTAACCGTGGCGGGAACCTGCGCGGCACTTCTTATCACGAGCATGCTTGCCTTTGCGGTATCGGTGTCGGACATGAAATACAGAAACGTTATATCCTTTATATGTAACTTTACCATCATATTCGGTGCGGGACTTATTCCCTGGTATATCATGTGCGTAAATTACTATCACTTAAAGGATAACCTGGCGGGACTTATCGCTCCATCAATGTTCAGTGTATGGAACATGTTTTTGCTTCGAACGTATTTTAAGGCAATTTCCCAGTCCCTTTACGAGGCGGCCAGGATCGACGGAGCAAACTACTTTCAGATATATGTAAAGATCGCGATGCCGCTCAGCAAGACACCGCTTCTCACAGTGGGTCTTATGTATGCGCTCCAGTATTGGAACGACTGGTGGAACGCCCTTATGTTTATCACTGAAAAGAAACTGTGGCCATTACAGTATTTCCTTTATAACATTTTGTCCAATGTAAATGCCATAAGTTCCGGCCGTGTTCCCTCGGGAGCTGCGGCAAATATAGCTCTCCCTTCGGAGACGGTAAAGATGGCTGTTACCATCCTCACCATTGGACCTATCATTTTTGCATACCCTTTCATACAGAAATATTTTGTCGACGGAGTCATGACCGGAGCAGTGAAAGAGTAGGATTTTTAAAAAGAATTTATATCGCCGGCGAATTAAAGATAAATTAAAACCCGTATTGCGATGCAATACAAAACAAAGAGTATTTCAGTTAATGGAGTATTAACGAGGAGGATTACTAAATGAAAAAAAGGTTATTGAGTATGATCATGTGCCTCACACTTGCAGTAACTGCTCTTGCAGGATGCGGAAGTGCGGCAGATCAAAAGAGTGAGACAAACGTTCAGGATTCTGCTGCTGCTACAACAGCTGACGCAACAGGTTCCGAAGATTCAGGTTCTGCAGAAGATGCGGGAACCATCACAATCTATTATCCCGGTGATCAGACCGAGAGATTTTCAGAGTTCCTTGAAAATGAGTTTGCTGAGAAGCTTTACAACGATATCGGATTAAAAGTTGAGATGATCTTTGTTCCCTGGGATCAGTACTGGACCAAGAAAGAGATCATGCTTGCAGCCAATGAAAACATCGACCTTTACTGGGATGGTCTCGCAAACCTTTCCCTTATCGTAAACAAAAAGCAGGCACAGCCTCTTGACGAGCTCATTGCTGAGTATGGTCAGGATATGTTAAATGTCCTTCCCATGTCACAGATCGACGGTGGTCGTGTGAACGGCGAAGTTTACGGTATTCCTTCAGCTTACGGCCCCAGTTCAGGAATCTATCAGTTAGTCTGTGTAAGAGAGGATATCCTCGAGGCAGTCGGAATGGATAACATCGAGACTCCCGATGACCTTATGGAGTTTGCTCAGAAGGCAAAGGAGCAGTTCCCTGAGATGAAGGGTCCCGCAGATATCATCTTCAAACCCCTCACCAGATATTTCCAGGATAATCAGCTTACATGGATCGGTACTGACGTATTCACAGTTCTCGATGAGTCAACAGGCAAGGTTGAGAGCTACTATGAGTCAGAGGCATTCAAGAAAGTCGCTAAATTCAACGAGGAAATGTACAAGAAGGGCTTATATGCCGATGAACTTACAACTCAGTACAATGAGAAAGATGCTCGTATGCAGACAGGCCTTTACCTTTGGGTAGAAGCTTCTATCGGAAAAGACAGAGAGATCATCAATGCAGTACAGCAGAATGCTCCCGATGCAGAATTAAAGACATACATCCTCTCACCCGAGAAGGACAAATACATCTCAACATCAGGCGGTGAGGTGCTTTGCATCCCTTATTCAGCTTCCAACAAGGAAGGCGCTATGAAGTTCATCAACTGGATCTATGCTTCACCTGAGAACTACAGATTCGCTATCTACGGTGTTGAAGGTGTTGACTATCAGATGGTTGACGGCAGAGTAGAGAAGCTCACACAGGAAGATTTCTTCTATGAGTGGATGTTCAGAAACAAAAACTATCAGCTCTTTGACAAGAGTGTATCTGATGAGTATATCGAGACCTATGAGCACTGGGATGACAATGCAAAGATCTCCTCAGCTCAGGGCTTCATCTTCAACAACGAGAACGTGGTTGAGATCGAGACAGCCATCACAGAGGTTACAGCTTCAGACTTTGCTCCTATCAGAAGCGGTTTCGTAAGCTTTGATGACAATTATGATAATGCGGTTGCTAAGCTTAAGGCAGCAGGCATTGACGAGTATGTTGCCGAGGTACAGAGACAGTACGACGAATTCTTGGCAAATAAGAAAGGTAATTAATGAGAATAGAATGCTTGAAAGATGAGTATTGGTATGGCGGATGTGTCAAAAGCGGCACGAAGATGCCATTGTCTTCTGAGAGCAACTTTACTGTGGACACCAGGATCAACAGCACCCCGAATCAGGCAATGCCCTTTTTCGTATCCACCAAGGGCAGATACATTTACAAAAAAGAGGGCTTCGAGATCACATTCAAAGACGGAGTGATCGAGATGACTGACGGCTGCTTTGTAAGCGAAGCTTACGGTGATCTTAAGACCGGATATAAAAAAGCAATGGAGAAGGAGTTCCCCTTTAAAGAGGGGACTCCGGATCCTGAACTGTTCAAAAATCCGATCTATAACACTTGGATCGAACTTACATTTAACCAGAATGAGGCTGATATCTTAAGATACGCGCAGGGTATTTTGGATAATGGAATGCCTCCCGGAGTCATAATGATAGATGACGGATGGAGCGAGGATTACGGCAATTGGACCTTCCACACAGGAAAGTTTCCAAATCCCGACAAAATGATCAAAAAGCTCCATGGAGACGGATTCAAGGTAATGCTCTGGGTATGTCCCTTCATCACAGCGGATACGGTGATGTTCCGTGATGCACTGGCAAAGGATATCCTTATCAAGGACAGCACAGGTGAGACCTATATACTTCACTGGTGGAACGGTTATTCCGCAGTGCTTGATATGTCAAACCCCGATGCGGTCAAGTGGTTAAAGGACAAGCTTGACGCCCTGATGGAAATGGGAGTCGATGGATTTAAATTTGATGCCGGAGACAGTTTCTTTTATACAGAAGACAATGTAACATACAAAAATACTACACCGAACGAGCAATCCGAATACTGGAGCGAGTTTGGAAAACAATACAGATTTAACGAGTACAGAGTTACTTACGGTGAGGGCGGTGCCCCGCTTTTACAGAGACTTTGCGATAAGCAGCACTCGTGGAATACCGAAGGCGTAGGCGGATTGATTCCGGATTCACTCTTGCAGGGAATTACAGGTCACCCTTTCAGTTGCCCTGATATGATAGGCGGCGGAGAGTACGTGAATTTCCACGAGGCATTAAAAGAAAGACTTGATGAGGAACTCTTTATCAGGCATTGCGAGATAGCCTGCCTGATGCCGGCAATGCAGTTTTCTGCAGCACCCTACAGACTCCTCACAAAGGACAATTTTAAAAAGATCATGGCCTGTGTGGAACTTCGAAGCAGGCACATCGATTACATAATGGATCTGATCGGTGAAGCCGGAAAAACAGGCGAGCCTGTGATCAGATATATGTCCTATGAATTCCCGAATGACCATGCCGAAAAAGTTATCGACCAGTTTATGCTGGGTGAGAAGCTTTTGGTGGCACCGGTTTACGAGAAGGGACAAAAAGGCCGTGAAGTATTTCTTCCCAAGGGCAAATGGCTCAGAAACGGTGAGGAAATAACAGGAAACGGTGAGAAAATATGGATTGAACAGGGAGAGGATCCGCTGATCCTCTTCGAAAGACAGCGGACAATATAAACTATTGTCCGTTTTGTTTTGAAAATTTATTTCGCCAGGATGTTTTTACTAAAATCTGTTTGCAAAAGAGAGGTCATAAATGGAGATAATGGCAAAGAAAGTCACTGAGGCAGAGGTGGTCTCATATTTTTTGCCCGGTGAGAAGATATTAACACTGAAAAGGCACGGAAACGGTCATATAAATGACACATTCCTGCTGGAGACAGACAAAGACAAATACATATTGCAGAGGATTAATCATGAGATATTTAAAGAGCCCGAAAGGCTTATGGAAAATATTTATGCCATCACCACACATTTAAAAAAATCCATAAGAAAAAACGGTGGGGATGAAAACAGAGAGAGTCTGACCGTCATAAAGACTTCCGACGACAAGCTGTTGTACGAAGATGCAGACGGCGGATTCTGGAGGATGTATCTGTTTATTGAGGATGCGGTATGCCTGGAAAAAGTGGAAAAGCCGGAGGATTTTTACGAGAGCGCCCTGGCCTTTGGCAATTTCCAGAGGATGCTTTCCGATTTTGACCCGGGCATCCTGCACGAGACCATACCGGATTTTCATAACACCCCCAAAAGATATGAAGACTTTGAAAAAGCAGTGGCTCTTGATAAATTGGGAAGAGCCGCAAATGTATCAAAAGAGATCGAGTTTGTGCGAAGCCACAGAGAAGAGATGGGACTTGGGGAAAAACTTTTAAGAGAAGGAAAACTTCCCCTTAGAGTTACCCACAATGATACCAAGTTAAACAACATAATGATGGACAAAAAAACCGGAAAGGGCATCACCATAATCGACCTGGATACCGTGATGCCGGGACTGGCCATATATGATTTTGGCGATTCCATAAGGTTTGGAGCCAATACGGCGGCTGAGGATGAGACAGACCTGTCAAAGGTCTCACTTGACCTGGGATTATTCAGAGTCTATGCCGAAGGCTTTATAAAAGGTGCGGCCGGAGGACTTACCGACGAAGAGATAAAGATGCTTCCCTATGGCGCAAAGAATATGACCATGGAGTGCGGCATGCGCTTTCTGACAGATCACCTCCTGGGGGATACATATTTTAAGATCCACAGGGAAAATCACAACCTGGACAGAGCAAGGGACCAGTTCGCACTGGTTGCCGATATGGAAGCAAAGCGGGATGAAATGCAGGAGATCATAGAAAAAATAATGAGGGATCAAAAGGAGAAGATCTATGCTTGAACTTTTAAAGGCCGAAAAAGGCTTCGACGAGATCGAGGAAGCTTTTAAACTGTATGAAAAAATAATGAGCAGTGATGACGCGTCAAAATCTGACAGACAATCAAAAAATTGTCTGATCGAAAAAAGTTTTCTGGGCGATTTCCTTTCAAGATATGAAAATCTGAGTGCCTTAAACAGAGAACGACTTTTTTGGTGCCTGGAGGAGATCGAGGGAAATCCCGAGATACTTGCGCTGTATAAGTTCTTAAGATGGGATCTTTGCAGATATAAAAAAGGGATAGACGGCTGGTTTTATCAAAGTTTTGACTTTGACTATGAATCAAGATATCCGGACTGCAGAAAATTCATATTGCTGCTTAGCTGCATAAGCGAGGGCAGAAAAGATCTGATAAAGAGAAATATACCTGTGGAAGTTTACGAGGAAATGCCTCACAAGGTCATGGCAGGCCATATTGCAAAATATGAAGAGACCGGAAACTGTGAAATGCTTGATTTCCCGTGGGACAAAAATTTCTACGCGGGAACCATATTTTTGTTCGACAGGTTCTATTTTACTCCCTATACATTTTCGGATCCGTTTTACCTGTACAGAAACGAAAATGACGGAAAGGTCACGGGCCTCTATAAAGGAAATTTCCTCGTAAACGCCGAAGGACAGGTGATGAATCCGGAGTTTGAAACGCCCGGACCTGCCATGTTTGCGACTAAATTTAATGAGAGTATAAAGTTTGTCACCGGAAATTTCATAAACCCTGTGGGGATAATCTCTGAGTCTGTCAGAACCTTAAACCTTGAGGAAGAGACAAAATGCCTGCAGGAAGGTGATCTGCTACTGGCATTTCATATTCCCGGCGGTGAGGGATATAACCCCGTAAGGCTTGAAAGATCCATGCGGATGGCTCTGGATTTTTATGATAAATATTTTCCGGAACTGGACATCAGAGGATTTTGGAGTGAGAGCTGGCTTTATGATCCAAAGCTCTCCCTTATTTTGGATGAAGATACCAATATCGTCCGGATGCAGAGGCGTTTTTATTGCTACCCGATAGGCGAGGGTGGGGATATGCTTTTAAAAGAGTTAAAGCCCTTTAACGAGCCTGTTGAAAAAAGGTCTTCACTTCAGAAAAAGGCGGCATATCTGATCAATAACAAAACGGAATTTCATACTACTTCCATGATCGTCCTAAGAGAGGATGTGGAGGGCATAAAAGACGGATATACCTATGTGACTGAAAGAGATATACGTGAGTATAGAGAATTACTTAAAAAGAACGGGAAAGGAATTCCCGATATTCCGGAGGTAAAATAATGAAAGTAGCTTTGATAGGCGCAGGGCAGAGAGGAAGCATATATGCCGGATATTTGCATGAAAAAATGGGAGTAGATATCGCGGCTGTGGTGGATCCTTCTGAGGAAAAATTAGTTATAGCAGCTGACAGATTCAAGGTCGAAAAGGAAAATCTGTTCACTGACTTTAAGGCTTTTTGCCGTGAGAAAATGTCACTGGACGGCGTGATAATAGCGTCCATGGACAGGGATCATTATGCTGAGACAATTGAATGTCTTGAACTGGGATATGATATTTTGCTGGAAAAGCCCATATCTCCTAAGCCCGAAGAATGCATGGCAATACTTAAAAAAGCCCATGAAAAGAACAGAAAGATCCTGGTCTGCCATGTTCTCAGATATACGAATTTTTTTGCAAAGATAAAAGAGATAATAGATTCCGGAGAGATAGGAAAGATCGTTACCATACAGCATGCGGAAAACATCGGAAATTTCCATATGGCTCATTCATTTGTCAGAGGCAACTGGAGATATTCAGATCTTTCAAGCCCCATAATACTCCAAAAATCCTGTCATGACCTGGATATTCTGGTGTGGCTTGTGGGAAGTAACGCAAAGAAGATCTCATCATTCGGAGAATTGACATATTTTAAGGAGGAGAACGCACCTCAGGGCAGCACTGACAGATGCCTTAACTGTCCTGTAAGTGATAAGTGCAGATTTGATGTGCGGACCGCTTATCTGCCCAGAAGAGGAGGATGGCCAACAGAGGTCATAACCCCCGACCAAAGTGTGGAAGGGCTCATGGAGGCGTTTAAGACAAGCCCCTATGGCAGATGCGTATACAGATGTGACAACAATGTGTGCGACAATCAGGTCACCAATATATTGTTTGAAAACGGAGTGACGGCTTCATTTCATTTAAGCGGCCTCACCAACAAAATGCACAGGACCATCAAGATCATGTGCGAGGATGGCGAGATAATCGGCGATGATTATGACAATACCATCACCGTTACTTATTATTCACCCAATGCATTGTATGAAGGGGAGAGTCGTACCATAAATGTGGAGAGCAAGGAAGGATTTCACGGAGGCGGAGATTACGGACTTAGCGTGGATTTCCATGATATGCTGACCGGAAAAGGCGCCGAAAATCTCTCTTCCATAGACAAGTCCATAGAAAGTCATCTGATGGCATATGCTGCTGAAAAGTCAAGACTTACAGGAAAAGTCATGGACATGGATGAAGTCAGGGCGAGCTTTGGATGATCTTCAAAACACAGTACGAAGGCGTTATGAACTTCAAGGAAGAAGGCATGAGTATGCAGGAAAAGGCGCTCAAAATTATAAAGAAAGATGGTGAGATTTCGGTTCAAAAGAAACAGACATTATGATATAATAAATGCTGTTTTTGGAGCGTGCCTAGTAACTTTTTAACTTGGAGTAAAAACGACTAAAGGAATAAGAAAAAATGAGAATAAAGATAGCTTTTGCACAGCTTCTTCCGGGAATAGATCTCGATGAGAACCTTGATATTGGAAAGAAAGCATGTGTTGAGGCAAAAGAAAAAGGGGCAGATATAGCATTATTTCCTGAGATGTGGAGCGATGGGTATTATCTGCCACAAGACGAAAAAGAAGTGAACAGTCTGGCAA
>JAILHH010000026.1 GCA_024695935.1 Acetatifactor sp.
GGACCTTGTTGCCAAGCTGGTTGGGAAGATCAACTGGCACTACAGGGATCTCAATAAACATATGATGCTTATAGTGCCGGGACGTGTCGGAACAACATCCCCCGAGCTTGGGGTACCTACTTCATTCTCCGACATAAGCGCTTTTGAAGTTATATGCGAAACCGAAGAGTCGGGAGCCGGATACAATCCAGAACTGTCCTACGGAAGCCATATATTCCAGGACCTTGTTGAAGCCGAGATCCTTTATACCGCGGTGTTCAATAATGAGAAAACGATTCATTTCTCTCCCGGGAAACTTGATGAATATCCGGATGTTATAAGTGATCATGAAGAAAAGGAAGAACTTAAGGATATTGTCCATGTATATGATTTAAGCGGTGCTAAATGCGAAGTATATAATGATGTGGCGAATGAACATCTGCTCATAACCTTACGGACATAATACAGTGAGTGTTGACCATGATAATCAATATCTGTTTTGTGTCAGAGATCCGGTTGGAATGAACTTGAACATGCAATGATAGTAAAAGGCAGAAGAATACTTACATGGTCTCATTACGAGCGCCTGCTCCAAGTTTCAGATACTACGATCTAATGCTTTTATCAAAGGTTATTTTTGGGCTTTGTACAATGCGTAGTTTTGTAATTATTGAATAAGGTTTACAAGTTACTCCCGGAGAAATCCGGGAGTTTTTGTTAGTATATGGTTTTATTTGAACTAAATGGAAACAGGTAAGTTTCCGTTTGCGCAGTGTTATTTTTCTTTGGATCCTTTTACAATTTCGTATGGAATTAAAAATAAGTGAGGAAATTCAAAGATGAAAAAATCAAAAATATGTGTAGCTGTACTGACAGTAGTTTTAGTTGCGGGTCTTAATATGATAACTATATGTTCTCATATGATGAAATCAAATGATGTAGTAATGCTGGCTGAGGTTGAAGTTGATACAGATTGCAGATATAAGGGTTAATAAACTAACTTCACAGAATAATCTTCCTGAAATCCTTTTTGGAGAACTTTTGAATTAGAAAATAATTCATAAAGCGTCTGGATATTGCATGAATATACCCCATATCTGTATGCATCAGAGCTTTGTTGACATTCTTCCAATGCCTGACAATAATAAAAACAATAAAATCCGTAAAAATACAACCGATGTTTTATAAAAGAATCATCATTTTTACTGTGCATCGATATAATTGATTTATAATCCTTGTTAGAAAAAAAATAGCGGATATATGTACACAAAAAAGGTGCAAGGTAGTTTGCACGAAGCATTATATCGTATGTGTTTTGATTAGAGTAATACATTAATTGATGAAAAAAATAATATCCTTCATTGACCGGATGTTTATATATTCGATAGCAGTCTCCTAGGATGTTAAGTATAGATAGTTCTTCCCATCCGAGGCGATAATCCATGATGTTATGGATGTTGAAATTCGGGATAGTAATTCGAATTGCATCTAGCAAATCAGGAATAGCATCATGATCTTTAATGAAATATCCAAGTTTTGTGGATAAAAACTGCTGACGATATAAATGATCGGATGCATCTATCAAAGCTTGCATCTTATCGAGGTAATCAGCATATGTTTCTTTAGTGGTGTAATGACTTGTTTGAATCAGTTTAAATTTTAAATCATAAAATTTAGCATCTTTTTCATCACCCCAAAAGGTGAAAATTCGTTCCGAAACACCTAATCTTTGCAAAAGTACTTCAGCCAGCGCGATGTCGGGTTGAAGTGTCCCGTTTTCTATCTTGGATAATTTAGATTTACTGCACAGTCCATAACAAAGCACTTGCTGTGAGATATGCTGTGCAATTCGGTAATCCTTTATCAAAGATCCCAGTGTGTATATTTCATTTGATAAAATATCAAATGTCCCGTCACCAAGTTGAAATGAGGGTAATTCCTGAGGAAGTGGATAATGAACCGTAGGAATATCATCCAGTTGTTCCATATATTCAGTGACAGGAAATTTAGTATGTTGAATCAGATATGTTTTGCATGCGGTCGCGTAGCAGCTTCCCAAGGCATGAGCGGAATAGAAAGCAGCCGATATCATTTCGTGAGCTTTTTTTTCATGGTTAAGGAAGAAGTGTGATACCCCACATAAAAATGTCAATTCCAGTAATATCGAAGTTTCAGCATTTACAACCATTCTGTGACGATTAAGGTCACCAATTTCCAGTGCTTTTTCGTAATCTGATTTATGGATAAGATATTTGCAGTAGGGAATTGTTGCTTCAGCCAGAAGGCGTTCTGTCTCCAAATAATCAAATTTACTGTTTGATAGATATTCAGATAATTGATGGTAGATGTTTTCTGTTACGTTGTCTATAGCTAAGTACAGCGCTTCCTGTGAGATCGCGATCAATATCATAATCTCAGTACGTGTTAGTAACAGGTTTTGGAAGTCAGATAAATCGATACATGGCCGAGATATATGAAGAGCTTGCATTAATAGTGTGTAGTTTTTTTGGTGATCGCAATTATACGACTTAAACTGCAGAAGGCAATGGTACAGGAGCCATTCCTGATAGTAGAATTTATTGTTTGCCCAATTAGTGTTTTCTATTTTTTTAAGTTCGGTATATGTGGGCTGGAGCTGCCAGGCATCCAGATGAAATTTAACGTGACGTAATGCATAAAAGCATTCAAAATCTGTCTTGTTTGCAAAGAGGGGATAACGTTCGCATGAGGCACCGGCATGATCCATGAGAGCCTGAAATGTTGAGGGACTGACTCCGATCAAGCCTGTTTCAATTTTTGATAATGCGGCTACTGAGCATACCCCTTCCGCTAACTGCTCCTGTGTGAGACCGGCTTTTATTCGAGCTTCTTTGATAGCGTCTTTGGCACTTCTGACACTCATAAATATCCTCCAAATACAGTGTTAATGTGATTTATGCCAATTGATTATAAATCAATTTGAACTAAATGGAAACATATATATTTCCATTTAGTTGATGGCATGTTTACGAAGTGCATATTAATATAAAAACCATAATATGTAAATCTATGTTATTGCGATTTGATAACTTTAATACACACATGACGAAGGTGGTAAGTGGCCTATGGGACTTGACCATAAAATCATAGATGAGGGGAGGTGTTTTAAGGTGTTCGAGGAATTATCGTTTTATAATGAAAATGAAAGTGCTGATTACGATGATGTTTTCAAAAATGCTGATCAGTCATGGCACTGTCTCGGATTATTAGCTTGCTGTTAATTCGAAAAAGAAGATTCTCGTTTAGAGGATCTTCTATTTTTTGAAAAAGTATTCATGGAGAAATGAAATGTTGAATTATACTTATTGTAAAAGAAAGATACTGTTGCCGAAAAATACCCTGGAAACATATGTCTATGATTTAGATAAGAAAAAATTTCTGTTATCAAAAAATGGCATACTTACAGTAAAAAACTGGATTGAATCAGAAAATGTATGTGACGAAGAAAATATCGTAGAAAATGAAATTAATAATATAAAAACTGATCTGGAGCAGTACGGTGTTGATGTCTTAGTTTTCAATTCGGCAGAAATATGTAATTTAAAGTGTGCATATTGTTTTGCCAATGAAGGGACATATAATTCTGATAATCATAAAAAGACTATGTTGTATAGCGATTATGTTCGAACTTATGATATCATAAATGATGATCATTTGGTAAAGGCCATAGAATTTTTCGGAGGCGAACCATTATTAAACTATACTGAGATTAGAAGATTTTGTGAATATGTCAGGAAGCAAAGAGCAAAAGAGAAACTTCCAATGCCTGAATTGGGAATTATAACGAATGGAACCTTAATAAATAAAGATGTTTGGAATTTCTTGGATGATTTTGGGTTTAAAATAACTATAAGTTTAGATGGCCCACAAAGTATCAATGATAAAAACAGGGTCTATAAGAATGGCAGAGGTTCATACGATGACGTAATGAAGAACTTAGACATCTCTGGAAAGAAGAATGCATTTACTGCTTGCGAAGCAACACTGAGCTGCGATGTTCTAGAAAAAATGAGTGTTGAAGAGATGGTTGAATATATAGATTTTTTTGAGAAATTACCTTGCAAAACCGTGGCCATTTTGTTTGCCATTGATGAAGACAGTGAAAAGTATGCCAGGAAAGACACTTTTATTGATAAACTTGAGAAATTCTATGAAGTTTATGTGGAATATTGTGTCAGTCATATTATGATCGGGGATCTCAAACTTTATCACACAGATATAATTAATGCAATAAAGGCATTTATTGTTGGAGGTGAATTCAGTTACTGTCGAGCAGGAGTACGACAAATTTTTATAAACGTTAGTGGAGAGATATATCCGTGTCAAAGATACTATGGATTAAGGGAAAAATTTGGTACGGTAGATGATTATGAAGAAGTAAAAAAGGCAATTAACTGTTATAAAGATGATATTGAATCCAGAATCAACCGTAAGTGCTTTTTATGTGAATTCAGTCATATGTGTCAGGGAAATTCATGCCCGGGAACTAATTTAGCAATAAATAATTCTGAGAATGATTATATTGAATTGCTCTGCGTTGTGAATAAAACTCGAAATGCACAAGTGCTGAAAAAACTGTTTGAGATTATTACGGATCATGGTAAAAGCAAACAGTTTATGGACAATTTGAGAAACTATTTAAACATGCTGGGAGAAAAATAGATGAAAGAGCATTTTTTTTATAAAAATAAAACCAACTTTGGATTTAGCATTTTTTTTATTTTATTAGAAGCATGTTTTAATGTGTATATTGCATTTGTATTAATGAATCTAACTGATACAGCTTCACAAAAGTCTTTGAGCAGATTATATCCTTTACTTGTTGAGGTGGGGGTTTTTGTAATAGGATACTTTATAGTTGGGACTCTTAAATCCAGATACAAGAACAGATATATACAAAAGGCTGTTTTGAATTATAAAGAGAATTGTTTCGAGAGACTATTACGAAGCAAATATAATGTCGGATTTCAAGGGGAGACGGGGAAATTTTTATCATATTATACTAATAATATTGAATCGATTCAAAAGAATTATGTTGAATGCATATTGGATTTAGTTTCAAATGCTTTTTTGATGCTTTTGGGTTTGGCAGCTATGATATATTTAAGTATCTCAATGTCTTTGTGCGTCATAGTATTTAGTTTGATGCCGGTTTTAGGTTCTATGCTACTGTCCGGCAGAGTTGCCAAAGCAGAAGCAAATGTTTCAAAGGCAAATAAGAGATATGTAGAAATAGTAAAGGATGTGCTTTCGGGTTATTCGGTTATAAAAAGTTTTGGAGCCGAAAATGAAACTTTACATCTTATAAGTGATGGAAATCATCATTTAGAAGATGAAAAATATAGAAAGCGTATATTGAATGATTTGATTGAGATTGTGTCCGGAACGCTTAGCAACATTTCAATCGTCATGACTTTTGTCCTTGGAGCATACTTAGCCATAACCGGGAAAATATCGGTTGGAACTGTTATTGCTTTCATTCAGCTGATAAATTATGTACTTAGTCCCATAGAAAAAATCAGTACTTCGATGAGCGAACTGCGTGCGGGTAAAGAGTTATTGATTATATTTGATAATGAAGTCAGCAAGGAAGAGGAGAATGAATCCGGATATAATATAAGTGATGTAGAAATGATAAGACTTCAAAACGTTGGCTATTCTTATGGAGAGTCACAGGTTTTATCTGATATAAATTGTAATTTTGAAAAGGGTAAGTCATATGCAATCGTTGGAAACAGTGGAAGCGGAAAAACAACAATTCTAAATATGATTGCGGGAATGTTGCCTGATTATAAAGGCAATGTTTTGATCAACGACAAAGAAATAACATCGGTGGATGCAAGGTGTAAATGCAAATTGTTTTCATTTATACAGCAGAATGTCATAGTTTTTAACGGTTCAATCAAAGACAATATTACGCTTTGGAAAAAGAGTTTTTCAAAAGAAGAAATAGATGAAGCCATAACTAAATCTGTTATGAATGATATCGTAGAAGAAAAAGGTATGGATTATTTATGCGGAGAGAATGGAATAAACCTTTCAGGCGGTGAAAAACAGAGGATGTCGATCGCAAGAGCTATTCTGCAGAAGTCGGCAGTTATTCTAATTGATGAAGGAACAAGCTCGTTGGACAATGAAAGCGCTGCAGTTATAGAAGACACACTTTCATCGATAAAGGATAAGATTGTAATATCTGTGACACACAGACTGGAAGAAAAAAATCTGGCTAAATATGATGAGATTCTTACGATTAAAAATGGACGAATAGTAGAAAAAGGAAAATACGATGACCTTGTTGAGAAAAAAGGTTATTTTTGGGCTTTGTACAATGCGTAGTTTCGTAATTGTCCTGGGGTGTTTTTTAGTTTGATAGCAGAGAAAAAAATAAGTATATGGTCAATTATTTTTAAGATATTCGCATAAAATGCGCAAATATTAAAAAAATAATTGACCATTCAAAAATATAAGCATATACTAATACCAGAAAGGTGGTATGGTATATGCTTATTCAATTTTCAGTGAAAAATTTTATGTCATTTAAGGAAAAGGCTGTTCTATCATTGAATCCGTCAGTGGATACAGAACACCCTGAGAATATAAATAATAAGAATGGATACACTGCTACTAATCTCGTGGCTATTTATGGTGCTAATGCTTCGGGAAAAACAAGCCTTTTTAAAGCTATGACTGTTGCGACTAATATGATAAAAAATTCAAACTATATGCAGGTGAATCAACCGATTCTTTTTGTTGCCCCGTTTAAATTTGATAACAATACTGCAAGAAATGCATCTGAATTTGAGTTTATCTTCATAGCTGATGATGGTAATAGGTATGTTTATGGCTATGCTGCAAATAGTGAAAGAATTACAGAGGAGTATTTATATCAGTACAAGACACAGAAACCTACGCTTATATTTGAAAGAAATGAGGAAGAATATGAATTCAAGGCTCATAGGCAGATTTTGGAACCTCTTGTCAGATTTAATACTCCTAACAAACTTTTTTTGGCTACTGCAACTAACTGGAATACTGAATGTACGATGATTCCATATAAGTGGCTTTCGGAAAAATTAGTTACTTTTACGGATGCACAAGTGCTTTCAAATTTGTCGCTGAACCTTTATAAGGGCCCTCAGAAAGATGATTATATAAAATTCACAGAGGATCTGTTACAGTCAGCAGATATCAACATTTCTAAGATAAATATTGAAGTTAAAAAAACAAAAATAGAAATCCCGGTTGGCCTGTCTGTTCCGCCAGTGTCTGTAAATGGACAACTTACGCCAACAATCACTGCTCAGGAATTTGAGCAAATTGAAGTGAGAACTGAGCATATCATTGGGGAAGGAAGTGAAGCATCCACGTATGTATTGGGGTTGGCTGAAGAATCACTGGGAACAAATCAACTATTTATTTTGGGACCTTTTTTGAAAGAGTCTTTTGAAAAAGGTTTAACTATAGTCATAGATGAAATTGATAAGAGCCTTCATACATTTATTGTGAAGCATTTAATCAACATGTTTAGAAACAAAGAGATAAATAAAGCTGGAGCACAGTTGATATTTACTACTCACGATACAGCTTTGTTATCGTTGGCAACGTTTAGGAGGGATCAGATATTCTTTACTGAGAAGAACAATACGACAGGGGCTTCAGATTTATACTCATTGGATGAAATGTCTGTTAGAAAAACGGATAATGTTGAAAAAGGATATCTTTTAGGCCGCTATGGTGCCATTCCATATATCTGCGGAGAGGAGCTATAATGACTGAAAGAAAACTTGAGATTAAAAAGCGAGGCAGGACACACAGGGATGAGAAACCCGTGTATTTGGTAATAGCTGAAGGTAAGAACAAGACAGAGACTTTTTATTTGTCTAACTTTCAAAAACAAGGGAAAGCATATAGTTTACAGTTTGCTAAAGCTGGTAGCAAGACAGACTCAGACTCATTATATAAAACAATGATACAAAAGTGGAAAGAACTGGAGCTTTCATCTGAAAAAGGCGACTTGGGATTTATTGTTTTAGACATAGATAGTGATCCTCAAAAAGCAGATAAGGTTTTGAAACTAATTCAAAAAAATAGAAATCAATCTATAAGGTTCATTGTTTCTAATCCTACATTTGAAATATGGATTCTTATGCATTTTAAGTATACTACTAGGTATTTTGCTGATGGAGATGCCGTTATCAACGAGCTGAAAAGACATATTCCAGATTATGAAAAAAATCGAGATTGCTTTTTGGCTTGTGTAGACAGGCTTCAGGACGCTGTTTCAAATTCAGCTAAATTAGAAAAACATTTTGAGGGCTGCTCCTGGCCTTCAGTAGAATGTAATCCGAGAACAGATATGGGAATGTTGATCACGCATCTTTTTAACGCAAATGAATTATAAGCTTTTCCTCGGTTCTGTGGGTGATTGCTGGATTGTTTTTACTAGGCTGGAGAAAAAAAGTTCTGATAAACTGGGTATGGCAGATTTCAAAGGCTCGGTAAAAGTAATTGTTGAATAAGGTTTACAAGTTACTCCCGGAGAGATCCGGGAGTTTTTCACATTATTTTTTAAAGTCCAAGAAATAGTACTTGATATGGATTATTATCTACTTATCAAATGAAACGAGAACTAAAAAGGGTTTGAAGACTGAAAGGGAGATCAAATTATGGAAAAAAAGATGGAGAGAAAGAGATTTAAACTTATATTTGAAAACATTGTTTTTACTATTTTCTTTGTATTTATTGCAATAATCGCAATCTCTATAACGGCCAAAAGCCATGAGAATAAAGTTACATATAAAGAAGAGCAGCTTACGGCAGCAATGGAAAAAACTATGGTCAGGGAAGTAAGGGAGTATCTTTCGGAGGAGGGATACGAGAACTCCGGAGTGATGCTCAATAAAGTATATGATGAGGATTATTGCGTATATACACTTTCTGTTCACAACAAAAAGATAGCAGGTCTCAGCGATGAAAAACGGCAGGCGCTTATGGAGAGTTTGTCAGGATTTGCCTTTGAAGAACTGGGATGCGATTTTGAATATAAATTTATTTTTTGATAAGCGGATAATAAATGACATAGGGCTGAAATTAGGTTATACTACAAAAGTAAATGTTTTGACTTAAAGAGAGGATTTTTGATATGTCATTTATTCCAAAAACAAATGAGATCTATAAACATTTCAAGGGACAGTTATACAGGGTAATGGCTGTGGCAACTCACAGCGAGACAGGAGAAGAACTGGTGATATATGAGGCTTTGTACGGTGAACACAAAGTTTATGCCAGACCACTTGAAATGTTTACAAGTCCCGTGGACAAAGATAAATATCCTGACGTTACTCAGGAATACAGATTTGAACTGCAGGCAGGTGCTGAGCCTGAAGAGATTCAACTTGATGCTTCTGTAGTTGAATTTCTGGATGCGGAAACTTACGGTGAAAAGTTAAACATCCTGGCATCAATGAAGCATAGAATAACGGATGATATGATCACCACAATGGCTGTTTCCTGTGATTTGGAAGTGGATGAAGGTGATACGGAGTCCAGATATCAAGCATTAAAAAACTGTTTGCTTACGTTGGAAAAATACGAGTGCTCAAGGCTCAGAGGATAATGTATCTCCTTTCCGACGTGGCGGAAGGGAGAAAACTATGGCTTACAAAGTTGACAATTGTATGGTTATCGGCGTTTCATCCAGAGCGCTGTTTGACATGACAAAGGCCAATGAAGTTTTTGAGACCGAAGGGGTTGAGGCCTACAGAAAGTATCAATATGAGCATGAGGATGAAGTGCTAAAGCCGGGGCCCGGGTTTGCACTGGTTAAATCATTGCTCGGATTAAACGAACTTTCCGGAGGGGAAAAACTTGTGGAAGTGATCATTATGAGTCACAACAGTAATGATACCTCGCTCAGGGTTTTTAATTCCATCAGGCATTTCGGCCTTGATATCACAAGAGCAGTGCTTTCCGGAGGAGCAAGCCTTGCACCATATCTCGAAGCATTTCATACGGATCTTTTTTTGTCGGCATATGAGGATGATGTACAGGCGGCCATCGACTCAGGGATCGCGGCAGGAATCATCTGTACCGATAACCTGCCGAAATACGATGAAGATATGGCAGTAAATTGTGTGGCAGGTTGCATGGAACAGATCAGGATCGCCTTTGACGGAGATGCGGTGATATTTACAGATGATTCAGAGAAGATATTCAAGGAAAAGGGTCTGGAAGCCTTTGAAGAAAACGAGAGGTTAAATGCTCAAAATCCTCTCGGAGAGGGTCCTTTTGCCAAGTTCCTGAAAAAACTCTCTGCCATTCAGGCACGGTTTGAGGGACAGCAAAGCCCTATCCGTACTGCGCTTGTTACCAGCAGAAGTGCTCCGGCTCATGAGAGGGTCATCAGGACGCTCAGAAGCTGGAATGTGCGTATAGATGAATCTTTTTTTCTGGGTGGAATCGAAAAGAAAGATGTGCTTAAGGCTTTCGGAGCCCAGATATTTTTTGACGATCAGTCAATACATACAATACCTGCATCAAAGGAGGTGCCGGCAGCAAGGGTACCATACAAAAATGATGCTTGAAACGGGGAGATAAGTGAATGAAATTATTATCAATTGCAGTACCTTGCTATAATTCCGAAGGGTATATGCGTAAGTGCATCGACTCATTGCTAAAAGGCGGAGAGGATGTGGAAATCCTGATTGTGGATGATGGATCTTTTAAAGATAACACTGCCTCTATCGCCGATGAATACGAGGCCGAATATCCGGGTATCTGCAGGGCGATACACAAGGAAAACGGTGGACACGGTTCTGCCGTAAATACGGGTATAAAGGAGGCAACAGGACTCTTTTTTAAGGTCGTTGACAGCGATGACTGGGTGAAGGAAGAGGCCTACGAAAAGGTTTTGGAGACCCTGCGCAGGTTTGCGGGTTCCGAAAAGGTCCTGGATATGCTTATCTGCAATTATGTATATGAAAAAGAGGGAGAAAAGCGTAAAAAAGTCATAAATTATCGAAGGACACTCCCTGTGGAAGAATACTTTTCATGGGATGATTGCGGTCGTTTCCAAAAGGGACATTATATTCTGATGCATTCCGTGATTTATAGGACCAAGCTTTTAAAGGATTGCGGACTGTCTCTTCCGGAGCATACATTTTATGTGGACAATATTTATGTGTTTGAACCTATGTTAAATGTAAAGGGAATGTATTATCTGGATGTGAATTTTTACAGGTATTATATCGGCAGGCAGGATCAGTCCGTGAATGAGTCGGTTATGATAGGCAGGATCGATCAGCAGATAAAGGTCAACAAAATTATGTATGACTTTTTCTCCGAGCATAAAAATGAGATAACAAAGGATAAGAGAAGATACCAATACATGTTTAATTATCTGGAGATAATAACAACTGTTTCTTCCGTTTTATTGACAAAGGCCGGAGATGAGGAAAACTTAAAAAAGAAAGAAG
Source organism: Acetatifactor sp. (assembly GCA_024695935.1). Lineage (GTDB taxonomy): Bacteria > Bacillota > Clostridia > Lachnospirales > Lachnospiraceae > RGIG10340. The sequence continues at coordinate 11,493 of JAILHH010000026.1, forward strand.
ACCTGTGGGCATACATGCAGGAAAAGGATAACTCTCTCTACAGAAAACTGCGCCATGGTCTCTTAGGCAGGGCCACAAACCTCCCCGGAAGAGGAGGTCGTCGTATAACCGTTGACGGATACGAACTGGCCAGAAAAATCTTTAATTTTAACTGATATGACAAGTAATATTATCTGAAGATCTTTACTGCATTGTGGAGGCATTCCACGGTGCAGGATGTGGTCTTTCTTTCAACCTCTCCGTCTGTGTGAAGCCATAGAGGAGAAGTGGTTTCCAAACGCACCTTGTTAGCCTTGTAGGGTGTGGAACCTTTGAATTTAAGGTGTTCACCCTTGTAGGCAGCCGGAAGAGCCAGCAATATGTTAAAAAATGACAGGTCACCTACGGCGCACATATCCAAAACTCCGTCATTGTCTTTGGCTCTGGGACAGAACATGAAACCGCCACCTTCGAATCTGTGGTTCATAACTGTGACGAACAGCACGCGATTGATATTAATGGGATCATTGTCATCTATGGTCAGTGTGCAGCCTGCACCGGTTGCGGTAACAAGCTGTTTCAAAGCTATCCCTAAGTATGTAAGTTTGCCCAGACCGAATTTGTTCAATGTCTTTTTGAATCTGGACTGCATTGCTTCCTCGCACACTGCGGCATCAAATCCGATTCCCATGCTGACGGAAAAATAACGCACCGTATTGTCATCGTCATAAGTAACTTTGCCAAGGTCCATAAATGAGGGCTTCTCACATTCAAGGATCACATTTAAAACGTCCACTGGATTCTTTGGAAGATTCATGTCTCTGACCAGGTCGTTGGATGAACCGGTGGGAATGAAACCTATATTAACATTTTTGGGAAGTCCCATGGTACACAGTCCCTGGAACAGTTCGTTCACTGTTCCGTCGCCGCCCAGTATAATGATGTTAAGAGGCTCGCCGTTTGCTTCCTCTACAAGAACTTTTGCATAATAGGTTACATCGCCGGATTTCTGACTGAAATATGCCTTAAACAAAACTTCTTTTTTGATGAGTTCGGGTTCGATCTGATCGCGCCATATTTTCAGGCCGCGTCCCGATCTGGCAGATGGGTTTATGATGATGTGGAACATTTCGTTACTCCGTTTCCATAAATTTCTAATCTTTTTATAGTATAGCACCTGATTTATAAGTTGAAAATAAATTTATTTCATGATATACTTTCCACAATTGTTTTAACGCTTTAATTTAACAAAGCACTAAGGTAGGAGGAAATTTTATGTATTCATTAGACGAAGTAAGAAACGTTGATCCCGAGATCGCGCAGGCCATCGTTGACGAAGAGAACCGTCAGAACAGTCACATTGAGCTTATCGCATCCGAAAACTGGGTGTCAAAAGCTGTTATGGCAGCAATGGGAAGCCCACTCACAAATAAGTATGCGGAAGGATATCCCGGAAAGAGATATTACGGCGGATGTCAGTGCGTTGATGTGGTGGAAAACCTTGCCATCGACAGAGCAAAAGAGCTCTTTGGCTGCGAGTATGCGAATGTACAGCCCCATTCCGGAGCTCAGGCTAACCTTGCGGTTGAGTTTGCGGTTTGCAGACCCGGCGACACCATTATGGGAATGAATCTTGATCATGGCGGACATCTTACTCATGGTTCACCGGCTAATATTTCCGGTTCTTACTTCAATATAGTACCCTACGGAGTAAACGATGACGGATTCATCGATTATGATGAACTTAGAAGACTGGCTGTAGAGTCAAAGCCCAAGATGATCATTGCAGGTGCCAGTGCTTATGCCAGAACCATTGATTTCAAGAAATTCAGAGAGGTTGCGGATGAAGTTGGTGCGGTTCTCATGGTGGATATGGCTCACATTGCCGGACTTGTGGCAGCAGGTCTTCATCCAAGCCCTGTTCCTTATGCAGATATTGTTACCACAACCACACACAAGACACTTCGCGGACCCAGAGGCGGTCTGATCCTTGCTACAAACGAGGCGGCTGAAAAATACAAACTTAACAAAGCTATCTTCCCCGGAATCCAGGGTGGTCCTCTTATGCATGTTATCGCGGCAAAGGCTGTATGCTTTAAAGAGGCTTTGTCAGATGAGTTCAAAGTATATCAGAAGGGTATCATTGACAATGCTCAGGCGCTCTGCAAGGGTCTTAAAGATCGTGGTATCAAGATCGTATCAAACGGTACAGACAATCATCTGATGTTAGTCGATCTTACAAACTTTGACCTTACAGGTAAGGAAGTTGAGAAGTGGCTTGATGAGGCTCATATCACAGCCAACAAGAACACAATTCCCAACGATCCCAAGTCCCCCTTCGTTACAAGCGGTATCCGTCTCGGAACACCTGCCGTTACAAGCAGAGGTCTTAACACTGAAGATATGGACAAGATCGCTGAGGCGATCGCCCTTGTTATCACTAGTCGCGGAGAAAAGATCGCAGAGGCAAGAGAGATCATCAAAGGACTTACAGAGAAATATCCTCTCATCTAATGAATATATTTGCATATGCTTATAACGGGATGCCCTTTTTGGGGCATCCTGTTTTTGGTGGCAAGGAGTTAAGTGGCTGCTGAGCTTCCTCGGACATCTGTTTAGTGACTGCTAAGGCGGTAGTCTTGGCATTACTTTGGCAGATTTGCACAAGATATTTTATAAAATTTATTAAAATGTGACATTTATTCCCTTGCCTTCGTTACTTTACTGTGTTAACATATCTTTCAGTGACGTACATGTGTCCGTCCCAAAAGAACTTAAAATGTATTCACAGAGCAGAGGTTTTTTATGGCAGAGGCTACCAATTATTTTGTTGTGAGACAAAAAGCTGTTCCGGAAGTACTCTTAAAGGTTGTGGAGGCAAAGAAACTCATTGAGTCGGAAAAGGTTGAGACGATTCAGGAAGCCGTGGATGCGGTGGGGATCAGTCGAAGTTCCTTTTACAAATACAAGGATGACATCTTTCAGTTCCATGATTCATTGCAGGGTACCACGGTGACGCTCACATTGCAGATGGATGACGAACCCGGGCTTTTGTCAGATCTGTTAAAGATAGTTGCGGCGTACAAGGGTAATATCCTGACCATTCATCAAAGTATTCCCATAAGCGGAGTCGCATCGTTAAGTATAAGCATCCAGATATTGCAGGACACGGGAAATGTGTCGGATATGATCGAAACCATGGAATCCCAAAAGGGAGTGCACCATGTCAAGATATTAGCTAAAGAATAGGAGAACAGACATGATAAATGTTGCAGTATTAGGCTACGGCACTGTAGGAAGCGGTGTTGTGGAGGTTATCGAAGAAAACAAGGAAACAGTCAATAAAAAATCGGCTGCTGAACTTAATGTAAAATATATCCTTGACCTTAGAGATTTTCCCGGAGATCCTTATGAAAACAAGGTGATTCATGATTTTAACATCATTTTAAACGATCCCGAGGTTTCAATCGTGTGTGAGACCATGGGAGGCGTTGGTGCAGCGTATAAATTTACAAAGGAATGCCTTCTTGCGGGAAAGAGTGTCTGCACATCTAACAAGGAGCTTGTTGCAAAGCACGGTCCCGAACTTTTGCAGATCGCTAAGGACAAGCAGTGCAATTACCTCTTTGAAGCAAGTGTTGGCGGCGGTATTCCCGTTATCCGTCCCATCAACTATTCACTTACGGCTGAAGAGATCGAAAATATCACAGGTATCTTAAACGGTACTACCAACTATATGCTTACAAAGATGGATGCCCTTGGTGCCGATTTTGATGAGGTATTAAAAGAGGCTCAGGCAAACGGATATGCAGAGGCGGATCCCACAGCAGATATCGAGGGATATGATGCCCGCAGAAAGATCGCCATTTTATCATCCCTTATGATGACAAAGAATGTTGATTCAGAGAAGGTTTACACCGAGGGAATCACAAAGATCACATCAGCTGACTTTGAGTATGCAAAGGCTGCAGGCTTTAAGATCAAACTCCTGGGAACAAGTGAAAAGGTTTCCGATTCGGAAGTGGCAGTTATGGTTGCTCCTTTCTTTATCGATCTCGATCATCCTCTTGCCATGGTAAATGATGTATTCAATGCGGTTTTTGTAAAAGGAAATATGCTTGGGGATTCCATGTACTACGGACGTGGCGCAGGTAAGCTTCCCACTGCTTCCGCAGTTGTATCCGATGTCATCGACTGTGCAAGACACCTCGGAAAGACAGTTATGTGCTTCTGGGATGCAGAGGATGTAAAACTCGCAGATGTCAGAGAACTTGAGAGAGAGTTCTTTGTCAGGATCGATGCATCAGCAAAGGATGATCTCGAGGAGCTTTTTGAGGATTTCGAAGAGATAATCGCTGACAGAAAAGAGGATGCAGGTTATTTCCTTCCTCCCACAAAAGAGAGAGAAGTTTATGAGAAACTCGAAAAACTCGGGGACAAGGTTTTGAACGTGATTAGAATTTACAGATAAGATCATACTAAAAATTATTAGATCATAGATTTGGAGAAAGAATTAAAATGAGTAAGGTAGTAAAATTCGGTGGAAGTTCACTGGCAAGTGCAAAACAGTTTAAAAAGGTAGGAGATATCATTAAGGCAGATCCCGAGAGAAGATGGGTCGTTCCCTCCGCTCCCGGAAAGCGTGACAAAAAGGATACAAAGGTTACGGATATGCTCTATGCATGTTACGACCTGGCTGAAAAGAACAAAGATTTTTCTAAAGAGTTGAATGCCATTAAGGCAAGATATGATGAGATCATAAAAGGTCTTAAGCTCGACCTTGATCTGTCGGATGAATTTGCGACAATTGAAAAGAATTTTAAGGCAAAGGCAGGCAACAATTATGCTGCAAGCCGTGGAGAATACTTAAACGGTATTATTATGGCAGATTACCTTGGATATGAATTCATCGATTCAGCCACAGTCATCTTTTTTGATGAAAACGGTAATTTCGACGGAGAAAGGACCAACGAGGTTCTCGCAGCCAGACTTTCAGATTGCAAAAATGCTGTTGTTCCCGGTTTCTACGGCGCTCTTCCGGACGGCTCTGTAAAGACTTTCTCCAGAGGCGGTTCTGATGTCACAGGTTCCATCGTGGCAAAGGCCGTAAAGGCAGATGTATATGAGAACTGGACCGATGTGTCAGGATTTTTGATCGCAGATCCCAGGATCATTGCTAATCCCAAAGGAATCGATGTCATCACATACAGAGAACTCAGAGAGCTTTCATATATGGGTGCGGGAGTGCTCCATGAGGATGCTATCTTCCCCGTTCGCCAGATGGGTATTCCCATCAATATTAAAAATACAAATGCTCCCGAGGACAGAGGTACATGGATCGTGGGAAGCACATGTCAGAAATCAGACTATGTCATCACAGGTATTGCCGGAAAGAAAGGTTTCTGCGCAGTAAACATTGAAAAAGACATGATGAACTCCGAGATCGGTTTCGGACGCAAAGTCCTTCAGGCTTTTGAGGAGAACGGAATCTCATTCGAGCATGTTCCTTCGGGAATCGATACTCTTACAGTATTTGTTCATCAGGATGAGTTTATCGACAAGGAGCAGAAGGTAGTTGCAGGTATCCACAGACTCGCAAAGCCGGATACCATCGAGATCGAGGCTGATCTGGCTCTTATCGCAGTAGTGGGTCGCGGTATGAAGTCCACAAGAGGTACAGCCGGCAGGATCTTTTCCGCCCTCGCTCACAAAAATGTAAACGTGCGTATGATCGACCAGGGCTCCAGCGAGCTGAATATCATCATCGGCGTTTCAAATGAAGACTTTGAGACTGCTATCAAAGCTATCTACGATATCTTTGTGGAGACAAAGCTTTGATCATATTGAACGCTTACCGGATCTGCCTTGTCTGATGAAAACTTGAAATTAATTCATGGGAATTTATTACTATTTTTTCTGAAAGCGGATCAAGGAAGCAAAAAAGCAGATTTTTTTCATATCACTTTATTTCTAAATAATGATTCTGAAGGCAGGTACCGATACCACATATTGGTGCCTGCCTTTGTGTTTGATAAATATTTATTTAACATGATAGTTTTCTGACAAAAGTCTGTACGAAATAAAAATATATTGACAATAATGAGCTTTTAAGCTATATTGATATTACACAAAAGGAGAAAGAAAAGAGAAAAAAAGAACCAGATGCATTCCTCTTGGAGAGGGGTCTAATAGGACGGTTCTTCATATAGACTAAGAAAGAGAGGACGGTCCAATGGGTATTTCAGTCTAGGAGCGGGTGTCGATCGAAAGGTGATTGATGCCCGCTCTTTTGTTGTGGAAAAACATGGCTGTTTGCGATACAATGTATTGGAAAATACATTTAAGGAACGGGAAGATTTATGGATAGCGGAAATAATAGTCTTTATGACAATGATATAGATATTGAAAGTGTTGGAGAAAGCAGTGTGGCGGATGACAGCGAAAGGCGTAAAGCCAGGGCGAAGAAGAGAAAAAAGGCCCGTAACAGAGCGATCGCTTTTCTGTGTATTTTACTCCTTTTGATAGTTGTGCTTGTTGTGCTGATAATCTATATTCTGACAGGAGGAGATGCAATCTCTTTGCCGGATATATCTGTGGGCACAAGCACTGAAAATATCGAGGATGATGATGTTGCCATCGTTATCTCCGGTGAAGAAACTATGGAGGAGTTTGATCCGGAAAGCCTCATACCGGAACCGACTTATGAGGAAAAACTGGATGAACTGGTTTCTGCAGCGGTGGATGTGATGCCTATCGAGGATAAGGTTGCCGGCCTTTTCGTGGTCACCCCCGAGAATATCACGGGAGTGAGCGCAGCCATTAAAGCCGGGGATTCTACAAAGGAAGCAATGACAAAATATGCCGTGGGCGGATTTATATATTTCGGAAAGAATATAAAGGATGCGGATCAGATAAAAGAAATGATCTCTGCTACCGTTTCGTATTCAAGGTATCCGCTGTTTATTGCGGTGGATGAGGAAGGCGGAAGCATCAGTCGTCTTTCTAACAGCGGTATTTTTGATAAACTCCCTTCAGCTGCGGATGTGGGAGCAACCGGTGACACGAATACAGCATATGAGACCGGATTAAAGATCGCAGAGAATATGACATCCCTCGGATTTAATCTTGATTTTGCTCCAGTAGCGGATCTAAAGACTCCGACGAACAATCTGTTGGCCACCAGATCCTATGGATCAGATCCGGATGAGGTGTCAGGGTATGTACTTCAGATGATGCAGGGTCTGTCCGACGGAAATGTAACATCCTGTGTGAAGCATTTCCCCGGAATCGGAAGTGCGGATGGAGATACAGAAGAAGGCATGGCGCCAAGCAGTATCAGCAGGGAAGATCTGGAGTCCGGTGAGTTTCAGATTTACAGAAAAGCCATTGAGGCAGGGGCAAAGATGATCATGGTGGATCACGTGGCAGTGCCTGCTCTTACGGGAGATAATACTCCCTGTTCTCTGTCAAAGTCTGTTGTAACAGATATTTTGAGGGAAGAGATGGACTATGACGGAGTTATCATTTCGGATGCGTTAAATATGGGGGCAATCTCTGAATACTATTCATCTTCGGAGGCTGCCGTTATGGCGATCAGAGCCGGCTGTGATATGGTACTGATGCCTGAAAACTTTGAGGAAGCATACAACGGAGTCTTGCAGGCGGTGGAGAACGGACAGATCTCCGAAGACAGGATCACGGATTCTTTGAAGCGTGTTTACAGGATCAAGTTTGCGGACCGTGTTGAATAGTTTTTTTGTGAGGGCTTATGGGAAAAAAGTGGGGAAATAATGATCATTTTTTAAAAGAAAAGAATAGTTTTGCATACACAGGCAGGAGGGGGATATTGTCCCTCCTGTTTTTGGTGGGAATCTTAATATCTGTCACCGGCTGTGGCGTAAAAGACCCCGTTGCGAATGTGATGGTCGTAAGTGACATCCATTATATTTCACCGAGGATAAATGACAACGGAGAAATGTTTCAAAGCCTCATCAATGAAAGAGATGGCAGGGCAATGCTTTATATAGAAGAGATCACTGATTCCTTTGTGGACGAAGTGATAGAAAATAAGCCTGAAGCATTGATCGTTACGGGGGATCTGACTTTTAACGGAGCAATCGAGAGCCACGAAGATCTGGCAGAGAAATTCGCCCGTATTGAAGAAAACGGTATTGATGTCCTGGTTCTTCCGGGAAATCATGATGTTTATTCGGGTAATGCCGCCAGGTTTATGGGAGAAAGCTTTGAGAGAGTGGAGAGCCCGGACACCGGGAGGTTCATCGAACTGTACAAAGATTACGGATACAGTGAGGCTCTTGAAAAGGATGAGAATTCCGCAAGCTATATATATGAAGTAAATGATTCTCTCAGAGTATTGATGCTTGATTTTAATACATATGATGCTTACAGCGATATTTCAAAGGATACTCTGGAGTGGACCGAGAAGGTTTTAAAGCAGGCCAAAAAGGATGGGGTTTATGTGCTTGCATGCGGGCATCAGAACATATTAACCCATCATAAGCTTTTTATGTTCGGATATGTGATCGCAAGGACTGATGAACTGACAAAGATTTTTGAAAAATACGGAGTCAAAGTGTTTTTGAGCGGTCATCTGCATACTCAGCATTATGCTACAAAGGGAAAGGTTACTGAGATCCTGACATCGGCTCTGCCATTGTATCCAAATCACTATGGTAAGCTTAATTTCTTTGACGGAGTAATGGACTATGAGGCAGTGGGGACAAAGATTGATGCGCCGGGGTATGAAGAATATGCCATCGAAAGCTTTGAACGAATGTCCAATCCCACGAAGTTGAGCCTCAAAGAGAGTTCACTTACGAAGGAAGAACAAAAGAGAGTTGCGGACTTTTTTACTTTTACAAATTTCTGTTACTACAGCGGCGATATGGTTAGCTATTCGAAAAGTACCGAGAGGGACGAGATAAAGGAACTCTGGGACAAGAGCGGCTTAGGATACAGACCTTACCTGGAACTTATCGAGGAGGACAGCGGAAAGGATTTCAAACATCTGAGAGTTAAACTTAAATAATAGAAGAGATTGCTCCCCGCGGTCCATATGACCGCGGGGATGTTTTGTTTCAAGATAAAGATTATATGTTTATAAACCGGGTTCCCGCAGGTTTTACATCGGTTTGCACCGGTTTACACAGTCTTACATCGGTTTACACCCGGTTTACATCGGTTTTGGATTTGAAATTTCGCTTTATGCCCGTTTGGGGAGTGTCTTTACAGTTTATAATCGCAAAAGCGCAAAAAAACTGTAACCGAAAAAAACGAAAAATGATCTTTACAGTTTTTTTGTGAAAACATCAAAAAAGACTGTAAGCCACAATCTACCTGCAGAGCTGCCTTACAGTTTTATTTGGCATGCGTGACAAAAAAACTGTATCTGAAAAAAACGAAAAATAATCTTTACAGTTTATTTGTGAAAACATCAAAAAAGACTGTAAGCTAAAATCCACCTGCAAAGCAGTCATACAGTTTTATTTGGCATGAGTGCAAAAATAACTGTAACAGCAAAAATTCGCTTACAGTTATTTTTGAGAAAAAATCTAAAACACTGTAAGGAAATGGTGACCACGCAAATCTAAAAAATTTTTTTACAGTTATTTTAGTGGGAAACTTAAAATAAACTGTACGCTCGAAATTTGGCGTACCGCTAAATTTTATTAGATGTTCAAAAAACTGTAATGATAAAGAAAAGGCGCAAACCGGGAGAAAAGGATTACGGTTATTTTGCGAGCGAATACGAAATAGACTGTAATAATCAGCAATCAGATGGCGAAGAAGGTGGACCTCGGCTTTGCGCGGACCGGAGCGTAGCGGAGATAATCGAACCTTCGAGGCACGGATGTGCCTCGAAAAACAAAAAATGGACATCCTGATGGATGTCCACTTTTTGTTTTCTCGAGAGCGCGAGACGGGGATCGAACCCGCGACCCCCTCCTTGGCAAGGAGGTGCTCCACCGCTGAGCCACTCGCGCATTTAAGACTTTCTAAATATACTATAAGAATATGTAAAAAGCAAGATTGTAAATATCTGCCATAGAAAGCAATAGTCAGAATATTTTGAGATGATTTTAAATTATGTGGAAAATATCATATAAATGTGATACGATTGCATTGTATATTGGTTAGTTGTAAAGAGATTTATTATTTATATGAGGGGAAGAACAAATGGAATTGACCAATGCGTACCTTGAATTTTTTGCATCCGCCATATTATTGATTCTGAGTGCATCCACACTTGATCACAAAAAGAAAGGATTTACCTACATCAGGCCACTCACATTGATGATCTTTGCCGCAGTATTTACAGATGCCTGGAGTTGGGTGTTTGTGGGAAGAAAAACCGCATTTCCCATTGTTGAACTGGTCTGGGTGGTTGATTATATCGTTATGATGTCGGCGGTAGCAGCCTTTCACCGATATGTACTATCGGGACTAAAGGATGCAACCGGCAGAACGAGCAGATGGTGGGATAATATTCCTTATGTATTTCTGACGATTCTGGCCCTTGTATGGGTCACTTCTCCTTTCACGAAACATTTCTTCTTTTTTGACAAAAACGCAATGCCACATTATGGCAGGTTTTATTGGTTCAGTCAGATTGGTGCCGGAATAGTCATATTTGTGGATATGATATATCTGTTTGCCAACAGAAGAAAAATGCCGCTAAAGACTATGATCGCATATTTCAGCTTTGTTATTATCCCGGTGCTTGCGATGCCGATCGAAGCACTTACAGGCTCCTCAGTTATAGTTTACCTTGCGATGACTGCTTCGGTTGTAATCTGTCATACTTTCCTTGAATATGATGTTGATAAAGTATTAAAAGAGCAGGAAGAGGAACTTGTTGATAATAAATCAAAACTTATGCTCAGTCAGATCCAGCCCCATTTCCTGTTCAATGCTTTAAATACCATCAGTTATCTCTGCGATGAGAATCCTTCTGAGGCAAAGAGCGCCATCATTCATTTTGCAAAATATCTGAGAATGAATCTGGATGCCATCAACAAACAGGAACTCATAGATTTCGAAGAGGAACTGAACCATACAAAGACTTATCTGTGGCTCGAGGAACTCAGATATGAGGAATTGTTGAAAACAGTCTGCGTTGTTAACACATCTGATTTCAAGATACCTGCGCTTACTCTTCAGCCCATTGTTGAAAATGCTGTAAAGCATGGCTTTAAGAACCGCAAGGAGGGCATCAGGATCTCCGTTATAGCGGATGAGTTCGATGATTATTTCCAGGTTATGGTGGTGGACGACGGTGTTGGATTCACTCCTTCCAATTATATGGGAGACGGTGGAAACCACGTGGGTATCAGAAGCGTTGAAAACCGTCTGAGACTTATGTGTAACGGCAGAATGGAAATAGACAGTGAGATAGGAAAGGGAACAACGGTAAAGATCATCATCCCAAAGTCCCAAGAGGATTCGTAGACACTTCTGCTCTAAATATGGAACACAGAAAGGCATGTTTATAATATGAAATATTTGCTTCTGGATGATGAGAGAATAATACTTCGAGGCATGGAGAGGACCCTTAGAAATGTGGTGGGTCCGGACGAACAGATATTTACGGCAAATGATGTTGAAACTGCATTTAATCTGGTAAAACAGGAAAAGCCCGATGTGATTTTCTCTGATATTGATATGCCGGAAATGAACGGTCTTTCATTTTCACAGATGGTGAATGCCATTTCTCCCATGACCAGCATGATCTTTGTGACAGGATATGCTCACTACAGTCTGGATGCCTGGAAAACTGTGGCTAAAGCTTTTATATTAAAGCCTGCCAGCGAGGATGATATCAGAAATGCACTCCAAAAGATTCAGAAGCTTCGAAATGAAGGCGGTGATGTTAATATAATTCCCAAAAGGATCAAGGCGGTTGCATTTGGAAATTTTGAGGTTTATTTTGACGGAAAGCCCGTGCATTTTGCAAGAAAAAAGAGCAAAGAGATGATGGCTTACCTGATAGACAGAAGAGGCAGTTCCATCTCTGCTGATGAGATCAGAAGTGTGCTATGGGAGGAAGACGACGACAGCGAGGAAAAAAAGAGCTACATCAGAGTGCTGGCAAATGATATCAGAAAGACTTTTGAAGAACTGGGTGAGGACAGCCTTCTTATTAACAATAATTACAGTTATCAGCTGGATATCTCAAAGGTATCCTGTGACTATCTGGATTATCTGGAACAGAAAGAGGGTGCTCCGAAATTTAACGGTGAGTACATGAGCCAGTATTCCTGGGGAGAGATGACCCTGGGAAATCTCATTGATATGTAAATATACAAAATGGTATAAATAAACGAAGATCATAATATATAAAAAAGAATGTCGTGCTACATTCTTTTTTTATTTGTTTTTTGATGTAACTGCTTTGTAACAAGGTCAAGACTATTATGTTGATTACAAAGGAATAGTATAGGTGGCCTTTATGGACAAAAAATCAACGGCAAACCTACCGGATTACGACATTACCCTTCCGGTGCTTGCTCAGTACAGCGGAGCCGGCATGAAGACCACACCCTATGTATATTACGGTGACATTGACACTTCGGATCTGGTTATCGTGGAACATAATTATGAAATACAGTTCGGCGCACTGAGGGAATGCACGGACGATATCGAAGTGATACTCACACTTACGGATGGTAGTGTCTTTGAGTACACAAGTTTTCTCGCCGAGGAGATGAACCCGGATGAAGTCGATCGCATGATCGATGGAAATTGGGATCTGACATTGTTCACATGCAGTTTGAACGGTGAAAAACGAGTGGCAATAAGATGTGATTTGCTTGAATCGGGAGTAGAATAATGGAATTGTTCAGTCTTGCACTAAGTCTTTCGGGAATTTTTGTCATTGCTGTCATGATAGTGGGAGTAAGTCTCTCTAAGATGACCTATAAACGCAAAAAAAAGCTCCTTTTGTGGATGTCATTCCACTGCGGAACTGTGATTATGGATATGATGGTAATCGTGTCGGGTGAGTTTGACAGCTATTTGTATGCTGTCATCGGCAGGATAGCGGAGCTTTTGTTTTTCACCGGCGCCGTATATTTTGCCCATCTGTATCTGGAGGATATTTTCAGAAGGATGATGAGGCGCGTCGCGACATACAGAAAAGGTGTACTGGTCTATCTGGCCGTGCTTAATATCATTAATATATCCAGCTTTATAACAGGCTTTACATTCAGGATCGGGAACGACACATCGGTGGTAAACGGACCTTTCTGGTATCTGGTTTATTTCCTGGCAGCCATGGTTTATTTGGCGGATATCAGTATAATAATGTATAATAAAGTGAAAAACCGTGAATCCTTAGGTCAGACCTATGTGCTGGGAGTTTTTTTCGTATTAAGTCTTCTCGTGCAGCCCGTCTGTTATCTGTACGAAGCGGTCTTTCCTACCTATTATGTGATTTCGCTGTGTTTTATAATCTATTACATTTATTACAATGTAAACCAGTATAAGTGGTTTATGGAAAATGAGGTGGAGAGAGAAAAGAGAAAGACAAAGCTCATGCTTTCTCAGATCCAGCCCCATTTTATATTTAATTCACTGACGACGATAAAGTACCTGGTCATGGATGACCCGGTGGTGGCCGAGATGGCAGTTTCTAAGTTTACCAGCTACTTAAGGGTAAATCTGGAGGCTTTATCAGCGGACAGGTCCATTGTAAATTTTGACAAGGAACTGGAGCATACAGAGATTTATCTGTGGCTGGAGCAGCTTAGATTTGAGGACTTTTTAAAGGTTGAATACTATGTGGAGACCGGGGATTTCAAGATTCCCATGTTAACCCTGCAGCCCATAGTAGAAAATGCCGTAAAGCACGGTATATGCAAGAAAAAGGACGGCGGTACCGTCACCATCAGAGTAAAGGAAAGGGCGGAAGCCTACGAGATAGAGATCAAGGATGACGGTGTTGGATTTGATGTGGAGAGCGTAATAAACGATCCCCAATATGACAATGGCGGAATCGCAAATGTTAGTAAGCGCCTCACGGGATTTAATTATTCAACCATGAGTATTCTAAGCAAAAAGGATTACGGTACAACTGTGAAAATATCACTGACTAAGGAGTAGACCATATGGCCGAAAACGTCAAGGAACAAAAACAAATTATATACTATGACCTGGATTCCGAGGGGGATGTCGAAGAAAAGGCCGAGGACGTATATGAAAAATATGTTTTTGACCAGACTCCGCCCGAGGTACCCGCTTCATCGGATGAAGGCGAAATGACGGACAGTCCCGAATTTGACGAAAGCATGGATGATTCCATTTCGGGTAAGGAAGATGATCTGTCCGAAGACTTCGGCGGACTATCCGAAGAGGATATGAAGCGCCTTGACGGACTGGAGGGTGAGGAGGAAGAACTCAGGGAAGGTTTTTTTGCGGCGGATCTTTCCGGTGATGATCGCACAAGACTTGAAGAGAGGATAAGAGCCATGGAGGAGGATATCGCCAACATCAAACAGGGCGTGTCCGATGTCCTTGACATCAAGTTTGATATGATGTATCAGTCTCTTCGTACGGAGATCCACGAGGACGCCATCAAGACTTACAGAAATATCCAGGCAGTCATAGTGGAGGAGAATGCAAAACAGAATCATGTGCTCTTTGACATGGATGGAAATGCCAACAAGTTAAAGAACAGAATGAATCATCTGCTGATCTTTTCAATCGTGTCATTTGTGACATCCATTCTTGCAATGTTATTGCAGATATTGCCTGCTCTCGGATTTAATCTGTTTTGATAATCTGCCCCGGTCATTTGGCCGGGGTTTTGTTATGACGTGAGATTCGTTTTATTGAGTATTAGACAATTGTCATAAAACCCAAAGAATGATAAAATCATATTATCAACAAACTGAGGTATCATCATGGACAATGAGGCGCTCGAAAGGGCAGTGGCTGATTTTGAAAACAGAATACTGACTGCAGAAGATTTCGAACCGGCCGAGGTTACAGGGGTTATCGAAAAATTTATTGATTCTTCGGAAAAAGGACTGATAGGCATGCTGTATTATTACAGAGCCTACGCAAGGCTCATCTCCGGGGATCAGTATGAAGCATTAGAGGACCTAAACTTAAGCATTGCCGGACTTCTCGGTTCGCCTCAGGAAAAACAGGTGGCAAGAGCCTACAATATGCTGGGAGTTATCGCAAACGGCGGAAGCAACCTGATCCTTGCCCATGAGCATTATGAGACGGCCCTGACCTATGCCGCAAAATATGATGAGGATATCATTCAGGGTATGGTATGGGGAAACCTGGCCGAGCTTCTCCACAGAGTGGGCAGCGAGGAAAATGCGGAGAAATATTACAAAAGATTTTTGGAGACCTTTGACAGCAGTGATGATGTTGATAATAACAACGGCCTGGTGATGTTCAAAAAAGCGGCCGGAGGATACGGTTATGTGCTCCTAAACCTCGGAAAGACAGAGGAGACAGGCGCTCTTATAGAAAAACTTGATGCAATGCCCGAGACGATCTTTGATCCCTCATCGGAAATGTCGGTCGCAAGCTTAAAGGCTTATTACTTAAAGCAAGTGGGAGACATGGAAGGTGCGAGGAAATATATAGACAAAACTCTTGATGTGGTAAAGCTTGGCATAAATATCACATCGTCTTATGATCAGATCCAGAATTTCATGCAGTTTTTGATCGATTTGGAAGATTATAAATCATTGGGTAAACTCCTTGATCTGGTGACACCACAGGCCGCTATCGAGATGAATGAGGGCTTTATGCTGCAGTTATTGTTAGCACAGTTAAAATACTGTTCCGAAAGTATGGACAGCGAAGCCTATGTAAACAGCACCCAGACATTTTTTAAGATCAAGGAAAAATACGAGCAGTCAGAAAATGCCCAGATTCTGTCAATGATGGAGCTTAGAAACAAACTTTCCTATCTGGAAAATGAGGAGGAAGGCTTAAAGGAGCGAAATTTAAGTCTGGAATTCCAGGCTGAGCACGATTTTTTGACGGGGCTTTACAACAAGAGATATTTAAACGACTATGCAGAGGCTACTTTTGAAAAGACATTTATCAAGAGAGAGAATCTGGGAGTACTGTTTGCGGATATTGACAATTTCAAAATCTTAAATGACACCTATGGTCATGCGGAGGGAGATAAATGTATCTCTGCGGTGGCCACCACCATAAAGCGGGTCATGAGAAATGACTTTGCGGCCAGATACGGCGGGGACGAATTCGTCATGATCTTTTCGGGCAGATCCAGGGATTACGTGGAGGACAGAGCCTGGGAGCTTATCGACGAGATCAAAAAGCTGGATATGTACGGTGGGGTATCCATCACCATAGGCGGCATATATGCAAGGCCGGAGCGACTGAACAAGATTTGGGATTATTTCAAGGCTGCGGATTCTGCTCTTTATATGCAAAAGGAGATTCAACGAGGATCCTTTAAAATGACCCTACGCGAAGACCAAACATTACTTACTTAAAGGGGGATAATGCATGAAACTAACCTTTATCGGCGCAGATCATGAAGTAACCGGAAGCTGCCACTACATGGAGGTGGGCAGCAAGAAGTTTCTGGTGGATTACGGTATGGAACAGGGAGTGGATGCCTATGAGAACGCACCTCTTCCCGTAAACGAATCCATGATCGATTACGTGTTTTTGACTCATGCGCATGTGGATCACTCGGGACTGTTGCCCCTGCTGTACGCACACGGCTTCAGAGGACAGATATTTACCACCGACGCCACGGCGGATCTCTGTAACATAATGCTCAGAGACTGTGCCCACATTCAACAGATGGAGTGTGAGTGGAAAAACAGAAAACAGAAGAGAAATTCCGACGCACCGTTAATTGAGCCCATCTACACCATGGAGGATGCGGACGGTGTCATAAAGAGGATCGTTCCCTGTCACTATGATCATGTTTATGAGATATGTGACGAGATCAAGATCAGATTTACGGATATAGGACATCTGCTTGGGTCGGCCAGCATAGAGTTATGGCTAAACGAAAACGGAACGGAGAAAAAGATAGTTTTTTCCGGCGATATCGGTAACAAAAATCAGCCCCTGTTAAGGGATCCCATCCCCACAACATCTGCGGATTATGTGGTGATGGAGTCAACCTACGGCGACAGGCTTCATGACAAGACCAAAGTTGACTACGAGAGCGAGCTTGCTTCCATTTTGCAGGATACCTTTGAAAAAGGCGGAAATGTGGTGATTCCCTCATTTGCGGTGGGAAGGACCCAGGAGATGCTGTTTTTCTTAAGGAAGATAAAAGTGGACAGAATGGTGAAGGGCTTTGAGGACTTCCAGGTTTATGTGGACAGCCCCCTTGCCGTTGAGGCCACGGGAATTTTTAATGAAAACAGGATGGAATGCTTTGATGAGGAGGCCATGGCCCTTGTAAATGAGGGCATAAATCCAATTGCCTTTTCGGGACTTAAGCTTGCCATCACCAGCGAAGAGTCAAAGGAGATCAACTTTAATGACAAGCCCAAGGTAATTCTGTCGGCTTCCGGAATGTGCGAGGCGGGTCGTATCCGTCACCACTTAAAGCACAATCTGTGGAGACCGGAGTGTACCATACTCTTTGTGGGTTACCAGGCTGTAGGAACTTTGGGCAGAAGCCTCATAGAAGGCGCAAAGGAAGTGCATCTGTTTGGCGAGCCCATTGAGGTCAGGGCAAAGATCACACAGCTTCACGGCATGAGCGGTCACGCTGACAAGGACGGACTTATCGAGTGGCTTGAAGCCTTTGAGGAAAAGCCAAAGAAGGTCTTTGTGGTTCACGGTGAGGACAATGTCTGCACCCAGTTTGCGGAGTGCTTAAAGATCGAACACGGACAGAGGGCATATGCTCCCTATTCCGGCACGGTTTTTGACCTTACATCAGGCAAACTCGAGTATGAGGGAAATCCTCTTCCCATAAAGAAAAAGGTTAAACCTGCCACAGGCGTATATGCAAGACTTATTGCGGCCGGACAGAGACTTATCGCAGTCATATCAAAGAGTGACGGCCTGCCAAACAAGGATCTGGCAAAGTTTGCCGATCAGATCAATAACATCTGTGAAAAGATGGAAGGTTAGTGTACGGAGGAATGAAATGAGCTACGCAGATAATGTGTTTATAAATATGTGCAGGGATATTCTGGAGAACGGAACCAGCACGGAGGGAGAAAAGGTTAGACCCCATTGGCCGGACGGAACTCCCGCATATACCATCAAAAAATTCGGTGTGGTAAACAGGTATGACCTCTCAAAGGAATTTCCCATAATGACTTTGAGAAAGACAGCCCTTAAATCCGCAACGGATGAGATGCTTTGGATATGGCAGCAAAAATCCAATAATATAAACGATCTCCACAGTCACATCTGGGACGAGTGGGCGGATCCAGACGGATCCATAGGAAAGGCCTACGGATATCAGCTGGGAGTAAAGCATCAGTACAGAGAGGGCATGATGGATCAGGTGGACCGCGTGATCTATGATCTGAAAAACAACCCCTTCAGCCGCAGGATCATGACAAATATCTATGTTCATCAGGATCTCCATGCCATGAATCTCTATCCCTGTGCCTACAGCATGACCTTCAATGTGACTCAAAAGCCCGGGGATGAGAAACTGACTTTAAATGCCATCTTAAATCAGCGCTCCCAGGACGTGCTGGCCGCAAACAACTGGAACGTGGTGCAATATGCGGTTTTGGTACATATGCTTGCACAGGTTTGTGATATGCAGGTGGGAGAACTGGTGCATGTTATCGCGGATGCCCATATTTATGACAGACATATTCCTTTTATCAAGGAACTTATTTCCAGGGAGCCGAAGGAGGCGCCGAAGTTCATACTTAATCCCGAGGTAAAGGATTTCTACAAATTTACCAGGGACGATGTGAAACTTGAGGGATATGAATTCGGAGAGCAGATAACGGACATTCCCATTGCGATCTGACAGGAGATACGTTTCTGGCTGCAGAGCCGCCAAATGAAGCATATAAAAAATAACAGGAGAAGATTTATGAATTTAATAGTAGCGGTTGACTCAAACTGGGCCATAGGAAACAAGGGAAAACTTCTTGTGAGTATCCCAAATGACCACAAGAATTTCAGACTTCTGACCACCGGAAAGACAGTTATCCTTGGCAGAAAGACCATGGATACCTTCCCCCAGGGACAGCCTTTAAAAAACAGGACAAACATCATCCTGTCGAGAAACAGTTCCTATAGCGTAAAGGATGCGGTGGTAGCCCATTCCATAGATGAAGTGTTGAAATACCTGAAAGACCATAACATCCCCTCCGAGGAGGCATATGTTATCGGTGGAGACAGTATTTACAAGGCAATGCTTGAATATTGTGATACGGCCATCATCACAAAGATAGATCACGCCTATGAGGCCGATGCCTATTTCCCAAACCTTGACAAGGATCCCGAATGGGAAGTGGTGGATGAGAGCGAAGAGCAGACATATTTTGATATCACATATACTTTTGTGACATACAAAAGAAAACAGTAATACACGGACGAAATACCCCTTCAAAAATTGCCAAAAACATTTGGCATTGAAGGGGTTTTTTGTGCGAATTGTGAGAAAATACTTTAATGGGTTAACGTGTAAAATATTTTTCGTTGACTTTTTAAATTGAAAGTATGATAATTGAAAACAAAGTAAAACCTGAAAAAGAAAGAGGGAAATGCAAATGGAAAAGAAGAATATTGACTGGTCAGGTCTTGGTTTCGGCTACGTTCAGACTGATGCAAGATATGTATCTTATTACAGGAACGGAGCATGGGATGAGGGAAATATCACCTCAGATGCAAATATTGTGCTCAACGAGTGCGCCGGAGTTCTTCAGTATGCTCAGACCGTGTTTGAGGGACTTAAAGCTTATACAACGGAAGACGGACACATCGTCACATTCCGTCCCGACTTAAATGCAGAGAGACTTGAGCAATCTGCAAAAAGACTTGAGATTCCCGTTTTCCCTAAGGATAGATTTATTGACGCGGTAAACAAGGTGGTTTCTGCAAATGAGGCATGGGTTCCTCCCTACGGCAGCGGCGCAACGCTTTATATCCGCCCTTATATTTTCGGATCAAATCCCGTTATCGGTGTTAAGCCTGCAGAGGAGTATCAGTTCAGAATCCTCTGTACACCCGTTGGCCCTTACTTTAAGGGTGGCGCAAAGCCCATCACCATCAAAGTCAGCGACTTCGACCGTGCCGCACCGAGAGGAACAGGAAATATCAAAGCAGGTCTCAACTATGCAATGAGCCTTCATGCCATCGTAACGGCACACAAGGAAGGTTTTGATGAGAATATGTATCTCGATCCCGCAACCAGAACAAAGGTTGAGGAGACCGGCGGAGCTAACTTCCTCTTTGTCACAAAGGACAACAAGGTTGTAACTCCCAAGTCAGACTCCATCCTTCCTTCCATCACCAGAAGAAGCCTTGTATATGTTGCAAAGGAATATCTCGGACTTGAGGTTGAGGAGAGAGAGGTTTACTTCGATGAGGTTAAGGACTTTGCCGAGGCAGGTCTTTGCGGTACAGCAGCTGTTATCTCACCTGTAGGAAAGATCGTAGACCATGGCAAGGAGATCTGTCTTCCCAGCGGTATGAGCGAGATGGGACCTGTCACAAAGAAACTTTACGAGACTCTTACCGGTATCCAGATGGGCAGGATCGAAGCTCCCGAAGGCTGGATCCACACTATCAAGTAAGTTTTACACAAAAAAATTATTTACCACAAAGTTGTCGACCAAAGGACAGCTTTGTGGTAGTTTTTATTTATAGGTAAATTTTTGGTAACAGGATATTATTGATGAAAAAAGCATTCAGATCGGTTTGTAACTTAATATTGCTTGGTATTATAACCTTGTCCCTTTGCGGCTGTGAGATAAAGGGAAAAGAGATCGTTTTTACCACAGGCTTTGCGGGAAACGAAGTATTTAAGATAAATGATCTTTCCTGTACGGAATCAGAGGTGCTTGTGTATCTGACGAATATCCAGAAAGCATATGAGAAAGTATACGGCAGTGACATCTGGGAGTCGGAGCACGACGGAGTAAAACTGGACGAGAGCCTGAAAGAAAGCGTTCTTGCAAAGATAGCCAGGATAAAGTCAATGTATCTTTTGTCTGTTGACAAGGGAATAGAACTTACCGGGGCCGAGCAGGAAAAAGTAAAATCTGCCGCAAAAGAATACTACGGTTCACTCTCCAAAAAAGAGAGGAATCTCCTGGGTGTAAATGAAGAGAGCATTATAGGAATGTATACGGAATATGCCCTGGCGGACAAGGTATACAGGACACTTATTGCAGACATAAATCCTGAGATATCCGATGATGAGGCAAGGACCATAACGGTGCAGGTGATTTTCATAGCATCGGACAACAGTGGTACAGATGATCAGGACAAGACATCCTACGGACAGCGAAAGGCTTACAACAAAGCCATGGAGGTCTACAGACTTGCCACGGAGGAGGGGGCAGACTTTGCTACACTGGCAGCCCAATATTCGGAGGATGAAAATCTGATATATTCGCTTGGACAGGAGTACATAGAGGATGACGGTTATCTGGCGGCTTTTGATTTAAGTAACGGAGAGATCAGCAAGGTCAGCGAGTGCCTTGACGGTTACAGGATCTTTAAATGTATCAGCGCATTTGACAGAGAGGAAACCGAACTCAACAAGGAAAAGATCATAGAAAAGCGCAGGCGCGAGGCTTTCAGCGAGGAATATGATGTATATGTGGAAACCTTGAGGAAACAGTTTAACGAGGAACTGTGGAAAAATATCAAACTCATCAGGGATGAGGAAGTGGATACGTCGGATTTCTTTGAGATAATAGATAAAGCCATATCATGATGAATTGATCCTGAGGACCATTTCTCTTTTAACAGAGCAAAGTTTAACCTGACCTTTACCCGGTTATTTAGGGTGGGTTTTGCCTCTGCTTATGGTTTGACGGGAAATTTTTTTAGTGATATTATTGAATGCATGTTATTAGTTTATTAATTGGAGGATTTTAAGTTCATGAAGGTTTCTAAGTTATTGGGCGAGACAATGAAGCAGGCTCCCGCAGACTGCAGCATTGAGAGCCAGAAGATCATGGTACGCGGTGGATATATGAAGCATATGCACAATGGTATTTATTCATTGTACACACCCACCAGATATATTACAAAAAAGATTGAGAATATCATCAGAGAAGAGATGGATGCCATTGACGGTCAGGAAGTACTCTTTCCAGTTGTGATGCCCGCATCTTTATGGAGAGAGTCGGGCAGATATGAGAGCATCGGCAAGGAGATGGCCCGTTTTAAGGACAGATCAAACAATGACATGGTCCTTGGTATGACTCATGAGGAGGCAGCGGTGCATCTTGCAAGAAATACCGCAAAATCCTATGCGCAATACCCCTTCATGATCTATCAGATACAGACAAAATTCCGTGATGAACCCAGAGCAAGAGGCGGACTTATCAGAGTAAGAGAGTTTACCATGAAGGATGCTTACTCATTCCATACCAGCCAGGAGGATTTAGAGGAGTATTATGAGAGAGCACTTGAAGCCTATAACAGGATCTTCCGTCGCTGCGGAGTAAAGAATTTCGTGGCTGTAAAATCCGATTCCGGTATGATGGGAGGAAGCGTTTCTCACGAGTTCATGCTCCTTACCGATATCGGTGAGGACACACTGGCAATCTGTCCTGAGTGCGGTTACAAGGCAAATATGGAAGCAGCCGACGTACAGGTGGAAAATACACGTCCTTCATCCGGAGAATACAAAAAGGTAAACACTCCGGGAACCACCACCATCGAATCCCTGCATGAGTTTTTAAAGACTTCAGAGGATTCAATGATAAAGGCTGTGGTTTATCAGAGGAATCTGGATGATTCCTATGTTGTGGTATTTATCCGTGCAGACCTTGAAGTAAACGAGACAAAGCTTCGAAACTATCTTCAGTCAGAAGTACATGCGGCAGTTATAACCGAGGAGAGCGGAATAGTAGCAGGATTTATCGGACCTGTTAATTTCAAGGGAAATGCTACAGTTGTATATGATTCATCCATTAAAGGCATGAAGGATGCCAGCTGTGGAGCAAATGAAGTGGATTACCACCTTACCGGTGTTGATGTGGACAGAGACCTTGGAGACATCGAAACAGTTGATGTGGCAAAGATCCAGGCAGGCTTTGTATGTCCCGGATGCGGCAAAAAGACCATCACCATCAGTAACGGTATCGAGATCGGAAATATCTTCCAGCTGGGAACAAAATATACAAAGTCCATGGAGATGACATATATCGACAAGGACGGAATCGAGAAGAATCCCATTATGGGCTGCTACGGAATCGGCGTGGGAAGACTCTGTGCTTCCATCTGTGAGGAGAGTCATGATGAGTACGGTCCCATTTGGCCCATGTCCATCGCTCCCTGGCAGGTTGAGATCTGTAACCTTCGTCCCGATAATGAGGAAGTAAATGAGTTTGCGAATAAACTCTACGAAGATCTGAAGAAGAGCAAGGTGGAGGTCCTCTATGATGACAGAGCCATCCGTCCCGGCGCGATGTTTGCGGATGCAGACCTCTTCGGTGTGCCCGTAAGAGTGATCGTAAGTCCCAAAAACATGGAAAAGGGCGTTGTGGAACTGGTTTACCGTGACAAATCCTTTAAGGCGGAAATCCCTCTTGATGAGGCATTCGACAGCGTTAAAGAGCATGTAAACAAGCTTCTTGCCATGTACGAAGAGTAATTTTATAAATTAAGACAGCAGACTTTATAAAAAGTTTATAATCGGAATCATATTTTTATTAGCACTCTTTCAAAAAGAGTGCTAATATTATTTTAGGCTTTAGCCGGATGGACGAAATGATATTGACAAGATCATTCGTAAGATCAAAGACAGGTCGGGATAAGCCGGCAAATATTTATAAAAAGGGAGTGTTTATCAATGGCAACAAAACAGGGAAGTTTATCTATCAACAGTGAAAATATTTTCCCCATCATCAAGAAATGGTTATATTCGGATCATGATATCTTTTATCGTGAGCTGATTTCCAACGGATGTGATGCCGTGACAAAGCTGAAAAAATTAAACATGATGGGAGAGTACGAACTCCCGGAAGGGTACAAGGGAAAGATCGAAGTAATCTGTGACCCTGACAAAAAGACCCTTACATTTAAGGATAACGGTCTCGGAATGACTGCGGATGAGGTTGAGGAATACATCAATCAGATCGCTTTTTCCGGAGCAACGGATTTTATCGAAAAATACAAAGACAAGAGTAATTCAGACCAGATAATCGGTCATTTCGGTCTGGGATTTTATTCCGCATTCATGGTTGCGGATGAGGTTCATATCGATACTCTTTCATACAAAGATGGCGCAAAGGCTGTTCACTGGGAATGTGACGGCGGTACTGAGTTTACCATGGAGGACGGCGACAGGACTGAAGTCGGAACCACCATCACGCTCTTTGTCAACGAGGACTGCCTCGAGTTTTGCAATGAGTACAAGGCAAAAGAAGTCGTAAAGAAATATTGTTCATTCATGCCCATAGAGATCTATCTCTCAAAGGCAAATACATCCGAGACACAGATCATTAAAGTCGATGAGAAGCTTGACAGCGATGAGGTGGTAGAGGAGATCCATCCCGAGGAAAAGGACGGAAAAAAAGAGGGAGAAGAAAAATTAAAGATAAAAAAGCGTCCCGAGCTTATGAATGAGACCACACCTCTTTGGACAAAGACTCCAAGCGAGTGCACCGACGATGAGTACAAGGAGTTTTACCGTAAGGTATTCCAGGATTACAAGGAGCCCCTTTTCTGGATACACCTGAATATGGATTATCCTTTTAACTTAAAGGGTATCCTCTATTTCCCCAAGATCAACATGGAGTACGAATCCATTGAGGGAACAATAAAGCTTTACAATAATCAGGTATTTATCGCTGATAATATCAAGGAAGTTATCCCCGAGTTTTTGCTTTTGTTAAAGGGTGTCATCGACTGCCCGGATCTGCCTCTTAATGTGTCAAGATCAGCACTTCAAAATGACGGATTCGTAAAGAAGATCTCGGATTATATCACAAAGAAGGTGGCTGACAAGCTCTCCGGAATGTGTAAGACAGACAAGGAAAACTATGAAAAATACTGGGATGATATCTCACCTTTTATCAAATACGGCTGCCTGAGAGATGAAAAGTTCTGCCAGAAGATGAATGACTACATCCTCTTTAAGAATATCGATGACAAATATCTCACACTTCCCGAGTGCCTTGAGACAAAGCCCATGGATACCGAAGAGGAAAATGCCACCGATGAGAACGGCGAAAAGGTGGAGGCAGAAGTTGTTGAGGATGCAAAGGATGAGGCATCTGAAACTGATGATGAAAAGAAGGAAAAGACAATTTATTATGTGACAGATCCCGTTCAGCAGAGTCAGTACATCAATATGTTCAAGAATGCAAAAATGGATGCTGTCGTACTCACACACAATATCGATCAACCCTTTATCCAGAGACTTGAAGCCACAAATGAGAATGTGAAATTCCTGAGGATCGACTCCGATGTGACAGAGGCCTTAAAGACCAAGACTTCAAAGAAGGTAGAGGAAGAACTTGCCGCTATGGCGACAACCATTACAGACCTTATGAAGAAGGCCCTTGGCAAGGACAAGATCGAAGTCAAAGTTGAGAAATTAAAGAACAAAAAGATCGCATCTGTTCTCACAAAGAGCGAGGAGAGCAGACGTATGGAAGACATGATGAAAATGTATGCTCAGACCGGTCTTGATATGGGAGGTTTCGGCAAGGAGGGTGAGACTCTTATCCTTAATGCAAACCATCCTCTTGTTACCTTTGTTTCGGAGCACAAGGATGACGAAAATGCAAAGACCATCTGTGAACAGCTTTACGATCTGGCAAAGATCCAGCAGGCTCCTCTTAATGCGGAAGATATGACCAAATTTATCCAGAGAAGTAATGATATCATGCTCCTTTTAACAAAATAACCATTTGGCTTTTTTAAGGGCGCCACTATATGTGGCGCCCTTCTTGACCTTTTTGGCTTTAAAGTGTATAAGTAGGAGGTGGATGAAAAGGAATCTTATTATGAAAAAATTATTTAAACTGTTTCTGGATATGTTATATATTTCCTCATTTACGTTCGGTGGCGGATTTGTCATAGTTTCTATTATGAAAAAGAAATTCGTTGATGAGGAAAAATTGATAACCGAGGAAGAAATGATAGATTTTACGGCCATTGCACAGTCTTCCCCGGGAGCTATTGCCGTAAATGCAGCCATACTTGTGGGCAGAAGATGCGCAGGATGGCCCGGTATGGCAGTGGCTGTTGTGGGTACTGTTATCCCGCCCATCGTGATCATCTCGGTGATCTCATTTTTTTATAAAGTCTTTGCATCAAATACATATGTTGCCCTTACTTTAAAGGGAATGGGTGCAGGTGTAGCCGCAGTCGTACTTGATGTGGCATGCTCCCTTTTGTTTGCGGAAGTAAAGGGCAGAAATGTCATCCATATAATACTGACGGTATGTGCCTTTGCTGCCACATATTTTTTCGGAATAAATGTGATCATTATTATATTCGCGGCCGCTCTTGTCGGTATCCTGACCAATGTGCTCAAGAAAAAAGGAGGGGCTTAAGCTATGTTATATCTGCAGCTTTTTTTGGCATTTTTAAAAGTAGGTCTCTTTTCCATAGGAGGCGGTTATGCAGCCATTCCCATCATTGCCTCGGGAGTGGTGGAAGGATACGGGTGGATCACGGAGGCAGAGTTTGCCGATCTGATGACCGTGGCTGAGATGACCCCCGGCCCCATTGCGGTTAATTCCGCCACATTTGTGGGAATGAGGCTTTTAGGTGTTCCGGGTGCCCTCGTTGCAACGGCAGGATGCATCCTCCCCTCATGCATTATAGTTTCAGTGCTTTTTTGGGCATATTATAAATATAAGGGGCTGTCCTTTTTAAACAGCGTTCTCTCCGCACTCAGAGCATGTGTGGTGGGACTTATTGCGGCAGCAGGACTTAAACTTTTGGTGACGGCTTTGTATGTTGGAAGCGGTTCTGAAAAAACTCTTGACCCGGTGCAGCTGTTTATTTTTCTGACGGCTTTTATCGCCCTTTACTCAAAGAAGGTAAATCCCATTCCCGTCATGCTTTTAAGCGGTTTTCTGGGACTTTTTATTCATATATTGATACCATAATTCCATTGCTACATGTAGATTATTTTGATATAATTAAAATATTCTAGGGACAAGAGTGGTGAATGGGCATGCGCGATCTGATGGAAAGGATTTTTGAGGGAAAGTTTGACTTCGAAAACAACTCCTTGGATTTTTCATGCTCAAAATTGGAAATGAGCGTTCTGGCAGGTGAATGTCTGGAAGGCTCTTTTTATATTACTTCTTCGGGTAATACCCCAATGGAGGGATTTATTACCACGTCTGATATCAGAATGGAACTGCCCATTACCGGGCTTTCCGGCAATGAGCAGGTCATTTTTTACAAATTCCACGGTGAAAATTTAGAGGAGGGTGAAGTCGTTAAGGGAAGTCTTAATGCCATCACCAACATGGGTGAGTTTTATCTGCCCTTTGTGGTAACTGTGGAGCACAGGATATTAAAATCCTCCATCGGCCCCATAAAGAATCTGTTTCATTTCGCAAATCTGGCAAAGAGCAACTGGCTTGAGGCTCTTGCAATGTTTTACTCCGATAATTTCAAAAAAGTTTTCGTAGGTTCAGATGCCTCCATGTGTGACGTATACAAAGGGCTTTCAGCCAACAAGATGAACAGTCAGAACATGGAAGAGTTCCTGATCCATATCAACAAAAAGAGCAGAGTGGAATATATTGTCGAAGAAAATGAATTTTTCTTTGACTTACCGTCCGTGCCTGAGGAAGGCGGCATAAGCGAATTTGAGATCAATATCAAGAGAAACGGATGGGGATATACATTTTTAAATGTTGAATGTGACGGGGATTTTCTGTATCTTGAAAAAACTGCCGTGACTGATGACGATTTTCTGGGTAACGTCTGCAGATTTCAGATCTATGCTGACACTTCAAAGTTAAGGGACGGCAATAATTTCGGTGTGATACATCTCTTTAACTCTGTGGA
This sequence comes from Acetatifactor sp., assembly GCA_024695935.1. Taxonomy (GTDB): domain Bacteria; phylum Bacillota; class Clostridia; order Lachnospirales; family Lachnospiraceae; genus RGIG10340. Next base: position 39,657 of record JAILHH010000026.1, read on the forward strand.
TATGATTTCCATCCCGGTGACCATCACTGTGGGTAATGGAGTAAAGACCCTCTCAAACGATGTGCAAAAGCATCTTCTCATGGTAAAACTTGTAAGGCTTTATCAGGATTTCAGGATCAAAAAGATAAATGCCACCACCTGGCGAAAGGATACGGGCAGGCTTGTGGAAAGTCTTCTTGCCCTGGATGATTCGGAGGTGGGATACAGACTTATCCAGGCGCAGCTTTTGATAAGCGAGGAGCGATACAATGAGGCCGAGTGGATATTGGAACACTCAAAGGCAATGATCGACAGAAATTTCCCTGACAGGGATGAGTATATAGCTTATTATCTGTATCTGACGACATTGATACACAGGGATGAAGATTATGTAAACGATGTGGCAGGACAGGTTCAAAAGATATATTCGTCCGATGTGACGAACTGGAGAGTGGCTTGGCTTCTTTTATATCTTTCAGAGGAATACAGTCGCTCCGCATCGGGAAAATGGGTATTTTTGGAGAAACAGTTTAATTATGGGTGCTTCAGCCCGATCCTGTATATGGAATCGATCCTGCTTCTCAACATGAATCCCATGCTTTTACACAAACTTGACAATTATGAACTCCAGGTTCTTCACTACGGTGCAAAACAGCAGTTTTTGAATGAGGATCTGTGCGATCAGCTGTTATATCTGTCAGGCAGAAAGAGGGAATTCTCGGCACTTTTACTGGACATTTTGCAGCACCTCTATGAAAAGAGTAACGACGAGCGAGTGCTTCAGGAAATCTGTTCCACACTGATAAAGGGAAACAAGACGGAGAACAGATATTTTAAGTGGTACGAGGCCGGAGTTCTGGCGGAGCTTAGGATAACCAATCTCTATGAATATTACATGATGAGCATAGACACGGAAACGGTGCATGATATTCCAAAGACCGTGCTCATGTATTTTTCATATCAAAACAATCTGGAATATCGAAAATGTGCTTACATGTATGATTACATTGTAAAAAACAAGGAAAATATCCCGGATGTGTATATGTCTTTTGAAAATAAGATCGAACATTTTGTCATCGATCAGATTAAAAAAATGCATGTGAATATTCCTCTCACGGCACTTTACCAGAGGATGCTCAGACCTGAGATGATAAGCGAGGAAACCTGTGAGATGCTCTCAAGGATACTTTTTGCCCACAGGGTAACGGTTGAGGACGACAGGCTCAGAAAGGTTTATGTCTACAAACCCGGCAGCATCAGACCTGAGTGCTATATGATAAAGGACAAGGTGACCTGGGTCAGCATCTATGGAAGCAATAATGTGCTGGTGTTTGAGGACAGTTCAGGTAACCTCTTTACAAAGAGTGTTGAATATACCATTGAAAAACTGATGATCCCGGGAAGGTTTTTGAGGACCCTTTCCGCGTATGACTGTAAATGTCCGGATTTTGATCTGTATCTGGTGTATGACGAGATGAATTCCAACATGGAAGATGACGGTAAACGTTACCGAAGGGTGCTTGAGAGTGACGTCGAAGACAGGGTCAAAAAAGAGATCAGCATAAGGCTTTTGCAATATTACTATGATACGGACAAAATGCGGGAACTTGATGAGTACCTGGATGTTATTCCCATGGAAAAGCTTGGAAACGAAGGCAGAAATACCGCAGTCAAATACATGGTCCTTCGGGGAAAATATGAGCTTGCCTACAGCTATGTGGAAAAGTTCGGCCCCTATTTTGTGGATCCAAAGGTGCTGGTGAGACTGGTGGGTGAGATGATCCTGACAAGGGGAATGGAACCTGAGGAAATGTTGGTTGCGGCAGCGGGATATGCGTTTAAAAAGGGCAAGTACAATAATACTGTCCTGCAATATCTTTGCAGGTATCAGGAAGGATGCACCAAGGAGCTGAGAGATCTGTGGAAGGCAGCCATGAGTTTTGATCTTGATGTATACAGGTTTTCAGAGAAACTCATGAGCCAGATGCTGGTGACAGGAGCTTATATCGGTGAGCGCATAGATATTTTCAAATATTATGTGAATCAGGGCGGAAATCAGATCATCTGCAACGCCTTTTTGGTTCAGTGCAGCTACGATTACTTTGTGAAGGGCAAAGTCATTGACAATTTTGTATTCAGGCAGATCAGATTTGCATTTAACAGGGGAGAGACGCTTCTTCCGGTATGCAAGCTTGCATTTTTAAAATATTTTGCGGAAAATTCCGGGGAGAGCGCCGCGGAGGATCGTTTGGTCATCAGGCAGTTCCTGGAGGAGTGCATCAGACAGGGAATATATTTTACATTCTTTTTGGACATCCCGGACTGCAAGGATCTGACGCAGACAGTTGAGGACAAGACGATCATCGAATACAGACCCAAAAACGGCAACAGGGTAAAGATTCATTACATTGTGGCCGGAGAGGAAGGGGACAGCGGTGAATATGTGACCGAGTACATGCGTGAGGTGGTAAGCGGTGTCTGCGTAAAGGATTTTATCCTGTTTTTCGGAGAGACGCTTCAATATTACATCACAGAGGATGACGGAGTGAGCGAAGAGTTTACGGAGAGCGGAAATATCCAGCGAAGCGATATGTCCGGTCAGTCGTCACAGAGCCTCTACGGAATGATAAACGATATTGTCATCAGCAAGAGTCTTGCGGATTATGATACCACCGACGGACTGGTGGAAGATTATTACATGAAGGAATATACCAATTCCTCTATTTTTACCATGATCTGATGAAAGGAAAAAACCATGGCCAAACTTGCCGGAAATGAAAAGTTAATAGTGGGACTTGACATTACGGACGAGTACACCCAGCTCAGTTTCCTGGTCTGGGACGGCAATATGGAAAATCTGTCGGATATCGTCGGGGGAGAGGATTACAATATCCCGACGGTGCTCTGCAAACGTCCCGAAGTCAATCAATGGTATTACGGTGAGGAGGCTCGCGACTACGCCGATGAAAATGACCTGGAGCCCATAACGGGGCTGTATACCATGGCAGTAAAGGGTGAGAGCATCGTGATAGAGGAGAGGGAATATGAAGCGGTTGCGCTGCTTACCCTCTTTGTGAGAAGGTCCCTGGGGCTCCTTAGCCAGGTGGCAAATCCGGATAAGGTTCAGGGCTTTATGGTCACTTGCCCGGAGCTTAACCACGAGAGCCTGGATGTGTTAAAGCAGGTAATGGCGAATTTGCGCATCAAGTGCAAAAACATAGGATTTCAGAGTCATACCGAAAGCTTCTACAGCTATATGGTGCATCAGGACAGGGAGCTTTGGATGAAGACGGTGCTTTTGTGCGATTACAAAAATGCGGACATGACGGTGTACCGCATGGAATGTAACAGGCGCACAAAGCCCATCGTGGTATTTGTGGACAGGCAGGAGATACCTTTTTCGTCATACTATCCCATTCCTGAAGACGATTATGAAAAAAACAGGAAATTCATACTGTTGGATAAGGAATTTGCCCTTTTGTCAGAGAGACTGGTAAGCGGTGGCAATATCTCATCTGTATATCTGGTGGGACAGGAATTCGGAGACGGATGGATGAAGGAGTCCATCAAGGTTTTGTGCAAGGGCCGCAGAGTTTTCCAGGGCAGCAATCTCTATTGCAAAGGCGCATGCTACGGCATGATGGAGAGACTGTCCGAAAATGATGAGAACAGGGATCATGTATTCCTTGGAAATGACAAACTAAAAGCCAATGTGGGTATCAGGATCCACAAAAATGGCGAAGAAGTATACATGCCTTTAATGGATGCAGGGGTCAACTGGTTTGAAGCGGAAAACGATATCCAGGCCTATATAAACGGCGGAAACAGGATAGAACTTGTGATAACTCCGCTTCTTGGTCAAAAGGCGAGAAATCATGTTTTAAACCTGAAGGATTTCGGAAGTGGCCTGACCAGGATCAGGATCCGCACTTCAATGAAGGGCGAAAAGACACTTTTGTTTTCCGCTCAGGATATGGGGCTTGGAGAATTCAGGGAGCCTGTGGTGGGAACCTGGACCGAGGAAATAGAATTGTACTAAAAGGGGATTAAATGGAGAAAACAAGGCTTTGCCTGAGTGTAGGCGCATATTCAGAAACTCCATATTGTATATCCGGTCTTCAAAAGAGGATCCACAGCATAGAGGAACTGTGTTTTGTCATAAACGAGAATGCATTCCTCATCGATTCGGGCCTGATGGATGAAAAACTGGTGGAATGGATCGGTTCAAACTTAGGGCTTGAGGATCTGGCAAGGGATCTTCTTACCATGGTGAGAAACAAATCCTCCCTCAGTTCCTTTGTGTCCCTCATAATGGATTATGTGGGGCTCTATGATGAAAGCACCGTAAAGCATATCGACAAGGTGCTAAAGGAAGGGGCAGGTCTCTCGGGACTTGAAAAGAGAAAACGCCAGATAGATTTCATGCTAAATGCCGGAAGCATACTGGCGGCCATCAAACAATACGAATTGCTCCTTGAAAAATGCGACGAGGAGAACAGACAATCCGCGGATTTTGTGGATAAGATAAAAGCTGCCGTCCTTCACAACGAAGGAGTAGCCTACACCAGGATCTTTGATTATGTAAAAGGCGGAGAGTGCTTTAAAAAAGCATATGATTACCAACCGGATCCGGTTCATTACAAGTCATATATCGCCTGCAAGAAGTTTTCATTGACCGACAGAGAATATCTTGATTTTGTGGCTGAGAATTCTGAAGGGTACGAATATTCGGTATGGCTTGAAAAGAACCTGGTGGATCTGCAGGTATCATTTAACAGCTCAGATGAGCGTGAAAAGGTAAACAGACTTTTGGACCTTCGCATTGATAAAAAACAGGAGTATTACGAAGAGATAGACAAACTCACGGTTCGCTTAAAAGAAATGTACAGACGCGACGTGGCAGAGTGATTTGGGGAAGAAAAATGGGATTTTTTTCAAGACTTTTCAATACCGCAAAGAGGGAAAAGACAGAGGACGACTGGGAACAGATCGTCTATTCCCACGACGATGTGGATTTTGACAACGAGATACAGAGGACCAGATATATCACGGGATGCCTGGAACAGATGGCCGATGCCTCTAAGGAGATCGACCTTTTGTCGGGGGAATATTCCCTGGTCACATCCTATCTGACAGACATTGAGGAAATCGAGGCGCTGCCCTTTGATGAGAGAGAGAGCATCAATTTCATCGCAAAAAAACTGGATCTTTTGGTGGAGGAAAAGGACAGGCTGCGGGGTCGAAAGACCGTTATCGATGAGTCAAACTTCAGACGGCTGTCAGAGCTTGAGGATGATATCGAAGACGGCATCAAAAAGATAAAGGAAGCGGAAGAGTATGATGCCAAGGTAAAGAGCGACCTCCGGAAACTGGACGGGGAGCGTCATGCATATGAATATCGCAGGGATGAACTTGACAGTATGAGAAGCAATTACAAGGGAATGACCATGATAGTACTGGTGGCAGTCTTTGTATGTCTTCTCATTATGTTTGTGATGCAGTACGGCCTTCATATGAAGGGGGCGGAAATCGGGATCTTCATAAGTGTTGTGGCGGGAGCCTGTGCCATCACTTTTATGGCGGTGAAATACATCGATGCTGACAAGGAAGCTCTGAGGGTGGGCAATTCCATCAACAAACTGATATTGCTCCAGAACAAGGTAAAAATCCGCTATGTGAACAATACAAATCTCCTGGATTATCTGTATCTTAAATTCGGAACCGATTCGGGAAAGAAGCTTGAAAAACAGTGGAAGGTCTATAATGACGAAAAGGAACTGAGAAAGATGGCCAGTGAAGCGGAGGCCAGATGCAGATATTATGAGAAAGAACTGGTCTCAAAACTGGCAAATTATCATATAAAGGATCCGGGCAGATGGGTGAAGCAGACCAAGGCACTTTTAGACAGAAAAGAAATGGTAGAGATCAGGCATGAACTCATAAAACGCAGACAGAATCTCAGAAAGCAGATGGATTACAATAAAGAGGTGGCGGATGTGGCCCAGAATGAGGTCAGGTCGGTTGCGGATCAGTATCCCCGTTATGCAAAAGAAATTTTGGAACTGGTGAGCAAATATGAGACTGCGGATTAGAAATTTGGGGTTGAATTTTTAGCAAAAATCTGTTTATCTATTAGGGGAAATACTTGGGGAAAATGAGGAAGTTACAATTTTTTAATACGAAAGGGATTATGAACATGAGCGCACAGGAAATGAAGCCCATCAAAGAGGGAAAGGTCAGAGAGATCTACGATAACGGCGACAACCTTATCATGGTTGCCACAGACAGGATCAGTTGTTTTGATGTGATCCTTCACAACATCGTTACCAAAAAAGGTACGGTTCTCACACAGATGTCTAAATTCTGGTTTGATTTCACAAAGGATATCGTTCCCAACCATATGATTTCGGTTGATGTAAATGATATGCCCGAGTTTTTCAGACAGGAAAGATTCGACGGAAATTCCATGATGTGTAAGAAACTTAATATGCTCCCTGTTGAGTGTATCGTAAGAGGATATATCACCGGAAGCGGCTGGGCAAGCTATGTAAAGACCGGTGAAGTATGCGGTATCAAGCTTCCCGAAGGATTAAAGGAATCGGACAAACTGCCCGAGCCCATCTACACACCTTCCACAAAGGCTGAGATCGGTGACCATGACGAAAATATTTCCTATGAAGACAGCGTAAAATATCTGGAGAAGAGATTCCCCGGAAAAGGCGAGGAATATGCTTCAAAGCTTCGTGATCTGACCCTTAAGATATACAAAAAATGTGCTGATTATGCTCTTACAAAGGGAATCATAATCGCTGATACAAAATTCGAGTTCGGTCTGGACGAGGACGGCAACATGGTTCTTGGCGATGAGGTCCTCACTCCCGACAGTTCAAGATTCTGGCCCGTTGAAGGATACGAGGCAGGCCACTCACAGCCTTCTTTTGACAAACAGTTCGCAAGAGACTGGCTGAAGGCAAATCCCGATAATGACTGGACATTGCCTCAGGATATCGTTGACAAGACCATCGACAAATATCTGCAGGGATATGAGATGCTTACGGGAAGTAAGCTGGACAAATAATCGAATCGAAAGGAAATATCATGAGTACAGACGTTTATCAGACTCCGCTTGCTGAGAGATACGCCAGCAAGGAGATGCAATATATTTTTTCACCTGATATGAAATTCCGCACCTGGAGAAGACTCTGGATCGCTCTTGCGGAGACAGAAAAAGAGCTTGGTCTTTCACAGGACGGAAAGCCTGTTATCACCGATGAGCAGATCGAGGAATTAAAGGCTCACAAGGATGATATCAATTATGATGTGGCAAAGGCCAGAGAAAAGGTGGTACGCCACGATGTAATGAGCCATGTTTATGCTTACGGTCAGCAGTGTCCCAAGGCTGCGGGAATAATCCACCTTGGAGCAACCAGTTGTTATGTCGGAGACAATACGGATATCATTGTCATGACAGAGGGCCTTAAGCTTGTAAAAAAGAAGCTTGTGAGCGTAATGAAGGAACTGGCTGATTTTGCAGACAAATACAAAGCTCAGCCCACCCTTGCTTTTACACATTTCCAGCCCGCTCAGCCCACATCCGTGGGAAAGAGAGCAACGCTCTGGCTTCAGGAGTTCTATCTTGATTTCGAAGATCTCTGCTATGTACTTGACGGCATGAAGCTTCTCGGAAGCAAGGGAACAACAGGAACACAGGCATCTTTCCTCGAACTCTTTAACGGGGATCAGGAGACCATCGACAAGATCGATCCCATGATCGCAGCAAAGATGGGATTTAAGGAGTGCTTCCCTGTTTCAGGACAGACATACTCCAGAAAAGTAGATACAAGAGTTGCAAACGTACTGGCAGGTATTGCGGCTTCAGCTCACAAGATGAGCAATGATATCAGACTTCTCCAGCACCTAAAAGAGGTGGAGGAGCCCTTCGAAAAGAACCAGATCGGTTCATCCGCAATGGCTTATAAGAGAAATCCCATGAGAAGTGAGAGGATCGCTTCTCTGTCAAGATATGTCATGATAGATGCATTAAATCCCGCCATCACTTCGGCGACTCAGTGGTTTGAGAGAACTCTCGACGACTCTGCAAACAAGAGAATGTCCATTCCCGAGGCATTTCTTGCAATTGACGGTGTGCTGGATCTGTGTCTTAACGTGGTTGACGGACTTGTGGTTTATCCCAAGGTTATCGAGAAGCATATGCTGGCAGAGCTACCGTTTATGGCTACAGAGAATATCATGATGGATGCCGTTAAGATGGGTGGAAACCGTCAGGAACTTCACGAGAGAATCCGTGAACTTTCCATGGAGGCAGGTAAGACCGTTAAGGTTGAGGGAAAAGAGAACAATCTGCTTGAACTTATCGCAGCTGATCCCGCATTCAATATGTCCCTTGAAGACTTAAAGAAGAGCATGGATCCCTCAAAATATATAGGTCGAAGCGTAATACAGGTTGAGAACTTCTTAAAGAATGTCATCAACCCTGTTCTTGATGCAAATAAAGATCTCATCGGAGCAAAGGCAGAGATTAACGTTTAAAATATTTTAAGAGAGGGAATCGATACCCGGTTCCCTCTTATTATTGTGTAAGAAGAGGATAATATAATGGGCGGTTTTTTTGGAGTAGCTTCTGCAGATGACTGCAGATTTGATTTATTTTTCGGAACGGATTTTCATTCACACTTAGGTACGAGACGTGCCGGAATGGTGACCATAGGTGAGCAGGGATTCAACAAGTCCATTCACAGCATTGAGAACTCACCTTTCAGAACAAAGTTTGACGGAGAACTGGATCATTTACACGGCAGATACGGAATCGGCTGTATCTCGGACTACGATCCTCAGCCTATCGTGATCCGTTCACATCACGGTACATTTGCCATCACCACCGTGGGCAAGATCAACAATGCGGCAGAGCTGGTAAACGGAGTATTAAAAAACTCCGGATATTTCTTTGAGATGAGTAACGGCGAGATCAATCAGACAGAGCTGGTGGCTGCACTTATCAATCAAAAAGAGAACATGATCGACGGCATTGAGTATGCGCTGGATGTTATAGACGGATCCTTGTCTTTGCTTTTACTTACAGACAAGGGTATATATGCCGCAAGAGATAAATACGGTCGTACACCCGTTATCCTTGGCAAAAAAGACGACGCCAGATGTGCATGTTTTGAGAGCTTTTCGTATCTAAATCTGGGATATCAGGAGGACAGAGAACTGGGCCCCGGAGAGATCGTGGTATTTGACGAAAAGTCCTGCAAGACATTGGTAAATCCCAATAACAAGAATTTAAAGATCTGTACATTCCTGTGGGTTTATTACGGTTATCCTTCGGCTTCATATGAGGGAGTAAACGTAGAGCAGATGAGATATAACTGCGGAAAACTCATGGCAAGACGTGACAATGCGACTCCCGATGTGGTTGCGGGTGTACCCGATTCCGGTACAGCCCATGCGGTCGGATATGCAAATGAGAGCGGGATTCCTTTTTCCAGACCTTTCATCAAATATACACCCACCTGGTCAAGGTCATTTATGCCCACTATCCAGGAAAAGAGAAACCTGATCGCGCATATGAAGCAGATCCCCGTATATGAGCTTATAAACGGAAAGAGTCTCCTGCTCATCGACGACTCCATCGTCCGCGGAACACAGCTTCGTGAGACTACAGAGTACCTTTATGAGGCGGGAGCAAAGGAAGTGCATATCAGACCTGCATGTCCTCCCCTTCTGTTTGGATGTAAGTATCTTAACTTCTCACGTTCTTCATCCGAGATGGAGCTTATCGCAAGACGTGTCATCGAGGAGCTTGAGGGCGGTCCTGTATCAAAGGAGAGACTTGAGGTTTATGCCGATCCCGATACAGAGGAATATGCCAAGATGGAAGAGAAGATCTGCGAGAAGCTGAAATTCACTTCACTTAAGTTTAACCGTCTCGATGATATGCTGGAGGCAGTAGGCATCGACAAGGATAAACTCTGCACATACTGTTGGAACGGAAGAGAATAAGATGAAATAAGCAAAGCTTATATCTTGTATAATAAATGTTGATTTTACTTATAGTTAAAACTATGATATCATAAATTCTGTCGGGAGCCCGGAGGGTATCTTCGACAGAATTTTTTTGCGTGAAAAACGCGGATGCATGAAAAATGCGGAAAGGTGAGTATCAATATGGTAAAAGCAGTAGTAGGAGCCAACTGGGGCGACGAAGGAAAAGGAAAGATCACTGATATGCTTGCCAGACAGGCAGATATCGTAATCCGTTTTCAGGGCGGTGCGAATGCAGGTCATACTATAGTAAATGATTATGGTAAATTTGCACTTCACACATTACCTTCAGGTGTGTTCTATTCACACACCACCAGCATCATCGGAAACGGTGTGGCACTGAACATTCCGATCCTCTTTAACGAGATCAAATCTATCACGGACAGAAATGTACCCATGCCCAAGATCTTAATCTCTGACAGAGCTCAGATCGTTATGCCTTATCATATTCTCTTTGACCAGTATGAGGAAGAGAGACTTGGAGGAAAGAGCTTTGGTTCCACAAAGAGCGGTATCGCACCTTTTTATTCAGATAAATATGCAAAGATCGGTTTCCAGGTAAATGAACTTTTCGATGAGGAAACCTTAAAGGAGAAGGTGGAGAGAGTTACCACATTAAAGAATGTAATGCTTGAGCATCTCTATCACAAACCTCTTATCGATCCTGCAGAGCTTCTTGAAACTCTCCACGGTTACAGAGATATGGTGGCTCCTTATGTATGCGATGTGTCAGCATTCCTTGACAAGGCTTTAAAGGAAGGTAAGACAGTACTCTTAGAGGGTCAGCTTGGAACATTAAAAGATCCCGATCACGGTATCTATCCCATGGTTACATCTTCTTCAACACTTGCTTCATACGGTGCCATCGGTGCGGGAATCCCTCCCTATGAGATCAAGCAGATCGTAACAGTATGCAAGGCTTACTCTTCTGCAGTGGGCGGCGGAGCATTTGTCTCAGAGATCTTCGGAGATGAGGCTGATGAATTAAGACGCAGAGGTGGAGACGGCGGTGAGTACGGTGCAACAACAGGACGTCCCCGCAGAATGGGATGGTTTGACTGCGTTGCCAGCAAGTACGGATGCAGACTTCAGGGTACAACAGATGTGGCTTTCACAGTCCTTGACGTCTTAGGATATCTGGATGAGATACCTGTCTGCGTAGGTTATGATATCGACGGTGAAGTGACAACAGACTTCCCTGTGACATATAAACTTGAGAAGGCAAAGCCTGTTCTCACAACTTTGCCCGGATGGAAATGCGATATCAGAGGAATCAAGAATTATGAGGATCTTCCCGAAAACTGCAGAAACTACATCGAGTTTGTAGAAGAGCATATCGGATATCCCATCACAATGATCTCCAACGGTCCCAGCAGAAACGATATCATCTATCGTGAGAGTCCGCTCAAGAAATAAGATTAATAAATGACAAGGATAAATGTCCCACAGTTCTTTAAAGGACTGTGGGATTTTTAAAGTGGGCCGGGTGGCACACGATTTTTACAGGGAGCAGGTAATTAAGGGAAATGAATACGGAAAAGAGCAGAAAAAAATTTTTTTCCAAGGATGACAGACATTGGTTCTTAAACGGTCTTAAGGATGGAATACCCATTGCTGCAGGATATTTTGCGGTGTCCTTTGCCCTTGGTATCGCAGCCAGAAATGCGGGACTTACTGCATTTCAGGCTACACTTGCAAGCTTGCTTACAAATACTTCTTCGGGAGAGTATGCGGGTTTTGCCGTAATGGCATCGGATGCATCATATTTTACCATGGCAGTTATGATCCTGATCGTCTGCGCAAGATATCTGTTAATGTCAATATCTCTGTCCCAAAAACTTCCAGAGGATACTCCTCTGTTTCACAGGATGTTGGTGGGATTTTGGATCACGGATGAAATATATGGAGCTTCATCGACCCTTCCCGGGAAACTGAATCCATTTTATAATTACGGATGCGCCATCTGTTCCCTGAGTTTTTGGGCACTGGGAACATGCCTTGGTGTGGTGGTGGGAAATATACTTCCGGCAAGACTCGTAAGCGCCTTCGGAGTGCTCTTGTTTGGTATGTTTTTGGCTATCATCATGCCTGAGGGAAAGCGTAACAAGGTGGTGGCATGTTTGATTTTTATCTCCATGGCTGCAAGCTTTGCATGCGCAAAACTGCCGGTGGTATCAAACATCAGTGAAGGTACCAGGATCATCATCCTCACAGTGGTGATATCCCTGTTTGCCGCAGTGCTCTTCCCAATAAAGGATGATCATTTTGATGAGGACAGGGCCAATAAAAAGGATGATCCCATTACGGAAAAAGTTAAAGGCAGGGATGAAAGAGGGGAGGAAGAATAATGAAGCATAATATCTATATTTACATACTGGTTATGTTTTTGGTTTCCTATGGACTGAGAGCCCTTCCCCTTACACTTATCAGAAAAGAGATAAAAAACAGGACCGTCAGGTCATTTTTATATTATGTGCCCTACGTGACTTTGGCTGTAATGACATTCCCCGCCATTATGGATGCCACAGGCGCGCCCCTGGCAGGGCTTCTTGCTCTTGTAATCGGAATGGTGGCAGCATGGTTTGGGGCAGGACTTTTCCCGACAGCCGTGATCTGCAGTTTGGTTGTATTTTTCGCGGAACTGTTTTTACACATATAATAAAAAATACTTATAACAGTTGAATTTGTTCTAAATAATTCTTATAATATTCTTTCAAACAGAGTTTTGAGGAAAGGTTTTGAAGGGAATATGTTAAGCAATTTAGAATACTATAAAGTGTTTTATTATGTGGCAAAGACGGGAAGCATGACCCTGGCCGCAAATGAACTTAATATTTCTCAGCCGGCGGTCTCCCAGCAGATAAAACAGCTGGAGAGTCAGATGGGAGTAAACCTGATAGGCAGGGTCGCAAGAGGCGTGAAACTGACTGCCGAGGGAGAGCTTCTCTTTGAATATGTTTCAAAGGGAATCGAACTTATGGAGACAGGGGAAGAAAAGGTCAGAAAACTAAAGAACCTTGAACTTGGGGAAATCCATATCGGAGCCAGCGATATGACGTTAGAGTTTTATCTGCTACGGTATCTTGAAAAGTTTCACGAACTTTATCCCGATATAAAGGTTATGGTCACAAATGCGCCCACACCCGAGACTCTTAATAATTTAAGGGATGGAAAGATCGATTTTGGGATAGTGAGTTCTCCGGTGCCTGAGATGAAGAATGTGGACATCAAAAAGGTCCGGGAGATAGAAGATGTTTTTGTGGCGGGCCGTCGCTTTATATCCTATAAAAATAAAACACTGGATCTGAAGGAACTTGAGAAACTTCCCATTGTATGCCTTGAGAGTAATACCAGCACCCGAAAATATATCGATGGTTTTCTGGCAGGAAATGATGTTGTTTTCACACCGGAATTTGAACTTTCCACCAGTGACATGATTGTTCAGTTTGCAGAGAGAAATCTGGGAGTCGGAAATGTGGTCAGAGATTTTGCGGCGGGTGCTCTTGAAAAAGGGACCCTGTTTGAATTAAGATTTAATAAGATGATCCCAAAGAGACATTTTTGCGTCGTGACCAACAAGGACAGCGCTATGAATCTGGCGGCTGAAAAACTGCTTAAGATAATGGAATCAGGCGAAATGGATCAAAAGGAAGTGATAGGATGAGATTGCCAAGCAGTCTCTCACCCGAAGATGAGAAAACTTTTAAAGATATATATGCCCGCATAAGCGGTGAATCCAGGATAAAGGAGTCTGCCAAAAATATGCAGCACGGCAGCACCAGCGTGCTAAAACACAGCATTGCAGTGGCGTATACCAGTTTTTATCTGGTGAGAAAACTTAAACTTCATGTAAATGAAAATGCTCTCATAAGAGGTGCACTCTTACATGATTATTTTCTCTACGACTGGCACAATTACGATAATAATGAACATCCTCTTCATGGTTTTTTTCATCCGGGAGTAGCACTCAGAAATGCCATGGAGGATTTTGAGGATCTGTCAGAGGTTGAACAGGATATGATAAAAAAGCACATGTTTCCGCTTACGCCTTGGCCACCTAAATATATAGAGTCCTGGGTTTTGTGTATTGCGGATAAATACTGTTCAAGCAAGGAAACGGCAGAAGGAATATATGACAGACTTTTTTCAAAGGATAAAGACGGGAAGGAGAACAGAAAATGAGTGATATCGAAAAAAATATCAATTCGGAAAAAGAGGGTAATGAGAAAGAAAACGGATCGAAATTTACATTTAAACAGGTGCTTGCAATTCTGGGCATCGTGGTGCTCGCAGGACTGTATCTGATGACTCTCGTGGCTGCCATAATGGGGCAGGGAAGTGTGACAGGGCTCTTTGCCACATGCGTTATAGCAACCTTTGTGGTGCCACTTCTCATATGGGCTATGATATGGGGGATCGGTGCCATTACATCCAAAAAGACCATCGCCAGTGTTAACCTGGGCGGTGCAGATCATATCGATGATGTGAGTGCGGAGATTGAGAAAATAAAAAGCGAAAATGAGACAAAAAAAGAAGACGGGGCGCAGGTTTAATAACTTACGCCACAGTCTTTTAAGACAGCCTCAGCTGATTTTTTGTCAGTAAAAAGAAATGCGTGGATACCGAGCCTGTTTGCCGTGTCCACGTTTTTTTGCGTATCATCAAAAAACAGACATTCATCGGGATCAAGAGAGTATGTGTCTAGAAGTTTTAAATATATATCTTCATCAGGTTTTATCATGTTCACAAGATCTGACCAGATGCCGCCCGTCATAGTGGATGTGAACGCTGTTGCATCCGGGTTTTCAGCCCTGACTTTCTCGGAATAATTTGAAAGAAAATATACTTTATAACCGGCATTCATGATGGCTTTAACCCATTCGATGGAATAGTCATATCTTTTCACGATACCTGTCATGTCATCAAAGGCTCTGTGTATTTCATCCTCCAGGGAAGGATCAAGCCTGACAAAGGAATCTATGACCTTTTCATCGGACCAGACACCTCTGTCGAACTCCTTCCAGGTGGAAGAGTGCACCGTTACTGCGGCAAGTTTTTCGATCATTTCCTCGTTGAAACCCTTGTCAGCTAAAAAATCTTTCCATCTGAAATCCACAAGGACGTTACCAAGGTCAAAGATTATATTTTTGATCATGAAATTAAAACTCCTTTTGATCTGTAAGAGAAACTAATCCGCGATACGTATATTTTTAAGCGCCCAGAGCTGTAATGCTTTTGCGTTATCGCTGATCTTTTCAAGTGAATCAAGGATACCTTCAAATATGGGACGCTCGTCGGATGTGATGACACCGTCCTCTGAGATAGCGATGAGAGATGCTCTGAGAATATCGATATCCTTTAATGAACCCAAAACCTTGAGGGCGAGTCTGTCAAAGTCATCGATCTTTACTTCGGAAACTGAATCCTTTCCGATTGGACACTCCCTTGCACAGTATGAATTGCAAAGCTCGGGGGTATTGTAAGCCTTTGCCATTGCCTTTACTTCCTCGGGATAGGGTGATATTGTGTCAAGCTCGATCCTTGCAAGACGTGTGCGGTCGATATTTACGATCTCTGCGGCTTTCTCACGGCTTGTAAATTCATCATTGTTCTCAGCGGCCTCAATGCGGGCGAGATAATACATGTTATCTGCTGCTTTTGTGGCTTTTTTTCCCATTTTTCGTACCTGCCTTTTTCGTTTATCTGTTATTTTTCAAAAAAGAAAAACGTCATATTTCACATTGTTTTAAGTGTATCATATATGTTTTTGTTAATCAATTATCAATGTCAAGAATGTAATATTTTGCCAAAAAGCAGTTGATTATTTTTATAAAAATGAGGTTGTGGTTAAGAAGGCGATTTGATAAAATTTGATTTGTATTTAATTATTTGGAGGAAAGCAATTGAGTATTTACGACACTTTAAATAGAGAACAAAAAGAAGCAGTGATGACCACCGAGGGTCCCCTTCTCATCCTGGCGGGAGCAGGAAGCGGAAAGACCAGAGTTTTGACCCACAGAGTGGCATACCTGATAGACGAGATGGGGGTAAATCCCTGGAATATCCTGGCAATAACCTTTACAAACAAAGCGGCGGGAGAGATGAAAGAGAGAGTGGGAAACATTGTGGACAATGGTGACTCCGTATGGGTAAGCACCTTTCATTCCGCGTGCCTGAGGATCTTAAGACGCCATATTTATCTCTTGGGATATGATAATAATTTTACGATATATGACACAGACGATCAGAAAACACTCATAAAGAATATATGTAAGCGCCTTGATATCGACCCCAAAAAGTTCAAGGAAAGACTGTTTATGAACGGTATATCCTCCGCAAAGGATTCCCTTTTAAGTCCCGAAGAGTACAGGATGTCCGCCATGGGTGATCTCACAAAGCAAATGATATCAAAGGTTTATTTTGAATATCAGGATGCCCTGAGACAGAGCAATGCCCTGGACTTTGATGACATCATCTGTAAGACCGTGGAGCTTTTTAAGGCTAATCCGGAGGTCCTGGACAATTACAGGGAGCACTTTAAATACATAATGGTGGATGAGTATCAGGATACAAATACAGCCCAGTTTGAACTCATAAGACTTCTTGCTGAGAAATACAGAAACCTTTGCGTGGTGGGTGATGACGATCAGTCCATATATAAATTCAGAGGCGCCAATATCAGAAACATCCTGGATTTTGAAAAACATTTTCCTGAGGCAAAGGTGATCAAACTGGAGCAAAACTACCGTTCCACTGAAAACATCCTGGCAGCAGCAAATGCCGTGATCAAAAACAATATCGGCAGAAAAGAGAAAGCGCTTTGGACCGACAAGGGAAACGGTGAAAAGATCCACTTCAGAGATTTTGAGTCGGCATATGAGGAGGCAGAGTATGTTTCCGATGATATTTCAAGGCATGTGAGAAAAGGCGGAAAGTATTCCGATTGTGCCGTTTTGTACAGAACCAATGCCCAGTCACGTCTTTTAGAGGAAAAAATGGTCCACGACGGTATTCCTTACCAGGTTGTGGGCAGCATCAATTTCTATTCAAGAGTTGAGATCAAGGACGTGCTGGCTTATCTAAAGACCATAGATAATGCAAAGGATGATATCGCCCTTCGCAGGATTATAAACGTGCCCAAACGAGGCATCGGAGCAACAACGATAGAAAAGATCGCAGACTATGCATACCAAAATTCCATCACCATGTATGATGCCATGTGCAGGGCGGATGAGATACCGACTCTTGGAAAAGCGGCTGCAAAGATCAACGGATTTGTAAATATGATCCGGGTTTTCAGAAGCGGGCTTGAGTCATACACTTTGCCCGATCTCATTAAAGCCGTTATCGAAAAGACAGGATACGATGCTTATCTGGAAGAAACCTATGATGAATCCTTTGAAGAGCGAGAGGAAAACGTGGACGAACTGATATCGAAGGCCGAGGCCTTTGAGGAGGAGAACGAGGAAGCAGACCTTACTTCTTTTCTGGCAGATGTTGCGCTGGTGGCGGATATTGACAGCGTGGATGAAAATGATGACAGAGTACTCCTCATGACGATCCATTCAGCCAAGGGATTGGAGTTTGAATCTGTGTACCTGACCGGAATGGATGACGGAGTATTCCCGGGATTTATGACTATCACTACGGGTAATGATGAGGACATGGAGGAAGAGAGGCGTCTGGCATATGTGGGTATCACCAGAGCCAAAAAGGAACTCACCCTGACCCATGCAAAGGCCAGGATGGTAAGAGGCGAAATGCAGTACAGTGCAGTCAGCAGATTCGTAAAGGAGATCCCCGGAGAATTGTTGGACAACAGACTGCCCCAGAGCAGAAGGTTCGATTCTTACGACGATCCTATCCCTCTGCAGCCTGTAAACTTTGATCCAAGACCCAGAGCCACTCTCAGAAAAAAGGTGACAAGGGATGAGGATAAGCCCTTTATCGCAAAGGGGATAAGCTCCCTCAATAACCTTGCCGGATTGTCAAAGGGAGGGGCGGCTCTAAGTGTTGAAAAACCGGATTATGACATAGGCGACAGAGTAAAGCATATCAAGTTTGGCACCGGCACAGTTGAGGATATGACAAAGGAACCAAGAGACTACAAAGTAAAGATCATGTTTGATGATGCAGGCCCAAAGATTATGTACGCTTCCTTTGCAAAATTAAAGAAGGTGTGATATTCTAAAATTAACTAAAAAACGGCAATAAACAAGGGGGATCGACATGGATAAAATCGAAAAATTTCTGGATATGGTAGACATTGACAGACTTAGCGAACTTTTAGGCAAAAAGGAAGAAAAAAAGAAGGTTTCACCCTGGGTTGTAGTTCTTATCGTGATCGGGGTTTTGGCTGTTTTAGGCGGAGTTGCGTTTGCAATCTACAAATATGTATGCCCCAATTATCTTATGGATATGGACGATGAGTATGATGATGACTACGAAGAAGATGATGATGACGGCGATATCTTCGAAGATTAATCTTTGATTGGAGTTTTTAATGAAAAAAGGACAGGTATATGAAGGCATTGTAACAAGGGTGGATTTCCCTAACAAAGCTTATGTGGAAGCTGACGGGGAGGTTGCAATTGTCAAAAATGCACTGCCCGGTCAAAAGATAGAATTCATAGTGAGCAAAGTACGCAAAGGGAAGGCGGAGGGCCGACTTAAGAGTGTGATCGAAAAATCACCCATGGAAGTCGGCCCTACGTGTTCCCATTTTGGCGTTTGCGGGGGATGTACATATCTGTCCCTTAACTATGATGACCAGGTAAAGTTAAAGGAAGAACAGGTTTATAAATTACTCGATGGCGTTATAGGTGAAAAATCCGTTAACGGTCCATGGACATGGGAAGGAATAAAGAAAAGTCCGGTGTATCACGGATACAGAAACAAAATGGAGTTTTCCTTTGGAGATGAATTTAAGGATGGCCCCATGGCCCTTGGCATGCATAAGAGGGGAAGCTTTTATGATATCGTGACTGTGGATGACTGCATGATCGTTGATTCTGATTATAGGATCATATTGAGAGCAACACTGGATTATTTTACGGAAAAGAATGTGCCCTTTTTGCATCGTATGAGCCATGAAGGATTTTTAAGGCATCTTTTGGTGAGAAAAGCGTCGAAGACGGGTGAGATCCTGGTGGCACTTGTTACCACAAGCCGGATGGATGAAGAAGTGAGAAATGAACTGGTAGAAGGCTACAGGGATATGCTCCTTGAACTGGTACGTGATGGCAGGGTAGCAGGCAGTTTTGCGGGTATTTTGCATATCATCAATGACTCACTTGCCGATGTGGTCCGGGCTGATGTGACAAATGTACTTTACGGAAGAGAATATTTTGTTGAGGAACTTTTGGGACTTAAATTCAAGGTTTCAACATTTTCATTTTTTCAGACGAATTCATATTCTGCCGAGGTATTGTATTCCACAGCCAGAGAGTATATTGGGAATCTGGGTGGCAGCGACAAGGTTGTATTTGACCTCTACAGCGGTACAGGTACGATCGCACAGCTGATGGCTCCGGCATGCAAAAAAGTAGTAGGCGTTGAAATTGTGGAAGAGGCAGTCGAAGCCGCAAAAAAGAATGCTCTGGAAAACGGTCTTGATAACTGTGAATTCATAGCAGGAGACGTTTTAAAAGTGTTGGACGATGTGGAGGATAAGCCTGACTTTATCATCCTTGATCCTCCAAGAGACGGTGTTCACCCCAAAGCTTTACAGAAAATAATCGGTTATGGCGTGGACAGGATTTTATACATTTCCTGCAAGCCGACATCACTTACAAGAGACCTGGAAACATTTCTCGAAAACGGTTATAGAGTGGAGAGAGCTTGCTGTGTTGACCAGTTCCCATGGACGGCGAATGTGGAGACGGTATGTCTTTTGTCCAAACTTCATGAAGCAAAACATCATGTCAATGTTAAATTAGATATGGATGAACTTGATCTCACAAGTGCT
>JAILHH010000032.1 GCA_024695935.1 Acetatifactor sp.
TTCATCATCTTCTTATACAAGCCTTCTCTTGAAATCCCCATTTTGCTTGCAATATAAGTGATTGTGATACCTGAATCCTTTATCTTCTGATTTAACAATTCGGTCTTTGTCATCTTCTCACCTCGCTTTCATAACCGTGAATCTCGTTCACGTGTATACCATATCATCGCCGTGAATTATTGTCAACACTTTTTGTAAAATTTGTTGAAAAAATTTCACTCACATGATACACTCTTCTCACAAAGGAGGTGCAAATATATGTTAGAACTTTATAAGAATATAAGGGAACTACGTTTGAATTGCGGACTTTCGCAAAATGAGTTAGCAAAAAAGGTAGGATATAAAGACCGTTCTTCTATTGCTAAAGTAGAAGCAGGCGTTGTCGACATTCCTCAGAGTCAGATCAAAGCGTTTGCTGATGCTTTAGGAGTAACGCCCGGTGAATTGATGGGCTGGGATGAGGAACTATCAAACAAAGCATCTCTCTCAGCTTCAATCTATAATGATGAAGATAGTTCCTTCATCAAGAAATACCACCAACTTACTCCCGATAACAAAGATTTCATTAATAATATGGTGGATAAACTGCTTTCAACCCAATAGCCCTTTTACTTGTAGATGATTTCAAGAAGTATTAAGTATATGTACTTCAATACTTTTTCATCTTCAACCAAATCAAGCAGTTTCAATATTTCGTCTTTCATAAGCATACCTCTCTACCAATATGATAAGACGATTATAACCACCGGCGATTACGTTGCCAAGTATTGACACATATAGTAAATTGCCCTTATCGGGATAAATTGTAGGAGGTTTTATGAAATACATAGAAATATTAATAGGAGCAGGAATGTTGTTTGTATGGGGTGCTTTTGGGTACGCAATACTATCTGCGGAACAACTAAAAAGAAAATCACTCTATCTTTTTGGAGCAAGTGTAATCGTCATGCTTTTTATAGCCGAGGCGACTCCCGATTACGGAAGTTATATAAAAGAGAAAAAAGGTAGCACTCTAAATAATGTTAACAAAATAAAAAACAGGCTTTCTCGCATGGTCGAAGAAACGGACGCTGTATGGAAGGGCACCGTTGATTCTGAGGCAGGCGCTAGTTATGAAGTAGAAAATCAACTGGCTCATATCTATAGTGACATAGAGGAACTTTACGGCAACATTCAATCTATACGTGATGTTTGGGAAGATTGAGAGGTGCAAAATGACTATTGAAAAGTTAAAAGGTAACAAATGGCGTGCAGTAATAATGAAAGACGGAAAGCGTTACCGCATCACCTACGATTACAAGCCACAAAAGAAGCAGGCCGAGGCGGACTTATACGAATTGATCTCCAAGGACGGTGACGTTTCCAACAAAGGAATGACGTTTAAAACCGCATCTGCATCCTACGTTGATATGAAAAGAAACGTACTGTCTCCGAACACTGTTAGGGATTATTCGCTTATGTGTAACCGTCTGCCGGAGTGGTTTGTTAACACCAAGATTGACAGTATCACCCAGGTAACAATTAACAAAGTGATTAATGATTTATCCCTAAGGCTATCGCCTAAAACAATACGTAACGTCCACGGCTTCATTTCGGCTGTTTTAGGCACGTTTAGACCCAACATGAAGATTTATACTACCCTACCGCAAAAACGCAAAAATGAGGTGTATATCCCCACTGACAACGAGGTTAAACAACTGATAAAATACTTTGAAGGAACAGCGTTTTACATCCCCATCATTTTGGGCTGTTATGGCATGCGAAGAGGCGAGATCTGTGCCCTGCTGCCCTCTGATATTGAGGGTGATGTGGTTCACATAACAAAGGCCGTTGCCATTGACGAAAACAGGAACCTTGTCGAAAAGGGAACCAAGACAACGGACTCTGAAAGAGATATCATCATATCGTCCGACATAGCCGATTTAATCCGCAAGCAGGGTTATGTATACAAAGGATATCCAGGAAGTATTAACAGGGCACTTGCCAAAGCACAAGAACGGTTAGGGATTGAACACTTTCCATTCCATAAGCTCCGACATTACTTTGCCAGTAAGATGCTCACGATCACCGACACAAAAACTGTTCAAGCGTTGGGTGGTTGGAAAACAGATGCTGTTATGAAAACAGTTTATGCTCACTCAATGAAAGAGGAACAGGAACGAGCAAAACGTGAAGCGGTAAATCGTTTAAACGCTTCTATTTTTTAGCACAATCTGTGGGTAATTTGTGGGTAAATTTTTACAAAAAGTACTTGTTTTTCACAAATCACGGTTGTAAAAACAGAGTAAAAAAATAGCGGAAAACCCTGTATTTTCAAGGCTTTCCGCTTGTTTATGCGAATTGTAAAAAAGTCGGGGTGACAGGATTCGAACCTGCGACCCCCTGCTCCCAAAGCAGGTGCTCTAGCCAAGCTGAGCCACACCCCGAGGCGTTATCAACACGCAAATGCTATTATAACTATCAGGTCTTTAACTGTCAACTTATTTATAGTCCACAGGCATGAATAATTTCATTAACTTTTAACCAAACATGCCTGTGAACCCATAATCTCAAAATTCATTTAGCCTTAGCGTTTTTCCTTTAGTTTACCGTTTCTGTAAGCCTCCAGTAAAAGTTTTAATTCATCGATTCGAACCTGAATCTCACGACCGTTGTCTGTATCCTTTATGAGCTGTCTGTTTCTGGCCTGATAAATGATCTCTCGATTGGAAATAATATCGATATCCTTTTTCACTGCTTCCGCAGGACTCACAAAAGGTTCATGGGCAGCAAGACTCATTCCGTAGGAATTGTAGATCAGCGTATATCCTGCGATGCCTGTAACTTTTTGATAAGGTTTTGCAAAACCGCCGTCGATGATGATCACCTTTCCGCCGCATCTGACAGGGTTCTCCCCCTCCTTTAAATGCACCGGCACATGTCCGTTAATGATATGTGCATCCTCGAAATCCGCACCGAATTCCTTCAGGATCATCCTAGCGACTTCAGGCTTCTCCAAAAGAGTATAATAGTAGTCCTTCTTTTCAACCTTTGCAGCCTTTTCCTCCACAAAATACTTTTCAAGGACTGCCATCTTGCTCTTTCCGAAAAGAGGTGAATTGGGAGAACACCATATGAACCACATGATATTCCTGCCTTTTTCCTTTTCCTCTTCATCCACTGCAAAAAAGGCCTTTCTCACATATTCCTCCAATATGTCATAGAGAGCCTTGCCCTTGTACATATTGCCGTAGATATTAACCTCCCGTAAACTTCCGTCCTCGTTCAGAGGGACGCAGCCGTGATAGAGAAGATTGTGATTGTAAACCTTGTAGATACCTCCCTTGTTCAACAGGAAATTTGCATGCTTTTGCAGTCTTTCGCAATGTAAAAATGTATTTTTCAGATGGTTTACCAGATTTACTTCCTGCTTTGTGAGTTTGTAGGGATCGTCCCTGTCGATGGTGGGATAATCCTCCTCACACATATCGTATTCCACGCCGTCCACCGTTATCTTTTTACGGTCCCAGTCAATGTTTTTAAGCAGCAGCCTGGACTCCATATTAAGCCATGGATTGTCCATGATGATCTGTCCTTCCAGCTTTATCTGGATCACGGCAATACTCTTTAGCATTTTCTCCGCCAGGTGTTTTTCGTACTCTGACTTGTCGTCAAGGCCGACTACCTTGTAGTGTTCGCATGGATCCTTTCTGTATGTGTTCATGGCAAAAGAAGCAAGCGGAAGGAGATTTATTCCGTATGCATCCTCCAACAGATCCAGATTTCCATAGGAAACCGTGTTTCTGATCACGTTTGCGATACATGCGGACTGTCCTGCTGCCGCCCCCAGCCATTCGATATCATGATTTCCCCATTGAATATCAAGAGAATGATACTCCATAAGGGCATCCATTATCTTGTCAGGTGCGGGACCTCTGTCAAAAATATCACCTATCACGTGCAGATGGTCTATTACGAGCCTCTGGATCAGATTGCAGAGCGCAATGATCATGGGTTCTGCCTGCCCTATCTCGATAATGGTATTTACAATGGCATCATAGTAATTTTCCTTGTTTAAGACCTCTGCCTTCTCTGTTATGAGTTCTTCTATGACATAGGCATATTTTTTCGGCATGGCCTTTCTAAGTTTTGACCTGGTATACTTTGAACCTGTGACACGGCAAACATCGATGAGTCTGTAGATGGTGATATGATACCAGTTATCAATATCATCGCACTTGTCCTTTACGTCCCTTAATTTATCCTTTGGATAATAAATAAGAGTTGCCAACGCCTTTTTGTCCGCTATCGACAGAGTATGACCGAATACGTCGTCTATCTTTTTTCTGACCGCCCCGGATCCGTTTTTGAGCACGTGGGAAAAAGCTTCATATTCCCCATGTATATCAGAAATATAATGCTCCGTACCCTTGGGCAGGTTTAAGATAGATTGCAGATTGATGATCTCCTGGGAAGCTGAAGCCACGTCCGGGAATAGTTCCGACAGGCATTTTAAATATCTTGACTCATCCATTGTCAGGTCTGTCTCCTTCGTCAAAACAAATGTTAATTCTCTAAAAATTCAAAAACGGTATTAAAATACGGAACCAGTGTGTCATAATAAGCCGAATACAGTTCATGCTTTGCACCGGGTACAAATACAAGTTCCGAACTGTCCACCGCATTTACAAATCTGTAGATTCCTCTTTTTCCCACAGCCTTGTCATTTTCGGCGCAGAATACCAAAAGAGGCGTCTCGATCTTTTCTGTGTTTTCCTTTTTAAGTATCTCATTGCATCCCTTCAAAGCCGCATTTAACCACGCGTAAGATGCGCCGTAGGTCTGAATATTCTCATCGGCCACCATCTTGTCAAAATAGTAACTGTAACGCATTTCAGAGCCGCTTGATACTATGCTGAAGTCCTCGACGTAATCAAATGGGTAATGTCCTATGACATATTCCTTTTCATTGCCTGTGACCATGAAAAAATCCACCATATGTTTTGTGATATTCTTTGGAATACCGGCAGTTGCGGGATCAAGCATGGGGCAGCTTAGCACCACTTTTTCAAAATAATCCGGGTACTGCTCCAGAAAAGATACAGTCACTCCGCCTCCCATGGAATGCGCGTATCCGTAGAGTTTACCGTCTCCCACCACCGGCAGGACTGCCTTGTCCAAAACTGCCTTCATATCCTCAACATATTCATTTAAATCCTGAACATATACCAGATCCGGATCATCAACCTGTCTCTCGGAATATCCGTGTCCTCTGAAATCAAAGTTAAATACGCTAAAGCCTTCCTTTAAAAAATAGTAGGCCACTTCTCCGTATTTTTCCTTTGACTCCGTAAATCCATGGGCCATAAGCACATATCTGTCACTGTCCGGCAGGATGTAAGAGCTGTAGCTGATCTTTAACCCGTCAGAGGTATCCACAAAGCCGTCCTGTCTGTATATAGCCAGAAAGGGCTCCACCTCATTTTTCATGGTTTTTTCATAGTCCTCATCATGGACATAAACCTTAGGATCGGTCTTTGTCATATCAAGACTTACCTGTTTGTCGGAGTGAGCAGTCTTTACAGCGATGTTACCTGCCAGAAAAGATATACCGACATATAAAACAAATAATAAAATCACACAGACGATAAAAGAAATTATCTTATGCTTCTTTACAAATCCAGTCATTATATTCTCCGGTCCTTCCTGTTTTATTCACTCTTGCTCGTAGCCAGATCGTTTGAGCTTATCTGTATCTCCTTTGCGGAATTTTCAATTGTTTCAATGGAATCCTTTAAATTATCAAGTGTATCGCAGATCATATCGATCTCTGAGGACGTGAGCTTTGACTGGGAAAGGGTCTCCTCGATGATCACCTTCACCACATCCACCTTTTCCTTGAGAGCCTTTATATGTTCTCTTGACAGTTCCACCTTGTCCATGACAGCGTTTTGAGCCTTGTACATCTCGCCGAAATCATCCTTTGCCTTGCGGATGATCTCCACATTCTCATCTATTACATTCTGGGTCTTGTCAATGGACTGAACGTATTCTCTTGAGTTCCGGTCCATCTCCTCTATGATCTTTGTGATTTCTCCCGCAGAGTGGCTGGTCTGTTCAGCCAGGGACTGGATCTCTCCTGCCACAACGGCAAAGCCTCTTCCCGCTTCTCCCGCTCTTGCCGCCTCTATGGAAGCATTTAATGACAGGAGGTTCGTCTGCTTTGAGATGGAATTTATAAGGCCGATTGCCGCCGAGATCTGCTGAGTACTCTCAAAAAGATTGTTGAAGGTCTCCCTGGACTCTTCGTTTGCCTTTGAAATATCATCGATCTTTCCGAGAAGTTCTGTCATATTCTCATTATTTCTGTTTGTAAGATGCCCCATCTTTTCCGTGAGGTCGGAAATCTCATCCGAATTTCCTGCGGTCTCATTGATCCTGTTGTAGATATCCTCCACGTATGCGGAACTGTTTCCTGCTTTTTCAGAGAGAGTCTCCGCTGTCTTTTTAACAGATTCCGCTCTCACATTTATATCACCGACAAACCCATGATTTTTGTCAAGGTTTTCGTTTAAGATATTCACGTTTTCATCTATGGTCTTAACACCCACCATAACCTTTGAAAACATGTCGTTTGTCTCATTCGTCTTTTCCATAAACCGGTTCAAAAGGCCTCTTGTCTTCTTTGATAGACAATAAAACAGATATGCCAGGATAAACAGCTGAACCGTAAAATAAATCATGGTGGATCCGAAGGTCGGATAGCTGATGGAAAGGCTGTATCCCTCATAAAAGACCACGGATATCCAGTTTGCAATGGCAAAGAGCGGTATCTGAATGACAAAGGCGATGATTATTATCATGGGATCAAAATATAAGCTCATTACCGCATAGGTAAAGATAAGTGCCAGGGATCCGTAAAACCATCCTATAATAAAAAATGCCGAACTGATCACCTCAACCAGAACAAGAACAGTGATCTCAAAAACCCTTCCGTTCCGGTTCTTTTTGGCCAAAATGATCGGCACAGCACACAACAAAGCACAAAACAATATGCCAAAATCAGTGGCATAGATATTCCCTTTCTTTGTGATAAGCACAAACAGAAAATCCAGGATGCAGATAACCATACTTATCCACAGACCCTTCACAATAAAATTGTTGGATTCGATCCTGCTTTGACTCAAAAAATCCTGCTCCTTCATAAGAAAACCCTTTCCTTTCCTTGGCTAAGCCAATGCCCTTTTGTTTGTTATTACAGATATGCTATAGTAAAGTGCATTTTTTCTTCCTTGTCGATCTCCATGATCACGTAACTGGGCCTGCGCCCCTCCTGTCTAGGATAAGAAAGACTGCCCGGATTCACCGCGATCACTTCATCTTTCATATCCACCACCGGCTTGTGTGTATGACCGTAAAAGACTATGTCCGCACCCCTGGCAAACGCCTCTCTTTTGATATGCTTATTGCTCATGGATACGTAATAATTGTGACCGTGGGTCACAAAGCATTTATATCTTCCGATCTGCAGTTCAAGCTCCGCCGGCAGGGATGAGAAATAATCATTGTTTCCCCTAACCATATAGACAGGACACTTTGCTGCGTTCTCCAGCGCATATTCACTGTTTTCCACGTCTCCGCAATGTATCACCATATCCGGATCATGGAGTTCCAATACTTTAAAATAGTTTTCGTTGCGACCGTGAGTATCGCTTACCACAATTATTTTCATAGATATTTTCTCAACTCTTCTCTCATAAGTTTAAGGGCTTTTCCCCTGTGGCTTACCCCGTTTTTTTCATCCTCGGAAAGCTCCGCCGTGGTCTTTTTATACTCAGGGAAATAAAAGATGGGATCATACCCAAAGCCGTTTTCGCCCTTTATCTCATGACTGATAAATCCCTCAATGGTTGCAAAGGTAGTAAGTTCCGTTTTATCCGGTAGGATAGCGGCAATGGCACAGGCAAAGCGTGCCGTTCTCTTTTCATCGGGAACTCCCTCTAATTTTTCAAGGAGTGCTGTATTTTTTACGCTGTATGGCGTATCCTCCCCCATGAAACGTGCCGAGTGCACTCCGGGAGCTTTATCAAGGTAGTCTATCTCAAGCCCTGAATCGTCTGCAAGCACAATATCATCCGTGAGCGCTGCAATGGCTCTCGCCTTTTTCATGGCATTTTCAGCATAAGTCTTGCCATCCTCCACGATATCAGCTTCAAGGCCCGCTTCCTTCATGGAGAGGATCTCCAGATTGGTATCCCGTAAGATCCGCCTGATCTCTTTCATCTTATTGTTATTGCCTGTGGCAAATATTATCCTTGGTGCCATTATTTTCTACCGTCCTTCATTTCCAATATTCCTTTATAAATTCCCACGGCGATCTTTTCTAAGTATGCATCCTGCTGCAAAAGCTCCGCCTCGTCGGAATTTGACAAAAATCCCACGCCGATTCCCGCCGCAGGGATCTCAACTTTTTTTAATATATCCCCTTCCTCCGCCGCATTTAAGTTAAGGGCTCTGTTGCTGCATTCAACAGCCACATTTCTGGTCACGGCATCTGCCAGATCCACATTTGAAAAATATGGTATAAAAAAGCTTTCGTTATAAAAGCCCACCATCCCATACTTTCCGGTATCGGGATCCGCCAAAGTCCTGATGTCCACAAAGGCATCCGCCCCTGTCCCATTTATAAGCTCCAGGATCCTGTCATCCGTTGCATTTTCGCCGTCCGCATCGGGGCAATAAATCCTGATACTTTCATCCTTTGAAATGGCCAAAAGCTTCTTTTCAACATTTGCCGCCACCTCACCGTCTCCTGCGCAGACCAGCACAAAATCAAACATATCATGGGGTGCCCCGTACCTTAATAACATCCTGTCATCCTCTAAGGACGTCTCCACCTCAAACACATCACCGGTGTACAGGGTATAGATCAGCGCTTCGTCAGTGACTTTATAATAAGCATCGGATATTCCGGAGAGATCTCCGGTGATCCGCTTTTCCTCCATGCTTTCCCCATTCATTCCCTTTACATAGATCAGGATCGTCTTTTCAAAATAGTGATTCTCTATTGTGACATTTTCTGCTTTCACACCTTTAAAAAGAGGAATGTATATCTCATTATCCATGTTAGGATCTGTGGACAGACGCATGTCATGCTTTTCAAGCTCTTCCGCAGCCGTTTCGGAGATTGAATTGGGTGCGGTCTCTGCGATCACCACGGTTTTTCTGGATGCAACCACGACCGATAAAACAAAAGTCGGAATCCCCAGCGCCACCCACAGGATAAAGGTGTAGATCAGATTTTTCCTTTCCATTTACACTTGCTCCCGTACATTGTTTTTCTTTGGCGGCTTTGGACCCATAAACTGATAATAATAGGTCTTCATCATACCGTTATATATCTTTCGGTTTTTATCGGCTTTCCTGCCTATAAATTCCTCAGCCTTGTCAAAGGCAGTTATGACATACATGCTCCAGCTGTCCAGGCCCTTATATCTCTCACCCAGAGTCCTGTACAGTGCGGGCATCTCGCTTTTTTCATTTAATCTCTCTCCGTAAGGAGGGTTGGTGATGATAAATCCGTATTTTTTCGGATGGCTCAGATCGGCCACGTCACGTCTCTGGAAATGTATCAGTTTATCAACGCCCGCAAGCGCTGCATTTTCTCTTGCAATGGATACCATCTCATCGTCCAGGTCATACCCCTGAATATCGGTATCGATGTTTAAATCCATCTCATCCCTTGCTTCGTCCACCGTATCATACCAGATCTTTTTGCCCACGATATGTTCCCAGTTCATGGCTGTAAAATCCCTGTTCATTCCGGGAGCAATATTGGCCGCCATCATTGCGGCCTCGATGGGTATGGTACCGCTTCCGCAAAAAGGATCCACCAATATCCTGTCCCTGTTCCAGGGTGTCAGCATTATCAAAGATGCCGCCAGATTTTCGGCAATGGGCGCCTTGGCCGTAAGTTTTCTGTATCCTCTTTTATGGAGGCTTACTCCCGTTGTATCAAGTCCAACGGTCACTTCGTCCTTTAGCAAAAATACCCTGATAGGAAAGCTCTCCCCATCCTCCGTAAACCAGCTGATATTGTAGATACTCTTTAGCCTGTCCACCATGGCCTTTTTCATGATGGACTGAATATCTGAGGGGCTGAACAATTTACTCTTTACACTGGCAGCCTTTGCCACCCAGAATTTTCCGTCAACAGGGATATAATCCTCCCAGTTAAGGGCTTTTGTGCCTTCAAACAGATCATCAAAGGTTTCCGCATGAAAGCTTCCGATCTTTATCAGGATCCTCTCCGCTGTCCTCGAAAAGACATTTACTCTGCACAGGGCTTCTTCATCGCCTAAAAATGTCACTCTCCCGTCAGTAACCTCGGAAATGTCATATCCCAGATCTATTATCTCTTTTTTAAGCACCGACTCCATTCCGAAATGGCATGGTGCGATAAGTTCGTATTTTCTCATATATATAATACCTTTACATATTCCTGTTAATACAGGGTTTAATGCGATCCCGTATTGAACTCATAAACAAACAGCTCTTACCCAAAAACTGTTTTTAATAACTAATTATATCTTAGATCTGCCTAAAAATAAAGTCTTTTGCATTTATCAGGCATCATTTGCCCTTTGTCTTAGTCCGGTACTTTCAGCACATATGTTCATTTAAATTGCACAAAATTTAATATTGATTTTTGTTAGGACTTTGGTACCACTGTCAGTTGACTTATTAGTTCATAAGTACTATACTGTCATCATAAAGAAAAGCTCTTCATCGTTTTTCTTTAGACCCTTATATATTAATTATTTATACTCCCCTCATTAATAGCCATCAGTTCCCCCTGATGGCTATTATACTAAAAGAGACAATTCCGAATTTTTGATTTTGAATTCTCCTAGATATAGTAAAAGAAGCTCTGCAGTTTATCCGCAGGGCTTCTTTTACATTTATACAGATATGTTTTCTACGACAACCATTGGCAAAAAAGTTTGATACAGAAATATACCAGTATCACCGGTATCATTATAGGCAGCAGAAACGAAAAGATCCTTATTACCACAGCAAATATAAATACAGCAACCATCACCTTCACGGTGGTCCTGATCCATGCCGGGAGTGCCATGAATCTTTCGAATGCTTTTAACAGGAAGGGTCTCTCTCCCACTCTGCCTGCATTTTTGTATGAGGCGCCGTCATAAAAACCGCCGGAATTCTCACGGTATGAATCATTTTCATAAAACGATCCGGCATTTGAGTGTTCCTCATTTCCCATTGAACCTGCAGCACTGACAATGGATCTGGATATGAGCCTCGGATCCCCGAGTTCCCTTAACACATCATCCTCACTTCTGCCGGAGCGCATCTGCATATTGATATAATCTTCGTAATATCTCACATTGCTTTGAACAGAAGCACTGTCAAGTTCCCTGCTTAAGTCGCTATGAAGTTGTGATAAAAAATCCTGTTTACTCATAGTGCACATAACTCCTTTGACTTTCGTCTTGAGTTATTTTAACACTGTCAATATACAGGGGTAAATATTGCAAACTTAAAGGTTTTCTAAACATTTTATAAACTACAGACTTTTCTCGTCAATGTCCCTCACCGGACGGGTTTCCCTGTAATATGCTTCAAGTCTCTCTCGACTTAATTCATACACGGGCTTAAACTGAATATCAAAATGGGGACCCATCTTTTCTTCCATAATGGCGTCCGCCTCGGAGAAATCCATTGCCGCTTTATAGCAGCGCTCAGTCACCAGAGCATCATATACATCCGCAACCGCCATAAGCCTTGCCTCGATAGGTATCTCCTCACCCTTTAACCCTTTAGGATAACCGGTGCCGTCCCACCTCTCGTGGTGATAATGAGCTATATTTAATGCCACTTCCAGGAAGTTCTCATCCTCCAAACCGGAGAACATTTCGGTGATAAACTCCACACTCTTCTCCGGATGCTTTTTCATCTGAGCGAATTCTTCATCTGTCAGATATCCGACTTTTTTGAGAACACTGTCATCTACGACGATCTTTCCAAGATCGTGCATGGGAGCCGCTTTTATGATATTGTCACAGAACTCCTCTGACCAGTCAAAAAGATTCTCCTGCCTGATGGTCTCGATCAGGATCCTCACCACATCACTGGTTCTCTTAACATGACCGCCTGTCAGATAATCACGGTTTTCCACGATATTGGCCATACCGATGACCATTTTATGCTGAAGTAAATCCTGCTTGTTGACCCTGTCCTCAAGTTCCTTGTTATATTTTGACAAGAGATCTACATAATTGTGCTTTGAAGTCTCATCTGCCAGCTCCACCAGATATCCCTTTGCTTTATCGTTGTACCAGATCCTGTCCACCGTCACTTCATAATATTTTCCACCATTATAATATCCTGTGGAAAACAGTGCATTGTTGGAATACTCATCGATCCAGTCCACAAAGAAATCCAGCATGTCGCCTCTCTGGATCCTTGAATCCACGCGACACTTTTCGATCCCCGGGATAATATCGTATGCCACGGTATTACTTCCCAGATACCTGTAGGTATTGTCAAACATAACAAAGGCATAATTGTCTTTTTTCAAAAGGGATTCGGTGATATTGTCCTCCACGTTGTAGAGGCCGAGACGCCTGTTCAGATACAAAAACAGGATTCCGTCGATGACATAAACTCCGGGCATAAACTCAAAATCGGGAGCCACATTCCTTCCTATCACAAAGACCGAAATAGTGACCACTTCCATGGCAAGGAGCACCCTGACGTTTTTTCTGGAGACCGTACTCTTTAACAGATATGTATAGACCAAAAGAGTCACGGCAGAAATGATATAACCAAAGAGCAGTATATAAAAGAATTTATATCCCGGTCCGTGCTGATTAAAAACAGTGGACACGCCGTATGCACTGCCGAATTCTACTTTGCTGTAATAGAAATCATCGTAGCCGGTCCTGAGCACCAGGATATATACGAACATACAATAGGAATAAAGGAAAAATCTGACCCATTTACCCACTCTGTAATTACAGACATAGCAAATGGTAAAAAACATGATGGGCGTCGCAAAACACCCTCCGATATAGGCAGCCTTGTTAGCCGCAAGAGCCTGTTCGAGATTGGTACTTAAAGCCACACCCAAATATCCGCAGTTGGCCAAAAAGAACGCAAAATGAATAAAGGAGAAATAATAATTCATTCTCCTGGTCCGCATATCTAAAATGGAAGCGGTGAGAAGTACACCTGATAAAATAACTGAGAGCAAAAAATAATTTATCATCAAAACCTCAAAGTCCTTAATCCTGTTATTAAAAAAATTCCCCTCAGTTAATTATAATACATCTTAATTATCAAATTGTGTGAGAAAAATAACACAAATGAAACAATTTTACAGGCAAATCCTGTTCTTGCCCGCAGCCTTTGCCTTGTACAGCTGTTCATCCGCAAGTCTGATCCATCTGTCCTTCTGAAGACCGGGTCTGTAGGCCACGAGTCCGCCGCTGAACGAGAAATTTCTGTCGGGAGCAAACGGGAATTTAAGTTCATTTACCTGACTTAAAAGTTCCTCCGAGTATGCCTTTGCCTCCTCAAGAGGGCAATCCCAGAATACCAGCACCATTTCCTCGCCGCCGTATCTGAAGGGCATCGCATTGATACCGGAAATGGCTAACATTTTGTTCGCGATGGAAACCAGTATCTTGTCACCGAACTGATGACCGTACATGTCATTTACCTGCTTAAAATTATCTATATCGATCATAAGAAGAGACATTGGAGCACCGTCATATTTTGCGATGACCCTGTCCAGGTAATTGTCCATGGCCGCTCTGTTATAAAGTCCGGTAAGCTTGTCGATCTTTACCTCCCTCTCCAGTTTGTCCTCGTTTTGAGATGTCTTTTCGATGGCAGCCGTTTTCTCTTTGTTGAACTCACTCAGCATTATGGACATGATCCCTGCAAAAAACAGGATCAAAACAGGCACGATGGAATCTATCACAAAATCTCTGTCGACGATCTTGTTCTGAAGATATGTTGCGATCCTGACTCCGATTATGGTAAGCTCAGACACTACGGTAATACCAACGGTCAAACTTTTTTTGGGAAAAACGGTGGACATAAATATTGCCAGCACCGGCAGGCCGTAGATAAGCTCTGCATCATAATAAGTAACCACCAGGGACATACAGATCACAAGCAAAAACAGACAAACCCATCCGTTTTTTACATTTGCCGAAAAACGTGAACTGTTATTTATATAAAGTGTGATGAAGAACATCAAAACCGTAGCTCCTGCAGGGAGCACTACTGTTCGCATGGTATCTGCGGCGGTTATCAGATACAGACCGTCTTCGTTGCTCTTTGTCATAAACAGTATGATCTCGGATATTATACTTAAAAATCCGAATATCGAGCAGAACAGGAAAACCTTATTTCTCCACACAGATATATTTTCAACAGTTTTTGCCATCTTTGATCTCCATTCCCCTTAAAACAAAATCAAATTCAGTTTGGTAAACTTATTAACATTATAAAGCACATTTACTTTTCAGTCAAAAAAAATATCCGAACCCTTTTCAGAGTTCGGATACTTGTTTTAAAGCGTGCGTTAGAGGATTCGAACCCCCGACCTTTTGGTCCGTAGCCAAACGCTCTATCCAGCTGAGCTAAACGCACATTTATGCTGCATTCATATCTGCAACATAAAGTATTTTACATACACTACTGCCAAAAGTCAACACATTTTTTATAAAGTTTAAAGTATTTGATGCCGAAGTTTTTTAATCTTCGCTTCTGGCTACAATATTCATGAGTTCGCTCATATTGTCAGCAATCTCCTGAACGGATTCGGCATTCCTGCGCTCGCTCTCGATGGCCTCCTGAGCAAGGGCTGAAACCTCCTCCGAAACGCTGGAAATGGTCTGTATACTGTCGATGATCACATTATTGGCTCCGGTCAGCTCTCTTAAGTGATCCACCAGGCTCTCGGCATTTACTTTTACCTGCTCGGTATTCTCATTGATAGCTTCAAAGGATTTTAATGTTCTCTCCGTGCTCTCCTTTTCTTCGTTGATACCTGTGATCATCTCTTCCATGACGGATACAACTTCGTCGATGGATGTCTGAACTCCGCCGAGAAGAGTCTGTATCTTTTCCGTAGCCTCTTTTGTCTGATCACTCATGGCGGATACTTCCCCGGCAACCACCGCGAAACCTCTTCCGGCTTCACCGGCTCTGGCTGCTTCCACATTTGCATTAAGTGCCAGGATATTGGTCTGGAAAGCGATGTCATCGATGAATTTCACGATATTTTTCATGTTGCGTGTGCTGTCCTTTAACTCGGAGAGCTTGTCCACGGCAACCTTGCTGACATCCACTGATCTTTCAACCTTGTCCACCAGCTCAGTCATATCCTTGTTGCCGTCGCTCACACAGTTTACTGTCTTTTCTATAACCTCTGTGATGGCTCCTGCAGACGCGTTTACCAGTTCAGCCCTGTCCGATATGGCCTGAGTCTGTAAAAGCTGATTCTGGACCGCATCGGCGGTCTGGGAGGTACCTTTACCGACCTCCACCATCGCGATACCCGTAGCCTTTGATGACTCATTCAGATATTCAAGTCCCTTGTTGACACCGGTGATGCCTTCCTTTGTGGCTCTTGCCACTTCCAAAATATGATCGTTTTTTACTTTTATATTTTCACTGGTGATCTTTGCGGCAAGAGGACAATAAATACATGCCAGCACCATTACGCAAAAAGTGAGCATGGCTGCTATGGCATCCATATATCCCGCAACGACACCGCTTGCCACTGTCAGAATCGTCAGTGACACTACTCCGATACCAACCCTCAGGCAATACTTCTGATCACAATATATTGATATGATCATCATCATGGGAATTATGAAAAACAGGACGTTGGCATTGTTTCCCGTAATCACTGTCACGATTGCAAAGATACCGAATCCCACCGCCACAGAATGTTTGATCATCTCTGTTGAAGGATCCTTTCTCCAAAAATATCCTCCTGCGATCAGGGGACATACCGCCGTTAAAACCTGCAGGCAAAAGAATAAAGGCTTACCGCCGTTTTGTAACATATTAACAAGAGAATAAAGAAGAATTACCATTTGAATGCTGAACTGAACGATCAGGACCGCACGATTGTTTCTGACACCGTCTTTAAGAATATTCTTTTTTTCTTCCGCCATCATAATCTCCATTCATGTAAAATAATTGTTAACTGTACCTTCCCAAAATATAAAAAACCTCACTTTTAATTTTATTCTTGTGCAACAATTTGTCAAGTTTTTCGCTGAATTCTGTACATATTTACATAATTCTCTTTTTTTCTTAAAATCCTTTCCTGCTTCGATATAATATCGGAAAAAGGCAGAGCGAAAAATCTCACTCTGCCTTTAAGTAATTCAATATTTCATTATTCAGAATAATGTCCGATCACATTAATCCTTCTTTTTTCCGGTTTTCTTTACGCTGTAAGCACCGATTCCACCGATAGCTGCAAGGCCGCAAACTGCGATTGCAGCGATCAGGAATCCTCTGTTTGAAGATGATGCGGTTGTAGGTGCGACAGTTTCCTCGATAGCCTCACTTGCAGGCTCTGAAACTGCTTCTTCAACAGCCTCGTCCTCAGCCTCTGTGACAACTTCCTCTGTCAGTGCTTCATCAGCTGCATCACCTGCAGCATCTTCCTCTACACCATCCGCAAGAGGAGCTGCATCATCCGCAATAACTGTTCGTCTTGTTGCGGGAAGTCTTCTTACGATGCTTCTGATGATATTTCTGGCAGTTTCAACCACGTTTGTAATGGTCTGCTTGATAACGTTTACGATAGTATGGATGATTCCGCCGGAATGTGAGCTGCCTGAACCGTTACCGGGTTTGGTCTCTTCCTCATCATCCTTGTCATCTGCAGGTGTGGTGTCATCACCTTCTGAAACAGTTGCATCTCCATCTGATACTGTAGCATCGCCGTCTGAAACTGTGTCGTCTCCGTCTGATACTGTAGCATCGCCGTCTGAAACTGTTTCATCTCCGCCCTCTACAGGCTCTTCGTCATCACTCTGAACCGCTTTAACATCAATGTAATCGTAATTTAACCAGTCTCCTGTGTAAGTACCTGCAAGAACAAGTCTGTTGTAACCTGCCTCAAGTTCAACAGTGATCACTGCGGTCACAATATGATCCCATGAGAATCCGGTATTTTCAAGCACGAATGTCTTGCTCTCAGCGCCGTTTAATTCGTATACACAGGTCATATCCGCACCGTTACCGTTTCCTGCAACAGTGATCGTATATTCACCGGCTTCTTTTACAAAGATGCTGTAATCGATGTAATTCATTGAAGTGCCGATAATCTCACTGCCTTCAACGTAATCGTATGTGGCACCCATTCCACCTACACCGTTGTTATTTGCCGGTCCGGAATAGAATCCCTGATGCTCTGCCGAAGGAGTATTTGCTGACTTACAGTTAAAGTCCTCAGCCTCATATCTCTCAGAACCGTCTTCCAGAACAGTCACGGGTGCGTTTGCCACATCAACATAGTCGATGTTCATCCAGCCGCCGCCAAGAGCTCCTGAAAGAGCGAGAGTGTTATCACCTGCCTTGAGTTCAAGCTCAAGGGCAATTTCGTGCATCACATCCCAGTTGTGTGTATCAAGAACTGCAGGTACTGCCAAAGTAACTACATCGCCGTCGTTAACCTTGAAAACCATCTCTTTGTCATCGTCACCGTTGTAGCCGATGTGGAGTCTGTAGGTTCCATCAAAAGGAGCATTGATTGTAAATACCGCATGAGGAATATTTGACATATCATCTTCAACATCTGATGCATTTACATCGTCTGTTGAAAGTCTTGCGACAGCTCCAAGGTATGAATAGAAGCTCTGCTCTTCCAATGCGCTGCCGTTTACAAGCTCGGCATCAGCCTCGCCCTCAAGTCTGGTCCATCCGCTGATGGCAGGTACTCTCTCTACAACCTCGCCTTCCTGTGTTTCGGAGTAAACCACATCGATATAATCGTAATTGATCCAGTCACCATTGTAAGCACCTGAGATGATAACCTGATTATATCCCTTGTTCAAATATACGTGGATCGTCTGGTATACCAGATGATTCCATGACTGACCCGCATTGTAGAGATAGAAATTCTCGCTGGGCTTATCATTTACCTGGTAAGCACAGGTCATATCAGAGCCGTTACCGATTGCATCAACAGTGATGTCATAGTATCCGTCTTTTTCAGCAAATACGCTGTAATCTACATAACGAAGCTTTGATGAGAGAATGTCATCACCGATGTTGAACTTAACATTTGTGCTCATTCCTCCGCGTCCGTTTAATTCCTCGATGCCTGAGTAGAAATCCTGATGCTGGAAGTCCTCACCTGAAATTGAAGTGTGGCTTTCCATCTCATATCTCTCAACACCGTTTTCATCGATAAATACAGGATAATTTGAAACATCCACATAATCGATGTTCATCCAGCCGCCGCCAAGGGCTCCTGAGAAGTAAATGGTGTTTTCACCCTCTTCAAGTTCAAGGGTTACAAGTACTTCATGCATTGCATCCCAATTGTGGGTTGAAAGAACTGCGGGTACGGATACTTCTTTGACCTCTCCGTCTCCCACCTTAACTGCCATCACCTTGTCATCGTCACCGTTGTAACCGATGAGGAATCTGTAGGTTCCTGCCGCGATCGCATTATATGTAAGTGTTGCATATTTAATATTTGACCAGTCGGGAGCGATATCAGATACATGCACATTGCTGTCGCTCATTCCGCTGATGGCAGAACCAAAGGAGAAGAAGCTCTGCTCCTCAAGGCCTGCGCCGTTAAATCTCTTTAATCCTACTTCACCCTCATATCTGGTGAAACCGCTGATGGCCTTTGGCATCTCCACGATCTCGATCTCGGATCCCTTGAGGATCACATCGATATAGTCGTTGTTTGCCCAGTCATCTGCATTTCCGATGGTACCGGAGATGAAGAGAGTGTTGAAGCCCTTTTTAAGTTCTACCTCAAAGGATGCCTTCATAGCACTTGACCAGCCTGAAGCATCGACAGTAAGAGTCTTGTTCTCACCGTCATTTGCTCTGTAAGCCACGGTCATTCCCTCTTTTGAGTTTCCGTCATAACCAAAGTAAACTGTGTATGTACCGTCTTTTTCAGCATAAACCGTATATTCTGTATGTCTTACGTTTGACCAGTCTGCATTAATCTGATCAAGTTCGATATCCTGATTTAATCCGCCTCTTGCCTGTCCGTTTGAGTAATGTGAACCGCCGGATGTCTCATAACCTGTTGCAAAGAAGTACTCACCCTCATATCTGGAAGCACCGTTTGCCTGAGTAACTACGGGATAATCGCTTAAATATACGCAGTCAAGGTTGATCCAACCGCCGTTCATGGTACCGGATACCTTGATGGTATTGTCGCCGGCCTTAAGATTTACGGATACGGCTCTTGTATGCATCTTATCCCATGCATGAGAAGGATCAACTGCAGGAACGGAAAGCTCTTTTGCTTCCTCATCTCCCACTCTTACGAGAACTGTCTTGTCATCGTCTCCGTTATAGCAGATCACAAGTGTGTACTCGCCTGCTTTTTCTACGTTTACATTGTAATCAACATATTTGATTCCGGACCAGTCACCAAGATCATCATCGGCATTCTGGCTGTTTTCCATCTGGCCTGCTGCCATTCCGTCGCTGTAGAATCCCTGTCTGTCCACTGCACCGCCGTGGATATTTTCTTCAAGGGTCTCATACTTTGTCCAGCCCGTGCTTCTGCCAAGATCTGCCTCATTATAAAGGCTTCCGTCCTCTGCTTTTCTAAGCTGGAATGTGGTCTGGCCGAGAGTTGTCTGGCTGTTTGCAAAAATTTCGCCGCTCTCCTTATCCTGAGCCACATAAAGTCCTGTAGTGCTTGACTTAAGAGCAAGTGCCATGGGAGCGATCTTTGAGAGAAGGAATTTCTCTGCGCTTTCAGCGCTGTCCGCATCTGCCACAAGGCTCTTTGTATCAGCATCAATTCTTACATATTTTCCTGTAGTCGCATCTTTAAGAGCAACCTTACCGCTGTTGGATTCGATAAAGAATCCGTTAACAGCATCCCCAGCCACTACTTTTTTGTCTGAAACACCAAGAATATCCTGTGTGTTTGTGAACTGGAAGTAATACTCCTTTGAAGCATCGATAGCTTCGGAACTTGCTCCGAGAGTTGATTCATAGATTGCTGCGTTAGCCCACTTTTCAACTACGGGAGAAAGTTCGGCATTGATGGAGCCCTGCTCTGTTCCAACCTTGCTCCATGCATCCTTTATCTGATCAAATGTAGCTGTCTCAATATTGATTCCGTTATCCATTGACACGGGATGGTGATAAATGCCCCACATTCCGTAATAATCAATTGTCTTGTATGTCCATGTGGTCCAGTTGAGACCTGCTGTGGTCATAAGTTCAAGACCCTGATCCCATGCTGAAGGATTATTAAAGAATGAGAACTCTCCCATATAGCTGGGCACATCATAATCCGCATTCTTTATATTGTTTAACTTACTTGACATGCTGCTGATCTGCTGACCTGCCTCATTGTCATAGTCGCCGTAATTGTAATTGTGATATTCATACATTACGTTTGACCAGTCATAGATCGCAGGATTGGGAAGGTCAACGGGATCCCAGGTTGCTTCCATGATGATCACATGATTGTCACCGTTTTCTCTTATCCTGTCATATGCCTTGTCATATACGTCCCAGAGCATGTCATGGAGTGCATCCGCACCGAGACCGTTGGGAGAATTGTATCTGTATGTACAGTAGGGCTCGTTCAAAAGATCGTAGCCTGCTACCGCCGCATTATTTTTATATCTCTCTGAAATGACATCAAACATATCATAGAAGAGATTCTGATTAGCCTCGGCATTTGCACCGAACCAGAACTCGGATGCTGAAACCTTATCGTCCTCTCCGTCCACACCTGAGTGATCGGATCCGTTCTGTGAACCGGGTGCTCCGTGAAAATCAAGCACCACATAGAGACCGTATTTTCCTGCTGTCTCAACAAACCAGTCCATCTTTGCAAAAGCCTTTGCATAAGGATCTGAAGCGGATGCATCATATCCGTACCATACACCGTTTCCATCCACCAGATTTCTCCACCAGAAGGGAAGTCTTACTGTGTTAAGACCAAGATCCGCAATATTCTTGAAATCCTGCTCTGTCCAGTATGCATTCTCATATACATCGATGAGTTCATACATTTTTTCTGAACCGAACTTACCCTCAAGGTACTCCATAATCGTCTGCTGGTCTTTTACATTTGCGCTTGCGGCAGTGGGAGTCATCCAGAACTCCTGAACCATGTAACCGCCTGCATTTGTACCACGCAGATTAACGATGGCACCGTTTGCGTTTTTCAGATTTCTGCCGTCTGCTTTCAGGAAATCCGCATCTGTTATGGGTCTGTAAGTATTTTCTGTCTCATTGTCACTTACAGTCGCATCGTTTTCGCTTACGGATGCATCTGTGTTATCATCTGCAACCTCTCCGCTCTCTGCATTTGCAGGAACAACGGAAATAACTTCCACATCATCCCCTGAGCTTACGAGCGCATCCTGTTGAGCAGCATTTTCGGTATCGTTTCCCGACACTGTGCTCAAAAGATTTTCGTCTGCAGCTCCGGTCTCAGCGAAAGCACTGACAGGCATGAAAGACACCGTCATTGTCACTGACAACAAAAGAGCCACAAATCTCATCGCTTTTTTGAAGCTTTTCATCTCTACCATCCTCCTATAAATAAATATACCTCAAATATAAAACGTTTTTATTTTTTCGTTTTAAAAAAGACGAAACTTCGCATCGCCTGAAAATAAAACTTAAAAACGTTTTTATTAATATAAAACTACCACCCCATTATTTAAAAAACAATGTTTTTATTCATTTCTAGCAAAAGGAACAAAAAAACACTTTTCCAAGTCCTAAAGTACCGATTTACCTTTGTGCAATTTTAATAATAGACCCTCCGGCAATTTAAATTTTATTGAATTAAATCTTATACAAGTTATATAATGAAAAGGAAATAAATAATGGCGAGGTGCAGATTATGCAATATAGAAAAGACAAATACGGAAACGAGATTTCCGTTCTGGGCTACGGGTGCATGCGCTTTTCTCAGACCGCAGGCATCGTCGATGTAAACAAAGCCGAAAAAGAGATCCTCTCCGCCATAAAAGGCGGCATAAACTATTTTGATACGGCCTATATCTATCCCGGCAGCGAAGCGGCTCTTGGTGAGATCCTTAACAGGAATTCCCTGAGGGACAAAGTAAAGATTGCAACAAAGCTTCCCCATTATATGCTTAAAAAACCTGAGGACATGGATAAGTATTTTTCAGAGCAGTTAAGCAGATTAAAGACGGACCACGTGGACTACTATCTCATGCATATGCTCACGGATATCAAAACCTGGAACCGATTAAAGGATATGGGCATCCTCTCCTGGCTTGAGGAAAAGAAAAAAAGCGG
Organism: Acetatifactor sp.; assembly: GCA_024695935.1. Classification (GTDB taxonomy): domain Bacteria; phylum Bacillota; class Clostridia; order Lachnospirales; family Lachnospiraceae; genus RGIG10340. The sequence goes on from JAILHH010000032.1 coordinate 22,543, forward strand.
TGCCATAGGTCAGATCGGTTTCTCCTACCACGGAAACTCCGATATGTTCTGTGAACTCATCGATGATTACGACTGGGATTTCTGCCAGATTCAGTACAATTACCTGGATGAAAACTCCCAGGCAGGCAGAACCGGATTGAAGCATGCCGCATCAAAGGGTATTCCCGTTGTAATCATGGAACCTCTTCGCGGAGGAAAGCTTGTGAACAACCTGCCAAAGGAAGCCCTTGATCTGTTTGAAAACTATCCCGTAAAGAGAAGTCCCGCAGAGTGGGCCCTCAGATGGCTCTGGAACCAGCCTGAAGTGACCTGCGTTCTCTCGGGAATGAACTCCATGGAAATGGTTGATGAAAACATGCGCATAGCTTCAAACTCTCCCGCAGGCAATTTAAACGATGAGGATCTGACGCTGCTCTCAAAGATAGTAAAAGCGATAAATGCCACCATGCGTGTCGGATGCACCGGCTGCAGATACTGTATGCCCTGCCCCAAAAACGTGGACATTCCCGGAACCTTTGCCGCTTACAACAGACAGGCTTCCGACGGAAAGATGACAGCATTCAGAGAATACTTTATGTGCACCGGCCTAAGAAAAGACTACACCGGTCCGGCAAACTGTGTGGAATGCGGTAAATGCGAACAGCACTGTCCTCAGCATATTGAGATCAGAAAAGAGTTAAAGAATGCAAGAAAATCCCTGGAGGGCCCTCTTTATAGGATCGCACGAAAAATAGTTCCCTTTATCATGAAATACTAACCGGGGATAAAACCAAAACAAGCATTTTAAATGTAACAAAATTGATAATCTCTCCCTTATACTCGGGTCATATCCTGTATATTTATTAGGAATTCAAAATATCTGTATTTAAATACAATATTTTGTGGTGAACTATAAAGTTTTGCAGGAATTCTGTCGAAATATAGTTCGAGTATAAATAAAGGGGGAGATTTTTTTTGGAAATACAACGCATTTATTCCGCAAATAATGCATATTCTATCAATGCGTACAAGCATTTATCAGAAAGTAATACCAAAAATATCTCAGAGAAAAGCGAAAACGGAGTTACCTTGGAAATATCGGAAAAGGCAGGAAAACTTGCAAAGATAAACGAGGTACTCTTAAGAGTCACAAAACTATCCGTAAAAGCAGCAGACAATTCCATTTCATCAGATGACCGCCTGGCAATCGAGGACGAGATATCAAAGCTGATATCAAAAATTGACAAGATAAATGAGGGCAAGGATGTGGTCATGCAGGATCTGGACAATATGATCCTTGGGGCAAACGGTGCTCCCATAAGCACTCCCAACATGAACATGGTAAGTGGCGAGATACTTAATGCAGACAGGGCTGTTGCAGAAAAGATCGCGGGATACAAGGTTTATGACATAAATAAAAAAGTTGATTCGCCGACTTTCGTCAACAGATCAACTTCTCCTTTTTCTGTGGATATTGCAATTTAATATTTTAAGTTCATAATCAGTAATTGCACAGACCGTTTTTTCGTCTGATACAATTGTCGCATAGGGGTCCTCTTCCTCTGTAGGAACTGTCCCCGTAAAAACATCTGTAAAGAACACTTTTCTGCGGAAGGAAACAATATCCTTCCGCTTTTTTTATGTCTATGCGCTCAAATCTTTCCAGTTCGTGATCAATCTCTTCAAAGTCAAGTCCCTCATCTCCCCAGAAAGCATAATCGGAAATGATCTTTCCTGACTTTTCTTCGATCACTGCATTGATCCTGTCATAGGCCAAAAACATCAGATACGAGACGATGTTTTCACACAGAAGCTGTCTTTTGACCTCACTTTTTTCTGATAAGTCATTAAGCAGCCTGTCCACTTCATCACCCAGACTGTAAGCCACATCCGCATGGTCATCCTCCATTATCACCTCGGCATGATCCCTGTTCATAATGGCATTTGAAACCAGCTTTAACATCAGTTTTATCTCTGAGGAATCTTTTTTTTCATAATTAAACCGGTCTGAAAATTCTTCGACAAATTTTTCACCCGCAAGATTTGCGGTGCAGACCTTAAAAAAAAGCCTTTGCATCACATATTCCTCTTTAAAACTTCCATTATTTTATCGTAATTTTCAGGTCTGTGAGGGAAAGTGCAGTCAAGGCAGCTCTTTATGGTCCTGCCGCCGGATTCTATCATTTTATAACTGCCCGGGCAGTTCTCCATCCTGTACATGGGGCAATAGCAAAAAAGACAGTTAAAGTCACTGAGCCCCTTGTGGCATGGAAAATATTCGCAGTCCCTGTTTTCAAAAAATTTATAGGAATTCTTTGTTTCTGCCAAGATCGTTCCTCCCGCAAAACTACCGTTTTAGATCATGGTCCTCACAAGCTTTGGCTTGTAATTTTCATTCTCAAGGGCTTTTAATATCTGCTCCTTGTGCTGTGTTCCGAAGCTCTCTAAAGTGATCCTCAGCTCCACAGCCGCATTTCTGTTGGTGGTCACAAACTGATTGTGCTCCAGCTTGATAACATTTCCCTGCTCTCTTGCTATGGTTGCAGCCACCTTTGAAAGTTCACCCGGCTTGTCCGGTAAGAGAACGGATACGGTAAAGATCCTGTCTCTGAAAATAAGACCCTGCTGAACCACAGAGGACATGGTGATCACATCCATATTTCCGCCGGACAGAATGGAAACTATTTTTTTATCCTTTACATCCAGATGTTTAAGAGCTGCCACAGTGAGGAGTCCTGAATTTTCCACTACCATCTTGTGGTTTTCCACCATGTCGAGGAATGCCACGATGAGTTCATCGTCAGAAACCGTTATGATATCGTCCAGATTTTCCTTTAAATACGGGAAAATATTACTTCCCGGAGTTTTAACGGCGGTACCGTCTGCAATTGTATTTACGGAAGGAAGTGTTGTCACCTTTCCGTTTTTCAAAGAAACCTGCATACAGTTTGCTCCCGCAGGCTCAACTCCTATCACCTTGATATTGGGATTAAGAAGTTTTGCAAGGGTGGACACGCCCGTTGCAAGTCCGCCTCCGCCGATGGGTACAAGGATATATTCCACGAGGGGAAGTTCTTTAAAGATCTCCATTGCAATGGAGCCCTGACCTGTTGCAACTGCCAGGTCATCGAAGGGATGGATAAATGTATATCCATGCTCCTCGGCCAGTTCATAAGCCTTTGCACAGGCTTCATCATATACATCTCCCCAAAGGATCACATTTGCGCCGTAACTCTTGGTTCTGTTTACCTTTATGAGAGGAGTTGTGGTGGGCATCACGATGGTTGCCTTGCATCCGTAACACTTTGCGGCATAGGCTACACCCTGGGCATGATTTCCCGCCGATGCGGTTATAAGGCCCTTTTCTCTCTCCTCATCTGTCAAAGTGCTGATCTTATAATATGCACCTCTCACCTTGTAAGCACCGGTAAACTGCATATTTTCAGGTTTTAAATAAATCTTGTTTCCCGTCTGTGCACTGAAAAAATCACTGTATACAAGTTTGGTCTCCAGAGTTACCTCTTTTACCTTTTCACTTGCCTCTTCAAATTTATCTAATGTGAGCATAACTACCTCCACTAAAAAACTATTGCTATTATCTTAAACAAAAATTCACCCTTTTGCAACATCACAGTGGCAAAAGGGTGAATAATTATTCCTTAAATGATCATATAAATACTCTTATTAAAGAGTTGATGTGGTGATGGCGGTATCTCTTCTGCCGCTTTCTCCAACCGGTGTGTAACCGTACATATAGGAAAGTGAAGTACCTGAACCTATGGAATAGGAAGTGGTATAGGTATAGCGGCCTGTTGAAGCATTATCCAGAGTCATTACTGCTCCTGCCATCATGTAAAGCTGGGGATTAACAAGGTTTGTGCCCCAGAATACAAGAGGTGCAGCCTCATTTACATTTGCATAGATATAAAATGTAACTGTTCCGTCACTGTTTTTGATGTATCCGTACTCGCCTTCGTTTACGGCAGGTGATGCTGTCTCTTCTCTGCTTGGATATGAGATAGAAGAAACCGGAGTTGACATAACTGCAGTATCCATTCTGCCCCATGCTCCCAAAGGTGTAAAGCTGAAGAGGTAATTGATCACATCTCCGTCACCAAAGGTCTGCTGAGTGGTGTAAGTAAATACATTCTCTCCAAGTGACTCATCCTTTGTGAGGAAAAGTCCGCCCAGATTCCAAAGCTTGGGATCGTTAATATTGCTTCCCCAATAGAGCATAGGTCCAAAGGAAGTATCCTCTGCTTTCAGATAGAATGTAAGCGTTCCGTCCTGATTCTTGAAAATGCCGTATTCATTGTCAAGGATGATGGCACCGTTTCCTGTTGAAGGAAGAGTACCTGTGCTGCCCTCGTCAGAACCGCCGTTTACAGGCTCTTCTTCTGAAGGTGTCTCCTGAACGGGAGGTTCATCTCCATTATCGTCATTTCCGGGAGCCTCAACTGCTGCCTTTGCCGCTGCCACGTTTAATGTCACAACGGGAGCATCCATTCTGCCAAAGCCTCCAAGGGGTGTGTAGCTTAAAATATATGAAATGTTATCTGTATCTGCGTAAGATGCAGGAGTTGTATATGAGAAATAATTCTCGCCAAACGCGCTGTTTAATGTCATTCCTGCGCCGCCCATCATCCAAAGCTGAGGGTCATTTAAGTTGGCTCCATAATAAACCATGGGACCAAATGCAGTATTTTCTGCCTTTACATAGAATGTAACTGTTCCGTCACTGTTTACATGCATACCGGAATCCGCTGTGGGAACGAAATCTTCCTCTACAGGTTCGGGATCTGCGGGATCTTCGGGATCTGCAGGATCTTCGGGATCGGGATTAACAGGTTCTACGGGATCAGGTTTGTCCTCTTCATTTGCCTTAACGGTAATGGTGATGCTTGCAGATACCGAAGGGTTGTCTACGGAAGTAGCAGTGATAACTGTGCTTCCTGCAGAAACTGCTGTTACCTGACCTGCTTCAACCGTTGCCACTGCAGGATTTGAAGATGTCCATGTCACATTTCTCTGAGTGGTATTTGAAGGTGTATAGTTTTTTGTGATATTTGCAGTCTGACCAACATTTAATGTATCAGCCGTGGAAGTAAGTCCAAGACCTGTTATCGCAATGTTCTCAGGTACCCATGTGCCTTCGGGCTTGTAAATTCTCACATAGTCCACCAGCATCTCTGCAGATGTAAAGTCTGAAGCGGGAAGTACATTTCCGTCAAACCATCCGCCTACAGCCAGGTTCATGATAATGTAGAAATCCTGGTCAAAAGGAGCAGTGTCTGAGCTTGAGTTAGCTGAATACCAGCGACTCTTAGGTATGTACTGGAAGAAATGTCCGTCCACATACCATGTGAGATTGTCCTCTTCCCAGATAAGTGAATATACATGATATCCGTCATCAAAAGTTGAACCGTTCTCGAAAACGTAATCTGTTCCTGTGTATGTATTGTTGGGCCATGCTCCGCCGTAGTGGATAGTTCCGCTGGTGGAATTTGTCACACGACCTCTTGCTTCCATTACATCGATTTCACCTGATGCTGCCCATGTTCCGTAGGTATCATCGTTGGGAAGGAGCCAAAGTGCGGGCCAGAGTCCCTGACCTGCGGGAAGCTTTGCACAATAATCAATCCTTCCGTATGTAAAGGAAACCTTGTCCTTTGAAACAACCTTACCTGATGAATAATTTGCTGTAACTTGAGTCTGAGCCGCATCTGTGCAGGTAAATGTCATGGGATCATATTTTGCAACAAGATGGAGGCTTCCGTCTGCCACAAAAATATTGTCGGGATCTGATGTATAATACTCAGCCTCATTGTTTCCCCATCCTGCTGTGCCGGGCTCTGAAGGATCGATAAAGTATCCTGTATTGTAGCTCCATGAATTCATATCAAGAGCATTTCCGTCAAACTCATCGCTGTAGTAAAGATCCCATCCTGAGAGATCTGCGCCGCTGCCATAACCGCCGACTGTGATATCATCAATGATCACATCTTCAGGTCTGTATGCGTTTGGTGCACCTACAAAAGTATATTCGATGTAGTTGTTTCCGATGTCATCTCCTGCAACTCCGCTCATGGGATAACCGATACGAAGTCTGAAATCCTCAGTTACAGGCTGGAACCAAAGACCGTATACATAATCATCAAAATAACCCCACTGGTTCTTTGAAGAAAACTCTACATAACCGTTTCCCTGATAGTACCAGCCTGATGAAGCAGAATCTGTAAATGATACCCAACGACCCTCTGCCTCGTTATAAATCTGATATACAAATCCGTCCAGCTCCTTGTTTGTGGGAAGGTGATCATCACCTGTTCCACCCAGGAAGGGAAGTACCACACCGCATGCTCCTGAATTTGAATCTGCTGTGATAGTGGTGGATCCGTTTGCATAAACTGTGTAATTGTCTCTTGCGGAAGTTGAATAACTGATAGTGTATACAAGGTATACATTCTCATTGTTTTTTAAAGCAACCTTTACGTTGATGGAACCTGAATCGGCTACCTTAAACCAATATCCGTGGGCTTCGACACCGAAATTATTGTCATAGATCCATCCGCTTGCAGGATTGTTGTCGATATTTACATAAGCTGAATCACTCTCACCCACGCCCTTTACGTAAACCACAAGTGAGTTTGCGTCTGTTGCATAGGATGTGCCGCCTGCGATCGCATTTGGGAATGCGATAAAACCGCTTCCTGTTCTGTTTCCGTTAAGGTCGGTACCTGCAGTTGCAGCCAGAGCGGTAACGGCAGATGTGTCAGCCTTGTTAAAGATCATTCTGTAATCAAGTGTTACATTTGGATTTGACTTTGAATATAACTGGACCTCTGTTGTCTCGGTAACGGTAAACCAATATCCGTTAAATCCGCTGTCAGACCAGTGTCCCCAGTTGGAGTTATAGACAAATGCGTCCACAGAATCGATGTCGACCCATGCTCCGTTAACCTTTACATTAACGGCAAGGTCTCCTGCAACCTCGCTCCAAGAGTTTGCACCGCCGTTAAAAAACGGCATCCTGAAACCGAAGCTTGCCTGAGTTGTGCCTGAAGCCGTAAACTCCGGGCCGTCATCATAGTTCATAGATGTGATGGTGGCAGTTTCTTCTGCCTGTGCTGTCAAAGTAGTGTTCCAAAATGGTGAAACCCCCGTGATCACCAGTGCGAAAGCCAGAACAAAACTAAGCCAGCCTTTTTTGAGTAGATTCTTTTTCATAAAAACCTCCATGCCTTTCCAAAATCTGTCAGTTTTGGGGCATAGGTGTAACCCTTAACCCCTTTTCACCTTCTGCATAACCCAAAAATTTTGAGCTAATAGGAGTTTACTATTCGGGGATTTTTCCTAGAAGTGCAGTTTTTTATTTTTAGTGTTTTCTTTTTATTTTCAAAAAATCTTCTCGGCAATTTGCACAAAGTTTAAGGGGTAACTGCTGTGAAATTTTTGGTATAATTTGTTTTCTTTTGTTTTTTATATGAATTCTCATGTCAATTTTTTACAAGAGAATCATCCGGACGGGTTTCGTATTTTTACGGGACAAGTAAGACATCCACCCCGCTCGTTGCCATAAAACAAGCGGCGGATGAACCGCCGCTTTAAATAAGTCTTAGTTATTTTAGTTTGATATTTCTGATGGCTGCCCTTACCGGCAGTATCATTGAAGGAGAGACTGACAATTCATCATATCCCATTCTCAAAAACTCCTCCGTAAGTGTGGTATCCGCTCCGAGTTCACCGCAGATGCCGACCCAGCAGCCTGCCGCATGGCCGTTGTCCGCCACCATCTTTAACATCTTGAGCACCGCAGGGTGGTGTGGATCATAGAATGCATCCAGTTTTGGATTCTGCCTGTCTATGGCCAGAGTATACTGGGTGAGGTCGTTAGTTCCCACAGAGAAGAACTGAACTTCCTTTGCAAGTTCATCAGAGACCATAACTGCTGCCGGAGTCTCGATCATTATCCCGATCTCCACATCCTTGTAAGGAAAGCTTTCCCTGTCAAGTTCTGCCTTTACTTCACCTAGGATTTCCTTAATCTTTTTTACCTCTTTTACGGAAGTGATCATGGGAAACATCACTGAAATATTTCCGTAATGACTTGCTCTGTAAATGGCACGAAGCTGAGTCTTAAAGATCTCCGGCTTCTCAAGGCATATCCTGATGGCCCTGAATCCCAGTGCAGGGTTTTCCTCTTTACCCAGATCAAAATAATCTGCCTGCTTGTCGTCACCTATGTCCAACGTCCTGATTATGACCTTCTTGCCGTTCATGTTCTGAGCAACTTTTTTGTAGGCCCTAAACTGCTCTTCCTCCGTTGGATAATCGTCAGACTCCAGATACAGAAACTCGCTTCTGAAAAGCCCTATTCCTCCGGCGTCATTTTTAAGAACATTTGCCACATCGCCCACATTGCCGATATTTGCATAGAGATTTATCCGCCTGCCGTCTTTTGTCACATTGTCAAGGCCTTTAAATTTCTGCAAGAGGGCAGCCTTTTCATCGTCGGCCTTTTTCTTTTTGATGTAGTCATCCAATGTTTCCTCGTCAGGATCAATAATGAGTTTCCCCTCGTATCCGTCCACGATGCCCATCTTCCCGTTACAGTCCTCGGAAAAGTCCACGCCTATAAGGGATGGGATATTCATGGTCCTTGCAAGGATCGCCGTGTGAGAATTTGATGACCCGAATCTCGTCACAAAGGACAGGATAAGGGATCTTTCAAGCTGCACGGTCTCGCTGGGAGCCAGGTCGTCCGCCATCAGGATCACCGGCTCATCCTCCGTAAATTCACCTTCGCCGTTCCCCGACAAAATGCTTATGACCCTGTTACTGATGTCCTTTACGTCCGCACTCCTTGCTTTCATGTAATCATCATCCATGGAGGCAAAGATCTCCGCGAAATTATCTCCTGTAACAGCCACGGCATATTCGGCATTTACTGCCTCTTCGGTGATCATATTTTCCACGGATTCCACGTAGTCTAAATCATCAAGCATCAGCTGATGCACTTCAAAGATTTGGGCGTTATCCTCTCCCACTTCCTTAAGTGCCTTCTCGAAAAGAACCTTTAACTGGTCTTTACTCTTTTCTCTGGCATCATTGAAACGCTTTTTTTCGGCTTCCGCGTCGCTTATGGACAAACGTTTTACTTTTTCATCCGACTTTGCAAGCACATGTAATTTTCCTATGGCAATGCCGCCAAATACGCTTTTCCCGGTTACGATCATCAACTTGCTCCTTTTTCTTTTTAAAGGTTTGCCTCAAGAAATGCTTTTAATTTGTCCGCAACTTCCTTTTCTCCGGCTCCGTCTACCTTTACGGTGATCTGCTCGCCGCTCTTTACTCCAAGGCTCATCACTCCAAGGATTCTCTTTGCATCAACATCCTTGCCGTTTTTTCCGATGGTTACGGTTCCGTCAAATGCAGCTGCTTCCTTTACGAAAAGTCCTGCGGGGCGTGCATGGATTCCTGCGGGGTCCTTGATGGTATAGTTAAACTCTGTCATAATCTTTTCCTCTTTCTTTCTTAAAAAAATAGTATTTACGGTTACATTTAAATCTAAAAAAAATATCAATTTACTTTTTTCTTTAAGACTCCGAGCATAAAGCATCCGACCAGGGAACCGATGGCAAGTGCCAACAGATACAGCAAAGGATTTCCAATGGTGGGAACCACGAAGATTCCACCGTGGGGTGCCATCAGAGTACAGTTAAATGCCATTGACAGGCCACCTGCAACTGCAGCACCAATCACGCATGCAGGGATCACATGGAGAGGATCCGCTGCCGCAAACGGGATCGCGCCCTCGGTGATAAAGGATAATCCCATAATAAAGTTTGTGGGACCTGCCTTTCTCTCCTCCTCAGTGAATTTATTTTTGAAAAACAATGTTGCAAGGGCAATGGCGATGGGAGGAACCATACCTCCTATCATTACCGCTGCCATGATATTATAGTTTCCTGCTGCAATTGCTGCGATACCAAAAGCGTAAGCTGCCTTATTTATGGGGCCGCCCATATCAACGGACATCATGCCGGCAAGTAAAATACCGAGGATGATAACGCTGGCACCGGTCAGACCGTTCAATCCTGTGTTGATGGCTGTGTTAAGAGCACCGATGGGAGGCTCTATACAATAGATCATCAGAATGCCTTCTATCAGGATTCCAAACACGGGAATAAACAAAATGGTCTTTATTCCATCGATGGCACTCGGCAATTTTTCGAATATCTTCTTTAACAAAAGCACCAGATATCCTGCCAAAAATCCTGCCACCAAAGCTCCCAGGAAACCGCTGGTACCGTTTGCGGCAACCGCTCCACCTACAAAGCCGACCGCAAGACCCGGTCTGTCGGCAATACTCATGGCAATAAATCCTGCCAATATTGGCAGCATAAATCCAAAGGAAAGACCTCCGATATTTTTAAACAAAGCCGCAGCCTGGGTGATGGATCCGAAGTTTGATCTCTCCTCCACCGATAAAGCATTTAAATCAACCGCAAAACCGTCGATCAAAAATGCTATGGCAATCAGGATTCCTCCGCCCACAACAAAGGGAAGCATGTGGGATACACCGTTCATCAGGTGCTTGTAGATCTTGTGACCGACGCTTTCTTTTGCCTCTTCCTTTGCTTCACTTGTAGCCTGCGCCTCTCCCGCTTTAAATACGGGAGCATTTCCGCTTACTATCTCATTTATTAGAACCTCAGGCTTATTAATGCCGTCAGCCACCTTTGTCTGGATCACGGGCTTACCGGCAAATCTATCCATGGGAACCTGGGTATCGCTTGCAACGATTATTCCCACGCAGGCGGAGATCTCGGCAGCTGTCAGTACGTTCTTTGCACCTCCCGATCCTCTGGTCTCAACCTTTATCCTAAGGCCCATCTCCTTTGCTTTTTTCTCCAAAGCTTCAGCTGCCATATAGGTATGAGCGATTCCGGTGGGGCATCCTGTAACTGCAAGGATCAGACCGTCCTCTCCGATCTCAGCCTTTCCTTCCTCCGCATCCTTAATAGCCTCGGCCTTGTCAATTACATCAAGGAATTCTTCCACGCTGCGCGCTTTTCTCAGGTCCGTAGTAAATTTTTCGTCCATCAACAGGACAGACAGTTTACTAAGCACATCAAGATGCACATTGTCCGCGGAATTCGGTGCGGCGATCAAAAAGATCAGATTGACATCCGCCCCGTCCAAAGACTCAAAGTCCACTCCATCCGGCAGGACCATGGCTGCAAGCCCCGGTGCTTTTACCGCATCGGATTTACAATGCGGAATCGCGATGCCGTCGCCGATTCCGGTGGTACTTTCCTCTTCCCTTGCATAAACACCTGCTCTGTATTTTTCAACATCATCGATCTTCCCGCTTTTTGCCATCAGATCAACCATTTTGTCCAGAGCGGCTTTTTTGTCAGAGGCGATACCATTCAAATCAATACTTTCTGTTGCCAGTAAATCTCTGATTCTCATCTCATAACCCTCCTATTGTATTCAACAAAGCGGTCACTTCCGCCAAAGTTGCAAGTTCTTCGGAAAAAGCCGATGCACTGCCTGTGCAAAGTCCCATCTTGAAGGCTTTTTCGTAATCTTTGTATTTTAAATATCCAGTGATGAATCCGGCCACCATGGAGTCTCCCGCTCCAACGGAATTTACCACCTTTCCCTTTGGGGCCTCGCTCTCATATACGCTTCCGTCCTCTGCCACCAGCACTCCGCCGTCTCCTGCCATGGATACAAGCACGTTTAAGGCTCCCATCTCCTGCATTTTTTTTGCATAGGTGATAACGTCCTTTTTGTCTTTTATCTCCACGCCGAAGATCTCACCAAGCTCGTGATTGTTTGGCTTTATGAGGAAGGGGTGGTATTTTAATACATTCACCAAAAGATCCTTTGTGGCATCTACGATTATCTTTAAATCCTTATGTTCCAGATACTTCATGATATCCATGTACATGGAGCCCGGCATCACATCCGGAATACTTCCGGCAAGCACCAGAATGTCCCCGTCTTTTAATCTGTCAAGTTTTTCAAAAAGCTTATCAATATCTTCTTTTAAGATAAGCGGTCCCTGTCCGTTTATCTCCGACTCCTCGTCACTTCTTAGTTTTACATTGATCCTGGTAAGCCCTTCCTTTACTTCAATGAAATCGGAATTAATTCCCTTTTTTTTCATCAAAGAATCCAAAGCCTCTCCCGTAAAACCCGCTCTGAATCCCAGGGCTGTATTTTCAAGTCCCATGTTGTTTAATACCATTGAGACATTGACACCCTTACCCCCGGGAAAGATTATCTCTTTGCTTGTCCTGTTTACCACTCCGAGTTTAAAATGATCGACACTCACAATATAGTCCAGAGACGGATTAAATGTTACTGTATAAATCATTCCAAATCCTCCACATTTTCCTCGTTACGCATAGACGCGAGTGACCCATTCGGCCGACTCGCGTCTGTAATTTCCTGATTCTTTAGTCCGATACTTTCACAATTCTCTTAGGATTTTTCGACCTTGCAGATCATATGATATTAATTTTTAAAAGCATCCTGCGGTTCTAATTCAATGACTCTTTAAGCTTTGTGGCAGATTCATTGATATTTGCAAGATAGGAATTCATTGTTTCCATATTTTCCACGTTCTTGTTGCTGAGTTCCGCAAGGTTCTCTGTGGAAGCACTTACCTCCTCAGTTGTGGCTGACAGGTTAGTGATGGAATCCATGATTGTTCCGTTTGCCTCAACCACTTCACTGACTGTATTTGAGATGTTGGCGATTGATTTCATAAGCTCTACAACATTGCTCTTAACAGTCTCAAATTTATCACTCGTATCTCCGATCATGGTATTCTGCTCTTCGATACTCTCGGAGGATTTATTCATATTGTCATTTGCAACATTCATATCCTCTGAAAGTTTTCCGATAATATCCTTGATCTTTTCGGTGGATGTCTTTGTCTCCTCGGAAAGTTTTCTGATTTCCTCTGCCACAACCGCAAAACCTCTACCCGCTTCGCCGGCTCTTGCGGCCTCGATGGAAGCATTCAAAGCAAGGAGGTTAGTCTGGCTGGAGATATTCATAATCGAACCTGTGATCTCCTCAACTTCAATAATACGATTGCTGAGCTGTTTTGTGGCATCCTTTGTGAGTTCATTTATCTTTGCTGTCTCTTCGGATTTTTCTTTTAGTTCGGTCAAAAGATTGACACCTTCCTCGATAACCTTTGAGGTCTCCATGGAGGCATCCTTCATGGCCGCAGCTTCATCACCGCTTTGAAGGAGTGAATCCTGGATCTTTGCAGTCATCTCGGTCTGGTTATTGATGGCTTCCGCTGTTGAATGCATAGCATTTGATATTTCCGAAGCCGTCTTATCACTGTGTTCGATGCTGCTGCCAAGATTCTTTATGATATCATTTGCATCATCGATCTTTTGCAGGATAACTCCCGACTCACTGACAACGCTCTCTGCAATCTGTGCCTGAGCATCAGCCTGGCTCTTTAAGTGGGTCACAGTCTCTTTTTCCTGTCTCTCCATAAAGTTGGTAAGCGTTACACCTGCGATGGCTACAAATATCGAATAAACAAGAAATACTGTTTCAACAAGACTGTCCTCCATATTTCCCGAGATCAATCTGTTAAAATAAAATATCAAACCGATAGCAATATTAGATACTCCTGCAAGGTTTGTAGCCTTTCTGTCCCTGTCGAGGATAACGATCATTACCAAAGGGAACATTATAATAATCAGATAAGGCTGTCTTGCTGTGAGATATAACAGCGCATATCCTACTGCAAGTGTATACAGACATATCTTTTGGTACAGGACGCCATAACGATTTGTCAAAATACAAAACAGAACAAATATGGCTACCAACACCAGATATACTGTTCGGACCACTCCGATGACTGAACCGTTAATATAAATGGCAGATAAAATAATAAATACTATAAGAGTAGCAAATCTGAATACAAAATTAAATCTGGTCTTTTCGTATAAATGTCTCTGGTCGATATCCATATATAGCCCTCCGTCATCATAAAAAAATCACTACAAATAAACGTAAAAACCTATAATATACTTATAACATTTTCTACCACTTCACGCAAGGTTTTGTCTAAACATTTCACGGTTTTATCTGAAAATTTTTCATATAAAGGAACCCGCTCTTCGTACAGTTCCTCCAAAGTCTGGCCCGGTTTTATGGTCACGCCCCTGGCACTCAGATCCCCCAGCCTGACTTTAACTTCATCCAGCGGAAGTTCAAGATATACGACTGTTCCGATCTTTTTTAAATGCTCCATGGCTTCTCTTCCATAGATGGCACTTCCGCCTGTCGCGATAACGCTCCCCTGCAGATTCAATGAAGCATTAATATCATTTTCTATCTTCCAGAATCCCTCCACGCCGTATTCCTCAATAAGTTCGTGAAGAAGCTTATCATATTTTTCCTGAATCACCAGGTCGGAATCTACAAATCGTAAACCTAGTTTTTTTGCAAGGACTACACCCACTGTACTCTTTCCGGCTCCCGGCATGCCGATCAAAATGATATTGTCCTTAGACTTTTCCATTTTCAATCTCCTGTAAAACCACGAATTTAAGACATTCTTTTGATCAAAGACCGCCTACACCTCTGCGATAACTTCCACTTCACAGAGCACATTCTTTGGAAGAGTTTTTACAGCGACACAGCTTCTTGCGGGATTCTCGGTGAAATATTTAGCATATACGGCATTAAATGCAGCAAAATCATCCATAGAATCAAGGAAGCAGCTTGTCTTAACAACCTTTGTATAATCAGTACCTGCAGCTTTTAACAATTCTCCGATATTTTTCATTACAAGCTCTGCCTGTTCTTCGATCGTATTTCCCTCAACATTTCCCGTAGCAGGATTGATGGGGATCTGACCTGAAGCAAAGAGGAATCCTCCTGCCACAATTCCCTGAGAATAAGGTCCGATAGCTGCGGGTGCTTTATCAGTTGAAATCTTTTTTAACATAATATGTACCATTTCCTTTCTCTTGCCCATATCTAATAAAGAAGTCGGGCAAAATATATTTTTTTTGATTATACTACAAAGAATTATTCAAAACCATAAAGAAGATAAAAAATGAATCCAATGTTCCATATTTGAAAAGGTGAAACATATATGAAAAGGCTAATGCGAGAGATGATTAGTGACTGCAAACCGCGAAATCCTGTTTTGCGGTCACTGATTTGAAGTGCTTTTTGTGACTGCAAACTGTGGAATCCTGTTTTGCGGTCACTGATTTGAAGTGCTTTTTGTGACTGCAAACTGTGAAATCCTGTTTTGCGGTCACTTTTGTAGTGAATAAAGCGTGACCGCAGGGGGGCAAAACTTGATTTGCGGTCACTATTGAAGCTCAGATCATGTGACTGCATATGGAAAAAACCTGTTCTGCGGTCATTTTTACAAAGTATATGAAAAGGAAGAAGAAGAATTAAAAAAAAGCATAAAAAAAACTTGAGATCACTCTCAAGCTTAATTAATAGATATAATGCACGTGGCCGGACTTGAACCGGCACGGTATTGCTACCGAGGGATTTTAAGTCCCTTGCGTCTGCCTATTCCGCCACACGTGCAGAAATAAAAATGGGGCCTACAGGGCTCGAACCTGTGACCCTCTGCTTGTAAGGCAGATGCTCTCCCAGCTGAGCTAAGACCCCGTAATAGCGACCCACGACGGACTTGAACCGACGACCTCCGCCGTGACAGGGCGGCGCTCTAACCAACTGAGCCAGTGGGCCAAATAAAACAAATATTGAAAATAGTGGACCTTCGGGGACTCGAACCCAGGACCGACCGGTTATGAGCCGGTTGCTCTAACCAACTGAGCTAAAGGTCCGTAAATATACGGAAAACCGAAGGTTCAGAAGATAAAACCATTCGGAAGAATCAACTTTCAATTCTCCAAGTGACTCCAACGGGAATCGAACCCGTGTTACCGCCGTGAAAGGGCGATGTCTTAACCGCTTGACCATGGAGCCGTAATAACCGCCTAATTACATTTCCAATGTAATCAAACTTAAATTCACAAAAATGATGGACAACGTCCACCACTATTTCTGATCTTTCGTATCTTCGAAAGATTTAGCTCCCCGAGTAGGGCTCGAACCTACAACAACTCGGTTAACAGCCGAGTGCTCTACCATTGAGCTATCGAGGAAAACGTATTTGCGAAGCAAATACTTTAGAAGAAGCTTCGCTTCTTCCGATTGGTAAACATTTCATAGGTTTTCATCACCTCTAAATCCGTTTACCCTGCTTCCAACGAATGTATGATCTATATTATCAACCACAAAGCCTTTCGAGCTATTATGATTAAATAAATAGTTCTTTGAGCATTCAAAACCGAACATGAATCATAACCTTAGAACCTAACCTCTGGTTAAGCTTTCGACTGATTAGTAAGTGTCAGCTGAAAGTATTACTACTCTTACACCTCACTCCTATCTACCACATAGTCTCTATGGTGTCTTCTGTAT
>JAILHH010000008.1 GCA_024695935.1 Acetatifactor sp.
CATGAATAATACACAGGTATATACATAGATTGTTTAAAATTATCCACAAATAATAAACAGTCTGTGGATAATAGAGATTATATACTTTTATGTGTATATTTATGTGGATAACCTAAAATAAAAAAATTTGAAATGTTTTTATTTTTTATTTCATATTTAAATTATCCTTATTTTTCAACATTTTTCTTGACATTGACCGGTACGTATTATAAAATCAGTATGCTATTTTTTCGATAGTAGGCTATTAGCGTATGCCCTGAAAAAAACTATATGTAAATAATGTAATCCTTTACATAAAGGAATAAAAAAGGAGGTGCCGCACCATGAAGATGACATTTCAGCCTAAGAAGCGTTCACACGCAAAGGTACATGGCTTCAGAGCAAGAATGAGTACTAAGGGTGGAAGAAAAGTTTTAGCAGCAAGACGTGCTAAAGGAAGAAAGAAATTATCAGCATAGGTCACAGTAATGTGACCTTTTTTCTCTTTTAGAAATAAAGAGGAGAAATCATCAAATGAACTTTTCGGAAAGTTTAAAAAAGAATACCGATTTTCAACACGTTTACAAAAAGGGAAAATCTTACGCTAATAAATTTTTCATAATGTATGTTTGTGAAAACGGCCTTGAAATCAATCGTCTTGGAGTATCGGTAAGTAAGAAAGTCGGAAACAGTGTGGTGAGACACAGGGTTAAACGACTTGTAAAAGAAAGTTACAGGCTACACGAAAATGTGTTCAATAGTGGTTTGGACATAGTAGTCATTGCAAGAAACAGTGCCAAAGATATTGATTTTAAAGAAGTTGAGAGTGCACTGTTACATCTTGGAAAATTAAATAAGATTATTAAAGTATGAAAAAATTTCTGATTACATGTATAAGATTTTATCAAAAATATATATCTCCCTATAAGGGTACAAAGTGTCCATACATTCCTTCCTGCTCCCAGTACGCCGTTGAAGCTATAGAAAAGCATGGTGTCATAAAGGGAGGAGCTTTGGCTGTTTGGAGAATTTTAAGATGTAATCCCTTTTCGAAGGGTGGAATTGATCCGGTTCCTTGATCTATTTTGTATATGTAAAGCTAGGAGGATAAATGGATTTTATTATTCTTACTCAGAACTCCACCCCTATATTTAAGTATATAGTTTGGGTTCTCGGAAAGATAATGGAAGGGATCTTCTTTTTGATAGACAGTATTGGTTTACCCAACATCGGTCTTTCCATTATTCTTTTTACTATTGTCATTAATCTGATCATGCTTCCCCTTACGGTAAAACAGCAAAAGTTTTCCAAGCTTTCTGCAAAGATGAATCCTGAGATTCAGGCAGTTCAGGCAAAATATAAGGGAAAAAAAGACAATGATTCAATGCTTGCTCAAAATGCTGAGGTTCAGGCAGTTTATGCAAAGTACGGAGTTTCTCCTACAGGCAGCTGTGCTTATCTTTTGATCCAGATGCCTATTATGTTTGCTCTTTACAGAGTTATTCAGAATATGCCTGCATATGTTACAAAGATAGGTGATACCTTCAGAGTTTTGGCTGACAAGATTTATTCTGTTGACGGAGGTAACTTCCTAGGTAATTCAAATGTGGAATCCATCTCAAGAAACGTTACCATGTATGGTAAGAGTTTTACTCAGGGAATTGAGAGCGGAGATACCACAATGACAGTTAACGGTATCATCGATGTACTCAATAAACTTTCTACATCTGATATCGCAACAGTGTCAGCTCATTACGGACTTGACGGACTTACCTTTAATGGCAAGAATATCCTGACAACACTTAGCAGTACAGGTGAGGTTATTTCAAAAGGTCTTATCGATACCTACAATAATTTCCTCGGACTTAATGTGGGAAATTCACCCTGGTATATGATAAAGGAGTCATGGACATCACTTACAGGCGGAAATACAAAGGCTGTATTTGTTCTCATAGGTGCGATCCTTGTTCCTGTTCTTGCTGCTGCAACACAGTGGATCAACGTAAAGCTCATGCCTCAGCAGGATACATCACAGGCAAGTAGCGGTAATGATCAGGCAGCTGCAATGGCTTCTTCAATGAAGACCATGAATACCATGATGCCCCTTATGTCAGCATATTTCTGTCTGACTCTGGCTTCAGGTCTTGGTCTTTACTGGATCGCAGGTGCAATTGTAAGAGGTATTCTTCAGATTGCCATCAACAAGCACATTGATAATATGGATTTTGATGATATTATCAAGAAAAATGAAGTTAAGAGCAAAAAGAAACTTGAACAGGCTAAGGCTCAGCAGGAGAGGATCAATGCTTATGCAGCAATGAACACAAAGAAGATCAGTTCAAATCCTGCAAATTATAAAAATACCGCAGTGAGTGATGATTCCAATGCAAACTCACATACTTCTGTTACCAATGCTAAGCCCGGCAGCATGATGTCCAAGGCAAATATGGTAAAAGATTATAATGAAAAAAATCACTAATATATTTTTGGAGGGAAAAATATAATGGAATACGTTGAAGTTTCTGCAAAAACAGTATCCGACGCCATTACCGAGGCTTGCCAGAATTTTGGTGTCACAAGCGATAAGCTGGTATATGAAGTTGTTGACGAAGGTTCAAACGGATTTTTAGGAATCGGTTCAAAGCCTGCTGTTATCAAAGCTGCAGTTAAATCATCTGTTGATGAGGCAGCAAAGAATTTCCTTAATGAAGTATTTGCAGCCATGGATCTCACAGTAGTCATCAATGTTAAATATGACGAAGCAGAGAAAAACATGGAGATCGATTTAAGCGGTGATGATATGGGAGTTTTGATCGGAAAGAGAGGTCAGACACTTGATTCACTTCAGTATCTCGTATCTTTGGTTGTTAATAAAGAGTCAGATGAGTATATCAGAGTAAAGGTTGACACCGAAAATTACAGAGAGAGAAGAAAAGAAACTCTTGAAAATCTTGCAAAGAATATTGCTTTCAAGGTAAAGAGGACAAAGAGATCTGTTTCACTTGAGCCCATGAATCCCTATGAGAGAAGGATCATCCACTCAGCTCTTCAGAATGACAGATATGTTACCACTCATTCAGAGGGTGAAGAACCTTTCAGAAGAGTTATAGTAACACTCAAAAAATAATTATCAACAAAAAAGTAAATTTACTTACCGGATATATGATATAATAGCGTGGAAATTATTCATATATCCGGTTTTATATTGCTTTTATTTTTACGGAGAAAAAAATGAAGGATACCATTGCGGCAATTGCAACTGCTGCCTCAGATTCGGGAATAGGTATTATCAGGGTAAGCGGCAAAGAAAGCATAAACAAAATAAATGATATTTTCATAAGCAAAGGAAAAAAACATGTTTTGACCGATGTAAAGAGCCATACCATAAAATATGGTTTTATTCTGGATGAAAAGGGTGAGACCATAGATGAAGTATTGGTTTCTGTTTTTCATGGTCCGAAAAGCTTTACCGCAGAGGATACGGTTGAGATAAATTGCCATGGTGGATTGTTTGTATTAAGAAAGATCCTGGAGAGAGTTTTATCTACAGGGGTAAGGCTTGCAGCTCCCGGTGAATTTACAAAGAGAGCTTTTTTGAACGGTCGTATCGATCTGTCTGAAGCGGAAGCCGTTATGGATCTGATCAATTCAAAGAATGACTATTCACTTAAAGCGTCATTGAATCAGTTAAGCGGAAAATTATATGATCATGTTACTAAGCTCAGAGAAGCTGTGTTACATGAAGTTGCATTTATAGAATCAGCTCTTGACGATCCTGAACATTTTGATCTGTCAGGATATCCTGAAAAATTAAAAGAAAAGATCACTTTGATCCGCGGTGAATTGGAGAAAATGATCTCTTCCTTTGATAACGGCAAAATAATAAGAGAGGGGATTTCCACAGTAATCGTAGGAAAACCTAATGCCGGAAAATCATCTCTTTTAAATATACTGGTTGGCAGTGAGAGAGCAATAGTTACGGATATTGCAGGAACCACCAGAGATATCATAGAAGAAACCATAAATTTAAACGGTATATGTTTAAATGTTGTCGATACTGCAGGTATCAGAGAAACGGATGATAAAGTTGAAAGAATCGGTGTTGACAAAGCTTATGAGTACGCAGTAAAGTCCGACCTTATCATCTATATTGTGGATTCATCTGTTCCGCTTGATGAGAGCGATGAAAAGATCATTGAGATTTTAAAGGGAAAAAAGACAATAGTTCTTTTAAATAAATCGGATCTTGATACAAAAGTTGATGTGGATGAACTTAAGTCAAAGATCAGATATGTCACAGACAGTGATGAAAATGTATCTGTTATCAAGACTTCAACTCTTGATAACACAGGAATCGATGAATTTGAAAAATGTATTAATGATATGTTCTTTGCGGGACATATTTCAATGAATGATGAGATAGTCATCACCAGAGAAAGACACAAGGAAGCCCTTGTAAATTCATACAATGATCTTTCACTTGTGCTTGAAAGTATTAAAAAAGAATTACCCGAAGATTTTTATTCTATCGATCTGATGAATGCATATTCCAATCTGGGAACCATCATAGGTGAAGAGGTAGAAGATGATCTGGTAGAAAAGATCTTTTCGGAGTTTTGTATGGGCAAGTGATCTTGCCGGAGGAATTATGGAGATCAGAGAAAAAGTTGATGTGTGCGTAGTCGGTGCAGGTCATGCCGGATGTGAAGCGGCTCTTGCCTGTGCAAGGCTTGGACTTGAGACTGTAATCTTTACAGTGAGCGTTGACAGTATCGCACTTATGCCTTGCAATCCAAATGTAGGCGGCAGCTCCAAGGGTCATCTCGTCAGAGAGATCGATGCCCTTGGCGGTGAGATGGGAAAAAATATAGACAAGACTTTTATCCAGTCAAAGATGCTCAATGTGTCAAAGGGTCCTGCTGTTCATTCACTTCGCGCCCAGGCAGATAAGCAGGATTATTCCAGAAGCATGAGACATGTCCTGGAAAATCAGAATCATCTTACAATAAAACAGGCGGAAGTTTGCGAGATCCTCTTTGAAGAAAATAATGATGAAAAGAAAATTACCGGAGTAAAGACTTTTACCGGAACAATATATGAGTGCAAGGCAATAGTTTTATGTACCGGAACTTATTTAAATGCAAGATGCCTTTGCGGTGAGTCCATCACTTATACAGGACCAAACGGTCTGCAGGCTGCCACTCATCTGTCCGATTCTTTAAAGGCTATGGGCATTTTGCTCAGAAGATTCAAAACAGGTACTCCTGCCAGAATGGATAAAAGATCCATCGATTTTTCAAAGATGGAAGAGCAGTTTGGTGATGAAAAGATAGTTCCTTTTTCTTTTTCAACAGATCCCGCTTCCATTCAGAAACCCCAGGTTTCATGCTGGCTTACTTATACTAATGAAAAGACTCATGAGATTATAAAAAATAATCTGGACAGGTCTCCCATCTATGCAGGTATCATCGAAGGAACCGGTCCCAGGTATTGCCCTTCCATTGAAGATAAGGTTGTAAAATTTGCAGATAAGGAAAGACATCAGGTTTTCATCGAGCCTGAAGGGCTTTATACAAATGAGATGTATGTCGGAGGAATGAGTTCTTCCCTTCCCGAAGATGTTCAGCTCAAGATGTACAGAACGGTACCCGGTCTTGAAAACTGCAAGATAGTAAGAAATGCATATGCCATCGAATATGATTGCATCAATGCAAAGCAGTTAAAGGCTTCTCTTGAGTTCAAGGCAGTAAAAGGACTTTTTGCAGGCGGTCAGTTTAACGGTAGCTCTGGTTATGAGGAGGCTGCCGCCCAGGGTCTGATTGCCGGAATAAATGCCGCCATGGAAATTTTGGGAAAAGACCCGCTCATTCTTGACAGGTCAGAGAGCTATATCGGAGTACTAATCGATGATCTGGTGACAAAGGATAACAGAGAACCTTACCGTATGATGACATCAAGAGCCGAATACAGGCTTTTACTTCGTCAGGACAATGCAGATTTGAGACTGAAAAAGTATGGATATCAGGTTGGACTGCTCTCAAAAACGCATTACGAGGCTCTTTTATTAAAAGAAAAACAGATAAATGATGAGATTTTGAGATTAAAGTCCACGATAGTTGGTGCCAATAAAAGGATCCGGGACTTTTTGGATACCAAAAACAGCTCTCATTTAAATACAGGTGCCAGCCTTGCGGAGCTTTTATGCAGACCGGAGCTTGGATATGATTCCATAGCACCCATAGATGATGAGAGACAGCCTCTTCCCGAAGACGTATGTGAGCAGGTTGAGATAGAGATAAAATACGAGGGTTATATTGAGAGACAAAAACGTCAGGTTGAGTCTTACAAGAAAATGGAGAAAAAACTGATCCCCTCAGACATTGACTATGATGATATTCAGTCACTCAGAATTGAGGCAAGGCAGAAATTAAAAGAATTTATGCCTGCATCCGTTGGCCAGGCTTCAAGAATTTCAGGAGTTTCCCCTGCGGACATTTCAGTCCTTCTTATCTATCTTGAGCACAAGAGAGGAAGAGAGTAAATCATTAAAAGGAGTCGTGCTATGGCTATTGATCATGACCTTTCACAATTTGATAAAGATCTTCACGAATTGGGTATCACTTTAAGCGACCTGCAAAAGCAGCAGTTTGTCAGATACTATGAACTTCTGATCGAGTGGAATTCCTTTATGAATCTCACGGCCATCACGGATTTTGATGAAGTTTTTAAAAAACATTTTGTGGATTCTCTCTCACTTATAAAAGTTGCAGACTTAGACAGAGAATTTTCTGTTATAGATGTGGGCACCGGGGCAGGTTTTCCCGGACTTTGTTTAAAAATAGCTTTTCCAAAACTACACATTACACTTTTGGACTCTTTGAACAAAAGACTTAATTTCTTAAATGAAGTGATAGACGACCTTGGCTTAAAAGATATTAAAACCATTCACGGAAGAGCAGAGGATATTGCAAAAAAATCTGACTACAGAGAGCAGTTTGATATTTCTGTCTCCAGGGCGGTGGCAAATCTGACAACATTGTCGGAATATTGCCTTCCCTTTGTAAAAGTGGGCGGAAGGTTTATTGCTTATAAATCCGAAAAGATAGAGGAAGAAAAAAAGACAGCTTCATCAGCATTAAAGATCCTCGGAGGTGAGTTTGAATCGGAGGAATCTTTTTATCTTCCCGGCTCTGACCTTTACAGAAATCTTTATTCCATTTCAAAGGTTTCTAAAACTCCCGGCAAGTATCCCAGAAAAGCAGGTCTTCCTCTTAAAGAACCTTTAAAATAAAATTTCATTAATTTATTTACGTCTAAGGTATTTTTATAGTATTATAAATTTGGAGTATGTCTGAACAAACATTTGTTCGATGGGGTTTAAATGAGCAGTGAAAGAAATGAGATAAATGATATTCTTGATGAATTTAATCAGGAATGCGAAGAGCTTACCAAAAACATCCTTGAAAGGGAACAAAAAGTCAAAGAGATCGATGCCTATGTGGAATCACTCCTAAGCAGAGAGGACGATGACTTTAAGATCTTTTCTCCCAGAAATGTTGAATCCATATATCATGAGAGGATCGAGCAGTCCCGCCTGGAAAAGGAAGAACTTCAGGGTGAACTCAAGGATTTATATCATAAGAGGAATATCATATCCGACAGGATTAATAAACTCTCGGAGATTTCTCCTTCTGATATTCAGGAGAAATCCTTCTCTATGTCATCTTCTTCAGAAAATCCAAGTTTGTCGATTTTGATACTTCAGGAAAAAGACCGTCAGCGTATTGCCTCGGAACTGCATGATACATCTTTGCAGGATCTGGCATATCTGATCCACAAGATTGAACTATCCCGACTTTTTATCGATCAGGATCCCATCAGGGCAAAACTTGAACTTTCCGTGGTCGAAGAAAAATTAAGGTCCATCATCGGAGATATCAGAAATACCATATATGATCTCAGACCCATGACCTTTGATGATCTGGGATTTAAGGCTGCTGTGGAAAGACTTTTGGAAGAAGCATCTGAAAAGAACGGACTTAAAACCGTATCTGATATTGATGAAATAACTTGCAGTGACAATATCGTTTTGGTGACACTCTTTAGAATACTCCAAGAATGTATCAATAATGTTGTAAAACATGCAAACGCACAGACCATTGTGCTAAAATGTAAAAAAATTGACGGCTTTTGTCATGTTGAAGTTAACGATGACGGTGAAGGATTTACTGATGACAAAGCTGCAGATCAGCCGGATAAACATTTCGGTATGACAGTCATGAGGGAGAGAGTCAATTTATTAGGGGGAAAAATAATGATTGACTCTGAGGCAGGTAGCGGAACATCTATTAAAATACAAGTACCTTTAAATAATTAAGGGTCCGGTACGAAAGGTTTTGGTGAAGAATGAGTATTAAAGTTATGATCGCAGATGATCACGTATTGATGCGTGAGGGTATTAAACAACTTTTGGAATTTGACGGTTCCATCGAAGTTGTATGTGAAGCCAGTGACGGACAGGAGTGCATTGATAATCTAATTAAGTATAAGCCCCAGGCTTTACTCCTCGATATCAATATGCCCAAGATGAACGGAA
Source organism: Acetatifactor sp. (assembly GCA_024695935.1). GTDB lineage: Bacteria > Bacillota > Clostridia > Lachnospirales > Lachnospiraceae > RGIG10340. The sequence goes on from JAILHH010000008.1 coordinate 8,576, forward strand.
TTGAAGTGCTTACTGAGATTAAGAAAAAGAAAATTGATGTGAAGGTTTTGATCCTCACTGTTCATAATGAAGTTGAGTATCTGATGAAAGCCGTTGAGATCGGTGTTGACGGTTACCTCATGAAGGATTCTGAATCCAGCGAGTTAAAAAAGGCAATAAATGTTGTTCTCTCCGGAGAAAGCTACATTCAGCCAAAACTTATTCCTGCACTTAACAGCAGACTTGTTTCCAGAGATGTTGATAAGGAAAAGATCGAATCCCTTACAAAGAGAGAACTGGAAGTTTTGATCAAAGTTGCCAGCGGTTTGTTTAATAAGGAAATTGCCACAACTCTTAATATCAGTGAGAGAACTGTAAAGAATCACATTTCAAATATCTTCAAAAAGATCGATGTGGTTGACCGTACTCAGGCAGCTGTTTTTGCTATAAAGAATGATCTTATTCAGTTGTAGTCAAAACACAAGATATAGTTTTAATATTTCTGGCGATTATTTTTCCATGGTGGAATGTTTCACGTGAAACATTCCACTTATTTTTATAAAAAAACCAAGATAATGTTTCACGTGAAACATTTAAACCCCAAAATCTTGTGTTTGAATCTGTGAAACATCTAAATAATTACATCGTGAAACATCGTTTCACCGAAAAATATCATAATAAACCAGAAAAATAATAATTTTTGGCACTAGATATAGTAGACGGGAAACAGGAATCATTCCTAAAAAATAATTCTTCATTTGTTTCACGTGAAAAACATAAAAAAATAATGATACATTTATCCCAAAAACGGATTTAAAGGTAGATATGAAAATTAATTGGTGATATAATTACAAAGCAAATCTTTTGAAAGGAATTACTTATGGGCAGAATTATTGCAATAGCTAATCAAAAGGGTGGAGTCGGCAAAACCACCACTTCTATAAATTTATCGGCATCTTTGGCCGCTCTTGGAAAAAAGGTGCTGGTAATCGATACAGATCCCCAGGGAAATGCGACAAGTGGATTCGGAGTTGACAAGAATGAAGTTGAGAATACTATATATGAACTTATTCTTGGCGAGTGTTCTATAGGAGACTGCATTATCAAAAATGTGGTGGAGAATGTATCCATTGTACCTTCAAATGTGAATCTTGCCGCAGCTGAGATCGAACTTATCGGTGTTGAGAGAAAAGAGTATATATTGAAAAAGGAAGTTGATTATGTGTCGGAAGATTATGATTTCATAATCATCGACTGTCCTCCTTCACTGAACATGCTCACCATCAATGCCATGACCACGGCTACCAGCGTATTGGTTCCCATTCAGTGCGAATATTATGCATTGGAAGGTTTGAGCCAGTTGATACACACCATCAATCTGGTAAAAGAGAGACTTAATCCTGAACTTGTAATGGACGGAGTGGTATTTACAATGTATGACTCCAGAACAAATCTCTCGATCCAGGTAGTAGAAAATGTAAAGAACAATCTGGATCAGCATGTTTACGAGACATTGATCCCGAGAAATATCAGACTTGCGGAGGCTCCCAGCTTCGGAATGCCTATCTGTATGTATGATCCAAAGTCTGCAGGTGCGGAAAGTTATATGAAACTTGCAGAGGAAGTTATAAATAATAATTAAGAGAGGAAGATTTATGGCAGCAAGAGGGTTAGGAAAAGGTCTGGATTCTCTGATACCCAGTGCGGCAAGCACTGCAACAAAGAGTAAACAGCCGGAAACAAAAGCGGAACCGGAAAGCAGAAGTTCCGAAACTATTGTAAAGATCACAAAGGTTGAGCCCAACAGAGAACAGCCGAGAAAGTATTTCGACGAAGAAAAATTGCAGGAACTTGCTGCATCCATCAAAGAGCACGGAATGATCCAGCCTATTTTGGTTCAGGACAGAAAGGATTATTACGAGATAATCGCCGGCGAGAGAAGATGGAGAGCCGCTAAACTTGCGGGATTAAAGGAAGTTCCGGTAATAATCAGAAATTATTCCGAGCAGGAAATATATGAAATCTCTCTCATCGAAAACCTTCAGAGAGAGGACTTAAATCCTATTGAAGAGGCTCTCGGATACAAGAGACTCATCACAGAATTCAATCTCAAGCAGGACCAGGTTGCGGAGAGAGTATCAAAGAGCCGTGCAGCTGTTGCAAACTCTATAAGACTTTTGAAACTTCCCGAAGAAGTGCAGGAGATGGTAAAGGATGACCTTCTTTCAACAGGCCACGCAAGGGCACTGTTATCCACGGAAGATACCGCTCTGCAGAAAAAGATCGCAGACAGGATCCTCAGGGAAAAACTTACAGTGCGTGATGTTGAAAAAATCATGAGAAACCTTGATAAACCCGTTTCCACAAAGGAAAAAGAGGTGGACGAAGCTCTCATGACCATCTACAGAAGCATTCAGGAAGATTTAAAAGCAAAGCTTGGAACAAAAGTAAATATCACATCAAAGGGTGAAGGCGCAGGAAAGATCGAGATAGAATTTTACAGCCATGACGATCTGGACAGGCTGATCTCTCTGATGGGCGAATAAAGGAGAAAACAGTTTGGATAATTTAGTCAGGACTCTCGGTATTGCCGATGTTTGGACCGGTTATCTGTTTCTGAGTTTATGTGCTCTGGCGATCATAACACTGATATTTATCATTGTGGTGTTTGCCCAGATGGGGAATATAAAAAAACTAAAGAAACGGATCGACAAACTGACGGCCGGAGGTGATGGAAAGTCACTGGAGACAAATATCGTATCTCTTTTCGAGGATGTAAAAATGCTGAAGGGGACAGCGGAAAAGAATCGAAAAGACATACGTCAGATTTACAAAAATCTGGAGGGCACATTCCAAAAGATGGGACTTGTAAAGTATGATGCCTTCAATCAGATGGGCGGAAAGCTGAGTTTCAGTCTTGCACTTTTGGATGAGAATGACAACGGCTTCATAATAAATTCGGTGCACAGCACTGATGGTTGTTATTCCTACACAAAGGAGATCAAAAACGGCGAAAGCAGTATAGATCTTGGCAAGGAAGAGGCACAGGCTTTGGCCATTGCAAAAGGTGGACAGAATTAATTAACTAAAATATAAGGGGCTTTGGAATGATCAGAAAAAACGTTGATGAACTTGTAGGGGATGAGGTTCTCGCAAAACCCATTATGACATGGGACTATCAGGTAATAATGCCGCAGGGAGCTACGATTAAGAGGGAGTACATTAACCGTCTCAATGAGCTTGGAATCAAAGAAGTCTATGTTAAGGAAGACCAGGTCAAGAGCCAGGAACTTTTGATATTGAAGTCTGATATCGAAGAGTCCGTAAAGGAAAAGGTTAAAGATATTCTCGAAAGGCATACTTACCACAACAACCAGGAGCTGGAGGAGTTAAGCAAAACAGCAGACAGCATTATCTCCAATATTCTGGAGGAGGATCGTGTGGTTGAAAAGGTGTTTGATATCAGAGAGAGAAGCACTGATATCTATGAGCACTCAATCTCCATATGTTCTCTTTCCGTGCTCACTGCGCTTAAGCTTGGCATACCAAGGACTACGATCCATGATATTGGAATCGGATGCCTCCTGCATGACATAGGATTGAGATATTTCACTACGGATTTTGTTACAAAGAACGTGGAGGAGTTATCGTCCCAGGAACTTGTAGAATACAAAAAGCATCCGGTTTACGGATATACATCTCTTAAAGAAGAAGATTGGATTTCCAATCTGAGTAAGAGTATAATCCTGTATCATCACGAGAGACTCGACGGAAGCGGTTTCCCTTTAAAGATCAGGGAGATGCCGATAGAGTGTATGATAGTGAATGTCTGCGATGCCTTTGATGAACTGATCTGCGGCATCGGCTGTGAACAGTTAAAGGTTTACGAAGCCATAGAGTATATGAAGGCATATCGCGGGGTCAAGTTCAATGCTCAGGTGGTCGATGAATTTTTGAAATTCACCGCAGTATATCCCGCCGGCACCAGAGTTCTCACAAATGAGGGCGAGGAAGCCATTGTCATGTCGCAGAACACCGGTTTCCAGGACAGACCCGTCATCAAAGTCGTAAAAGATAAAGACGGCAAGCCCGTTAATGAAATAAAGGATCTGGTAAAGATACACAACATCTTTATCGACAAAGTACTAGATTAAACGTTACGAAAGTAACTGAATGGAGGAAGTCATGATAGATATTAAATTTTTAAGAGAGAATCCTGATATTGTAAAGGAAAATATAAAAAAGAAATTTCAGGACTCAAAGTTACCTCTTGTTGATGAGGTGATCGAATTAGACGCCGAAAGCAGAAAGGTTAAGCAGGAGGCTGATGATCTTCGTGCTTCCCGTAACAAAATATCAAAAGAGATCGGTGCTTTGATGGCTCAGGGCAAAAAGGAAGAAGCCGAGGCAAAGAAGGCAGAGGTTGCCGCAAATGCGAAGAGACTTGCCGAACTCGAAGAGTTAGAGCCCGCTCTCAATGAAAAGATCACAAAAATAATGATGGTGATTCCCAATATCATCGATCCTTCCGTACCAATCGGAGAGGATGATACAAAGAACGTAGAGATCGAAAAATTCGGAGATCCCGTGGTTCCTGATTTTGAAGTGCCTTATCACGCAGATATCATGGACAGATTAAACGGTCTCGACAAAGATTCAGCAGGACGCACCAGCGGAAACGGATTTTATTATCTCATGGGAGATGTGGCAAGGATCCATTCAGCAATGATCTCTTACGCGAGAGATTTCATGATCAACAAAGGATTTACATATTGCGTGCCTCCTTTCATGATCAGATCCGATGTCGTTAACGGAGTAATGAGTTTCGCAGAGATGGAAGCCATGATGTACAAGATCGAAGGAGAGGATCTCTTCTTAATCGGTACAAGTGAGCATTCCATGATCGGTAAATTCAAAGGGCAGTTAGTTGAGGAGGCAAGCCTTCCCATCACCATGACTTCATATTCACCTTGCTTCAGAAAAGAAGTAGGCTCTCACGGAATCGAAGAGAGAGGTGTTTACAGAGTTCACCAGTTTGAAAAACAGGAGATGGTAGTTCTCTGCAAGCCTGAGGACTCAATGGACTGGTATAACAAGATGTGGTCATACACAGTAGAGTTTTTCAGAAGCCTTGATATTCCTGTTCGTACACTTGAGTGTTGCTCAGGAGACTTGGCAGATCTTAAGGTTAAGTCATGCGACGTAGAAGCATGGAGCCCCAGACAGAAAAAATACTTTGAGGTTGGATCATGTTCAACTCTCGGAGATGCTCAGGCCAGAAGATTAAAGATCAGAACTAAGGGAAAAGATGGCACATACTTCGTTCACACGTTGAACAATACAGTGCTTGCAACACCCAGAGGACTAATCGCATTCCTTGAGAACAATGTAAACGAGGACGGAAGTGTTAACATTCCCGAAGCCCTTCGTATGTACATGGGTGGTGTGGACAAGGTATATCCCAAAAACTAATGACACTAGTGTCATAATAGGGAGGTGATTTTTTGCATAAGTATATGCGAGCAGTCGGTTTCAGCGACTATGCTGACAGGAGTAAGCAAAAGGCACTTCTACAGGAAATTGTTTTAAATGCAAACAATCGCAGCTACACCTTGAACAAGGAAGGAATAATGCTGGCGGACTTTTGCAAAGACGTGGCCCCCGGCATTGGCGTAGCAGTTTGCGGTGAGTTTGACGACGAAGAAAAATTCGTCTATGAATATTACTATCCCTACCTTGAGGGAACAGGGGTCACTTCCTACGAGGATGTGACAATAGAAAAACATGCGGGAAAGGATTCCTTTGCCGGTGTATGCGATGATATCAAGGTAGGTATTTCTCTTATATTTGCTCTTCAGGACAGAATATCCTATGTGACTGCCCAGACCGAAGACAAGCTTCCCGTTAAGGGAACGAGTCTGACTCTGGCCGGTCTTTCAACGGAAGGGACCATAATGATCCCCATTGAAAAGGATGAAAAGCAAAAAGAGCAGATCAAAGAAAACAATTCGAACAGAGTGAACCTCTTAGCTGCTGCCAGAAAAGGCGATGAAGATGCGATAGAGACACTGACTTTAGAGGATATGGACATTTACGCATCCATATCAAAGAGGATAATGAAAGAGGATCTCTACTCCCTGGTGGACACCAGTCTCATGCCCTACGGAGTAGAGTGCGATCATTATTCCATACTCGGAGATATTGTGGCAATGCGCAAAGTCAAAAATGAAATGACAGGAGAAGAAATTTATATCCTGACTATTTCATGTAATGAATTGACTTTTGACGTTTGTATCAATATAATGGATTTGTTTGGTGAACCGCAGGTGGGCAGAAGATTTAAAGGAGTCATCTGGCTTCAGGGAAAAGTAAACTTCCCGCCCGGGTTCTAAAGATCCAGTTGTTCTCATAGTTAAATGGATATAACAAGCGCCTCCTAAGCGCTAGTTGTGGGTTCGATTCCCGCTGGGAACATTCGCGTAAGCATTGAGACGTGCAAAAATGAAAACAGCCTTCGCTGAGCTAGCTCAGGCGAAAGGCTGTTTTTTATTTTTATAGGGCGAAAGCCCGCGATGAAGGAGGCTCCGCCTCCGAATTGCACGTCTCGATAGTTCACCAATCAAACACCTTCGCTGAGCTTGCTCAGTCGGGAGGTGTTTTTGTTTTTTTATAGGGCGAAAGCCCGCGATGAAGGAGGCTCCGCCTCCGAACTCCGAGTCTCGAATGACACATCCGAAGTAGGAGTAGCAGAAAGATATTAAAAATACTTGACACAGTCAATTGTTTGAAATATACTTGACTCAGTCAATGAAAGGAGACAAAAATATGAAGATTGTAAGAAATATAATAATTGGATTGTGTATATGCCTGTTATTGATTGCATTAACTGTCCTGATCCGTATAATAACATATAGAAATCCCTCGGATAAAAAACTCGTCGAAGCCGGAATTGTAGAAAAGCAGGTTCAGGTTGGAGACGTGCTGTTTAATTATGCGGAGGGACCGGATAACGGTCCGGCGCTCATCTTATTGCATGCTCAATTATTGGATTGGTATACGTATAGTTCTGTATTGCCGGATCTTTCCGAAAAATTTCATGTATATGCGATCGACTATCCCGGACACGGAAAAACTGTAGTTCCGGACGGATATGAAATGAGTGCTGAAAACATCGGCAGCGATTTAGGCAGGTTTATTGATGAGGTTGTGGGAGAAGCGGTATATGTAGCCGGTAATTCTTCCGGTGGCTTGCTGACAACATGGTTGGCGGCCAACAGGAAGGATATTGTCAAAGCAGCTATCTTAGAGGATCCACCTCTTTTTTCATCAGAATATCCTGAAGTAAAACAGACAGTTGCGAATAAAGCTTTCACACAAAGCAAAAACGCTTTGGAATCGGATGAATACAATGGAGATTATCTGATGTACTGGATCAATAACAGCGATCAGTTTTTCTCGACATATGTTTTTGACGGTGCGGAACATCTGATAAAAGCGATGGTTTCACTTTACAGAAAGTTTAATGCAGGGGAACCGGTAGAAATAGCTTTCATGCCTGTATCCGTGCAGGAAATGCTGAGAGGTATGGATCGATATGATCCTGAATTTGGAGCTGCGTTTTATGATGGAACGTGGAATCAGAATTTTGATCATGCCACTGCCCTGTCAGAAATTGATTGCCCGGTTCTGCTGATACAGGCGAACACGGGATATTTGGAAGACGGGACGTTGGATGGAGCGATGTCGAAAGAAATGGCTCAAAAAGCCATGGAGCTATTAAAAGACGGATCGTATGTTTATTTAGACGCCGGACATGTTACCAATCTTGAAGTGCCTGAGGAGTTTGTAAGAGTAGTGGAAGATTTTATTAAGGAGGATTTAAATGATTAAAAATCTGATGCAAGGCATAGGTGTGCTATACAGAACATATCTTAGTTATGCGAACGAGTTTCTGAAGGATACAGATGTTTCTTTTTCGGAAAGTGTTGTTATATCAAACATCGGACTGGCAGAGGGAATCAGTCAGGAGGAAGTTTCCGTAAATCTGTACATAGACAGGGCTGCAATAGCAAGAAATGTTAAATCACTGGAGAAAAAAGGATATGTCAAAACAACCCGAGCCTCTTCGGATAAGCGCACAAAGGAATTATATTTAACTGATGAAGGGCACCGGATGTATGATTTTATAGAAAAGAAAAACAGAGAAAGGCTTAAATATTTATTTGAAGATATTACTGAAGAGGAGGCTGAGTTATTCAAGGCTGTAATGAATAAGATCAGACTATAGGTGTGAAAACAGTTATTACCAATTGAATCTCAAACTGTGAAACACAGCCATTTCATTCATATAATCATCAAATATGTATTTTTGCGTCCTCCGAATTGCACGCCTCTGAATGTCAAAATAAAACCAGTTCCGTTGAGCTCGCTCAACTGGACTGGTTTTATTTTTTTACTTAAAATTATTAATCAAAACTCACAGCTATTTCGTTTTAATATATAGAGTGATCACTTAGGAGCAATAACTATATGAAAGATGATTTGTTGATAAAGCGGATACGAGCCGGGGATGAGGACGCTGCGGAGAAAATTGTCCGCAGGTATTATGCCCAAGTCATGAGATTCTGTAAATGGCAATGCAATAACACCGATATGTCAGAAGACCTGACGCAGGAGACATTCCTAAAGGTATTCAGGTGCCTTGGGCAGTATAAAAAAAGAGGGCACTTCAAGGCATGGCTTTTCTGTGTTGCAAGAAGCGTATGCATGGATGAACTCAGAAAACGACGGATCGAATACGAGCCGGATACAGATATATGTGAAATAGAGGACGAATATGACGGCATCAGGCATGCGGAGGATGCAAGTGAGATTAGGGAGCTTTTGTCACATCTGCCTGATGAACAAAAAGAAGCGCTTATCCTGCGTTACATGAGTGGTTTTTCTTATCGTGAGATGGGAGATATCTTAAACATCCCATATAGAACAGCGCAAAGCAGAGTAAATCTGGCAATTAAGACATTACGTCAGAAAGGAGTAAACAAATGAGAGTATACAAAATAAAGAAATACCTTCGCTTGTACCGGGGCGTAGAAGAAACAAAAAAAATAGATGAAACTGTTTTTGAATGTCGAAAGCTTACTGCAGTCGGTATTATGGATGACCACAGACGAACAGATTTTTTCGAATTCCTGTCGGAAGTATTTCGTATGAACGGAATACAAATCTTAGGCGGTCAGATTGCTACACTTATCCTGGTGTGCTTATTAAATGGGGTGGTGGATGATTTTCCAAGGATGATACCTGTGTTCATTCCGTTTTTTGTTATGGCGGCTCTTCCCATGCTGTACCGGGCGGAGCTAAGCCGCATGAATGAGATAGAACTTGCAACAAAAAACTCATATGCACAGTTGCAGCTTGCAAGGCTCATAATAATAGGAGCCTCGGATATCGTATGCTTTACTGTTCTGTTACTGATAGAGAGTGCAGTTCTAAAGGGAAGTATGGGAATAGTCAATCTGATATTGTATGTTTTGGTTCCTTATATGCTTTGTGTGACCATTATGCTCAGGTTGATGCGTAGCGGAAAGCGAGACTTTTATGCTTCCATAAGGCTGACGGTCCTAGTCAGTTTCCTGTGGGGAATCATCGCCTTGTTTAAGCCCGGACTATATCAGGCTTCCGCAGTAAGTATTTGGATGATTAGCTTTATTACTTTTGCAATCTTTTTTGCTCTCGAGATCAAGCATCTTATCATAAATGTTAAGGAGGGAAAGACTTATGGTTTTGTCTCTTGATCGTCTGACCAAGACATATGCCAATAAAAAAGCAGTCGACAATCTCAGTATAGAAATGCGGCCCGGAGTATACGGACTTGTTGGAGGCAATGGTGCAGGAAAGACCACTTTGATGAGGATGATATCAGCAATACTGGAGCCTACGAGCGGGGAGGTATTGCTGGATGGGAAGAACGTTGCCGACATGGGAGCGGATTACAGGGATATGCTTGGATATCTTCCTCAGGATTTTGGATACTATCCCCATTACACGGCAAAGGATTATCTGCACTACATAGCAGTCTTAAAGGGAATTCCCAGAAGGGAAGCTGTGAGTAAAAGTAAACACCTATTAGATGAAGTGGGCTTAAGTGATGTTGCAAACAAAAAAATACGGACATTTTCCGGAGGGATGAAGCAACGGCTTGGTATAGCCCAAGCCATTCTTAATGATCCACAGATACTTATCCTGGATGAGCCTACGGCCGGACTTGATCCAAAGGAAAGAGTACGCTTTCGTAATTTGATATCTTCATTTGCAAGTAACCGCATAGTGCTTCTTTCTACGCATATCGTGACGGATGTGGAAGCGATCGCTGACAGAGTGCTTGTGATGAAAAACGGACGCATAGTATCTCAGGGAAGTATACGAGATCTTCTTGAGGAAGTAGAGGGACATGTGTGGGAAATAGCAGTCGAACCCTCTGAAACAGATAAATGGGAAGCAGAAACGACTGTTGCAAATTTAAGGCGGGAAGATAACAGAACAATACTTCGTATCATAAGTGAGGATCCACCGTCAGACAGTGCAGTTTCTGTCCCTGCGACATTGGAGGATCTGTATCTGTACCATTTCCCCACAGAAAGGAGTTAGAGATGGATCTTTTTTGTGTTGAACATAAAAAACTTTGGAGCAGAGGCAGTGTAAAGATCAGTGTACTACTATGCATCATTTACATTGTGGTGTTTGGCGGAATACTGCAGTACCAGTGGTTAACCTTAGGTAGTTCCAAAGATATTACCGGCAGCCACTTCGATGGCTATGAGTATATTCGAGAACGGCAGGAATATGCCAAAAGATATGAACCGTTACTGACAGTTGACACGCTTTCTGAAATGGTATCCGATTATCAGAGAGCAGGAAAAAACGGTGATGACAAAGAACTGAAAAAAACGGATTGGAGTGTTATATCATCATGGTTGCAAACTCTTTATCCGGAACTTCAAAGACCGGTGATATATCAGCTTATGGTGGGATATGTTGATGCGTCGGCTCTTACTGATATGTATGCCAGACGTCAGACTGCAATAGAAACATACATGGATGCATCCGGTATAAAGGGTCGGGAAAAGGACTATCTGTTATCTATGAATGCAAAAGTAGACACTCCGTTTTCCTATACATGGACTGAAGGCTGGAGAACGGTTCTTGCAAGTCTGATTCCGGATTATGGGATGATAATTGCCATTGTCATCATCGTTAGCCTTGCTCCATTGTTCTCAGGTGAATGGCGTGATGGGACCGGTACGATGATCCTTTCTACGAAAGATGGCTGGAGAAAAGATGCTGTTGCCAAGATGGGTGTGGGATTAGCATTTACTACAGAGGTATTCACACTTGTCGCCGTTCCCAGCATAATAGTTCAAATGGTTTTTCTGGGTTTGTCAGGGTGGGATACACCGATCCAGTGCATCAAAATGCTCGCCATCGCTCCGATGAACATGGCTCAGGCAGAAATCTATGAGTATCTGTTCTTGTTTATCGGCATCACAGGATTTGCTTCAGTCGTAATGTTAATATCATCATTTTTCAAAAGCGACCGTCTTGCCATGATGGGAGGATTTGCTATTTTGATCGCGCCCATGTTTATCGCGGGCCACTTGCCATACAGGGCGCAGTTAACTCTGGATCTGTTTCCCCTTGTCGGAAATGCCGGTGATATCTTCAGAATGTATACATTAAATGTGTTTGGAAAGATTGTATGGCTTCCATACCTTGAAATAGTGACACCACTCCTGTTTGTAATGATCTGCATCCCGATCAGTGTCATGAGGTGGTCACGGATGCAAAAAGCTTAATCACTTCATTGACAGATTAATAAAGGAAGCTTGCGATTTAATTATGTTGGAATGGAAATAAAGCTGTAGTAAAATAACTATATAGCCATTATTATCGATTTAAAGCCAATGAGAGGGGGCACTGAATAAATGAACCATAAAAAGATTTTGTTAATGATGGCGGCTTGTATATTCGTCTTGTCAGGATGCGGATCGAAGCAGGAAGCGGAACCGGTTTTAAATGAAAGTGAGACAGTGGCAGATTCTGCGGTTGATCTTGAGGCGGATCCTGATACGGAAGCGGACGACGCACAGTGGGAGACTTCAAAGTCTGAAGATGAAAAGCCAAAAGTGCAGACCGAAAATTACAGCGGACCATACGCTTCCAAGGTGGTCGTGAGCATCAACCCGGAATTTTATTTTTATCTGGGAGATCAGAACGAGATTCTTGGCATTGAATCGGTTAATGAAGATGCACAGCAGATCCTGTCAGCTTTGGAAGAAGATGGGATAACCTGGGATGGCCTTGGGCTGGTGAAGGGACTTGAAACTGTGCTGAAAGAATGTATCAAAGAAGGCTTTGTTTCGGAAGGCAGGGATATTAATGTCAGGATCCTGGAGATCAGGGCGGACCATGCGCAGTCGGCGGATCAGATTCTGTCGGAGATGGAATCTGTGTGCGGTGATGTGCTGGAGGATCATGAACTGGCAGCTGAAATCAATGTGGATCATGAAAATTACGCAGTGCTGGATGAACCGGCCAAACGTCCGGAAGGTGATGAAATGACTCCGGGAGATGATAACGAATACCACGCGCCGGGAGACGCACCGGGAAAAGTGCCTGAAGGTGCGGGAAAAACGCCGGGAGATGCACCGGGAGATGCGCCCGGAGATGCACCCGGGGATGCACCCGGGGATAAACCAAACGTAACCTATCCGTATCAGTGTACACATTGCGACGGGCATGGAATCAGACACCGCTCTGAAGTCTGCTACCATTGCGGAGGCAGCGGGAAATGCCAGATCTGTGGTGGTTCAGGGGTACTATCCTGCGATGGGGATCATTCACAGGGAGCGGAGAATTGTCCAAAATGCCATGGCACAGGATATTCGACATGCTACAGCTGTGAAGGTTCCGGAAAATGTGGGCAGGAAACCTGTTATGGTGGCATGATGCGCTGGGATGAGGTATGTATGACCTGCGGTGGGGACGGTATTGTCGATGAAGCCGACAAGGATAATGAATAGAGAAGAGTCCAAAGAAATCCCAAAATCACACTTTTGAGCGCTTTTCACAAAAATTGATTGAAAAATCTGGAAATAGTTAGTAAAATAAGGATAGATGCACCTTTAGACATGAAGCAGTAACAGGTTTTGAAATCAGACGGGGTTCAAAAATTTTATGGCGGAAATCGACAAGGCATTATTTAGTGATGAATTACATAAGCAGACGATTTTGATAGCAGACGACACAGAACTGAACCGTAACGTGCTGAGAGATATGCTGTGTGATGAATTCAATCTTATCCTGGTAAAGGATGGAGTGGAAGCGCTCGATACCATTATGTCCAAAAAGGATGAGATCGACCTGGTCCTTTTGGATATCGTTATGCCCAGGGCGGATGGCTTTGAAGTTTTAAAGGCCATGAAGCGATACAGACTTTTGGACAGCATACCTGTCATCATGATCACAGTTTACAATGATGATCAGTTTATCGAGAAAGCTTTTTCCATGGGAGTCACCGACTATATCAGTCGTCCCTTTAATTCGAATGTAGTTCACAAACGTGTGGTAAACACCATCCTCATGTACGCAAAGCAAAAAAAGCTGATGCGTCTGGTGCAGGATCAGGTTTACCAGAGACAGAAATCCAACAGTATCATGATAAATATGCTAAGCCATATCGTGGAATTTCGAAACGGTGAGAGCGGTTTACATGTTATCAGGATAAATAACATAACAGAGCTTCTTTGCCGTAAGGTTGTAGAAAAGACGGACAGGTACAGACTTACGGAAGAGGAAATCTTTTTGATCTGCACAGCCAGCTCCATGCATGACATCGGAAAGATCGCGATACCGGCAGAGATATTAAACAAACCGGGCAAGCTTACAAAGAGTGAGTTTGATATCATGAAGACTCACACCATGATAGGTGCCCAGATGCTGGAAAACATTCCCTTCTACCAAAACGAGCCTCTTATCAAGACGGCTTATGATATATGCAGATGGCATCATGAGAGATATGACGGTGGAGGATATCCCGACGGACTTGTGGGAGATGAGATCCCCATCAGCGCCCAGATCGTATCTATCGCAGATGTGTATGATTCGCTGGTGAGCCTCAGGGTTTACAAACCGGCATATGCTCACGAGAAAGCGATGCAGATGATCTACAACGGAGAGAGCGGAGTATTCAATCCATTCCTCCTTGAGTGCTTAAGCGAGATTGCCGACACCTTGAAAAATGACCTGGAGAAAATGGACGTCATCAGCCAGCGCTTTGATTTAAAGAAAATGCTGGATGATGCTCTTAAAAAAGAGATATAAGCAGAATGATTAAATACCACCTTTGTCGGTGGTATTTTTTTGTGCATTTTTATTGCTTAAACAAAATCAATAGAAACATAAAGAATTTAAGAAAAAATCGAGTATTTTTCATATAAATATGTTAAAATATATCAACGGGAACGATAAAATTGTACCTTGTTTGACCTAAAATTCGATGTTAAACTTGAGTCACTATGAAAAAGGAGACCCTAAAATGAGCGAGATTAATGTGAACGTCAGTGAGAAATATGGAAAAACCTACCATCTTCCTCCGGTTATGACTTACGACTGGGTAAAGAAGGATTCAATAGAGCACCCTCCTATCTGGTGCAGTGTAGATCTGCGTGATGGAAATCAGGCACTTATCGATCCCATGAGTTTGGAACAGAAATTGGAATTTTTCAAGCTCCTTGTACAGATCGGATTCAAAGAGATCGAGGTGGGATTCCCCGCTTCATCTGACACAGAGTACAATTTTATCCGAGCACTTATTGAAAAGAAACTTATCCCCGATGACGTGACAATTCAGGTGCTGACTCAGGCCAGAGAGCACATCATCAAGAAAACCTTTGATGCGGTAAAGGGCGCACCCCATGCCATCATTCACCTCTATAATTCCACAAGCGTGGAGCAGCGTGAACAGGTTTTCAAAAAGGACAAAGAAGAGATAAAGAAGCTTGCGGTGGACGGCGCAAAGATGTTAAAGGATCTGGCAAATCAGACAGACGGCGATTTCAGATTTGAGTACAGCCCCGAGAGTTTTTCACAGACAGAGCCCGAATATGCTCTCGAGGTATGTAACGCGGTTTTGGATGTGTGGAAACCCGAAAGCACACACAAGCCCATCATCAACCTTCCCACAACCGTGCAGGTTGCCATGCCTCACGTGTTTGCAAGTCAGGTTGAGTACATGAGCAAAAACTTAAAGTACAGAGACAATGTGGTAGTCAGCGTCCATCCCCACAATGACAGAGGTTGCGGAATAAGCGATGCCGAGTTTGGAATACTTGCGGGAGCAGACAGAGTGGAGGGAACTCTCTTTGGAAACGGTGAGAGGACCGGAAATGTGGATCTGGTAACAGTTGCCATGAATATGGTTTCCCACGGCGTGGACAGCGGACTTGATTTTTCACATATCATGGATATCAGAGAAGCATATGAATCATTTACAGGTATGAAGGTTCATGAGAGAACTCCCTATGCCGGAGATCTGGTATTTACAGCATTCTCCGGTTCCCATCAGGATGCCATCAGCAAGGGCATGAATTGGAGAAGCGAAGGAAAGAGCGGAAAGAGATGGGATATCCCTTATCTGCCCATCGACCCTTCGGACGTCGGAAGAGAGTACGAGTCAGATGTCATCAGGATCAATTCCACATCGGGAAAGGGCGGAGTTGCTTTCGTATTAAAGAATCAGTTTGGTTTTTCTGTTCCGAAACAGATGCAGGAGGAGGTAGGTTACCTCATAAAGGGAGTATCCGACAAGCGTCATCAGGAGCTTTTGCCAAAGGAGATCTACTCCATCTTCGAGGAAAACTATATCCTTCCGAGAACTGTTTTCAATATTCCGGAGTGTCACTTTACGCAGGTTAACGGAATCTCTGCAGAGGTTGACATAGAGCAGGCAGGCCAGCGCAGAAAGATCATTACCATGGGTAACGGTCGTCTGGATGCAGTGAGCAATGCTATCAAAACATATTTTGGAATAAAATACGAACTTTCTGTATACGAGGAGCACGCTATCAGCAAGGGCTCAAGTTCAAAGGCAGCAGCATATGTGGGAATCATGTATGAAGGAAAGTTCTATTGGGGAGTGGGTGTTGATGAAGATATCATCAAGGCATCCATTGCGGCACTGGTTTCAGCAGCCAACAAGCTTACAAAGGAGCAGCACATCACATCCGGCAGGGATGAGAGAATAGTTGACATCATCAGCTTCATCCAGAAAAACTACACGGTTGTGACATTGGAGAGTCTCTCCGAATATTTCCATCTCTCAAAACCTTATCTTTCCAAATATATCAAGGAGAGAGCCGGCGTTACCTTCCAGGAAGTGGTAAAGGAAGAGAGAATGAAAAAAGCAAAGAATCTCTTAAAGGAGACCGACATGACGGTGGAGAGCATTTCGGCCACTGTGGGCTACGAAAACGTAGAGCATTTCATCAGACTTTTCAAGAGATCTTTTGAACTTACACCCGTTCAATACAGAAAGAGTGCAAAATAAACAGATCGATCAAACAACCGTAGCGGTGTCTGCAGGGGAGTAAGTCTCCCGGGCGGATGCCTGCGGTTGTTTTTTATTCTTTTCAAAATAGGTTGAAATTGTGAAATAGATGTGAAATGCCTTTATTTTTTGGAAAAAATGCTGTAAAATAATGCAATGCGCTTCTATGAATAAAAAAGGGAGAAGTTTATTATGGCAAAGAATGAAAATGTAAAAGAAAGCAATGAAAAGACCATGACAAAATATGATCTTAAAATGCAGAGAAAAGCGGAGGAGAAAGCAAAAGCCGGCAAGCAGAAAAAAGCTGACACATTTTTCGGTGTGCTCATCGTTATCGTGCTGATAGCGTTAATTGCTTCCTTCCCCATCAGAAATTATCTGATGGTAAACGGCACTTACATTGAGGTAGCTGATGAGAGTGTCAACAAAGTTGAATTTGATTACAATCACAGCGTGGTAGTAAACAATTACATCGCAAGCTACGGTTCATATCTTTCTTACTTCGGACTTGATGTGAATTCTGATTTTTCAACTCAGATGTATTCCGACACACTTACATGGGGTGATTATTTCGATCAGCTCACCGCTCAGAGCCTTGTATCTGTAAAGGCGCTTGAGAAGGCAGCGGCAGAAGCAGGTTTTGAGCACAACACAGACAAAGAGTGGGAGGCTTTTAAGGCAGCTGCGGAAAGCTCTGCAAAGGAAAACGCTCAGACAGTCAAGGCATATGTTCAGAGCGTGTTCGGTGAGTATGCTACTTTGAACAGACTTGAGAAATATGTGAGAAATTCTTCTTATATCAATGCTTACTTTGAATCCATCCAGGACGCATATGAGGCAACTGTTACGGATGATCAGATCGAAAGCTACTACAATGAGAACAAAAAAGACTATGACAAGGTAGACTACTATCAGGCAGTATTTAAGGCAGAACTTCCCGAGGAGCCCACAGACCTTGCAGACGAGGGAGCAGAAGTTTCCGAGGATGGCACATACACTCCTTCAGAGGCAGAGGTTGCAAAGGCTATGGAGGAAGCAGAGGCAAAGGCAAACGAATTCCTCGAAGGCTTAAATAACGGAGCCGCAAGCGAAGAGTTTACATTAAAAGAGGATGCTACATATACCGGAACATCATCTGCCATCAGAGACTGGCTCTATGATGATGCCAGAAAAGAAGGAGACACAACCGTTCTTGAGGACGCAGGACTTAATCAGTATTATGTTCTTCGTTTCGAAGATAAGTCTCTTGATACAGCGCCTACAAAGTCCGCTCGTTTCATTATCCTTCCCGAAGCTGCAGAAGGAGAAGAGCCTGTAAGCGGTGATGCGATCCTCGATGAGTGGAGAAGCGGTGAAGCAACAGAGGAAAGCTTTGGCGAGATCGCTGACAAGTACAATGACAATTCACTTTTCACAGCAGAAGGCGGATATGTTGAGGCTGTTACAAAAGGCGGAACTCCCGACGTAGTTGAAGAGTGGTTGAACGATGCAGCCCGCAAGGCAGGAGATGTTGTAAGCTTCGTTTCCGAAGACGGATACACATATGTGATCTATTTCGTAGGAGACAATCATCCCGAGTACTATCTTGCTATCAGAACCAAACTTGTCACAGATCATATGAATGAGTATACAGCAGGCATTGAAGAGGGAATCGAGATCGAAGATCCCAAGGGAAATCTCACCTACTTAAAGGTTGAGGCAGCTCAGGCCGCATTGGAAGATGCCCAGGGTGAAGCTGAGAGTGAGGATGCTGCAGCTGAGACTGATGCAACAGATGAAGCAGTTGAAACTGAGGCTGATACCGAAGAATAATCCGGTCACTCAGAGCAAGGTAATTAAACACAAAGAAATTTTTAAAGCACTTCCCGATATGGGAGGTGCTTTATTTTGCGTCATTTGCGTCTGTATGTTATACTTACCAAAGAAATGGGGATGGGATGAAGGCGAAAGGTGCGGATTAACATGAGCAGAAAAATTTTGATCCTGGATATAGACGGAACACTTACAAACAGCAAAAAAGAGATAACAGAAGCCACAAAGCGTAAACTGTGGGAGATCATGGAGGCCGGTCACATGGTGATACTGGGCTCGGGAAGACCCACACCTGGTATGCGCAGATATGAAAAAGAACTGGAACTGAAAAAATACGGCGGATATCTTATGAGCTTTAACGGAGGCAGGATAGTTGAGTGTGCCACAGGCAATGTCATCAGTCAGCTGGTCCTTCCCATGAATGTTCCCTCTGAGCTTTTCCAGTTTGCAAATATGGAAAAGTGCGGACTTATCTCCTATGAAAATGATCTGGTTATCTCTGCCTTTGAGCCGGATGATTATGTACAGTGGGAGGCGCATATTAACGGACTGGAGATCAAAGTGGTGGACAATTTTGCCGAGTATATTGATTTTCCGGAAAATAAATGCCTCATGACAGCACCGCCCAAAAAGGCAGCTGAAATAGAAAAAAAACTTCAAAAGATATACGGGGAGACTTTAAGTGTCTACCGCTCAGAGCCGTATTTTATAGAGATCATGCCAAAGGGCGTGGACAAGGCGGCGGGAATCGACTCCATGCTGAGAGTCCTGGGTGCAAGCAGACATGATACGATTGCCTGCGGAGACGGATTTAATGACATTTCCATGATAAAGTACGCAGAAGTGGGTGTGGCTATGGCAAATGCCGCGGAAGAGGTAAAGGAAGTGGCAGACTTTATCACTGGTTCAAATGATGAGGACGGACTTATCACAGTAATAGACAAATTTATCTTAGGAAAATATTGATGAATATAAAAATACCCGATAAAGCAAAATTAATATTGGAAAGACTTTCTGCTGCAGGGTTTGAAGCCTATGTGGTGGGAGGATGTGTCAGGGATTCCATCCTGGGCAGAGTTCCCGGAGACTGGGACATCACAACCTCCGCAAAGCCCGAGGAAGTAAAGGCTTTGTTTGACAGAACCATCGATACGGGTATTGAGCACGGGACCGTAACTGTAATGCTTGGAAAAGAAGGCTTTGAAGTTACGACCTACAGGCTGGACGGAAAATATGAGGACGGAAGGCATCCAAAAGAAGTGACTTTCACCCCTTCACTTGAGGAGGATTTAAAGAGAAGGGATTTTACCATAAATGCCATGGCATACAATCCTGACGCAGGACTGGTGGATCTATTTGGCGGAATGGATGACATTGACAGAGGTGTGATCCGCTGCGTCGGAAAAGCAACGGAGCGATTTAACGAGGATGCGCTTCGAATCATGAGGGCTGTCCGCTTTGCGGCTCAGCTTGGTTATGACATTGATGAGGAAACTGCCGTAGCTATCGAAGTCCTTTCAGGAAATTTAAAAAAGATCTCTGCGGAGAGGATAAGAGTGGAGCTTACAAAACTGATCGACTCTGATCATCCGGAGCTGTTAAAAAAGGCGTGGGAGCTTGGGATCACAAAGGTGATACTTCCCGAGTTTGACAAGATGATGGAGACGGTGCAAAATAACCCGCATCACATGTACAGCGTGGGAGAGCACAGCCTGGTTGCCATGCAGAATATCACAAACGACAAGTATCTGAGACTCACAATGCTTTTTCACGATATCGGAAAGCCCGGGGTGAAGACCACGGATGAAAATGGAGTGGATCATTTTCACGGTCACCAGGAAGTGGGCGAAGCCATGACAAAGGATATCATGAGGCGCCTTAAATTTGACAATGATTCCATACATTTTGTGAGCAAACTGGTGAGGTATCACGATTTTGGAAACGGCATTGTCCCCACCATGAAAATAGTAAGACGTGCCATAAACAAGATCGGCCCCGATATTTTTCCCCTGCTAGAGAAGGTGAGGTTTGCGGATATCGCGGCCCAAAGCCCCTTTAAGCGCGAGGAAAAAATACAGAATGTGAAATTGACCTATGATATTTACAGAGAGATCGAAAGACTTGACCAGTGCGTATCCTTAAAGACATTAGCTTTAAACGGATCTGACCTGATCGCCATGGGACATAAGCCGGGAAAAGAGATCGGGGAAATCCTTCAGAAGCTTTTGGATGAAGTTTTGGAGGAGCCGGAATTAAATACAAAAGAAAATCTGACAACACTTGTAAAAAGATGGGAGAATGAAAGTGAAAACTAGAGAGGGTCTCAGGATTGCAGCTTTTGTTTTGGTCACACTGCTGTTTGCCACAGGGTGTGGGAATACGTCTGTACCTGAGGAAAGTGTAAATAAGAATGACCGGGTGGAAACCGGTTTTGTGCTCACTTCGCCGGACAGTTTTGATTCAGAGGACACCTGCGTTGTGGCGGGAATTAACAGGGAAGAGAACAAGATCACTTTTTTAAATCTGGATCTTGGGAAAAAGTATACTCTTGAATATGACAAGACTACCACATTTACGGATAAATACAAAAGCGCGGTCACGGCAAATTCCATAGAGGAAGGAAATGTGGTGGATGTGAAATTCCTGAAGGACAAAAAGCATCTGACCGCCCTGAATCTCTCCGAGAGCGCAAGGGTCTTAAAGGATGTAAAGGAATACACTCTCGATAATGTAAAAAAAGAGATAACCGTGGGAGAAGAAGTATACAAGCTCGGAAAATATATCATGTATTTATCTGACGGAAATCCCATCGACCCCATGGAGATCATGGAAAATGACATCATAGACATGGAAACCCTGGACAAGGAAGTTTTAAGTCTGTCGGTAAAAAAAGGACATGGGTATTTAAGGCTTGCAAATGCGGAGAATTTTATCGGTGGCTGGATCGAAGTGGGGCAGGCCACCATCACTACCATCACCGAGGACATGATCCTCACTGTGCCCGAGGGAAAATATGATGTGACTATCAGCTTAAACGGAAGCGGTGGCAAAAAAACTGCCATTATCAACAGAAACCTGGAGACCACGCTGGACATCGGAGACCTCCACGTGGAGGAGGCAAAGTACGGAAAAGTGATCTTTGCCGTGACACCCTCAGATGCAAGCATTTACATTGACGGGTCGGAAGCAGACATATCGGTGCCGGTGGAGCTTACCTACGGAGTCCATCAGCTGATAGCAAGGGCCACGGGTTATTCTTCGATAGTAAAATATCTCAGCGTCGGAGAAGAGAGCGCAACAGTTGTACTTGACCTGGAAAAATCGGATTCCGAAGATGAGGAAGAGGATGATACTACGGTATCTTCGGGAAACGAAAATACGGACAGTGACACTATTACTACCTATTATAAGGTTTACATCGATGCACCGGAGGGCGCTGAGGTGTATCTGGACGGAAATTACATAGGAATCTCCCCATGCAGCTTTAAAAAAGTTGACGGAACCCATGTGATCACCCTCAGAAAAACAGGATTTGAGACAAGAAGTTACACCGTAACCATAGAAAACGAAGAAAAGGATTTTTCTTACTCATTTGCCGATTTGGTAAAAAGTGAATAAATTGGTAAAAATGGCTTAAAATGGCTAAAAAACGGCAAAACTTCTTGACAAAACGCATAAAAACAGATATATATAGATATAGGCGTTGCTAAAGGCGTCAGCAAAAAAATACAATAATGAAAGCCCATTACAGGAGGAGTTCAAAATGAACAAAACAGAATTAGTTGCAGCTATGGCTGATCAGGCTGGAATCTCTAAGAAGGACGCAGAAAAGGCTCTTAAGGCATTTACAGATGTAGTTGCTGATGAGTTAAAGAAAGGTGAGAAGATTCAGTTAGTTGGATTTGGTACTTTCGAAGTTTCAAATCGTGCAGCAAGAACAGGTAAGAATCCCAGAACTAATGAGAAGATTACTATTCCTGCTTCAAAGGCTCCTAAGTTCAAAGCTGGTAAGGCTTTAAAGGATGCTCTTAACTAATTAGAGTTATTTAAGATTACTTAAAAGGATTTCACCTTACGGTGGGATCCTTTTTATGTTTTACAATGAGCCAAATTAAGATCCTCATGCTTGCATGAAAGGATCTTAATTTGGGGAATGTAGGTCACCGAAAGGCGCCAGCCTTGAGGTGCCGTCGAGAAGGCGTCAGCCTGCTCGGGTAAAACAATGAGCCAAACTCAGATCTTCATGCTTGCATGAGAGGATCTGAATTTGGGGAATGTATAATCAAATAATAAACCTGATGGGAGAATAAAAATGAGACTGGATAAATATCTGAAGGTATCGAGACTTATAAAGAGAAGAACCGTGGCAAACGAGGCATGTGACAGCGGAAGAGTTCTCATAAATGACAAGCCCGCAAAGGCATCTGCCAATGTAAAGGAAGGTGACATCATCACCATTTCATTTGGCAACAAGGATGTGAAAGTGGAAGTATTAAATGTTCAGGAGACTGTCAGAAAAGAAGAGGCGGCAGAATTATTTAAATACATTTAAGACCTTGACTTTTTTGTTCAAATGGCCGATATAATATCTGAAGAATAATTTTTGGAGGATACAGATGGCTAAAAGAGTCGCGTATCGAAAAAACAAGCAGAACAGAGTGAGTATGTTCCTGGTGACATTGGTGGTGGGCATACTTTTGATCGTGGTGTCCGTGCGAAAGGCAGGATTAAAGGATCAGCTTGAAGGCCTGCAGCACAGAAAAGATCAGCTTGACGCAGAGATAACAGCAGAGGAACAGCGAAGTCTTGACATCGAAGAATACAGAAAATACACTCAGACCGACGCATACAAGGAAGAGATCGCAAGGGATAAACTGGGTCTTGTATACCCCGATGAGATCATCATAAAAAAAGAGAAAGAATAAAAGACTGAAATGAACAGGGCCAAGGAACTGGAGGAAAAAGTCTTTTCCTACATGGAGGAGCACAATATGGTAAAAGCCGGGGACGAGATAGTTGTCGGCGTTTCGGGAGGGGCAGATTCACTTTGCCTCTTATTTATGCTGTCCAAATATGCCGGTTCAAAGCGCCTTACGCTCCATGTGGTTCATATAAATCACGGTATCAGGCCGGAAGCTTCAGATGAAGCGGAGTATGTCAGAACTATCTGCAGGGATCTTGATATCGACTTTACACTTGTGAATGAAGATGTAAGGACATTTGCCGCCCAAAACAAACTCTCCGAAGAGGAAGCGGGCAGGATAAAAAGATATGAGGCCTTTAAAAAAGCCGCAGTAAGTGAAAATGCAAAAATAGCCGTTGCCCACAATATGAATGACAGGAGTGAGACCATGCTCTTTAACCTGTTTCGCGGAAGCGACATAAAGGGACTTGGCTCCATCAGGCCGGTTAACGGAAATATCATCAGACCCCTGCTCGTACTAAGCAGGGAAGAGATAGAGGAATATCTATCTGAGATAAGGGTTACTTTTTGTACGGACAAAACGAATCTTACGGATGATTATTCCAGAAACAGGATAAGACATAATATCCTGGAATATGCTGAAAACAATGTGATCAAAGGCGCCACAAAAAATATCGCCCGCGGGGCGGAGGTTTTGGATAACATAAATGATTATCTTGAAGAGGTCACAGCAAAAAAGACTCCGGAAGTAATGTCCCAAAAGGGGATCGATGGTGAAAAACTGTTAAGTATCCACCCGGTCATCCGAAGCAGGATCCTGTACAATGCCTTGGTGGAGGCAGCAGGCAGGGCAAAGGATGTGGAGGAGATCCACGTAAAGATCCTTGAAAAACTCCTGGATTCACCGGGAAATCACAGGGCAGATCTCCCTTACGGCCTTGTGGCTGTAAAGGAATACGGGTTTTTGAGGATAATGAAAAAGACCGAGGAACAGGTACCTGCAGAAAGCGGAAGCGAATATGTATATGAGTTTCAAAATGAAAAGGTCTTTAATCTGAAAAACCATGAGGAAATAGGATTCAGGATAATCAATACCACAGAGCCTGTGAGGAAATTTCCCACAGATACATATACTAAATGGCTGGATTGTGATAAAATTAAAAAACCGATCATGGTCAGGACCCGCAGGGATTCTGACTATATGACCATAAGGGACGACAGGGGAAATCTGATCCACAAGTCCTTAAGTGACTATATGATAACGGAGAAGATCCCGCCCTCAGAGAGAGACCGGATATATCTGGTCGCCGAGGGAAGTCATGTTCTGTGGCTGGTGGGCTACAGGATCAGCGAGTATTACAAGACGGATTTCGGCACACGTAAAATTCTGGAAATAAATTATTTACATTTTTAGACAATAGAAAAAGACGGAGGAATGATCATGGCATACCATATTGAAGAATTGATCAGTGAAGAGAAAGTAAATGCGCGTATCAAAGAGATCGGCGAGCAGGTTTCAAAGGATTACGCAGGAAAGACAGTACATCTTATCTGTGTGTTAAAGGGCGGAAGCTTTTTTATGACCGAGCTTGCAAAGAGGATCAGCTGTGACGTATCCCTGGACTTTATGTCTGTTTCCAGCTATGGAAGCGATACAAAGTCAAGCGGGGTGGTAAAGATAGTAAAGGATCTGGACGAATCCATCAACGGCAAGGATGTGCTGGTGGTTGAGGATATCGTGGACAGCGGAAGAACTTTAAGTTATCTTTTGGCAATGTTAAAGGACAGGGGTCCTGCGTCCATCAAGCTCTGCACCTTGCTGGACAAGCCTGACAGAAGAGTTACCGATGTGAAGGTTGATTATACAGGATTTGTGATCCCTGATGAGTTTGTGGTAGGATACGGACTTGATTACGATCAGCTCTACAGAAACCTGCCTTACATCGGCATCGTAAAATTTGATGACTGATCGGAGGACGGTTGATTGAACACAAAGAGAATTAATATTTTACCCTATCTTTTTTTAGGGATCATGATGATAGCCCTGTTTTTTGCATATAAAAATGCACTGCAGGCTATCAATTCCGATTATTCCCGTTCGGAGCTGGAGGCAGACATTGACGCCGGCAATATCGATGAGGTGGAAATTTATCCAAACAAAGAGACACCGACGGGATACATCCTTGTGGATTTAAAAAACGGTATCACCGGCAGACTGAATGTAACTGACGTCGGCGAGATCGAGACCTACTTAAGAGAAGCCGGTTTGGATCCCAAGGTTAATGACGTAAAGAGAGACAGTTATTTTGTCACAACTATCCTGCCCCTTCTCATAATCGTGCTGGGCGTGGGAATGGTATTTTTCATATTCAATGCTCAGAATATCGCCGCAAACAGTGGCGGTAAGATGGCAAACTTCGGAAAGAGCACCGCAAAGCGAGGAGATATAAACAGCAATGTAAATTTCGAAAGCGTTGCGGGTCTTAAGGAAGAAAAGGAAGAGCTTGAAGAGATCGTGGATTTTTTGAAAAATCCCGGAAAATATACAAAGCTTGGAGCAAGGATCCCCAAGGGCGTCCTGCTTGAGGGCCCTCCGGGAACAGGTAAGACACTCCTTGCAAAGGCAGTTGCCGGAGAAGCCGGCGTGCCATTCTTTTCGATATCAGGATCGGATTTCGTGGAGATGTTTGTCGGCGTGGGAGCAAGCCGTGTAAGAGACCTGTTCGAAACCGCAAAGAAAAACGCTCCCTGTATTGTTTTTATCGATGAGATCGATGCGGTTGCAAGACGACGCGGAACCGGTATGGGCGGCGGACATGATGAGAGAGAGCAGACACTCAACCAGCTTTTGGTCGAGATGGACGGATTCGGTGTAAACGAAGGTATCATTGTGATGGCGGCCACAAACCGTGTGGACATTCTGGACCCTGCCATCATGCGTCCCGGCAGATTCGACAGGAAAGTTGCAGTGGGACCTCCGGACATTGGCGGAAGAGAAGAGATATTAAAGGTACATGCAAAGAACAAATCCCTGGGAGAGGATGTGGATCTTGGAAAGATAGCCCAGACAACGGCCGGCTTTACGGGTGCCGATCTGGAAAATCTGTTAAACGAGGCAGCTATAAATGCCGCAAAAGACGACAGACAGTTTGTAAGCGGCGGTGACGTGGACAAGGCTTTTGTAAAGGTTGGCATCGGAGCAGAGAAAAAGAGCAAGATCATTTCCGACAAGGAAAAGAAGATCACGGCTTATCACGAGGCAGGACATGCCATACTGTTTCATGTGCTTCCGGATGTGGGTCCTGTATATACGGTTTCCATCATTCCCACAGGCCTTGGGGCAGCAGGCTATACCATGCCCCTTCCCGAAAAAGATGAGATGTTTATGACAAAGGGCAAGATGCTCCAGGATATCATGGTTTCGCTTGGCGGAAGGATCGCTGAGGAGATAATCTTTAAAGATATCACCACCGGCGCAAGCAGTGATATCAAGAAAGCCACAAAGATGGCCCGCAGGATGGTTACAAGGTTCGGAATGAGTGACAATATCGGAGTGATCTGTTATGACGATGACGATGATGAAGTATTCATCGGCCGCGACCTTGCCCATGCAAAGAGTCACAGCGAAGCGGTTGCAAGCGAGATCGACAAAGAAGTTAAAGCCATAATCGATGATTGTTACAAGAAGGCAAAAGAGATCATTTTGGAGCATGAAAACGTGCTTCACAGCGCAGCAGAGCTTCTTTTGGAGAAGGAAAAGATCGGCAGAGAAGAATTCGAAGCATTATTCTAGCATTATAGACAAAACCTCTATGTGAAAGTTGCACAAAAACACATAGGGGTTTTTGTAATATTTGTGTAATCCGTTTATAGTAAAATTCACAATGCCATGCTATTATAATATGCGTAACCCCCCCAATACATTATATAGTTTTTTGCTATACCCCATAAGAAATACCTTCTCTAAAAAGACAGCATCCCAAGCTGTCTTTTTTACTTTTACGGGGAGCATTCATATATATTGTATAAATAAGAGAAATTTGCTTAGATTTATCACAGATATTGAAGTATTTTAATTTTTTTAGTAAAATGAGTTTAAGTAAATCGTTTTTAAATCTGTTGAATTGAAAGGCGATATGCGATGGATTACGAAAAATTTAGGCGTTTGGAGAGCAATCTTCAATACATTTATAATATGAGGCCTCCCTTTAACGGAAGAGCTATTTTTGCTGACACTTCATCAGAGTATGTTATTCCTTACGAGCCTGCACCATATGATCTGGTGACCATAAGATTTAGAAGTAAGAAGAATAACCTGGATGGAGTTTTTTTTGTTCATAACGGCAGACGTTACTTTATGAACAAGGCAGAGAGTACCGACGAATTTGATTTTTACGAATACAAATATCAGATGGAGAACGAGACGGTTTCATATCATTTTGAATTCCGTTCCGGAGCGCTCACGGGCTATTATGACACAAGAGGCCTGGTAAAGGATGCCAACGACTATTACAATTTCAAGATATTCCCCGGTTTTTCCACTCCCGAGTGGGCAAAGGGCGCCGTGATGTATCAGATCTATGTGGACAGGTTCAATAACGGCGACAAGACAAACGATGTGGAGACGGGAGAGTATTCCTATATCGGTGAGCAGGTAAGGCGCGTTGAGGACTGGGACAGGTACCCGGATTCCATGGATGTGCGAAACTTCTACGGAGGAGACCTTCAGGGAGTTTTGGACAAGCTTGATTATCTTCAGGACCTGGGAGTCGAGGTAATATATTTCAATCCCCTGTTTGTATCCCCCTCAAATCATAAATATGATATTCAGGATTATGATTACATAGATCCCCATATCGGAAAGATCGTGGTGGATGAAGGCAGTCTCCTGGAGCCCTGGGACAATGATAATTCCCATGCATCAAAATATATCAACAGAGTTACTGACAAGAGGAATCTTGAAGCCAGCAACGCCCTTTTCATAAAGGTGGTAGAGGAAGCCCACAAGAGGGGCATGAGAGTCATTCTGGACGGCGTGTTTAATCATTGCGGATCCTTTAATAAATGGATGGACAAGGAAAAGATCTACAGCGCCGAAAAAGGGTATGAACCCGGCGCCTTTGTGAGTGCGGACAGTCCGTACAGAAGCTTTTTCGACTTCAGGGATCAGAACGCGTGGCCTTATAACAACAGCTATGACGGCTGGTGGGAGCATGACACTCTGCCAAAGCTTAACTACGAGGGATCCAGGAAACTTGTGGATTACATCCTGGAGATCGGTCGCAAGTGGGTTTCACCTCCCTTTAATGCGGATGGATGGAGACTTGATGTGGCAGCGGATCTGGGCCACAGCTCGGATTTTAATCATAAATTCTGGGAGGAATTCAGAAAAGCCGTAAAGCAGGCTAACCCTGATGCTCTGATATTGGCAGAGCACTACGGCAGCACCAGAGACTGGCTGGACGGAAAACAGTGGGATTCCGTCATGAACTATGATGCATTTATGGAGCCGGTGACCTGGTTTTTGACAGGTATGGAAAAGCACAGCGATGACTTCAGAGAGGACCTTTTGGGAAATTCCGAGAGCTTCTTTAATGCAATGAGACATCACTCGTCAGACTTTTCTTACTCCAGTTTACAGGTTGCGATGAACGAGCTTTCAAATCATGACCACTCAAGGTTTTTGACCAGAACCAACCACGTGGTGGGCAGGACCAACAACATGGGACCTGAGGCTGCAAACAACGGAGTTAACGAAGCAGTGTTTCGAGCGGCTGTCCTGATTCAGATGACATGGGTTGGCGCCCCGACGATCTATTACGGCGATGAAGCCGGCGTATGCGGTTTCACGGACCCCGACAACAGGCGAACATACCCTTGGGGAAGAGAAAATCAGGGACTGTTAAATTTCCACAAGGATATCATCCGCATCAGAAAAGAGAATCCGGAGCTCAGGAGAGGATCTCTTAAATACGTCGACAGCGGCAGAAATTATATGGCTTACGGAAAATTTAATTCCGAGGGAACAAGCCTTATACTTATAAATAATTCTGACAAGGAACAGTTCAAGACCATAAACGTCATCGATGTAGGTGTTCCCAGAATGGGAAAGATGGTAACGCTCATCAAATCCGTAAGGGACGGATATACCACCGAGGCTGAAGAGCATGTGGTCCAGGCAGGAAAGATAGATATCCTGCTTCCCGCTCAGAGCGCCATGATATTAAAGTCCGTAAAATAGTTTTGGTCGGATGCTTTTCGTGGTATACTTAAATGGTGGCATCTGTTTTTAACAAAAAACCGGTCGGTTACCGGTGAGTAGAAATATAGGGTTTTAGGAGACTAGTTAGTATGGCAAGAATTGAAAACATTGCGCAGTTGTGCCGTAAGATAGAACTGGCCGACGAAATGACAGACAGAGTCCTGGAGTTTGAGGAACTCGAGGATGGCTGGGAGCGCAAGGAACTACTGGAAAAGATGCTTTCCCCCGAGACATGGGAGGAGGGACGTCTTGAGTTAAAAAAGCAGTTGGGCTCAGACCCTGACGGCAGCAGGATTTTGGCATGTAATCTTGAAAATGCGTTAAAGACCTGGAACAGGCTTGATGAGGCGGGAATACCCGACGATATCCTGACGGAAACCATGAAAGCATATTCCAGATTCGTGGAGGAATATAAAGTAAGCTACGGTTCTTATGGCTTCGACAGAGATTTTTGGACCATGCGCCAATCTTCGGGATATCTGTTCCGCATTGGCGAGCTTGAGTACGAGATGACAGAGATTCCCGAGGAAGCCTACAGACTGATCCCCGGCGATAAGCCGGCTCCCGCAAAAGGATGCAGGGTCATCAGTCTTCATATTCCCTCAGGTTCAGATATTTCTTTCCAGACACTGGACAAATCCATACGCAGGGCAACGGTATTTTTTGAAACCTTTTTTCCGGATTATAAAGACGTGCCATATATCTGTGACACGTGGCTATTGTATCCGAAACTGCAGGAGATGCTTCCCGCATATTCAAAGATAATCCTCTTTCAAAAGCTTTTTAACATATATGCCGTAAAGGACGATACCTGGGATTACAAAGAATGGGTATTCAAGGACAGAGACATTGATGTTAAGGATGCGCCCGAAGACACTTCACTCCAGAGGACAATGAAGAGCTACGTCCTGGACGGAGGGACAATGGGCGTTGGCATTGGCAGACTTATTATGTCGTTTTGATTTATAGAAAAGGAAACTTATAATTATGGCGTTTTGTATAATAACCGATTCCGCTTCCGATGTTACGGAAGAGATCAAAAAGGAATTTGATCTGCATGTTATTCCCACTCCCGTGACTATCGAGGGCACGGACTATTTTGATGAAGAGACTATTTTCCCCGATGATTTTTACAGAATTCAGGCAGAGGGGAAAGAGATAAAGACTTATCACATCAGCCAGTATATGTTTGAGGAACATTTCAGACCTTTCGCACAGAGAGGGGACGAAGTGCTCTATATCTGTTTTTCAACGGGAATTGCCGGTACTTTTCAGGCGGCAAATCTGGCTTATGATGAGATAAAAGATGAATATCCCGATTTTAAGATGACCATTATCGATTCCAAATGCGCATCCATGGGATTTGGACTGGTAGTATATAAGCTTTTGACCATGCAGAGAAACGGTGCGGACAAGGATCTGATCATCGAGGCGGCAAAATATTTCTGTGAGCATATGGAACATGTTGTGACTGTTCCGGAACTCAGCTACCTCTTTAAGGGCGGACGCCTTGGAAAGACTTCTTTCCTGGCAGGAACCATGCTTGATATAAAGCCCATCATCGTGGTGGATGAGAACGGTTCCCTGAAGGCTGTCGAAAAGGTCCGCGGATGGAAGAAAGCTTTAAAGCGCGTGGTGGACATGGTTGAGGAAAAGGGCCATGACCTTGACAGACAGGTGGTCAGCGTGGTCTATGGAACCGACGAGGGATCCAGGGATTTTCTTGTGAAGTCACTTAAAGAGCGTTTTAATGTAAAGGATGTCTGCATCGGACGTGTGGGATGTGCCATCGGAGCCCATACCGGTCCCGGCATCGTGGCAGTGGTTTTCCAAAACGAGATCAATGAGAAATATGAGGAGTATTTAAAATAATAATATAGTATTGAGAGGTTTTGAAATGAAAAAGAAATTGGTTTTATCTATGGCTCTTGCCCTGAGCCTTGCTTTGGCGGCCTGCGGAAGCAAAAGCGACGACAAACCTTCTGAAGTAAAGGTTGTGGAGCCCGAGGCGATCGAGACTGTTGAGGAGGAAACCGAAACGGTTGAGGAACCCGCTGAGGAGGAAGTGATCCTGGACGGTCTGGAAGTTATCACGGACAGACCTGTGGTGGACGGCAAAAAGCAAAGTTATCTCACCGGCGAGTGGAAGGACGAGGATGTTGTAAACCGCAGAAACATTGCAGTTATGATCCCCAATGACAAGGCAGCTCTTCCACAGTATGGAATCTCCCTTGCGAGCATAATCTACGAAGCTCCCGTCGAAGGACGAATCACCAGACTTATGGGTGTCTTTGAAGATTATGATGATATCGAGAGGATAGGACCTGTCAGAAGTTCCAGAGACTATTATGTATATGAAGCCATGGCTTATGACTCCATCTATGTTAACTGGGGACTTGCGGTTCCTTATGTATCTCCCATCATTAACACAGATGCCATCGACAATGTAAGTCAGGCGGTTACGGGAATCGATGTACCTTCTCCCGAAGCTTTTGATAGAGTTTCCAGATCCGGATATTCAAAGGAGTACACAGGATATCTTTTCATAGACGGATTAAATCAGGCGGTTGAGAGGCTTGGGTATGCAACCGAGTACAGAGACAAATTCGAGCAGACCTTCCTCTTTGCTCAGGATCATTACAGAGCAAGCTATGATGACAAAGAAGATGCAACTCTGATCTATCCCGGCGGCAAGGATTCAAACAGTGGCGGTTACGGAAGCGGAGCCCATCCCTATTTTGAATACAACCCCGATGATCAGCTTTATTACAGATATGAGTACGACGGACCTCAAAAGGACGAGTACAACGATGAGCAGCTTGCAGTGACAAACGTGGTATTCAAGGTTTGCCACGGTGAGGTCAGAGATGATCATGACTATCTGGCGTTCGGTGTCATCGGAAATGATGAGTGTTATGTATTTACCAACGGCAAGGTTATCAAGGGAACCTGGAGCAGAGAGAGCAATTACAAAGCCAACAGATACTACGATGAGGATGGCAATGAAATAGTTCTCAATCAGGGAAAGACCTGGGTTTGCAATATTTGGAAAGAGTACAGCAAATACATCTCATATGAATAAATCGAAAAAAATTATGATTGCGGCGGTGGTCTTCATCGCCGCAATAAATGCCTTAGCATGGACGAGCACAAAATTTTGCGATTTTTATATCGCAAATATTTTTCCTCTGTGGATAAACACCTACGGACGGTTTTCGGGACTGTTTGCTTTTTCCCTCGGGGAGAGGCTGATAGTTGCCGGAATTGTGCTGCTTGTCTGTGCTTTTTTTATTGTTCCCATTATTTTTGCGATATGCGGGCTGATAAATGCCATAGTCCGGAAAAAAACAGGGAGCGACAAAAGGCTGAATAAGATTTTTTTCAAAGGGTTTTATATGTTTTTTACCCTGGTGGTCATTGTGGTGGGACTTTTACTTACCTTGAATTACTCTGTGCTTTACCATGGGTCTGCCTTTGCGGATAAATATATGCAGGGAAGCAGAGAAAGGTTTGAGGATGAAGAGCTTATCATATTGAGGAACATGGTGGTAGAAAAGTGTAATGAATATGCAATGATCATTGAAAGGGATGAAAATGGTGATCCCACATATGAAGCTTCGGTGGAGGAGATGAGCGAAAAGATAGCTGAGGCTATGGCAAAGATCGGTGAGGAGTATCCCCTTCTTTCCGGTTACTATCCCCGGGCAAAGGCCATGACGTTTTCGGATATCATGTGCCAGGAACATATGCAGGGCTATTATTTTCCGTTTTCCATGGAGTCCAACATAAATGTGGTAATGAACAGATTGCGTCAGCCCGCTACTATTGCCCATGAATATGCGCATCTTCACGGATTTATATTGGAGGACGAGGCGAATTTTATCGGATATCTTGCATGCGTAAATGCTGATGATCCATATTATAAGTACAGCGGTTACTTAAGTGTGCTCAACTATTTAAGTAATGATATTTACAAAAGATACAGGTCGAATCCCAACAGGTTCGCAGATGCCACCGAGGCAGTGCCGCTTTTGAAGGTGTCGGATCAGGTAAAAAGAGATAATTATTTTGTAAAAGAGGAGCAATGGGAAAGGATAAATAAAAAGGCCGTGGTGGATACTGAAACAGTTGACAAGGTGTCCGACAGCTTTACTGATGTGTCAATAAAGATCAATGGGGTGTCGGACGGAATGGCCAGCTACAGCAGGGTGGTGACGCTGTTACTTCAATATTATGACGGAGAATTGTTTGTGCAGGAGTAGGGCGGATGCTGAGTAAATAAGGGTCTTTTGCGTGTGTCCAAAAAAAATTTAAAATTTCGAAAAAAATTGCAATTTACTAGTTGACAGAACACGGTGATGTCGCTATAATAATCAATGTTGTGACGGCGAATTAAAGTTGTTACACCGCAGAAAGTCGGAAACACAATAACGCAAGACTTTCTGCTTAACATATATGCGGGTGTAGTTCAATGGTAGAACACCAGCCTTCCAAGCTGGATACGTGGGTTCGATTCCCATCACCCGCTCTCTTAATTCAATTAAACAGATCATGCGCGAGTGGCTCAGCGGTGGAGCACCTCCTTGCCAAGGAGGGGGTCGCGGGTTCGATCCCCGTCTCGCGCTCTGGTAAAACAAAAGGACATCCAAGAGGATGTCCTTTTTGTTTTAGCAGAAGCCGAGACGGCTTCTGCACACCGCATAGCGTTCGCTAAGCGGGTTCGTAAAAAGGTCCACCGGACCTTTTTACGTCTCGCGCTCCGAGAAACCGGTGCCTCGAAAGTTCGATTATCTCCGCTTCGCTCCGGTCCGCGCAAAGCCGAGGTCCCCCGGACCCCATGCGCCGTCTCGCGCTCAAAGCAGTAGATTCCTTATTATTTTAAGCGTATGGACACATAGGGCGACAGCGCGAAACGATTATTATGCGAAGGAAAATATGAGCCCGATCATAAAAGGCCTCGAAGGTTCGATTATCTCCGCTTCGCTCCACCCTATGAAAAAAATTTACTTACTTTTTGACAAGTAAATGGATGATTACGTTGCCTGCTGTGAACTAGAATCCGACGGTGATAGCAAAAGCAGTAAACTTGTCGGTATATGATTACCGACTGGAAGGCCATTACACCTTTTGTTGGTCGGAAAAAACAGAGTGACTTGAGAGAAGTAGCATGTATTTTACCGACTAAAAATGAATTATTTATATCTGCGTAGGTTTTTTATAACCGACTAAATAGACTTTTCGATTAATTGCATCGGAAGTCGCCTTAAATAAAAAAGATATGGCAACATACTACCATTTGTGGGAGAAATACTTTATGATAAAGAAAGCATGCGCCATCAAAGCACTTTGAGGCCGAGTGATCATAAGTATCATAACGCTGCTCGAATAAAAAAAGGTTATATGGAGGAAAGGGAAACAAAATGAAGAAAACTGATAATCCGCTGATAGCAACAGATATAAGTACACATATACTTACAGTTCAGCGCTTTATAAAACAATGCGAGATGAATGCATTGAAAAATGACGGAGTTATAGATAAGGACGAAAAGGCTCTGTTGGAAAAGATCACAAAGATTTCAGGAAAGTATATATCAGAGCTTAAAAAATTATATTAACCTCGTGCGAGGAAAATAAAGCATAGGAAATTAAACATCAGAAAGTAAAATACAAGCTAAACGATAAACACCCCCGAGTCACAAACTCGAGGGTGTTTAATATTATAAAAGTATCTATCAGTTCCACTTCTGTCCGTTCACTTTGACGGAGCCAAGGTCACAGTTTAGATCCAGGTCCTTGGATTCGGGATCAGAAACTTTTACGTCTATATTTCCAAGGTCACAGGAAGCCTTGAGGCTGTCAAACTCACCTTCTATGGAAATATCTCCGCAGTCGGCTGTTATTTCACCTTTGTGAAATTCGATATCATCAAGGTCGATATCGCCAAGGTCCGCGTCGATGGAGATATAATCAAATTCGGAAGAATCCATATCTATATCCCCGGCATTTGTGCTGACGTTTAAATCCTTTGACTTTAAATCTTTCAAGGATATGTCTCCGGCATCCGTTTCGATCTTAAGAGTCTGAATGTTTAGCTTTTGTATGTCTATATCCCCCGCATCGGCTTTTAAGGTTACCGAGCTTAATTCGGTATCCTCGGGGACAGTGATATTGATCTTGAAAGCGGAAAGGTCATTAAAGGATATTTTGTCCGTGCGTTGTTCGATCAAAAGCTTTCCATCGGTCACTTTTATGCTTGGGGCAAGATCATCAGGATAGTTATGCTCGATCTGTAATTTATTTCCGTAGGTAATGTCCACATCTGCGGCATCCATATCAATGTTAATGGAGTCGATTACGTCTGCATTGTAATTGATCACCTGCATGGGGCCGGTGGAAGTGGTATTTCTGATATGAAAAATTTCTGTGTTAAATCGGAAAACATGATAGAAGAGTGCGATCACTACCACGATAAGGGTTATCGTCCATAATATCAAAAGATATAATTTTGTACCGTTTTTCTTTTCCATGATCAGTCCTCCTTTACCAAAGCCACTTCAAGGATCTTGTTGAGTACAGCCGCAATGGGCCAGATGATCCAGGTGATATCCCATCTGAAGGAGATGAAGCTGATGACCAGATATATGCATGTAACGGTAGTCCAATATACTTCCATAACAGCGGTGGCTGCTTTGTTTATGTATTCCACTTCGTTCTCCTTTCCATAGGTTCCGCTGATAGTGTTTGAATCATTAAGTTTGAGGATCGTATCGTAGCTTCCCATGATATGGCTGCTGAATATAAAGAGAAATACTCCGGTGGCAACCATGATAAATATGGAGATCACAAAGATCCCGGATTTCATTATGGCGATGGGCAGCCAGCAGATAGAGCAGAGCATCACGCCGAGAGCGATCATAAAAGCATAGGCAATCTTGAAGGTCTTTCTCTTTTCTCTGACCTGTCCGGCGGTAGCCATATCGATCTGGCAGGGCTCTTTTTCGAGGAAGTGCCATTCAGAGTTTCTGATGCCGCTGAAAACAAAAAGGGCAATGGCGATACCGATACTTAAAAACATTCCCATCAAACTGAAAATTGCGGCATTACTGAAATCCACAAATGCTGTTAAGATGGGAAAACATACGCTGAGGATGCACAGCATAACTCCCACACCCACCATCAGTCCGCTGACTCTGCGTACATTCAGGTAGTCCAGCACTTCTTCATTTCTAAGAAACCTGCGGCTGATACTGGCTTCGCGGACTCTTGTTTCCTCGACTTCTTTTGTAAGTCCCAGGTCCTCTGCCAGTTCGTCAAGATTTCCAAACTCTGAGATAACAGTACCAACGGCGCTGTTTTCACTTAATCCCTCGCTTAAAAGCTCATTGTATTTGTCTTCCATCATGCTCAAAAGCTCGGATTTTGCTTTTTTGACTTCCGGTGTATTGGGAAGATTTGCAAACATTGCTTCAAGATAGTTTCTTATTGTCTCCATTTTCTCTCCTTTTTCGTTAGCGACGGATGAACTTTTGAACCACGTCCTTGGTCAGTTCCCATTCCTCGCATTTGCTCTCATAATACTTGCGACCTTCTTCGGTGATACGGTAGTAGGTTCGCTTCTTACCGTTTCCTTCCATGTCCTTCTCGACTGTAAATGACTCGATGAATCCGTTTTTTTCCATTCTGGTGAAGGCTGAATACAGGGTTGTTTCCTTTATAATGTATTTTCCGTCCGTTATGGTCTTTATCTGCTTTGAGATCTCATAACCATAGGAAGGTTCCAGCAACAGAATGCTAAGTATCATGGTGTCATTGTAGCCTCGGATCACATCGCTACTGATCTCAACCATAAAGCCTCCTTTTCATGCTTTTATCAAGTGGTTTTTAAATGCGCATCATTACAGATTTATTACTATGTCTGTCATACTACGACAGATAAAGTACTTCATCTGTTGAAGTAAATATACTACGTCAGTCGTAGGAAGTCAATATTATTTTTAAAATAATTTTTGCACGAGTAAATATAGAGTTATTGCAAAGAAGCGAGGGGGCTGTAGGGATGCCACCAAGGGAGTTTTTGCAGACGCAAAGGCTTGCCTTCGCAGCGAGGACTGTTTGAGCGACTGGCGCCCTGCAGACAGGACCCGCTTCTGATGTAAACCAACAACAATTTTGTCGAATAACACTATTTTGTCTCCGGATTTTTGTAATATCATAATTGTGCTATAAAAAAGCAAATTAGTGAAAGCGCCTCCGATAAGTGTTATTTTATAATTTCTATTGCAAATCAAAAAACCAAAACGGAGGGTACGATTATGAAAAAGAAATTGTTAAGCGCATTGCTTTGCGTTGCAATGACAGCTTCCATGCTGATCGGATGCGGCAGTGCAGAGCAGGCAGCAACCGAAACTGCTGACAAAGCAGCAGATGCGGCAACAGAGACAACTGTAGAGGACACTGAGGCTGCTACTACAGCAGAAGTTGAGAAGGTTGAACTCAAGGTATGGAGTCCTGAGGATGAGCACGATATCACTGTTGAGCAGTGTGAAGCATTCGCAGCAAATCATCCTGAGTATGAGATCACATTCACATATGAGAATGTAGAAAATGCAGACTCTATCACTCAGTTAAAGAATGACCCCGATGTAGCAGCAGACGTATTTGTTTATCCTACAGGCGGTATTCCTGAGATGATCGAAGCAGGACTCATCTATCCCATCACTGTTGATGCAGAGAATGTAAAGAGCGCATACGGCGAAAATGCAATCAAGTCATGCAGTTCTGACGGAGTTCTCTATGGTATTCCTCAGACACCCAATGCTTTCTTTATGTATTACAACAAGAGCCTCTTCACAGAGGATGATGTAAAGTCCATCGAGACAATGCTGGCAAAGGATCTTGGAAGCGATGTAAAGAATTTCTCATTCACCATCTCAAACAGCTGGTATGTTGAGTCATTCTTCTATGCAAACGGTGGAATACTTTACGGCGAGGACGGTACAGACGGAACACAGTGCTCATGGAATGATGAGAAGGGTGTAGCAGTCGGTAAATACCTCCTTGACCTTGTGGCAAATGACAAATATGTAGAAGATATCGACGGTATCGCAGCAAGCATGTTCCAGGAAGGAAAGCTTGGCGCAGTTTGCTCAGGTACATGGTCTTCAGAGGACTTCAAGGCAGCTCTTGGCGATGACCTTGGCGCAACAGTTCTTCCTACTGCAGAGATCGACGGAAAGGTATGCCAGCTCAGCAACTTCGCTGACTTCAAGGCATACGGCGTTAAGTCTTCAACACTTTATCCCAAGGCAGCTCAGCAGCTTGCAGAGTGGCTTGGCGGTGAGGAGAGCCAGCTTAAGCGTTTCGAAGCTATCAACATGACTCCTACCGTAACAGCTCTTCTTGAGAATGAGTCAGTTCAGGCAAACGTAGCAGCATGCGCACTCAGCGAGATGACAGGAAAGTTCTCAACTCCTCAGCCCACAACTTCACAGATCAGCCAGTACTGGGCACCTGTTGAAGCTTTCGGTAAGGGAATCGTAAACGGTGACATCACCGAGGCAAACCTTCAGGAGAGCCTTGATTCAATGGTAGAGGGCGTTACAACAAAGCTTGCTGAGTAATCGTCAGTTCAAATCACAGAAAAAATCTGCGATAGCAAAATGTAAACTTTTTCCGAGGATCGCATTCTGCGGTCCTTGGAGTTTTTAAAGGAGAATTAGGGATGAAGCAGTCGGGTTACGATAAAACGCTGCAGCTTGCAAAAAAAGTGGACAAAATTGACAGACTCTCCTACATACTTATGGGATTTGCTCATATAAAAGCCGGGCAAATCGTAAAGGGTGTAGGATTTTTTCTGTTGGAGATCGCATTTATCCTGTACATGATAAAAAAGGGTGTTAGCACTCTGATCAATCTCATCACCCTGGGAACTGTACAGCAGGGAATGGTATATGATGAAGCGGAAGAGATCTATGTGAGAGTCGACGGGGACAATTCCATGCTGATGCTTTTGTATGGCGTGGTGGCTCTGTTTGTGATAATAGGTTTTGTCATTATGTGGCGCGTGAGCGTCCGCACCGGTTTTCAAGCTCTGATAAACAAAAAAGCCGGGAAGAAAAACCCGGGATTCATAGAGGACATAAAGTCTCTCTTTGACAAAAACATTCACATGAATTTGTTGTTTGTCCCTTTGCTGGGACTGTTCCTTTTTACGGTATTGCCTCTTGTGTACATGATACTCATGGCATTTACCAATTATGATGTAAATCATCAGCCCCCGGGAAACCTCTTTGACTGGGTGGGGCTTAGAAATTTCAGCGAATTATTGCTTTCCTCAGGAAAGATCGCGCAGACTTTCTGGCCGGTGCTCGGCTGGACACTGGTGTGGGCAGTGTTTGCCACTTTCAGCAACTACTTTCTGGGGATATTGCTTGCAGTCCTGATCAACAGGGACGGAGTTAAATTGAAAAAACTGTGGAGAACCGTATTCGTGCTCTCCATTGCCATACCATCTTTTGTAAGTCTCCTGGTCATCCGCACCATGTTAAACAAGAGCGGAGTTATCAACATGGAGCTTATAAACCTTGGATTTATAAAGGATCCGCTGCCATTTTTGACAAATGCCACCTGGGCAAGAGCAAGTGTCATTGTGGCTAACATGTGGATCGGTATACCTTTTACCATGCTCATTGCTACGGGAATCCTGACGAATATTCCGTCGGACCTGTATGAGAGCGCAAAGATCGACGGTGCCGGCCCATTTATGATGTTTAAAAAGATAACCATGCCCTACATCTTTTTCATCACAACACCGTATCTGATTTCTAACTTTATAGCCAATGTAAATAATTTTAATCCTATTTATTTCATGACTGAGGGCGGTCCGCTGACTCTGGAATATTTCAAGGGCGCCGGAAAGACGGACTTACTTGTCACATGGCTTTACAAACTGACAAAGGACAGCTTTGACTATTGCTATGCCGCAGCCATCGGTATTCTGATCTTTGGAATATCCGCAACGGTTTCGCTTATTCTCTATAATAAGTCAAATGCGTCAAGAAATGAGGAGGGCTTCCAGTTATGACAACTCCCAAAGGATTTAATCCAAAATATTACAGACTCCTTCCTGTGTTTGCGGCTCTCCCTGTACTGCTTTCGTTTTTGCCCTATGTTTCAACGGGAAATAAAAATCTGAACGGATTTTTAATGTTAAAGTCGATGGGGGATTTTAAAAATGCGGCCGGAGCCATGACAGTTATCTTTGGAGGGATCGGAGGACTGATCGCCGGCCTTGTGACCGTGGCAGCCCTTTTGCTTCTCATGATCTTTAGAAATAAGGTGTTCGGATACATTGCCACATTTGCCGAGGTGTTTTTTGCTTTTTTTGAAGTGGTCTCATTTTTCGGGATCAAAAAGATGTTTGATGCCACAGAAGGCTTTGGTGGAGATTTTATGATCCATGATCTGAAGGTGGGCTTTTGGTTATTACTTGTTGCAAGCATCACAGGTCTGTGGATAACAATGGCAGCCAACAGATTCCATACGGAATATATAATCCTCACGGTTATGTCCGTGATCTGGCTGTTTCCTGTTTTTTATATCACCATGACAGCTCTTCGTCAGGAAGGTTCATTTTATGTAAATTACATAATGCCAAAGCAGCCGGGCCTTGAAAATTTCAGGAAGATGCTCTTTGACGACTCGAAGTTTCACTATGTGAGATGGTTTAAGAACACATTGCTTGTAGCCACATTATCATGTATCGTGAGCTCCCTCATAGTGCTTCAGAGCGCCTATGTGCTTTCACGCATCCGCTTCAGTGGCAGAAAGACCATCATGAACCTGTTACTGATACTGGGAATGTTCCCCGGATTTATGTCAATGATAGCGGTATATTATATCTTGAAGGGAATGGGCCTTGCCCAGTCTTTAGTGGCACTGGTACTGGTGTATTCCGGAAGTGCATCGCTGTCATATTATGTTGCAAAGGGATTTTTCGACACTGTGCCAAAATCTCTGGATGAGGCTGCATGCATAGACGGCGCCACAAAATGGCATGTTTTTACAAAGATAATAATGCCCCTGTCAAAGCCCATCATAATCTACACGGTTTTGACATCCTTTATGGGACCATGGGCAGATTATATCTTTGCAAGCGTGATCCTTGGCGATAAGTCGGATTACTATACCATCGCAATGGGACTTTTTAACATGATCAGCATGGAGAACATCGACAAATATTTTACGCAGTTTGCTGCAGGTGCGGTCCTGATCTCAATACCCATTGCAACACTGTTTATCAGCTTACAAAAGTATTACGTAGAGGGACTGTCAGGTTCCGTGAAGGGTTAGGGAGGTTTAAAAATACAGATAACACTCCTGATCAGAGTTTTATTGTTTTCGAAGAAGGCATGGCTGAAATTCGGCCGTGCCTTTTTCACGGTACAGACGGATTTTGCTCTTTGTTTCAGCAGTTAATTTCGATGTCGTGAAAAATGTGAGGGAAGATGGTATAATCAATAAAAATATTTTAGGACGGAGAAAAAGATGGATCCTGTAATAGTACTTGCAAGTGAAAAAGACAGAAAAGAGATAATGGCACTTTACAAAGCTCAGATCGGCAGAGAGTTTTGTCCCTGGACTGACCATTATCCTTCGGATGAGACAATTGACTATGACTTTTCAAGAGATGCGTTATTTGTCATGAAGGAGAACGGAAAGATCCTGGCGGCCATATCCCTTGAGGAGGACGAAGAGGTTGACGTGCTTGACTGCTGGAATAGGGAGTTAGCCCCATCCGGTGAACTGGCAAGACTTGCGGTGCTTCCATCTGAGCAGAATAAAGGCCTGGCAAGAAAAATGTTAAATTTTGGAATGGAAGAATTAAAGAGACGCGGATATGTGGCAACACACTTTTTAGTGAACAAATACAACGTGAAAGCCATCAGATCATATGATGCATTCGGATTTAACGTGGTCGGGGAATGCCACATGTATGATCAGGATTTTTTGTGCTATGAAAAGAAACTGTGATAGCAGGATCTTTGCAGGCTTTGACAGGAAATGACATTCCTTTTTACTGCGCTGATCTTAATGAAACTTTGGAATTAATAAAAAGAGCTTTAGCCCTGATATTTCAGAACTGAAGCTCTTTTTTAATTATGCTTCTTTTATGAGATTTACGATTGTTTTTATGGAGTCTAACTGTCCGCTTTCAGACATATTATGTATGAACATCTGTCTGTTGCAGTACAGCTCCTGAACCTTCTCCACCAAAAGGTTTGTGGTGAGATCGTCTTCGCTTACTACCATGGAAAATCCCTGAGCTTCAAAGGATTGAGCGTTCTGGATCTGATCGCCTCTGCTGCTTGCAGCGGGAAGAGGTATTAAGAGGTTTGGCTTTTTAAGTGCCAAAAGCTCACAGATCGCATTGGCTCCGGCTCTGGAGATCACAATGTCAGATGCTGCAAAGAGGTCCTTTAATTCAGACTTTACATATTCAAATTGTTTATATCCCGCAGTGTTTAACAGGAGATTGTCTATCTTGTCTTTTCCGCAGATATGAATGATCCTGAAATCATTCAGGAGTTTTGGAAGAGCATCTCTTACTGCTTTATTAACATTTGCGGCGCCAAGGCTTCCTCCGATCACCATGATGACGGGCTTTGATTCATCGAATCCGCAGAGCTTAAGACCTGCCTGGCGACTTCCTCTCGAAAGTTCTGCCCTTATGGGAGACCCTGTAAGCACTGCCTTGTCTCCGGGTATCAGCTTAAGTGTTTCCGGGAAATTACAGCAGACTTTTTTCGCAACGGGAATGCAAAGCTTGTTTGCCAGTCCGGGAGTCATGTCGGACTCATGGATGATACACGGAATATGAAGGCTTGCGGCAGCTCTGACTACGGGAACGGAGACAAATCCGCCCTTTGAAAATACTACGTCAGGCTTAAATTCCTTCAGATATTTTTTTGCCTCGGCATAACCTTTTATAACTCTGAAGGGATCCGTCAGATTCTTTGGATCAAAATATCTTCGAAGCTTTCCCGTGGCAATTCCGGTATAAGGAATCTCAAAATCAGAGATGAGCTTTTTTTCAATGCCGTCGTAGGAGCCGATATAAGCGATCTCATAACCTGCTTCTGTCAGTGCGGGAAGCAGAGCGATGTTAGGTGTTACGTGGCCGGCAGTTCCGCCGCCTGTTAGAACGATCTTTTTCAT
This sequence comes from Acetatifactor sp., assembly GCA_024695935.1. GTDB lineage: Bacteria > Bacillota > Clostridia > Lachnospirales > Lachnospiraceae > RGIG10340. Next base: position 52,376 of record JAILHH010000008.1, read on the forward strand.
GTCTTAACCCCTCTCTGCCATCATTTGTTCCAATGCCAGGGCCAGCTGATCAGGGCAGGATGTGGGTTTGAAACCGCATTTGATGCCCTTTAATCTGGATATTGCCTCGGCGGGAGACATACCTTTTACCAAAGCCGCAACGCCCTGAGTGTTTCCGCTGCAGCCACCGGTGAATTTTACGGATTCGATAAGGTCGTCCTTTATCTCAACATCTATGGCTGAAGCGCATGTGCCATGTGTCTTGTAATGCATATCATCATATCCTTTCCATAGTCGGGGTAAAGCTCTCCGACTTATTTTCCATATTGTACTGAATTATAGCAGAAACAAGCCTCTAAATCAATTTTTTGATAAAATCTGAAGGGATGAAATCCGACAAAAATGTGAAAATCTTAAGAGAAAATTCCCTTTACGGGTTTTTGGGGATATAGTAAAGTTATAGGTGGATTTTTGTGGTGAACCAAATAAAACCGTAACAACTAATGATCCCGGGCGGAGGATGAAAATGAAGATAGTAGTACTTGAGAGAAACAGTGTTGGGCCGGATATCGATGTCAGTTGCTTTGAAGAACTGGGCGAGGTCACATATTACAGAAACACTGTGACAATAGATGAGGTGAAGGAAAGAGTAAAGGACGCAGACATAATCGTGGCAAATAAGTCTCCCATGAACGAGGAGAGCTTGAGAGAAGCAAAGAATGTAAAGCTTATCTGCGAATTTGCCACAGGGTATGACAACTGCGATCTGAATTATTGCAGTAAGAGAGGCATATGGGTTGAAAATGTTGTGGACTATTCGACAGCCATGGTGGCACAGCACACCTTTACCATGGCACTAGCCCTGTCCCAGAGTCTTGCACACTATGATGAGTACGTAAAAAGCGGCGAATACAGTGCCCAGGACAGATTTTCAAACTTTTCGGTTCCATTTTATGAGCTTGACGGAAAGACCTGGGGAATAGTCGGCATGGGTAACATCGGAAAGAGAGTTGCCCGCATAGCAAAAGCCTTCGGATGCAGAGTTATTTTTTATTCCATCACCGGAAAGAGCACCTGCACAGAATTCGAGCAGGTTGACAAAGAGACTTTGTTTAGAGAGAGCGACTTTTTGTCCCTTCACTGCCCCTTAAGCGATCTGTCCAGAAATTTTGTGGACCGTGAAGCTCTGAAAAAAATGAAGAACTCCGCCATATTAATAAATGTGGCCCGTGGCCCGGTTGTAAACAATACAGACCTGTATGAGGCGCTGGAAAATGGGGAGATAAGGGCAGCAGGTTTAGACGTCCTTGAAAAAGAACCCCTTCAGCTGACAAATCCGCTCAGCAGGATAAAGGACAGCAACAAGCTTATCATCACACCACATCTTGCATGGGGAAGCGTGGAGGCAAGAGAGCGCTGTGTTCAGGGTGTTTATGACAACATCAAAGCTTTCCTCGAGGGCAGGCCAAGAAACCTGGTAAATCCATAGCTTGTCAGGATTTATTTTACTCCTTGCGTATTTTCGAATTGAAAGGTTAGATCGGTTATATGAATAATACAGATTTGGATGAAACAAAGATAAATGATGAAAAAGTTCCTATGGGCACTGAGGGTGCCTCACAGGAAAAACCAAATATCGAGGACAGATTCAGGGAATGGCTCAAGTGGTGGCCCTGGGCCCACGAGATCTTTTGCAAATATGAAGAGATCTGGGTTTATCTGGTAGTTGGAGTAATGACTACGATAGTTGCCTGGGGCGCAATGTTTTTATTCAGCGCCATTGTATATGGTAATCCGGAGTATCCCACAAGCGTTCAGAACTTTGTCTTAAGTACAGTAAACTGGGTTTCCGGTGTAATATTCGGATACTTTACCAACAGGAAATATGTCTTCAGAAGTCATGGAAAGATGCTTCCCGAGGCAGTAAAATTCGTGGGCGCCAGAGTTTCCACATGGGTTCTTGATGTGGTATTAAGGCAGCTTCTCGGAAATGTGCTGGGCATGAACGTATACGTGGTAACCATCATTGATGCTGTCCTCGTAACCATCGCCAATTATGTGTTCAGCAAGATATTTGTCTTCTCAAAAAAGAAGAAGTAATGAATTTAGAGCGTAAAGTGAAATGTAGAGTTGATCAAAGAGCAGATTTGCTGCAATCAGATTTAAAATTTCACTTTGCGGCTGTAATCGACTGCCCGGAAACGGGTTTTACAGTTTTTTACGAAAAAAGTTAATTTACACGGTAGCAATATTTAATATCTTACAGTTTTTAGGAGGAATATGGAATAATAACTGTAATGCATTAAGTAGGGCTACCGTTTTATTTTGGAAAGTGCTTAAAAAACTGTAGAGTTTATTTTTTCTTACAGTTTTAAATCAAGATATTTCAAAAAAACTGTAGAGTACCGTTTTGCCTCTACCGTAAAAAATTCAAAACTGCGGAAATAACTGTAACGCGATATGCGCGGTACGCATATAATTCTATAGCCCGGGAAGCTCGTAAAGCATAGCGCAATATGCATATTTTTTCAGAGTCGAGGGAATTTCATGCAAAGTATGAACAGCTATGAGAATTAATAAAAACGAATTTATTACGAACACTCTCATAAAATAACAAACATTCGTTTGGTATATCAGCAATAAAAACTGCAGGATAAATTATTATAAACTGACAAAAAAACGGAAACTTGCTTGTAATACATTTTTAAGTGTGTTATATTATATGCAAGTCGATAAAAACGTTTTTATTTATTTTTAAAAATCATTGTTAAAAGCCTTTGATTTTTAAATAAAAGCGCAGATCGACGGTAGAAATGTTTTTATTTTTGCTCTATTAATTCAATTCAAAGATTGTATTTCTCAATTTAAAGATTGTAATTCGCCAGGCAAATCTAAAGACATTTATTTTTTACAGATTATAAAAACGTTTTTATTAAACTTCGTAAGCGGAGGATGCGGTCATGGAGGCCACTAAAACAAAATATTCTGCCGATGGGATGGCAAGACTTGCCAGAAAAGCCGCGGCAGAAGGCATTGTTCTTTTGAAAAATGAAAATAACGTTCTTCCGTTTGTCGAAAACGAGACGATCTCAATATTCGGACGTTGTCAGTTAGAGTATTACAGAAGCGGAACCGGTTCGGGAGGAGCTGTAAATGTAGCATATACCACGAACCTGGCGGACGGATTAAGAAACAGCAATAAAGTAAAGATCAACGAAGAACTATATAGCATTTATAAAAACTGGATAAAGGAAAACCCCTTCGACAACGGAGGCGGCGGCTGGGCTGCAGAGCCCTGGTGCCAAAAAGAAATGCCCGTTTCCAGTGAGATGGCTGCAGCTGCTGCGAAAAAGAGTAGCAAGGCAGTTGTGGTGATCGGCAGAACAGCAGGAGAAGACAAGGACAACAAAGCCGAGGAAGGAAGCTTTTACCTCACAGGGGAAGAACTTTCAATGCTTCAGAACGTGGTAAATGCATTTGAAAATGTCATTGTGGTCTTAAATGTGGGCAACATCATTGACATGAGTTTCCTCCAGACATTGTCATATGCTTTCAGGATAAAGGCGGTGCTTTACGCATGGCATGGCGGAATGGAAGGCGGAAATGCAGCAGCCGACGTGATGACCGGAAAGGTCATGGCACAGGGAAAACTGTCCGACACTATTGCAAGAAGCATAGAGGATTATCCCTCAAATGCAAACCATGGCGGAGACGTAAAGAACTTCTATCAGGAAGATATCTACGTAGGATACAGATATTTCGAGACCTTTGACAAAAATGCGGTAATGTTTCCTTTTGGATTTGGTCTCTCATATACAGATTTTGAGATCTTTCCCGGAGAGTGCTACACAAGGCTTAGAAATGACAAGCCGGAGTTAGTGATCGAGGGAATGGTAAACAACAAGGGAACCAAGTATTCAGGACGTGAGGTCATTCAGATATATGTGGAAGGACCCCAGACGAAGCTTGGCAGACCCGCAAAGGTTTTGGTGGGATACAAAAAAACCGGTGTGATCCCGCCGGGTGGAAACGAAGAGTTCGAGATCCTGATCCCCATTTCAAAACTTTCGGTATTCGATGACACGGGAATCACGGGACACCCCAACTGCTATGTGGTTGAAAAAGGTGACTATGTATTCCATATCGGAAACAGCGTAAGGGATACAAAGGTAGTGCTGGTTGACAGCAGAGCAAAATACCATATCGGCGAGACGGAAGTCATCGAGAAACTTGAGGAAGCCATGGCTCCCATAGAGAGTTTTAAGAGGATCCGCCCCGGAGAAAAAAAGACAGACGGAACTTATACTTTAGAGTATGAAAATGTGCCATTAAAGAAAAATTTCCTGAGGGACAGAGTTCTTGGAAAACTTCCCCCGGAGATTGAATACACAGGGGATAAGGGCTACGTATTAAAAGATGTGGCCGATGGTAAGTGCACCTTGGATGAGTTTGTGGCCCAGTTATCAAATGAGGACATGGCCACACTTGTCAGAGGTGAGGGAATGTGTAATGTGAAGGTTACGCCCGGAACGGCATCAGCCTTCGGAGGTGTTTCCGACAGACTCCTGGATTTTGGCATCCCCATCGCCTGCTGCGCGGACGGACCAAGCGGAGTGAGAATGGACGGCGGTTTCAAAGCCACTCAGCTTCCCATAGGAACAGCTCTTGCCTGCACATGGGATCCGGACCTGGTGGAAAGACTTTTCTCCATGCAGGGCAATGAGATCCTGATAAACAATATCGACACACTGTTGGGACCCGGAATGAACATTCACAGGCATCCCTTAAACGGCAGAAACTTCGAATATTATTCGGAGGATCCGCTTATAACCGGAGAGATGGCGGCAGCAACGGTCAGAGGAATCGACAAAAACGGTGTATTTGCCACCATCAAGCACATGGCTTTAAACAGCCAGGAGCATCACAGGCGAAAGGTTGAGGCGGTTGTCTCACAGAGAGCTATCAGAGAGATTTATTTAAAAGGCTTTGAGATAGCGGTAAAAGAGGGAAATGCGAAGTCAATCATGACTTCATACAATCCTATAAACGGATATTGGTCGGCATCAAATTATGATATGACCACCACCATCCTCAGAGAGGAATGGAGCTATGACGGACTGGTCATGACGGACTGGTGGGCAACCATGAACGGAGCCATTGACAGAGGCGAGGATTCGGTAAAGCATACAGCCGATATGATCAGAAGCCAGAATGATGTATATATGGTAGTCAGCAATAACGGCGCCGAATTAAATGTTAACGGCGATGACACCATACAGGCACTGGAGGAAGGAAGACTTACCGTGGGTGAGCTTCAGCGATGTGCAAAAAATATCTGCAGATTCCTCCTTAACACTCCTTCACTTAAGAGGGTCGGAAGCCTCAGAAACCAGATCCCTTTCATGGAATCAAGGAAAGAGGGTGAAAAAGGGGCTCAGGAAATAGCAAAGACCCCGAGAGTGGAACTTGGAAATGCCAAGGAGCCGACCGACAGATGGTTTTACTGCGATAAAGAGAGGATCGTCAATGTAGTCGTAAAGATAATGTATGATCATTCAAACATTGCTCAGACGGTCTGCAAGGCATCTCTTAACGGCAAAGAACTGAATATTTTCCAGACTAACGGCACAGATGGAAATTGGATATATCAAAAGTTACTTCGAGTGAGATTGGAAGAAGGGTGGTACCACTTGGAGCTTGAATTTCCAAAGCCCGGTATGCAGGTAGCGTACATGGAATTTGTTTCAGAAAATTAGGAGAGGTTTATGAAAAAGGAAATGAAAACAGAAAACAAAAAAAGTTTCCTTGATGTACTCAGCGATGATTACAAGGGGAAAAAGTTGGGAATATGGATCGGATTTATCATCTCAATACTCAACATTGTGATGTTCCTGCCATTTATCAAGTGGGTTGGAGTCGTAAATGCCGATGAATTGTATTCCAAGATACGTACAAGCAGTGCGAACATCGAGATCCTCAGAAGCGGATACAATGCTTTTGATCTCTTGCACTTCGTTCAGTACTCCGGCTTCGGAGCGATCGGTTTGCCCGCCATGCTTATCTTACTCTTTGCGGTTGCTACACTGTATTTCCAGATCGCAAATGTGGTAAAAGTTCTCAGAAACAGTAAGGGCAGAAAAGGTAATCTTACGCTTTTCAGTGCCGGCGAGGGTGCCATGGGATTTGAAGTGGCTCTGACACTTTCAATGATCGCCTATGTGGCATTCTCAAATGCGCGATTTGAAATGAAAGGTTTTTCGCTTTCACCTTTAGTGATCATAGCACTGGTTCTTAGCTTTATCGGACTTGTGGCTGTAAAGATCCCTCAGGCAAAGGAAAGAGCTTTCTACCATGACAACGGTCTGTTAAAGGAGATCAAAAAGAACTGGGTATTGTTCCTCATGCTGGTTCCCACATTCTTTTACTTCCTTATTAACAACTACCTGCCCATGGCCGGTATTTACTACGCATTTACAAACTTTAACTTCAGAGACGGTCTTTGGGCCAGCCCCTTCGTGGGATTTGCGAACTTCGAATATCTGGTTAAAGCTCAGCTGTGGATGCTCACCAGAAACACAGTACTTTACAACATCGTATTTATCTTCCTAGGCAATGCGCTTCAGATCATATTTGCGATCTTTGTAAGCCAGGTAGCGGTAAAGTGGTACAAGAAGACAACTCAGACATTAATGTTCATGCCTTACTTCGTATCATACGTTATCCTGAAGGTTATCGTTTATAACATTTTCGAGTATCAATACGGTGTAATCAATACATTCGTGGTAGCCCTTGGTGGAGACAGGATCGACTTTTACAACACACCTTCCTACTGGCCGTTCCTCATCACATTCTTTGCGATCTGGAAAGGTATCGGATACGGAATGGTTGTTTACCTGGCAACGATCATGGGAATCGACGCAGAGCTCTATGATGCGGCAAAGGTTGACGGAGCAAACGTCTTCCAGCAGATCAGATTCATTACACTGCCTCAGTTAAAGCCCACCTTCATCATCCTACTTCTCTATGCACTTGGTGGAATCATGAAGGGCCAGTTCGAACTCTTCTACCAGATGGTAGGTAACAACGGAGTTCTCTACAATGTAACAGATATTCTTGATACTTATGTTTACCGTGTGGCTATGACTCAGCCCACCAGTATCGGTCTCGGAACCGCAGCCGGTTTGTATCAGTCGGTATTCGGCTTCATCCTGATCGTGGGTACCAACTGGATCGTTAAACGTAAGAACGAAGAGTACGCATTATTCTAAGGAAGGAGGTAGTGGAAAATGGCAATAAGAAAAGGACCCTCACAGATAATTTTCAACATAGTTTCATATACACTGTTAGCTTTAATGTCAATCATATGCGTTATCCCCTTTGTAATGATCCTCTCAGGTTCATTCACGGATAACCACACTATCCTCACACAAGGTTACAGTCTTCTTCCCAGAGACTTTTCGGTGGAAGCATACAAGACAGTATTTAAGGCTCCCGAGGATATTTTACAGGCCTACAAGATGACATTCTTTTACACAGGCCTCGGTACTTTCCTGGGACTTATAATGATCACGCTTACAGCTTATGTAATTTCAAGAAAAGAGTTTAAGTACAGAAACACAGTATCATTCATCATTTACTTCACCAGTATCTTTGGTGGAGGTACCATTCCCTGGTACCTCATGTACTCTCAGGTACTTCAGGCAAAGGGAACAACATTTGCGATCTGGTTCCCCGCTCTTATGAGCCCGTTTTTGGTAATCCTCATGAGAACATTCATCATGGGAAGCGTGCCTGATGCCATCACTGAATCGGCAAAGATCGACGGCGCCGGACATGTGACCATATTCATGAGGATCGTAATGCCGGTTTTGGGACCCGGTCTTGCAACCATCGGTCTGTTCCTGGCACTTGGTTACTGGAATGACTGGTACAGATCCAGTATGTTCTCAACAGACTCATCAACATGGGAACTTCAGTTTTACCTTTATGACCTGCTCAATGCTTCAACAGCCATCAAGCAGATGTCACAGAACTCTTCGATCTCCACTGCAGAGCTGCCCACGCAGTCAGTTAAGCTGGCAATGGCAGTTGTATCAACCGGACCTGTACTTTTGTTCTATCCCTTCGTACAGAAATACTTCGTATCCGGTATTACAGTCGGAGCCGTTAAGGGTTAAGGCGGTCACATACAAATCAGTTTATTGGGGGATGGTCCCTTGATAATAAATTTCAAACGTTGGGGAGGACCAACGAAAAGAAAGGAAGGATTACTATTATGAAAAATGGTAAGAAACTATTGGCCCTGTTACTTGCAGGATCAATGACACTTTCTCTTGCAGCTTGCGGAAGCAGCGCTCCTGCAGAAAGTGACAATGCTTCAACTGACACAGCTGCTACAGAGACAGCTGCAACTGATGAAGCAGCAACAGAAACAGCATCTACAGGTCTTGACACAAGCGAAAGAGTAGACCTTGTATTCTATGTAATGGGTGATGCTCCCGCAGATGAGGCAGTTGTAGAGGATGCTCTCAACGAGAAATTGCTCGAGAGATTCAATGCTACAGTTGACTTCCAGTTCTCAACATGGACTGACTTCCAGCAGAAGTACTCACTTGAGCTTACATCAGGTGGTGCAGACCTTATCTACGTTGCTAACTGGTTGAACTTTAAGCAGCTTGCAAAAGACGGAGCTTTCCTTGAGCTCAACGATCTCCTTGACAACTATGGTCAGGATTTAAAGGCACTCATCGGTGATGATCAGTTAAACGCTTGCTCAGTAAACGGCCAGATCTATGCTATTCCCAACTGCTGGCCTGAGTATGTATCTTCAGGTATCAAATATCGTGAAGATTTGAGAGCTGCTTATGATCTTCCTGTTCCTGATTCACTTGAGAATGTAGAAGCATACCTTTCAGGTATCAAAGAGAATCTTCCTGATCAGGGACTTCTCACATCTACAACAGAAGAGTCTACAGGACTTCAGGTAGCATTCGATGCAGCTTGGTTACTCAACCTTAAGTATTCAAGTGTTACAACAAACGGACTTCCTTATGGTCTCAACGCTCTTTATGATTCACCTTCAGACGTATATGATTACTGGTTCTCAGATGATTTCGTAGAGGACTGCAAGCTTATGAAGAAGTGGGCTGACATGGGATTCTGGTCAAGATCAGCACTTTCTGATACAAACGATTCAGAAGCATTCACAAACGGTCTTTGCGTAATGGAGCCTCAGGGACAGAACCCTTCCAAGTACATCACATCTGTTTCTACATTTGCTGATGCAGGACAGGGCTGGGAAGCTGCTTACATCGCTTATGGTGAAGTTAACGGCGTTATCTATCCCGGACATGCTACACAGAACGGTACATCAATCGTTCGTGGTTCAAAGAACCCCGAGAGAGCAATGGCAGTTCTTCAGGCATTCATGACAGACAAAGAGCTCAACGAGCTGGTACAGTGCGGTATCGAAGGTACACACTACACCATCAACGATGAAGGATTCTATGAGACAATCACAGATGACACCGGAGCAGCAGCTTTCGGATATGAAGGATTCAGCACATGGAACCTCAGAAACACAGAGTACAAGCTTATCTCCAAGAACGATGCACTCCTTCAGGAGATATTCAACAAATACCAGGCTCTTGGCGAGAAGACAAAGTTCCCCAACATCGATATCTACTCAGGTTTTGCTGAGGATTACTCAGGATACGATGCAGAGAGAACAGCAGTATCTAACGTTATGAGACAGTACCTTGCTCCTCTTCAGGCAGGTCTTGTATCTGACGTTGATGCAGCAGTAGAAGAGTTCCGTACAAAAGCTACAGAAGCAGGTCTCGAGAAGGTTCGTGAAGGCTTCAAGGCTCAGTGGATTGCATACTGCGATGAGTATGGCTACAAGTAAAATTTAATCCATACTAAAATCTGAAACATAAAATTAATGCCCCGGTTTTTACAAGCTAAAGACCGGGGTATTTTTAAAAAATGGCTGGCTATCAGCCAAACATTTCTTTACTATTGAAAAAATAAAGTCTATACTAAAATAAGTATAATGCTTGACAAAGGAGTAATCATGGGAAAGGTCACTATAAAAGATATAGCAAGAGAAGCCGGGGTATCGATTTCCACCGTGTCAAATGCATTGAACGGAGTATCGGTGGTAAAGCCGGAGACGAGAGACTATATCCTGGAAGTTGCAGACAGATTAAATTATATCCCGGATTTTAACGGCAGAAATTTAAAGGCAAAATCCACAAAGGTTTTGGGATTGTTTGTAACATCACTGAAGGGACCTTACTTTGCGACTCTTGCGGATATCATGTTCTGGGAATGTGTAAAATACGGTTACGAGCTGACGATCTTCATCACCTGGAATGAGCGAAGCGCCATTAACAGTATCCTCGGAAAGAGGGTTGACGGATGCGTTATCCTCTCAAGCGATGTGGATGATGAAGGAGCAAAGCGAATACTCGAACTTGAATATCCCACAGTATTTATCGACAGAGAATTAAAATCAGAAAAAGTATCCAGCATCATATTTGACTCCTACAAAGACGGAGTTACGGTTGCGGAGCATTTTATCAGAAAAGGCGTAAAGAAGCCCATGCTCATCACCGGTGTCCGCGGAAACTACGACTCAAAGGAAAGATCCCGCGGATTTATTGAGAGGCTTGAAAAAGAAGGCATCGTGATCCCCGAGGATTACATCCTGGACGGTGAATTTAACACGGATGAGACTTATGTAGTGATGGACAAGTTTTTGCAGACCGGAAAACCCTTGCCTGAGGCAATCTTTGGTACCAACGACCTTTCCGCCATCGGTGCGATAAATGCATTAAAAGACAACGGCTACAGCGTGCCGGAGGATGTGATAGTAATGGGAGTGGATGATATCGACATGTGTGAATATTTAAATCCCACACTGTCCACCATCAGAACCGGATTCGAAAAGCAGGGAAGTCTTGCCGTAAGAAAACTTGTAAAGATGATAAACGGTGAGGAGACCGGAGACATCTATAAACTCCACGGACAATTGGTGGAGAGAGAATCAACCAACAAAGACTATAATCAAAAATAAATATAGATGATAAAAGCAGCTCCGTTTCGTTCGGAACTGCTTTTTTTAATCGATTCGTATTAAAAAGCGCTTTGGAGATCAAAGGTGCTTAACCATTTCCTCCACAAGCTTTGCGGAATGCTTTGCCGCCTTTTTCTCAAAGGTGGGATAATCCTCTTCTGCGGAATCGTCGGCCTTGTCGGAGATGGCGCGGATTATGACAAAGGGAAGTCCGTTCAAATAAGCTCCGTGAGCGATGGAAGCGCCCTCCATCTCGGCACAGTCACCGTGGAACAAGTCGATCAGCCTGTTTTTTACGGCTTTATCTGAGATAAACTGATCACCGCTTACGACTCTTCCGGGGAGAACATGGATATCGGGGTTTACCTTTTCGCAGGATGAGATGGCTTCCTTAATCATTTCTTCATCTGCCTTGAACGCATCAAAGCCAAAGCCGGGAACTTCTCCGGGCTTATATCCGAAAATAGTTACATCCATGTCATGATGAATGGCATCCTTTGATACCAGGATGTCACCGATATCAAGTTTTGCATTAAGTGAACCTGCGATACCTGTGTTGATGATATGAGTAACATTAAATATATCTGCCAGGATCTGAACGCAGAGAGCGGCATTGACTTTGCCTACACCTGAGCGGACAACTACCACGTTTGCTCCGTTTAACTTTCCTTCAAAAAATTCCATATTTGCTTTTTTGGTAACAGTGGAATCAGTGAGGGCAGCTTTTAATTCCTCGACTTCCAACTCCATTGCACCGATTATTCCGATCTTACTCATTTAAAAATCCTTTCTGTGTGAAAATGAATGTAATATTATTCGGGATAGATAAGTCTTGAATCATCTATATCATATAAAACTTCATCCAGATATTTTTTTGCAAGATATTTTGCCATATTAAGATTCATGTCCAGATAGTTACCGCAGTCTTTGGGGGATGCACCGGGGACTTCGCCCTCAAAGTCGCGCATGAATTCATACATCTCGATCATAAGAGGCACGATATCCTTTGACTCATAGTCACCTGCAAGAAGAAGATAAAAACCTGTCCTGCAGCCCATGGGACCAAAGTAGACGGTCTTATCCTTGTATATGGGGTGATTTCTGAGGAAAGTGGCTCCGAGATGCTCCATGGTGTGGACCTCTGCGGTGTTCATGACGGGCTCTTCGTTGGGACTGGTCATACGAAGATCAAAGGTGGTAATGGTCTCAACACCCACATGGTCTTTTCTGGAGACATAAACTCCCGGCTGCAATTTGATATGATCTATGGTAAAACTTGCTATCTTTTCCATATAAAATTCCTTTCTGAAAGATCTGCGGGTCCAAAACCCGACGCGTTCGTTTAAAAGTTCAATTAAGAGTATACACCAAAGAATTTAAAAGGTAAATAAATCGGCCAAAATACCGTAACAGGCGCCCGTATTTACTTGGAATCGGATCGCAAAAAGAGTAAAATATAGGGGATGGAATTTTAATATTGGGAGGTACTTATGTCTAAACTTTTAGATGATTTTTTGGAGGAAGTAAAAAAGCAGGATCTGAACATTAACTATGTGAAGGTGATAAAAAACGGTGAGACGATCATTGATTACAGCCGCCTGGATGCGAAGACACGACTTAACACATGGTCTGCCTGCAAGAGCATTGTGGCAGTGGCAGTCGGGATCGCGATGGATGAGGGAATCATGACACTTGATGAAAAGCTAGTGGATACATTCCCCGAATATGTGCCCATGAATGCGGACAAGTCCCTGCTTGATCTGACAGTGCGCGATATGCTTACCATGACAACGGGAGTTGAGAACGCGCTGTTTTTCGGAGACGATCCGGACAGATATACCACAAAGGACTGGATCGGATATTTCTTTTCACAGAAGTTTCCTATTGAGAACAACACCAGGTTTTTATATTGCAATTTTAACACCTACATGCTCTCCTGCATGATAGAAAAAAAGACCGGCATGAGTCTCAAAAACTGGCTTATCCCCAGATTCTTTTCTCCGCTTATGATCGGAAATCCCGATTGGACCACATGTCCCATGGGTCATGCACATGCGGCGAACGGATTGTATCTGACCATAGATGAGCTGGCTCGCTTTGGAGAGCTTATCCTGAACAAAGGTGTTTACAACGGGGTGAGGATAGTTTCAGAGAAGTTCATCGAAGAGGCTACAAAAAATCAGATGCCCGAAACGGAAAAAAATGTACAGTACGGATATCAGTTCTGGATCAAGGACGGGTATTTCGGTGCCTTCGGAAAATACGGACAAAGAAGCCTTGTGGTGCCTGACAAAAAGGCAGTGGTTGCAGTGCAGTCGCTGGAGAGTAAGGATATTTCCCCGGTTATCGAAGAATTTATAATAAAAAGACTCTAAAGCTGACCCTGAGGACGGATATTTTTCAAGGGTAGCTGCTAATATATGAGGATAAATATGATAAAAATGCATATACCGAATCTGAATCTGAGGCAGATCGCAGAGAGCGGACAGGCTTTCAGGTGGGTAAAAACAGATGAAAATACATACAGCGTGATCAGCGCAGGAAGGTTTCTTACCATAAAAGAGGAGGGTGAGGACTTTACCTTTTCCTGTTCTCAAAAAGAGTGGGACGAGTACTGGAGCACCTATTTTGACATGGAGACGGATTATGTGGCAATAGGTTCGCTCATAGAAAAATCCGGGGATGAGCATTTGCTGAAAGCCTATAAAGAAGGAAAGGGTGTCAGGATCTTAAAGCAGGATCTGTGGGAGATCATAGTGACCTTTATGATATCTCAAAATAACAATATCGCGCGCATCACAAAATCCGTGGCGGCGCTGTGTGAGGCGGCCGGAAAAAAGACCTGTGGCGGATATGCCTTTCCAAAACCGGGTGAGGTAGATCCGGAAGTTTTTGAAAAAAAGGAGCTGGGATTTGGTTACAGGGCAGAGTATCTGAGAGAAATATATGATTATGCCGCAGAAAATCCACAGTGGATGGAGAAGCTTAAAGGGTTATCCTATGAAGAAGCCATGGAAGAATTGTTACTCAGAAAAGGAATCGGCAAAAAGGTGGCAAACTGTATCTGTCTGTTTGGTTTGCATCACGTGGATGCTTTTCCCATAGACACACATGTTAAACAGCTTTTGGAAAAATATTATCCGAACGGTTTTGATTTCGAATATTTTAAAGGAGTGGCGGGGATCATACAGCAGTATCTGTTTTACTATGAGCTGCGTCATCCGGAATGAGTTCAGTTGGGAATAAGATTTCGAAAAACTTTGGTTTATAAAGATTAAAATAAAACGGCTTCGGGAGACGGTGTGAATCTCTCGAGGCCGTTTTGTTTAACTTATGTTGATCTTTAACAGACTATTTGAAAATCTTTCTTGCTAAAAAGATCAGGAGACAAGCTACTGCCACATCAATGGCAAAACCGATGATGGTACCAAAGCTTCCGCCTACAAATCCTCCGATAACGCCTGCTACCAGACCAAGGATGATGTTTCTTAAGAATGAGCCGTTGGATTTCATCAGGTATCCAGCAAGCCATCCTACCAAAGCACCAAGTAAAATGTTAATAATAAACTGTATCATATTTATCTTCCTCCTTGTTAATGGTTTTCAACAGTATTTATATCGGCGTGATAGGAGAAATTGTTTATAGATGAAACGTGTAAGTGGCAAAAAACAAGGTGGTATGATAAAATAATCCAAGTAATATGAAAACGATGACGGAGAGGTAAATGTAATGAAGGACGAACGTTGGGATATATATGACAAGAATAAGATGAAGACCGGTCGCACAATGAAGAGAAACGATTGGTGTTTAAAGGATGACGAGTATCATCTGACAGTGCTTGGAGTGGTTCGGAGAAGGGACGGAAAATTTCTGATCTCAAAGAGAGTGATGACCAAATCCTGGGCTCCCGGATGGTGGGAAGTTTCCGGAGGAGCATGTATGGCTGGCGAAGAGTCCGAGGAAGCAGTAAAGAGAGAAGTTCTTGAGGAAACAGGCCTTGATGTGTCAAATGCAGAAGGCGGATACTGTTTCACATATCACAGAGAGAATCCCGGAAAGGGCGACAACTATTTTGTGGATGTATATAAATTCATAATGGATTTTGACGAGAGTGACGTGTCCATGCAGGAAGAAGAAACTGACGGATACAAACTCGCCACCCTTGACGAGATAAAGGAAATCGCAAAGAGGGGCGAGTTTCTGCATTATGACAGTATAAAGGCTGTGTTTGATTAAAACTGAAGCGTTGGCGTGTGAGCCGGCGCTTTTTAAGTTTGATGAACATGAATAAATCAAAAACGAGGTGATAAATATGTGGTGGGACGAAGCGGTATTTTATCAGATATATCCGTTGGGATTTTGCGGAGCACCGTTTGAGAATGACGGAATTGAGACAAACAGGATTTTGAAGGTGGTGGATTGGATTCCGCATATAAAGAAGCTTGGGGTGAATGCAATCTATTTTTCGCCCATATTTGAGTCGGATACCCATGGCTACAACACGAGGGACTATTTTAAAGTCGATAAGAGGCTTGGAAGCAATAAAGATTTCAAGGAAGTATGCGAGGCTCTGCACAAAGAAGGGATAAAAGTAGTGCTGGACGGAGTCTTTAACCACGTGGGCAGAGGTTTTTGGGCATTTAAGGATGTGCTTGAAAAAAGGGAGGCATCGCCATATGTTTCCTGGTTTTCGCGAATTGCATTCGACGGAAATTCCAATTACAATGACGGATTATGGTACGAAGGCTGGGAAGGAAACTACGATCTGGTAAAGCTTAATCTCAGAAATGAAGATGTGATAAATCATATTTTTTCTGCTATCAGATACTGGGTTGAAGAATTTGACATAGACGGGCTGAGGCTTGATGTGGCTTACTGCCTGGACCCGGATTTTATAAAGAGATTAAGGCGGTTTTGTGATGATTTAAAGCCGGAGTTTTTCCTGCTGGGAGAGACGTTGTTTGGGGATTACAACAGGCTTATGAACGATGAGATGCTCCACTCCGTAACGAATTATGAATGCTATAAGGGGCTTCACTCAAGTTTTAATTCCATGAACATGTTTGAGATAAACCATTCGCTCCTTCGCCAGTTTGGCCCGGAGCAGTGGACTCTTTACAAGGGAAAAAGGCTGTTAAGCTTCGTGGATAACCATGATGTTACAAGGGTTTCTTCTATATTAAACAATGGAAACCATTTACCTCTTATCTACGCGCTGGCTTTTGGTATGCCCGGCATCCCCTGCGTGTATTACGGAAGCGAGTGGGGCGCGGAGGGCAGAAAAGAGGATGGAGACCCCGCTCTGAGGCCCTGCTTTGAGAATTATGAAGAAAATGAACTCTTTACATTTATCTCAAAACTCTCTGAGGCAAAAAAAGGCAGTAAGGCTTTAAACTACGGGGATTTTAAGTCCGTTGTCCTCACAAACAGACAGTGTGTATTTTCCAGGCAGTGGGAGGAGGAGAAGGTATACGTTTGCATAAACGCGGATGAAAATGATTTCTTTGCGGGATTTGATGTGGGAAGTAACAGAGTAAAGGACCTGATCACCGGTGAGGAGTATGATTTTAACGGAGGTATCAGTCTCTCTGCATACAGCGCGTTGTTTTTGATCCCTTGCAAATAAAAAGAGGTATTTTGTTTTTAGAAAAAGTTTATTATAAAGTTCCGTTCTTTTAATTTCATAAAAAAATATGTGTGATATACTTAAGCCATACATGAGGCTTAGGATATATGCCGGATGGTCCGGACTATATTAATTTTTGAAGTATTTTCGCAGTTTATCAAAACGGTAAAAAAAGACAATGAAGTTTAAAACCAGGATACGAATAACATTTATAACTATCATATTGTTGCCGCTTCTGTTAACGGCGCTTGCCTTTTTGCTCATTGGGTTTTATCTGTCAAACGATTTTAAAACCGCAGTGTCAAACCCCACGGTGGAACTGTCTGAGAGCATGCAGGAGCTTACAAATTATTCCGATGATCTCTACAAGGATCTGTTAAAGGTAAAGGAAGAAAACCCCGAAAAGTTTGAGGATGTGGAATTTCTTCAATCGGTGACAGACGGCATATCGGGAAACAACACCTTCATCATGGTGCGAAAAGACGGTGCGGTTTATTACAGCGGAAATGACAGAGCGTCGGGAAAACTGATGGATATGCTCCCTGCATACGGCGGCGGAGATATTTCCACTGAATCGGGATATTATTACAAAAATCCGGAGAGATATGTAAAACAGATTGATTTCAGATTCTCCGACGGATCGGAGGGAAGCCTCTTTGTGGTGACTGCGGCAGCAACCGTGATCTCCAAAAGACTCCTTGCGGATATGACCATAGCCATCATGGCCATATTGGTGTTTACAAGCGGTATGCTCACCAGGTGGATCTCAAAGAGCGTGTTTTCACCCCTCGGGGAATTAAACGTGGCCATGCAAAAGATCAAGGAAGGAAACTTTGACTATTCCCTTCCAACCGAAGCCAAGGGAGAGATGGGAGATCTCTACAGAAATTACGAGGACATGCGCCTGAGGCTAAAGGAATCATCCGAGGAAAAGGTTGAACAGGAAAAGAACAACAAAGAGCTTATCAGCAATATATCCCACGATCTGAAAACACCCATCACTGCTATTAAGGGTTATGTTGAAGGCATCATGGACGGTGTGGCGGACACGCCGGAAAAGGTGGATAAGTATATAAAGACCATTTACAACAAGGCAAATGATATGGACAAGCTCATAAACGAGCTGACCCTTTACTCGGGAATCGAAAACAGCAGGATCCCTTACAATTTCCACAGGATAAATGTGGCGGATTATTTCGGTGACTGTGTGGAGGAAGTGGGACTTGACCTTGAGTCAAAGAGTATCAAGCTTGACTATGAAAATATGGTTGACAGGGACACCTTGGTAATAGCCGATCCCGAGCAGCTGAAAAAAGTGATAAATAATATCATCAGCAACTCGGTAAAATACATGGACAAGCACGAAGGCCACATAGCCATTCGCATATTGGACGAAGCGGATTCCATCCGGGTGGAGATAGAGGATAACGGCAAGGGCATCGCTCAGCAGGATCTGCAAAAGATCTTCGACAGATTCTACAGGACGGATACTTCCAGAAACTCTGCCCAGGGCGGAAGCGGAATCGGACTTTCCATAGTAAAAAAGATAATAGAGGACCACGGAGGATACATATGGGCCACCTCAAAAGAGGGCGAAGGAACATGTATGCACTTTGTCCTCAGAAAATATATAGAGTTACAGGCTACAGAAGTTTAAAAGTATCAGCATAGGATAAGGAAGGAGTTAATATGAGCAAGATTCTTATCATTGAAGATGAAGGCGCAATTGCCGATCTGGAAAAAGATTATTTGGAACTGAGCGGTTTTGAAGTAGATATCTCAAACGAGGGAGACGAGGGATTAAAGAAAGCCCTGGCAGATGAATATGACCTGGTGGTGTTAGATCTGATGCTGCCGGGAATGGATGGATTTGAAGTATGCAAGAACATTCGTGAGAAAAAGGACATCCCGATCCTGATGGTATCTGCCAGAAAAGATGACATAGACAAGATCAGGGGTCTGGGTCTTGGAGCAGATGATTATATGACAAAGCCCTTCAGCCCAAGCGAGCTGGTGGCCAGAGTAAAGGCACATCTGGCCAGATATGAGAGACTGGTGGGAGCTAGCCAAAAGCCGGAAAACGATATCGTGGAGATCAGAGGGATCCGCATCGACAAGACCGCAAGGCGTGTTTATGTGGACGGTGAGGAGAGGATCTTTACCACAAAGGAGTTTGACCTCCTCACATTTTTGGCAGAGCATCCTAACCACGTATATACAAAGGAAGAGCTCTTCAGAGAGATCTGGGACATGGATTCCATCGGAGATATTGCAACAGTTACCGTGCATATCAAAAAGATCCGTGAAAAGATCGAGGAAAATACCGCAAAGCCCGAATATATCGAGACTATTTGGGGTGTGGGATACAGATTCAAGATTTAAGGAGTTATTATGCTTCCTGTAGAATTTGAAAGCAGAATGATGGGAATGCTGGGGGATGAATATGAGGCTTTCGCAGAGACTTTTCAAGGCGGAAAATATCAGGCCCTTAGGTTAAATTCACTGAAAAAAAATAAAGACGGCAAAACGGCGGCAGAGGTTCTAAGGACTTCTGCCTTTTGTGGTGATGAAGTTTCCTGGGCAAAAAACGGATATTATTATGATGCGGATGTCACACCCGGGAAACACCCATACCACGAGGCTGGACTATATTATATCCAGGAGCCCAGCGCTATGGCGCCGGTGGGGTTTTTGGATGTGACTCCCGGAGAGTTCGTGCTCGATCTGTGCGCGGCACCGGGTGGAAAGAGTACCCAGATAGGGGCACTTTTGCAAGGGGAGGGCCTCCTTGTTTCAAATGAGATCAATCCCCAGAGAGCAAAGATCCTGTCGGAGAATATAGAGAGAATGGGTATTCGAAATGCCTATGTCACAAACGAGTCCCCGGATAAATTGAGCAAAGTGTTCCCCTCATATTTTCACAAGATATTGGTGGATGCGCCCTGCTCCGGTGAAGGGATGTTTCGGAAAAACGAGGAGGCTGTTACGGAGTGGAGCTTAGAAAATGTAAAGCTCTGTGCCTCCAGGCAGGACATGATCCTGGATGAAGCCGCAAAGATGCTCCTGCCCGGAGGCAGGATCGTTTATTCAACCTGTACGTTTGCTCCCGCTGAAAATGAGGGAAGTATCTCCAGGTTTTTAAACAGGCACCCTGAGTTTAAGATCCTTACCATAGACGGAAAGGCCCTTGGTATAGAAGGCGACTGTGGCGGAGTCCCCGAATATGTGGAAGACGCAGCCCCCGGAATTGAGGGTACTCTCAGGCTATGGCCACACAAAATAAAGGGCGAAGGTCATTTTGCGGCAGTACTCCAAAAGGAAGGGGAGACGCCTGATGGTTATATTCCCTGCGCGGCAAACGGATTCCTGACAGGGGTCAGAGAAAAAGACATTGCTTTATACAGAGAATTTGAAAAGGAATTCTTGAATGTGAAGCTTCAAGGAGTATTCGTTAAATTCGGAGAAAATATATATCTTGCGCCGGAGAATGCTCCTGATATAAAAGGCCTCAAGATATTAAGATGCGGCCTGCAGCTTGGAAGCGAAAAGAAAAACAGGTTCGAACCCTCCCATGCGCTGGGGCTCTACCTTTCTCCCTCGGAGGCAAAGTATTTCTGCGATCTGAAAGCGGATGATGGAAGTGCGGGAAGCTTTCAAAACGGACTTACCTTTAATTACGATGGTGAAAAAGGGTGGTATCTTATTGGTGTGGACGGATTTTCCACGGGCTGGGGTAAACTGGCCGGCGGGATCATGAAAAACCACTACCCCAAGGGACTCAGGAAATCATATTGATAAATGAAAAGGTGAGGTCAATGGATCTAGACATCAGGTACGAGGATGAAAATATAATAGTGGTGTATAAACCAAAGGGACTTGCCACGCAGACAGGCAGGGTGGGACAGCAGGATATGGTAAGCCTTTTGAAAAACCATCTGGCAAAAGCTTCAGGATCGGGAGCTCCTTTTCTTGGCGTGGTGCACAGGCTGGACCAGCCGGTGGACGGACTATTAGTATTTGCAAAGGACAAGGCATCTGCCGCCGCCCTGTCACAGCAGCTGTCAGGGGGGATATTAAACAAGCATTATACTGCCACTGTGTGTGGAAAAGTTCCGGAGGAAAGAGTATGTCTGGAGGATTATTTGATAAAAAATGAAAAAAATCTTGCAAAAATAGTCCCAAAGGACTACAAGGGGGCAAAAAAAGCCATATTATACTTTATCCGTACAGAGACTTTGGATGAAAAAAATCAAATATATAAATTGGATGTGGAGATTGAGACGGGAAGATTCCACCAGATCAGATGCCAGCTTGCCGGCGCCGGATATCCTATTTTGGGAGATCAAAAGTACGGTACCGGAGAGTCCGGGACTTTGTCTGCGGAGCTGGGGGTGAGAAATGTGGCACTGACGGCATGCACCCTGGAGTTTGTGCATCCAACGACCCATAAAAAAATGAGCTTTAGGCTTGACCCTCACTATCGGCTATGATAGTATATAACCGTTTTATGGCTACTGCCCTCCGGCAGAGTCGAAAGACAACCCCTTACAAGGGGGATAAATTTTGCACGCATGCAAATTTATCAGGAAAAGACCGGCAAACGGCTTTTACCAAAGGAGGAAATTTTATGCGTAACGACACAATCAAGGGGCTGGTTCTCACAGCCTTATTTGCAGCGATTATTATCATAATGGCTTACACACCTTTAGGTTATATTCCATTGGTGGTGATCAATGCAACCATTATTCACATCCCCGTTATTTTGGGATCTTTGTTCTGTGGACCAAAGAAAGGTGCTTTTCTGGGGTTCATCTTTGGATTTACCAGTTTTTTAAAGAATACATTGACACCGACATCTCTGTCAGCTTTTGTGTTTTCTCCTGTTATTGCAGCGGGAACAGTGGGCATTAGCGGCGTGTTTAAGAGCGCGTTTATATGCTTTGTTCCCAGAATTTTGGTGGGCGTGCTTCCGTATTTTATATACAAGGGCATCAGAAAGCTGGGAGTTTGCTCCAAGCTCAACAGGGTATTTGCGCTGGCAGTTGCCGGAGCTGCGGGAGCCATGACCAATACTTTGCTGGTAATGGGCGGCATCTATGTGCTCTACAAGGATGCATATGCAGAGGCTCAGAAAATTGAGGCAGAGGCAGTGCTTGGTCTGATTGGCGGAGTAATAAGTTTTAACGGTGTGATCGAAGCTGCTCTGGCAGCGTTTTTGGTGGCGGTTATAGGACTTGCGCTGTTAAAAGTCGCACCTATTGAAGTCAGCGAAAAAAAGGAAGAGGAAGCCGGCGTAAAAAGTGCGGCGTAGGCTCAGTTTAATGCGTGCGTGCAAGAAAGTGAGAAAATATGATTGATAACAAAACAGTAGTGCTGGGTGTAACCGGTTCCATAGCAGCATACAAGACAGCCAGCCTTGCCAGCGCTCTGAAAAAGTTAAATTGTGACGTGCATGTCATAATGACAAAAAATGCAGTCAATTTCATAAATCCCATTACATTTGAGACTTTGACCGGAAATAAGTGTCTGATCGACACCTTTGACAGAAATTTTGAATTTAATGTGGAGCATGTGGCCCTTGCAAAGGCAGCGGATATTTTTGTGGTGGCCCCCGCCAGCGCAAATGTGATCGGGAAAATAGCGGGTGGCATCGCAGACGATATGCTCACCACCACCATATTGGGGTGCAAATGTCCGGTGCTTGTGGCTCCTGCCATGAACACAAATATGTATGACAACCCAATCCTGCAGGACAATCTGGATAAACTAAGGAGATTCGGATACAGGATAATCGAGCCTGCGGAGGGGTATCTGGCCTGCGGAGATACCGGCAAAGGCAAAATGCCCGAGCCGGAGGAGCTTTTAGAGTATATTAAACTTGAGATAGCCGAAAAAAAGGACCTTGCCGGAAAGAGGATTGTTATAACAGCAGGACCCACCATAGAAAAGCTGGACCCGGTGAGGTTTATATCAAACCATTCCACGGGCAAGATGGGCTATGCCCTCGCCGCTGAATGTGCAAGGCGGGGAGCCGATGTGACTTTGGTGAGTGGGCCTGTAGCCATCAAGGCCCCCATGGGAGTGGAACTGGTAAAGATAAACAGTGCCCGGGAGATGGCAAGCGCCGTAAAGGAGAGGTTTTCCTGCACCGATATCGTGATAAAGGCTGCAGCAGTGGCGGATTACAGGCCTGTATCCGTTAGCAGTGAAAAGATAAAAAAGTCCGATTCGGACATGTCGATAGAACTGGAACGCACCGAGGATATTTTAAAATATTTGGGAGAGCACAAGGCTCCCGGACAGATAGTATGCGGTTTTTCCATGGAGACGGAGAATCTGATAGATAATTCCAGGGCAAAGCTCAATAAGAAAAACTGTGATATGATAGTGGCCAACAATCTAAAGGTTGCCGGGGCAGGCTTTGGCACTGATACTAACGTGGTTACTCTTATCACCGCTGAGGGTGAGACAGAGCTGGAGATCATGTCAAAGGAAATGGTGGCTCACAGGATTATGGATGAGATTGTGAAAATGTCTGTTCAAAAAAGCTGCTGATAAGGGGGATGCAGGTTTTTACGGTGTTTTTTCTGTAGCCCTCGTTCCAGCACAGGTAAATATATCTTTCCGGGGCAAAATCCTCCACAGCCCTCAGGCAGAGGGTGCTGTTTTTCATGGCGCCCCAGGTGAGCTTTGGGATAAAGGCGATGCCAAGGTTTTCGGACAGAAGCCGCCTTAATATTGTGGGGTTGTCGACCCTTATGGAAACGTTGGGCTCAAAATTTTTTTGAGAGAGAGCATTTGATACCATCTGTTCCAGGGCCCATCCTGATTCAAGAGCGATAAAGTCATAGTATTTTAAATCTTCCAGATTAATGGAAGTTTTTTTGTTTAAAGAGTGCCCTTCCGGCACAGCTAATAGGATCTTTTCTTTTAACAGAAGGGTTGCGTTTATATCATCAAGGGGCGTGGAGGAAGCGATTATCCTAAGGTCATTGTCGGTATCGTTTGAAACACCCTTTTCCCACTGGTGAACTCTGAAGGTGATGTCTGTTGTGTTTTCTTTTAAATATGTAAGAAGGGAGGGCAGATACATGGAGGCGCATCCAACGAAGAGACTAAGCGTGGAACCCAGGTTGTGATTGATCTCCCTGATCTCATCCATGGCTGAGGCGTAGATGCGGTCCATATCCTTTATGGCATGGTAAAAAACGACGCCGCTGTCATTTAGACTGATATTTTTCCCTGTTCTGTCAAAGAGCGAAAATCCGATCTCTTTTTCAAGCCGCTTAACGGTTTGCGACAGAGATGACTGTGAAATACACAGTTCTTCTGCAGCTTTCGTGATATTCATATGTTCAACCACTTTTAAAAAGTATTTCAATTGATTACTTTCCATAATAAGTTAAAACCTCTTAAAACAGATGCAAACATAATTTATAACTTATATATATATTAACAAAGAGATATTTCTTTTTCAATAATCAGGGTGTTAATATGGGTATGGAAGTGTTTTATAATATTAATGAAACAGGCTTGGTAAAAAGAGGAGAGAGATAGTGGAAATTACGATTTTACTTATTAAGCGCCTGGCGGTGATGTTCATATTCATGGGAATAGGAACGCTGCTCTACAGGAAGAAATATATTACCGAGGAAGGCAGCAAGACCCTTGCAAATCTGTTGATACGTCTGGTGCTTCCCTGCGTTATCATAAACGGATTTTTAACGGAGCGGACCGGAGAAAAGCTGAAGATGTTTTTTATCAGTTTTCTGATGGCGGCAGTGCTGTTGACACTTTCCGTGATAGTTTCACGGATCGCATTTAAAAAGGATCCTATAGCACATTTTGCATCAAGCTTTTCAAATCCCGGATTTTTTGGGATCCCCCTCATCATGGCCATATTGTCTGGAGAGGCGGTTTTTTATGTGGCTCCTTTTATAGCATGCTTAAATATCGGTCAGTGGACCTACGGTGTGGCGCAGCTAAAGGGTGAAAAGGTAAAGGTCAATGTGAAAAACATTCTGCTTTCGCCATTTATGATCGCTTTTATTGCGGGACTTGTGCTCTTTTTGTTAAACATACCTGTTCCGGGGATCTTTAGGGACGTCATAAGCGGGGCAGCAGGCCTCAACACTCCCATCTCCATGATGGTTTCCGGCGTGTACCTTGCAAAGGTTGATCTGAAAAAGATGATAGCAAGGAAATCTCTTTACAGTGTTTCGGCTTTGAGGCTGTTATTGATCCCGGTGATCAGCGCTGTGATCATAAGCCTGGTGCCAAATACATATATGGATTTAAAGCTCAGCATCCTGATCGCATCGGCATGTCCGGTGGGAAGTAATGTTGCGGTATATGCACAGCTTCACGGCAAGGATTATGCATATGCGGTGGAGACCGTGGTAATGTCCACTGTTTTCTCGGTCATCACCATCCCCGTTATCATTTCCGTGATGCAGATGCTTTGGATGTGACAGGAAGTTTAGATTGAAAAAGACGAAAGGAATATGAAAATGGACGAAGAATTAAGAAAGATCACAGAGGCCACAAAGGCAAAGTACAGAGAGTTAAACAAAAGTGTAAAATTCGGAGAGATCCTTTTTACGGGGTCATCTCTCATGGAGCAGTTTCCCATTGAGAAATTTATGGATGAAATGGGAAATCCCTATACCATTTATAACAGAGGGATCGGCGGATACAGGATTGCCGATATGAAGGCAGCTATCCACGAGATGGCACTTGACCTGCATCCTTCAAAGGTATTTATAAATATAGGAACAAACGACTTAAGCGATCCTGACATGCCCATCGCCGATGTGATGGCAGGCTATGAAGAGATCATCGGCCTCATCAAGGAGGATACACCTGAGGCAAAGATCTACATGATGGCTTACTATCCCGTAAATTATGATGCGGCGGAAGAGTGGATGAAGCCTGCGCTTCTCATCAGGACCAATGAAAAGATAAACAAGGCCAACATTGAGGTGGAAAAGCTGGCTGCAAAAGTAGGAGCAAAGTACATCGATGTAAATGCCAACTTAAAAGATGAGCAGGGAAGGCTCAAGGCCGAATATACAAAGGAAGGCATGCATATCAAGGAAGAAGGCTACAAGGCGATCCTGCCCGATGTTTTGAAATACGTTGCGGAATAGCAGGAGTTTTTTTCACAAAAATTTAAATCAGACCCGCCACGGGATATCGGTAACTTGAATGGATTTTAAAGGCTGATAGCTCGGGCGGGTTATTTTTTCCCGGATTAAGGAAGTTTGCGCATAAAGCTGATACTTAAATTTTGCGATAAGATTGACTTTTTTAATCTCAGGTTATATTCTGAATAAGGTTAAATAAGAGAAATTCTGGTTAAAACCAATCAAGAATCATTATCCGGAAAGGTAAAGGTATATTCATGGAAAGAATTTATATCGAAAATGTAAAGCAATATGCTGACCAAGAAGTTAATCTTGCCGGCTTTGTAGATAATTACCGTGATGGAAAAGCCATGGCATTCATGGTGCTCAAGGATATTACAGGTAAGGTGCAGGTGACTATTGAAAAGGAACTTCATCCCGACTGGGCTGACACCCTTTCACAGATCACACCCGACTCCGTAGTGAGAGTAACAGGTAAAGTGGTACTCAGCGATTTCGTAAAGCTTGGCGGCGTGGAGATCATCCCTTCAGCCATAGAGATCGAATCAATTTCCGCAGCTCTTCCCATCGCCAGAGAGTTCATTCCTGCCACAAAGAAAAAGGCAGCAGTTGAGAAGTCATCCATCGACCAGAGAATCGAGTACAGATGGATCGACCTTCGTACAGAGAGAAATCAGCTTATGTTCAAGGCTCAGACGGAGCTTGTAAGAAGCATGAGAGATTATCTGTTAAACAAAGACTTTATCGAGATCCACACTCCTAAGCTTATCGGTGCGGCTTCCGAGTCAGGCGCGGATGTATTCAGACTTGATTACTTCCCTAACTACAACCTGCCCAATGCATACCTTGCACAGAGCCCTCAGTTTTACAAGCAGATGGCTATGGCTTCAGGATTTGAAAAGATCTTTGAGGTTGGCCCTGTGTTCAGAGCAGAGAAGTCATTTACCAGCAAGCATGCAACCGAGTTTACATGCTTCGACCTGGAGTTTTCATATATCAATTCCTTTGATGATGTAATGACCATGGAGGAGAATCTCCTCACATATGCTCTTGGCAAAGTAAAGGAAAAATATGGCGACAAGATCAAGGAGCTTTTCTCAACAGAAGAGTTCGATGCAGAGATCATCGTACCCACAACTCCTTTCCCCAGAGTAAAGCTTGCCGACCTCTATGATGCCCTTGAAAAGGAATACGGTTACACCGTTCCCGATTCAGAGAAAGGTGACCTTACCACAGAGGCTGAGAGACTTTCTTATCAGTGGGTTAAAAAGCATTACAACCACGAGTTCCTCTTCATTACAGATTACAGCGCAGAGAAGAGAGCTTTCTATCATATGAGAGATGAGAAGGGAGTTCCTCAGGGATACGACCTTATCTGGAGAGGCGTTGAGATCACCACAGGTGCACAGCGTGAGCACAGATATGAAATTTTGAAGGCACAGGCCGACGAGAAGGGACTGGGTGAGGATGTTAAGTTCTACCTTGAGTTCTTTAAATACGGATGCCCTCCTCACGGCGGATTCGGTATCGGAATCGACAGACTTACAATGCTTCTCATGGGTCTTCCCATCAAGGAGGCAATGTTCCTGTTCAGAGGTCCTTCGCACCTGACACCATAATTTAAATATTTAGTGATAAATAAAAAGCCTGCAGAGTAAAATGCTGAGTATCCGGAATCCCGGGCACCTGTCATTTTGCACTGCAGGCTTTTATGATTAACGGGCTGATATAGATAGAAAGGCAGATGGAACATAAAAGGATGTCTGTACCGGTTGTTTGATGGAGATAAATTGCTTTCATTCATTAATTGGTTCTATTTTTGGAGTTTTACGACTCAGTTTTATGGAATGCATCGGAGATAATCCGACGAATCTGTGGAATTTGAGGAAATAGTAGGTAAGATAGAACCGACGATACAGCAATTATAGTAAAGTAAGTCGGCAGATTTTCCCTTGCCAATTGTGATTTCAAAGAAAAATACCGACGGACTGAAAGAAGCATTAACTATAGTCGGTTCTTCGCTACCGACTTGAATAGAATTTTTGCGATTTTCGTCTGAAACGAGTAAGAACGCGCCGGATACCTTAGGGTAATAGTTTAGTGCAAAAGTTTAGTGTAATGGTTTAGTGCAATAGAAAGTGGCCGGTAATAGACACGCAATAATTTGGTCACGCCTAAATGGTGATCATATTGCCTTAATTGTTTCGGTAGGTGGCGAGTATGCCTTCAACTACTCTGATATCGAGAGGACATTCTTTGGTTTCAAAGAACATGATCACATCAGTACCGGGAATATATCCATTTTTTATATAGTGGAGTTGCTTCCAAAAGAATCCCTTTGCATATTCAGGATTGTCCATCATTCCGTTGTGTTCTATATAGATTTCTCTTCTCTCTTTTACATGCAGGATTTTAAAATCAGGATATATTAATCCATGGTCTCTGATATAGACAGGGCATTCATATTTGTAGGGTATATTATAATCCAGCAATAGATTTGCAATCAGAACCTCTGATTTTGAGCGGACCTGCTCGCCTTTTCGCGTAGCATAGTAGGGTGCATCCTCATCGAAAGACTTTCCGATGTATGGCTCCGATTCCCATTTTTTAATGTATTCCTCGTCTGAGAGAAGGAAGGGGGATACCATTAGTTTTCGGCTATCATTCAGTTTGGAGTATACATTCTCAGGCGCGTTGGGTTTTATCTTGTCAAGGAATCTGTCAATCAGAGAAAGCTCAGTTGTGATCTCTTTTTCAAGAGACGATAAATATTTCTTTTGAGCCAGGCTGTTTGCCAATGCGTGATCTTTTTTGGGGATATAGGAGCCGGGATAACTCACACCTTCAGCTACATGGTAGTACTGAGGGTGGCCATTCCTGGCGTCGATCCTGAGGTTGCCCTCGGGTAAATCCTTGATTTCTTTTGATATTTTTTTCAAGGTGTCTTCAAGTAATGCTTTTCTGTCTGATAGTTTGTCGTAATACATAGTTAATAACTCCTTTTGATTTGGCATAAAATATTGATCAGTGAGCCGGTGACCGGCGAATTGAGTGCTTAGATTAAAAGGGAATGAATGAAAAATTCATAGATTTGTCGTTTGCATGAATGGAGATAGGGGAGACATGGGTGAATAGGTGGTCAAGGATGCAGAGGGAAAATTCAGGTGGACGAGGCAGCAAAGAGAAATCAGGGGTGCTATGAGAAAACAAGCTTTATAGGTTGAGCAAGACCGTAATGGGAATCAAAGCTGCAAATGCGGATCAAGGCTGCAGTGGAAAATAATAGCGCAGGGTAAAATAATTAGGCTGATGAGAATTAAGGGAATAATGAGCTGAAGGGACTTTGTTTTCCTGCTCAGCGTATTTATTATCCGACTATGGAAAGCTAAAAGGAAAAAAAGTAGGTTACACTTTCCGACTAAATTGGCTAAAAGATCATAGATAGTCGAAAAAAATTGAACTCTGAAGATGGTTGAATGATAAAAAAACCGACTAAGCGTGGGATTAGCTGAGAACTGGTCGGTATCTAGATACCGACTAATTGATGGGAGCGCAAAATCCTGTCGGTTGAATCTGAGGACAACCGAACCTTATCAACTCTACACACCCTTGAACAGCGTTTGGGATTAAAAGCTGAGGAAAAAAGGCAGAAAAAAATCGGGGTGACGCGACTCGAACGCGCGGCCTCCACGTCCCGAACGTGGCGCTCTACCAAACTGAGCCACACCCCGTATTTAACATTACAATAATATTGAAAAATCGGTGGAATGTCAAGGAGGTTTAAGGGTTAAATATTGTTATTTGACAATCTTTTGTGTAAGATTGTAATTACAAAGAAATTACCGGAGGTAATTCATGGAAACACATACCATTGTGACATTGAAAAAAGGGGAGGGCCGCACCCTTAAAAGCGGCGGAGCCTGGGTCTATGACAATGAAATAGACTCCATAGTCGGTTCATTCAAAAACGGAAGCATAGTATCCGTGCATGATTTTGACGGATATCCTATGGGAAAAGGCTTTATAAATCAAAATTCAACCATCAGAGTCAGAATGCTCACCAGGCACGAAGATGTGGATATCAATGAAGATTTTTTGAAAATGCGTGTAAAAAACGCATGGGAATACAGAAAGACAGTCATGCAGTCAGAAGAGGATCTCAAAGCCTGCAGGCTCATATTCGGGGAGGCAGACTTTTTACCCGGGCTTGTGATAGACAGATACGAGGATGTGCTGGTGGTTGAGTGCCTTGCGCTGGGAATGGATCTGCTAAAGGAGACCGTTTTAAAGGCGCTGGTGGAGGTACTTTCTGAGGACGGTGTCCTGATCAGGGGAATCTACGAACGTTCTGACGCACCTGTCAGAAAAAAGGAAGGAATGAATCCTTTTAAAGGTTTTCTATATGCAAAAGACGGGCCACATGACGGGGGATTCTTTAATTACGCAGAGTTTGACACAAATGTGGAGATCGTTGAAAACGGCGTTCATTATATTGTGGATGTGGTAAACGGGCAGAAGACAGGATTTTTCCTGGATCAGAAATATAACAGGCTTGCCATGCAGAGGATCTGCAAAGGGAAAAAGGTTCTGGACTGCTTTACACATATGGGAACATTTGCTTTAAACGCAGGTCTTGCGGGGGCAAGCGACGTGACGGGATTAGATATCTCGGAGTTTGCGGTGTCCCAGGCAAATGAAAATGCGAAGCTTAATCACCTGGAGGACAGGGTGCATTTCAGATGTGCAAACGTGCTGGATGAGCTTCCGAGATTAAACGAAGCCGGGGAAAAATATGACGTGGTGATCCTGGATCCGCCGGCATTTACAAAATCCAGAGAGGCCACAAAGAACGCGATCAAAGGCTACAGAGAGATAAATATCAAAGGTCTGAAGCTGGTAAAGGACGGAGGGTATTTCGCGTCTTGTTCATGTTCCCATTTCATGACGCAGGAGCTCCTGTTCCAGACAATATCCCAGGCGGCAAAGAGCGCCCACAAGAGACTCAGGCAGATCGAGTTTAGAACCCAGGCCTGCGACCATCCGATTCTGTGGAGTGCGGATGAGAGTTACTATTTAAAATTCTACATCTTTCAGGTTTGTGAAGAGAAGTAGGTGCGTACAAACACTTGAAAAGCATAGTTTTAGAGGCAATATCGGTATATGATAAAAGGCAGACAAAATCATTTTTTCATCGGGAGGTAAGGTATGGCAAGTATTCAGGCAGAAAAATTAAATGAAATGTTCAAAGGTTTTCCGGAGGACAATGATCCGAATGGATATTTGAAAGAGCGTGAGGAAGGAAAAAAAAGACCGACACCTCCGATCCCGGAGAACGTGACAGTAAAAGAACTTTCACTTGGGGGAAATTATGCGGAGCTTATCGAAAAGCCCGGAAACAACGGTCCCCTGGTCATGTACATTCACGGGGGTGGATTTAAGACGGGGGCAGCCGCAGAAAGACGCGGGATCACTTTTGAGATCGCTGACAAATACGGCAGCAACGTGATCGCAAATGATTACAGGCTCTGCCCTGAGAATAAATGGCCCGTATCCCTTGAGGATTGTGTGGCAACATATAAAGATATTTTGAAAATGGGATACGATGCAAAAAATATTGTGGTGGCGGGAGAAAGCGCAGGAGGAAGCCTGGTGCTGGCACTCCTGCTGTATTTAAGGGATAACACCCTGCCAATGCCCCTTGCGGGAGTGGTATATTCAGCTTCCATCAATCACGGAGGTCATTACAGATCCCATTTTGTCAATGCAAAAACCGACTACATGCTTAAGAACTCAGTTGCATGCGATGATGATATAATAGCAGTTTTCGGAGAGGGCGAAGAAGGGGTCGA
Organism: Acetatifactor sp.; assembly: GCA_024695935.1. Taxonomy (GTDB): domain Bacteria; phylum Bacillota; class Clostridia; order Lachnospirales; family Lachnospiraceae; genus RGIG10340. Next base: position 84,057 of record JAILHH010000008.1, read on the forward strand.
GCGGTCAAAATCGGCATATGCATCCCCATGTAATGCGGATCTGACGGGGCTTGTGCCGATCTTTATAGCGGTTTCTGACATTGAGGCTTTGTATGATGATTCAAGAGTCCTATACGGTAAACTGGTGGAAGCGGGAGTCGAGACAAAGCTTTACGAGGGAGAAGGACTGATCCATGCATATCCTATTTTTCCGGATCTTCCGGAGTCTGTTGATACCATGAAAAAAACCTTCGAATTTATTGATAAACTGACCAGGTGATCTAGCCGTGTATCGGTAATCCCGACAGATTTCGGATCTGAGAGGAAGCACAAGAAATAATATAATCTCAGTGGGCATGGAGAGGCTTATGATAGAAAAGAGCGATCTGGTTTTTACCGGAGACATCGGATTTGACAGATATATGGAAGGAAAGTGGGACGACCCGGAGCTGATCTCAGGGGAGGTGTTGGATTTTTTGCATTCGGCAGATCATGTGATCGCAAATGTTGAGGGACCCATACTTGACTGGGAGACCAACAAGACTACTTCCGGCGCGGCCCAGCTTTTGCACACCATGAATCCGGGTGCCGTAAAAGTGTTAAAAAATATGAACGCGGACATCTGGAACATCAACAACAATCACATCTGCGACGCCGGGGAAGCCGGCATAGAAGCCACAGTCAGTGAGGCAAAAAAAGCCGGTGCCATGACTCTTGGTGCAGGCATGAACATCACTGAGGCAAAAGCCCCCGTGATCCTAGCCGAAGCGGGAGGAATCGGCATTTTTTCAGTGGGATATCAAAGAGCATGCAGACCCGCGGGTGATGATAAGGCCGGATGCCTTAGCTGGAGCGACTTTGAATCCATATGCGAAAACATTGAATTCATAAAGAAAGAAAAAAAGTGCAGGTGGTGCGTGCTGGTTGCCCATGCGGGGGAGGAATTCACGCCATTGCCATCGCCATATACCAGGGAGCGGTTTTTGAAATTCCTGGATATGGGAGTTGATGTGATCGTGACCCACCACCCTCACGTCCCTATGAATTACGAGAGGGTGGGGGAGAAGATGATCTTTTACTCCCTGGGAAATTTCATCTTTGACACCCCCTACCAGCGAAGCCAGTTTTACACAGAACTCGGTGTGGTCCTGAAACTTAAATTCACAATGGAAAGCTTTTCTTTTGAGGCGGCAGGTATCAGGATCGACAGAGAAAACGAGAGAGTCGTCTCGGAAAAACTTCCGGATATTTTTACAGAAGTAAATAAAGAAGAATACGACCTCTTAAAAGCACTTTCCGCAAAAGCTCTTGTGGCAGCAACAAAGAGGCAATTAAGATTTTTAAAACCCGATGAATATGGGGATGCCACAGAGGAAAAGTGGCATGAGAACTTCTATGAACCCATGCGAAGCGGCAGAGTCCCGGGTGAGACACTGGATTTTCAGATAATAGTGCCCCTGGCGGAGGAAGCCGAAAAAGGGTTATGGCAAAAAAGCAACCTTAAAAAAGTAAAAGAATACATCATAAGGCAGATATAAACCCTAAAAATGCAAGATTTTATGGGGGATTGGAGGAATTCTATTTACTTTTTTGGCAAAATGTTTTAGCATATTTATGTTTGGACTTAATAAGTATTTTTTTAAAAAAGGAGAAATAAAATGAATCTTTCACCACTTCAGAAAGCAAGATATGAGTACTCTCCCAAGCTTCCCGGAATGCTTAGAAACGGTATCTCTGATATCTGCGTAAAGAATGGCGCTCCTACAGAGAGCGTAGCCGATCAGGACAAGATCAAAGCACTTTTCCCTAATACATACGGAAAAAACGAGATCACATTTGAAAAAGGTGCCAACACATCCGTAGCTAAGAAGCAGGTTGTAGGTGTTATCCTTTCAGGTGGACAGGCTCCCGGAGGACACAACGTTATCTGCGGTCTCTATGATGCTATCAAGGCTACAGACAAGAGTAATGTCCTTCTTGGTTTCAAGGGCGGCCCCAGCGGACTTATCGAAGATGATTTCGTCGAGTTCGATGATGAGTACATCAATGCTTACAGAAATACAGGCGGATTTGATATCATCGGTTCAGGCCGTACAAAGCTTGAGACAGAGGAGCAGTTCAAGATCGTTACAGAGGTAGCAAAGAAGCATGGTCTTACCGCTATCGTTATCATCGGTGGTGATGACTCCAATACAAACGCAGCCGTACTTGCAGAGTACATGGCAGCACACAACACAGGCGTTCAGGTTATCGGATGTCCCAAGACAATCGATGGTGACTTAAAGAACGAGGATATCGAGGCTTCATTCGGTTTCGATACAGCTACAAAGACATATTCAGAAGTAATCGGAAACATCGAAAGAGATGCAAACTCCGCAAAGAAATACTGGCACTTCGTAAAGGTTATGGGACGTTCAGCTTCTCACGTTGCACTTGAGTGCGCACTTGAGACACAGCCTAACATCTGCCTCATCGGAGAGGAAGTTGCAGCAAAGAAGATGTCACTTTCAGCTATCGCTGATTACATCGCAGATTCAGTTGCAAAGAGAGCAGCAAACGGAGATAACTTCGGTGTTGCTATCATTCCTGAGGGTATCGTAGAATTCGTTCCCGAGTTCTCAAAGCTTATCGCAGAGATCAACGAGCTCCTCGCAGGCAAGAAGACAGACGAGTTCAATGCACTTCCCAACTGGGATGCAAAATACAACTTTATCAAGAACGGCCTCACAGCAGAGTCATTTGCAGTATTCGATATTCTGCCTCAGTTCGTTCAGCAGCAGCTCTTCCTCGAGAGAGATCCTCACGGAAACGTACAGGTATCACTTATCGAGTCAGAGAAGCTCTTCTCAGCTCTTGTAAAGGATAAGCTTGCAGCAAGAAAGGCAGCAGGAACATACAACGGTAAGTTCTCTGCACTTCATCACTTCTTCGGTTATGAAGGAAGATGTGCATTCCCTTCAAACTTTGATGCAGATTATTGCTACTCACTTGGATACAACGCATTCATGCTCATCCAGTATGGTTACACAGGATATCTTTCAAAGGTTTCCAACCTTTCAAAGCCCGCTGATGAGTGGGTTGCAGGTGGTATGCCCATCACCAAGATGATGAATATCGAGAGAAGAAACGGTGAGGACAAGCCCGTTATCAGAAAGGCTCTTGTAGAGCTTGACGGTGCACCTTTCAAATACTTCGAAGCACACAGAGAAGAGTGGGCTGTTAAGACTGCTTACACATATCCCGGAGCTATCCAGTACTTCGGACCTTCAGAGGTATGTGATCTCACAACCAGAACTCTTGCCCTTGAAAAAGGTATGCTGAAATAAGTTTTCGATAATAGAGTTAAACATATGACCCCTGCGGAATATTTTCGCAGGGGTTTTATATTGTATGAGAAAAATCCTTCCTTTCTCGAGGTTTGCATAAGGCATCTCCTCCTGCGAGGTTTATGCTGTTTTGCTTGACTGACAACATACGCTTTAGTATACTAGGTATCACGTATGAACGGAGGAAACTCCGAAAAAGGAGAGAAGATTTATGAAAGCAATCAAAAAAATGATGGCACTTATGTTAAGCGTCATCCTCTGCGTATCTGTTACGGGATGCGGCTCAAAGACCAAGCAGGCAGTTATCGGAACATGGGAATCCACATTTGATCTGTCCAACGAAGTGGGTGAAGATTATCTGGAATATGTCGGTGATATCGGATTTTTTATGGATTTTCAGCTGACATTTGCTGAAGACGGAACATGTGTAATGACAGTCGGAATAAAAGACGCTGAGGACTACAAGGCAAAGGCTTATGAGCATGCCACAAATTATTTCAGATCAGCTGTAGAAGATGAACTTCAGAAGGCATGTGATGAAAGCGGAATCACTCTGGAAGAATTATATGCAGCTTATGAGGTTGCAGATCTGGATGAGTACTTAACCGAAGTGGCAGATGTTTCTATTGATGAGCTCGTAAATAACGAGATTACAAGCACAATCGATGGAGCGGTAAAGATGTGCGAGGATGAAGGCTTCACAGGTACATATACTGTTGCAGGTGACACAGTTTCTATTTCTCGTGACGGTGAGCTTTATCAGACATGCACATATAATGCAGAAGCTGATACACTGATTCTTTACGCAGAAAAAGGCGAAGATGAAGCTTTTGCTACTGAAGATGCTTTGACTATGACAAGAGTTCAGTAATTTCAAAAATGAATGTAGTGATTAAAAACCCGGATTGATTCCGGGCTTTTTTCATTTGAAACATTCGACGCGGAACTCTATTGACGTATACAAATGTATAATTCAGAAAAATGTCAGACAACTGCTAAAAAAAAAAAAAAATGTCGGAAAATATGTCTTGCAAATTTTTCCTATACCAAGTAGAATGAATATCAGTGTGGGACTGAGGTCCTACTTATGGGAAAAATGAGTATTGGAGAAAGGTTATGTATTGTTCTAAATGTGGTCAGGAACTTCCTGACAATGTCGCATTCTGCAGTGCCTGTGGTGCGCCCACGGCTCGTGCGGATCTTAATCATTCCACAAAAAGCGGAAAAGAATTCGATGTAAAGAAGCATATCAAAAAAAGAAGGATCCAATTGATCATAGCAGCAATATTGGTATCAGTTTCTTTATTTGGCTCCTATGTTGCATCGACTCTGTCAATGATCCCTGCAATAATCATGGTAATTGTAAATGTGTTTAACTCAAATATCTCACTCAGATACGGTGTAAATATGTTCAAACCAAATGATGTTGAGATTAAAACAAGAGATAAACAGACAGTCGCATCGATAATAAACGGTGTGATCGCAGCGGTTATTATAATGGCCATGTTCATAGTATATGCAAAGAAGGGAGCTTAAATAAATGGTTTGTAAAAATTGTGGAGCTGAGTTAAAGGACGGAGATAAGTTTTGTACTTCATGCGGAGCACAGAATGATATTCCCACCCCTACAGAGGAGAGAGAGATTCCGGAGTGGGGATTAAAAGCCCTTGCTTTTAGGAAAAAGGTCAGAAAAGTTTATCTGGTAATGCTCATTATTTTTGCCATATGGGCAGTACTCGAGAAAATTTAATGTTCAAAAAAATATATGTGGCAGATTCATTTTTAAAGAGACTGACAGGGCTGCTTACCATGCCGGTTTTGTCTGCAGATGAAGCTCTGCTTATTACAAAGTGCAATTCGATACATACGTTTTTTATGAAATACAGTATCGATGCCATATTTATGGACAAGGACTTTAATGTTTTGGGTGTTGAAGAAAACATAGAACCCGGACAGATCAGTAAGATTTACCCGCATGGAGTGTATGTCCTTGAAACCGCAGCCGGTTCAGGTAATGTAAAGAAAAGCGAAAACCTTGGATGGCTTGGGGAATATGTAAAATAAATCATTCATTTAAATACAAAGGAGGAAAAAACATGGAGAAGTTTAAGAGTCTTGCACTTAGATTTGCAAAGGAAGAGAGTGGACAGGGACTGTCAGAATATGCCCTTATCTTAGGCATAGTAGTGATCGCTGCAGTTGCTGTTTTGATCGCAGTCAGAGATAAGATCATTGCAATCTTTCAGTCAATATCAAATGCACTTACAATTTAATCTGATCGTAAATCTGGCAATACTGACTGTCTTATTCGTTATTGCCTTATATGACCTGCGTTTCCATAAGATACGAAATATTGTACTGGTTCCAATGCTTTTGTTTGGGGTTGCATTACATTTATTTACTGAGTATGGCGGTGGCGTAATCGACATTTTGATAAATGAGGCTCTTACCATAGCCATTTTTGGAGCAGGTTTCTATAGGCATAAATTTGGAGGTGGGGATTTAAAGCTGATACTTGTTATCGGCTTTTATCTGGAATGGAAACTATTTTTAGAGTTTCTCGTTTTCGTGATTGGCATTGGGGTAATATATGCTTTAGCCATAAGTATCAAAGGCATTTTTCGTGTATATAAAAGCAACGACATGGACATAAGATATATGTCTGTGGGATCTCTGATAAATCTAATAAAATCTTCACCTTCAAAGACTCTGGCATACGGACTGTGCGTGTTTGCCGGGTATATGATCATTTTCGTGAAGGAGATGTTTCCCTAGTATGAAAAAACTGAACAATAAAGGACAAAGTTTAGTGGAGTACCTGATAGTGCTGCCTTTAGTTTTGATGCTTATTTTTGTGGTTCTGTCTTTCGGAATGCTGATCTATGACAGGATAATAGTGGTTTATGCATCGGCACAGTCTGCTGAATTCGGGAAAGAGATCCTGAGGAGAAGAGAACTTACCTTAGAAGAAAAAGATGCAGAGATAAGACGGACAGCTGAGGAATTTACAAGCTACCTGATCTTTTGTAAAGACAAGGTAAATGTGATCAATTATGACTCTGAAAAGATAGTGGTGGAGGTAAAAGCGACATATACTTTCATCCTGCCACTGTTAAATGAGATCCTGAACGGAGCCTTTGAGGTTCCTATATCTTACAAAACTACTTATAGATTAATGTGAGGAAAAAAGAAATGGCGCTAAGTAACAAACTGCGGACAGGAATCATCATTTTTTGCGTGGTGTTGGAAGTTATCGTTGTCCTGTATGCATTTATGCACAGAGAACCTACAGTAACAATCTATTCCGCAAAAGAGGATATTGATTTTTATACCATCATAACGGAGGAAATGCTTGAAAAAACGGTAGTATCCGAAAAGACAGCGAACGAACTTTTTCCCAAAGCAGCCAGAAGCGCGGAAGACGTGGTGGGCTGCATCACCAGAACGGCTTTCCCGGCAAAATCCGTAATAGAGCTTGACCCGGAAAAACTGGTAATGGGTGAGGAGATCCCATATGCAAAGGATTCAAGCGGAAATGTTAACAGAAGATATTTCGTAAGGCGCGAAGAAAGACTTGTCACGATCTCGCTTGATTCAGTGGGGTCCCTTAACTACACGATCAAAAAAGGAGATTTCGTAGATGTGATTTACACTCCTTCAGACGCCTCATCGGGTACCCCTTATTCAAATGTGGTGCTGCAGGGAGTAAAGGTCTTTGATGTGGAGGATGTCATATCCGAATCCGACAATATGATAAACAAAAAGCAAAATGTGACGCTTGTTGCTGACGAACAAAGCGCCGTGGTACTGGTATCGGCTAACAGAAACGGTATCATAAATCTGGCACTTACACCAAAGGATGCTATATATAGCGACGTACAGGCTGTTAAAGTCACAGACTTTATGCCGGATGTCAGAAGCTCAAAGGCAGATACATTGGATTATATCAAATATTTTGTAAATAATGCAGAGATGACAAACACCAACAAAAAGAAGATACTGGGCGCTTTGGCAGACGAACTTGGCAGAGAATCTCTGTATGAGATAGTAGCCGAGTCATCTCTTGATGAGGACTTAAAGACAGAGATTCTTTCAATGCTTTCGGACGAGGGAAAATAGATGATCAGGATATATACGGTTTTAAATGATGAAGATTTTTCAGGCAGACTTTCGGAAGAACTCGAAAACCTGAAATTATCCTATGAAATAACAAAAATTTCTGTGGAGGAAATCTCAAGTGTTAACACAGCGGATGTCCTTTTGATCGATGAGAGATCAGTGCCTTCTCTCGAATGGGTGCAGAGAATAAAAGACGAGGGCAGATTTTCAAAAATCATAGTGATAACCATGACGCTTAACAGCCTCTCAGTCAGACAGTTTATGGTACGCGGGATAATGATACATTTTGTGAACAGCCCCATGTACTCACTTATCACAAAAATAAGAAGTGATGAAGAGACAGCATTTGTAAAGCATGTTGAAAACAGTGTTGTTGATGACAGCACCAAGTTTATTGCCATCTCATCGCCAAGCGGCGGAAGCGGAAAAACGACACTTTCACTTCTCCTTGCATCTGCCTATGCAGGTAAGAAAAAAAGAGTGCTGGTCATAGACATGACCCCTTACAGTGATATGGCTGCAAAATTAAAGATTAAGCATGAGAATAATCTTTATCATGTCTTTTCCACCATCATGCAAGGATCAAATACTGAGGATAAGATCCTGGATGATCTGCGTCAAAACGTATATCACTACATGGACAAGGTGGCAGCATTTGATCTTCTTTACGGACTTGATGCCATATCAGCAGAAAACATTGATGCAAAAGCGATGGGAAGAATGGGGCAGATCTTAAAGATTGCGGGATATGACATAGTGATATTTGATACGCCGTCAACGATAAATGAATCCGTCCTGGCACTTTTTGAGTTTATGCACTTTATAGTGCTGGTTTCTTCCTCTGATATCGGATCCGGGTGGAAACTGATCCAGGAAAAAGAGTTATTAAGCGTGCTCCAGACCACAGCTGCTTTTGGAATCGTAGTTAACAAGTTTTCATCAAAGGGAAACTTTTCATGTAAGCAACTGGAGAGGGAATTGCAATATCCCCTTTTCGGTGTGATCCCTTTCTATCCTGATATGTCAAATCTGACAAACTCGGGTAAATTCATGTCGCTAGCGGAAGATGTATACTTCAGCAAATTTATCAAATTCATCGGATACAAGATGCAGCCCGTATTCAATGGCGATGAGATAAAACTCAGAAAAATCAAACACTAAACCGGAGTAAGACGAAGTGAGTATTGAATCATACCTAAGGACAAAGCAAGACGAAAAAAGCGGTACAGTCCGTGAGAATCTTCAGATCGATACTGTCAAAAGAACTATTGTAAAGGCAGTAAAAGAGCGCATCAGCAATGACAGGGAAATAAGCCTTGATAATTACGATGTTGCAAGATACAAGGTCAAGCAGTTTGCACTTAAATGGATCGAGGAAGAGCAGGAAAAGCATTTCGGGGCAAATGCCATAAGCTTAGAGGATAAATATGCCATATACGATGCCCTCATTCAAAACATGTTTGGACTTGGTGCAATAGAGCCTTTGCTACGCGACCAATCCATCACAGAAATAATGATAAACGGTATCGATAAAATATTCATAGAAAAAGACGGCCGCATTTTTCAGCCAACGGATTCCTATGGAAAAAACCTCACTTTTTCGGACGGGGAAGAACTAAAAACCATAATAGATAAGATCGTGGCACCGATAAACAGAAAAGTAGATGAAAGTAATCCGATCGTGGATGCAAGACTTCCGGACGGATCCCGTGTAAACATAGTATTAAATCCGATTTCCCTAGATGGAACAGTGGTTACGATCAGACGATTCCCGGAAAATCCGTACCCTATGGACGAACTGATAAAAAAAGGAACCCTTGACGAGGAAGCGGCAGAGCTGTTAAAGATCCTGGTAAAGGCTAAATACAACATCCTGGTTTCAGGCGGCACGGGAAGTGGAAAGACGACATTCTTAAATGCATTAAGTATGTTTATCCCTGAGTCAGAGCGTGTCATCACCATCGAAGACTCAGCAGAATTAAAATTCTCTCAGGTTAAGAACCTCATACGAATGGAGAGCAGACCGGCAAATATAGAAGGCAAGGGAGAGATAAATATCAGATCCTTAGTTCATACAAGCCTCAGAATGCGTCCGGACAGGATCGTGGTGGGAGAGATCAGAGGCGGTGAAGCACTTGACATGCTCCAGGCGATGAATACAGGACATGACGGATCACTTACAACAGGCCACTCCAATTCCGCATCCGATATGATGCTTAGACTTGAGACCATGGTCTTAATGGCAGGAATGGATCTGCCCCTTCAATCGATCAGAAGACAGATAGCATCGGCGCTTGATATAATCGTCCATTTGGGGAGACTTCGGGATGGTTCCAGGAAAGTAATGGAGATATGCGAAGTGGTCGGCTATGAAGACGGAGAGGTAAAGCTACGTACACTTTACAGGTTTAGAGAAACCGGCGTGAACAAAGAGACAGGAAAAATAACAGGAAGATTGGAAAAGACCGGTTCCACCCTTACACGGTTTGAAAAACTCCTTGGCGCAGGGTATGAAGACGTTGCCGGGAAATGGGGGTACAGGGAATGAATATAATTATTTTTAGCCTGTTTTTGACAGCCGTCATTCTGGGACTTTTACTGTTTGAGAATAAATCAAAAAAGCGCTCTGACGATGATGTTTACAATACATTTAAGGGCACAGTTGTAAGGCGCTCTACCATTAAAGATTTACTTAAGAGCAGAAACGTGCTGATCAAACAGGGAATCCCGTATTTTGCAGTTTCTCTTTTTGCGGGGATAGTTTTGTTCAGAAATGTATTTATAGCTTTTTTGTTCAGCATAGTGTCCCTGGCGCTTATCTATTGGTATATGACGGTAACGCACAAAAAGAAAAGCATGGAAATTTTCATGAATGAGTTTAAAGAAGCCATGCTGTCAATGTCAAATTCACTAAAGTCAGGAGCATCTCTGCCTGTTGCAATAGCACGCTCAAGGGCAGAACTTGATTATGTTTCATCCGTAAAGGAAAGTATTTTAAAGGAAGAACTGGATAGAGTTATAAACGAGATAAATCTTGGAATATCCACAGATGAAGCTCTGGAGAATTTCAAAGAGAGAATGAAAAGCGAGGAAGTGGACAGTTTCGTAAATGCAGCTGTTATCACAAACAGAGTGGGCGGAGACCTGTCTGAAGTTATGATCAGAGTCTGCGACATGATAAGTGACAAGATAGAGATCAAACGAGAGATCGTAAGTTTGACAGCCAGCAAACGAAGCGAGTCAAATATCCTCTCTGTGGCACCTCTTATAATGGTCCCATTTTTGATCTTAATAGCTCCGGGATATGTGGCTCCGATGTTTAATACAACAGTGGGAAAACTGTTAATGGGACTGGCAATAGTAATGTTGTTTGTAAACTTCATTTTGGCTAAAAAGATAATGGATATAAAACTGTAAGATGAATATTTATGTTTTTATTACTGTTCTGGGGATCATCATAGTGCTTTTGTGTGCATTGCCGGATACCAGAATAAAAGAAGAAAACCAATACGAATTCCTAAATAAGGGGATGACGGTAAAAAGGCGCAGGGAATATACCGGGCAAACTGAAAAAATCTGGAGCTTTGTAGCAAAGACAGCAAGAAGATTTGAAAAGATAAAACTGCCGGTGACTGATAAAAAAAGAGAGACCATCGAAAAAAACATAATATACGCAGGTCTTGATAAATATATTTTCCCTGAAGATATAGTGACGGTAAAGTACCTGACGCTTGTGGTGTGCGGATTATATTTCGGATTCCTTGCCATGGCGTCAAAAGATCCGCTTAACGTATTACTTGGAGCAATGGCATGCGCGCTTTCGTTCTTTCTGCCGGAAACTATGCTAAAGATAAGTGCAGGAAGAAGACAGGAAAAGATAAGCAGAGAATTCCCGGCCGTTATCACATCCCTTGCGATCATAACAGACGCAGGATTAAATCTTATAACAGCTATAGAAACCCTGGTAAACCAGCAGAGAGACGATTCCGTATTTGTGGATGAACTGCATAAAGCCCTTGATGAGATAAAGATAGGCATACCGCAAAAGGATGCATTTTTAAAACTGTCTGCGTCAACAAACGTTGAGGAAGTCAGATTCTTTGTGTCAGCCCTGATACAGGGACTTGAAAAGGGAAGCGCAGGACTTACGGAGATAATCAGAAATCAGGCGAATGAAAGCTGGAATAAGCGAAAACTCCATGCAAAAGAGCTTGCGGAAAAAGCTTCCATAAAGCTGTTCTTGCCACTGCTATTATTGGTGTTTCCCGCATTTGCAATTTTTCTGATGGGGCCGATGGTATTCTCACTCATAGATCTGTTTTCAATTTTTTAAGATTAGGAAAAGAAAAGAGGATAAAAAAGATGATCGTGTTTTTTATGATAATGATTTTATTGTTTCTGTTATTGCCACTCATACTCAGTATCATCGGATTTGTCATCAAAAAAAGAGTATTTTACTACATAAGTCTGTCATTGGCATTTGTGTTTGAACTGGTGTCCTTTATCTCTGAAACTGTTTCAAAAGAAGAACCTGCCATATCGTTCTTTATGTTTTTGACATACTCAACCGTATATCTGATCCTATGGCTTATTGAATTATGCTTGTTAAGAAAAGAAGCTGTGGCAACAGGAATACTGTGTTTTGTGACAACTATCATGGGATATATATTTTTCTCAATGGCTGACGATCCTAATCATAGAGTGGGATCGTACTTTCTCGTAACTGTCATACTGATCACAAGCATACTAATGGCATTAGTTAATTACATGGTGTTTAAGACAAAAAAAGACAGCATCGGAAAAAGTGTGACTCAGATAAGGAATAAAAAATATGAAGTCGAATCCATTGACGAGATCATTTCATAAATTGATAGATGATAATGCCGGGAATACAACGGTTACTATGGCCATGGTGATAATAATCCTTATGGCGATGTGCGGTATCATAATAGACCTTGGTGTCATGGTGGAGCACAGAGCAAGGCTTTACAGTGCTTCCATGGCAGGAGCACATTCATCAATAGATTCTTATGATGTGGAGATACTTGAAAGAGAAGGAGTAATAGAACTGATTCCGGAAGTTATGGTGCCAAAGATTTCTTCATACCTGACTGCAAACTTAGAGGATGCATGGGTAGATTCTGTGGAGCTGGTACCGGAGAGGCACGATTGTGTGAGGATTATCACAAAATGCAAAGTAAAGCCTGTTTTCATGCAACTCTTTGGGGTGGATGAAAAGGTGATGAAGGTAGACCTGTTTCTAACGGTTTATCCGGATTGACAAAAGGCTGATCAATAGATGAGGGGAGGTGAGAAAAGTGAAGAGGGAAAAGTTTTGCAGGCTGTTAAGGTCTTGTGCGTATCTTTTGTTTTCTCTTATGGTTTCCATTATGTTAAACGGTGGCGTTGCTTATGGATATGATGATCTTACAAAAGTTTCATTAACCGTTACATATGAGGAAATCGAAGATGAAAGCATATACCTTGCACCTTCGCCAAAGGCATATGAAAAAAACATTAACTCGGAATCAGACCGAAACAATGAGGTAACTTCCGGACGCAAAGTTAATGAAGGCAGCTTTGCCAATGGCTTTGAAGGTATAAAACCAGCTAATGAAAAGTTGTCAGATGGTTTACTATATAACCTTAGAGAGAAGTACTCATTTTTGACAGGCGATATGACATCATCTCTATTCAGGTTTCATCAGCTGGGACAGAGATTAAAGATTCAAGCTCTTGAAGAGACAACAGCTTTTTTACAGGCAGGTAAAGGCATAAGCTATTGGCGAACAATTCTGTTGTTAGCACTTTTGACCGTGCCTGCATTCATAAGCGTATCCATAAAGAAGACGTCG
>JAILHH010000022.1 GCA_024695935.1 Acetatifactor sp.
TCCAAGCGGAAATATGGTAAAGTTATATGATCGTGAAAGATGTATTGTTGATCTGATAAAAAGAAAAGACAAAATAGAAAAGCAGCTTTTTCTTCAAGCGCTGCATGTCTACTTTGAAGACAGCACTACCGATAAAACTGCTTTGATAAAATACGCTAAAATTTTTAACATCGAAGAAAAAACATTAGCGGTATATCCCGCTAATGTCAGAGTGTAGACAAAGAGGATGCTGCAAACCGAGTTTTGCAGCATCCTTTCCTTTTTTCTAAGATAAAATTTTTGATTTTTGTATAAAAGAGCCTTTCTTTAGGCCATTTTCAAATCCCATTCTTGCTGGATTTTTGCCAGCTTCTTTAAATTCATACACGCAAAGGTAAGCGCGACTTTCATTGTCATGCGCGCCTTACCATACATCTGAGTATATCTAAAACCATGATTCTCTTTAGCTGTTCCAAAGATTCTTTCAATGGTTTCTTTTCTGTGAGAGTATAAATCTTTCATTCCTAAGGTATGTCTTATATCTTCACATGCTTCCATGTATTCTTCCCATACATGTCGTGTTACAACTTTTACATGAGTTTTACTTGCTGTGCACTGTCCTAAGAACTCACATTTCTCGCATATGTGACCACAGCTTTTGTATTCCTTATAACCATCTCTGTTTGTAGTGCTGTATTTTAATATCTGGTCATTAGGGCAAATATAGCAGTCATTATATTCATCATAGACATACTCATACTTCTTGAAGAAGCCTTCTTTGGTCTGTGGTCTCTTGTATGGAAAAACAGGTTTTACTCCATCATCAAGCAATAACTTTGCAATAGCTGGTGTTTTATATCCTGCATCAACAACACATTTTTCCATTCCAATGTCCTGAAGCTTATCATACAGACCTTTGAAAGTTCTGCTGTCATGTTCATTACCCGGATTGACATCAAATCCTAAAATCCATCCATTTTTATCACAGGCAGTTTCGATTCCGTAAGCAAAAACATGCTTGTGTTCGCCCTTCCTAAACCATCCGCTCTCAGGATCAGTAGTGCTACATTTGATTGTTTTACCATCTAAAGGAACATCATCAGTGTAGTCTTCAAACTTGCCATTCCCACCTGATGAACCAGATGATTGGTCATCATCGTCCTTATCTTTCAATGGCTTTTTACCATGAGCAGCTCTGTCTGATGTTATCTCTTTTCTTAACATATCTTCATAAAACAAAGCTTCCTGATGAGCGATTCTTTTCTGCATCTTTTTATTATTGGCTCTTGCTTTTACATGAGTAGCATCAACAAAAACCTCTGTTGGGTCAACCAGTTTGAAGCGATAGCATTCCTCTAAGATGTGCTGAAAGATTTGTTCAAATAAATTCGTACCTTCAAATCTTCTTGAATAGTTCTTTCCAAAGGTCGAAAAATGCGGAATCTTATCATAAAGTTCAAGTCCAAGAAACCATCTAAAAGCAACATTCACCTCAATTTCTTTTATAGTCTGGCGCATGCTTTTTATTCCGTATAAATATTGAATCAATGGGATTTTGATGAGAGTGACAGGGTCAATACTTGGACGCCCCTGATCTGGAGAATATTTATCTCTGACTAAATCATAAATAAAAGACCAATCAATAGCTTTATCTATAATTCTTAAAAGATGATCTTGAGGAACTAAATCATCAGTACATACAAATTCAATCTGCTTTCTAGCCTTCTCGTTTTGTTCTGTAATCATTATTCTAACCCCTTGTTTTGATAATTCTATTATACCAAAAAAGAGACTAAAAAGCTTGCAAAATCAAGGCTTTCCAAGGATTTAGATAGTCTAAAAATGAAAGAACTGGAGTCCACAGACTCCAGTTCCTCCTTATAAAAAAGAAAAGGTCGCGGCAGTAGCCGCGACACTTTGTCTACACTCTGCGGAGGCCCTCCTTGGAATAATTCCAAGGAGGGCCTCCTTTGCATATGTAACAGATATTATCTTGTGAATAAATGTCTGATGATTCCTAAAAGGTCAATTCCTTTTTTTACGGCAAACCACCAATATGCTGCAGATAAAACCGCTGCTGCCGCAGCTACCGAAGCCACAATGGGGATTGCTCTCTGTAAAGGACTCTTCTCATTTACGGAACCGGCAGCTGCACTGTCATCGATGGACTCCTCAGCAGTTTCCGAGATTCCTTCATCTGCTCCACTGCCTTCATTAAAGTCCTCATTTACTGTTGTTTCCTCTGACTGATCACTTACGATCTCTTCTGAGATCTCTGCCTCTTCATCCTCAGTAGGGATCTCTGCATCATTTTCATCATCAAATGTGATGCCGGGATTTCTGCCCTCGGAAACAGTCTTGTGCTTGTTTGAAGCTTCTTCTTTTGCCTTTGCTGCCGCTTCAGCCGCCTCATTTTTTACAGGTCTTACGTCGTTTGAAGCACTCTGATCATTCGAATTATTCGAGGTAGCGTTTCCTGTATTTGCATTCTGCGAAGTATTTCCTGTATTTGTGTTAACGGATTCAGTGGGTCTTTGAAGCTTTGCTGTCACCGAGCCTGTTGAGATCAATATTCCGCAGTCGGCGCAATATACGTCTCCCGTATATCCTTCATTATCAACTGTGGCAGCTACCGCATTTCTGACCTCAGTATTTGCATGTTCGCAGAAATCTCCGGTTCTGATGAGCTTCACATTTGTGAGATTGATTCCGGAGGTAGTGAAATCTCCCGCAAATCTTACAAGAGTCTCACCATCAGAGATCACAATCTCATCACTTGTTACTGCCACATAATTTTCAGCTGATGCATTTACAAGTTCCAGTACGTCGGTTTCCACATCCTCAAGGCTCATTGTTAACGCTGTACCCACATCCGCATTGCACAGCTTAATATCCGCTGAAAGTCTGTATTTGCCTGCAGGCAGGTTCGAAACAGTCTGTGAAAGTTCAAAGTTTGAAGGATTGGATGCCCAGTTCACAAAGCTGCTGTTCTCACATTTGATGCTGCTCCATCCGTCTCCTCCACTGCAGGTAGCGCTCCAGTCGTTGGAAAGATTCGGCCATTCCTCAGCTCTGTTTTCAAATACTCCGTCTGCTATAAAGTTCACATCGGCAGTTTTTTCCAGGACAACATTGTCCAGTTTTAAGCCCTTTCCTGTGAAATCACCGCTGATTTTTACAGTTGTGCTTTCGCCCTTTATCTCGATGTTTTCCAGAGAAACTGTGGTAAATCCGGTGCTTGTAAGCAAATCTTTGATATCTGTATGCATATCACCCGCAACCAGCGCGCAGGAATTGCAGAAGCCATCATTCAAAAGCATTATGTCCGCCGAGAGCTTGTAAACACCCGGATCAAGGGTTACGTCCTGTGTAAGTTCAAAGGTGTATGCATTGTCTGCGTATCCTACGAACACACCATTTTCTCCCTTTATGGGTGACCAGCCGTCACCGCCTTCTGAGGTGCATGTCCAGTCAGTGGGGAGATTTGGCCAATCCTCTGCAAGGCTTTCAAAATCACCGTTTTTAAGTATGGGCGCGGGCGTATTTTCTCCGCCTTCCCCGCCGGATACGGGATCTTCACCCCTTCTCTCAACCAGATACAGTTTGATATCACCAACCGCAAATGTGGCGCCGTTTGCATCTGTAGGTGCACTTACATAATAGAGAAGTGTGACCTGATTGTCTGTAACTTCGATCCTTTTACCCATGAATTTATCATCCACAAGTGTATCCGCCGTATCGATAGCAGTGGATTTTTCCTCGATGTCTCCGTCCTTTAATGCAACCTGAACATTGTTCATATTGCTCTTTACTTTTATATCATTTGAAAGTGTATAGATGCCGTTTGCAATACCTGTGATGTTGTAGCTGAATACCGCATCATACTCTGTCTGACTCCATGCCACC
The DNA here is from genome assembly GCA_024695935.1 of Acetatifactor sp. GTDB lineage: Bacteria > Bacillota > Clostridia > Lachnospirales > Lachnospiraceae > RGIG10340. The sequence goes on from JAILHH010000022.1 coordinate 3,886, forward strand.
AGGTTTCCGTTTTCAACCCAGGGTGTAAATCCTTCAAAGCTCCAGCCATCTGTACCGTCTGTTGCAAAATCCCAGTCCCAGATGATAGTGTCATAGTTTTCAACCACGGGAGCCTCATTTCCCTCTACGGCAATGGAAATAGTCTTTTCCTCAGTCTCTGCGATCACATCGCCGTTTGGATAATAAAATCCTGCCTTTACGGACAGATCGTCTCCGTTTTTGACCCCGTCATCAGCTGTCAGATCATAGCTCCAGGTGCCGTCTCCGTTTACAGGTATATTGATCATTTTGCTGCCCACAGACAAAGATACATAATCAACATACTCTGCAGTACCGCTGAAGGTATAAGGGAAGCTTGTGACAGTTTCAGAGCCTGCATAATTTAATGTAACGGCTGTATCTGCCTCTAAATCGGTAACGAAATTGGCGCCCTTTATGTCATCCACATAGAAAGTTCCCGCGGACACGCTTCCTATCATATCCGAATAGATGGAAACAGATTTAAGGTTTGCAGTGGAGTCGATCACATGTCCTGAACCTGCCCAGGCTTCCTCACGGATAGCTGAGAAAGGCATATAGAACACTGTGGGGCCCTTACCTGTCATAAATCCTGTGTAGGAGAAGGTTGAAACGTCAGTCTCCACCTGAACCTTTATATCATTTCCGGATCCGTCGGATTCCATATACATCATGAATCCGTCATAGCCTGCAAGGTTTAACAGGTCCATGGTCTTTGTGGCGCCGGCATATCCCTTGCCACTGTAGTCATAATCGATCCTCATGCCGTAGGATCCTTCGGATTTATGTGTGGAATCCAGGGACATATTGAATGTTCCGCCGTTTGTATTTCTGTTATAAGAAGCATTCAGCTGATTTGATGAACCGCTGTAGCCCTCAAAATCATCCACCTTTGTGGAGGAAGACATGTAAATGCTGTCCACATAAACTGTGCTGTAAGTAAGTGTATCAAAGGCATAATCGATGGCTATACCGTAGTTTCCGGTATATGCATTTTCACCGTCAAGCCGTACTCTTCCGATGGCTGTTGTGGCAACATTTTCAGCGCTCTTTATCTTGAATTTGAGCTCAGTCACACTTGACAGATCCGGGTCGTTTGTGGTTTCCGCAGAGTCAAATGTTGTGAGCATCATCTTGTTCATGGCACCGGTTGAAGAAGATAAGGACAGATCCTCACTCTCAAAAAGAGCTCCAGTGGCATCCCTAAAGGATATGGAGAGGAGGTTAGCCGATCCGTCACCCTTTATGTATGCAAACATGCTGTCATAATTTTCAAAACTCTTTCCGGGAAGTGACTTGGTATATTCCACGAAATCTCCTGCCGCATCACCGTTTACAGTATATGTGGCCTGAAGATTTGAGTTCTGACCAAAATAGTATTCTCCGTCTTCTAATGTATTGTCGGGAGCAGTGTCAGTAAGGGGTATTGACTTCTGACCGCTTGAAAGCTCCACGGAGTCCAAGGTAATATTTGCCGCATCCTCTGCAGGGACCGTCACTCTGATCACTCTCACCATTCCGGTGATACCCAGATCTCCGTATACAACTCTTACAGACTCACCATCGTTTGTGGACTTAATAACGGGAGCATTATTAAAGTTAACTCCGTCAAAAGAGTATTCCACAACAGGAGCTGCTCCGGCTCTATTGTGGCTTATCACACGGTAAGCATTGATATCATCAAGGGTCTTGTAAATAAGTGTTGTCGCATCCTTATAAACATAAAAAGGATCCGCGCCACCTTCACCAAAGGTATTATCCTGTATGATCACATTGCTTCCGGGTGCTGCCCCGCTTGTACTTTCAATGTAATCTGAACCGTTATTTTTATATGTGATGGCAATATCGTCCAGTTTGCAGGTGCTCTCTCCTGCCAGATAAACTCTTGTAAAATAATAGTTTTCCGTATCTGACACGCCTGTCACACTGTAGATCTTGGTGCCATCCGTATGACTTACCGAAAGCTCGTCGTAAATGATACCATCCTTTGACACAAATATCTTTGGAGCATTTTCTGCTTCCGTCTCTGACAGGGCAGTAACCTTTACTTCATCCACGGGAATAATGGACTTATATTCAATATATCCTGACTCAGTGGATTTATTTACGATTGAACTGCTGGAATATTCGATATTTGCTGAGTGGTCATAGCTGTAGGTTCTTCTGATCTCAGTGGGGTTATTGTCCGTTGATGATACGGCAATAAGGTCCAATGGATCATCCACCACATGCTTTGTATTTTCTACCGTAACGATGTTTGACCAAAGTCCCACGCCGCTCTCGTTGCAGGCTCTGAGTCTATATGAATAAGTCTGTCCGTCAACAGCTGTCTCATCATGGAAACCTGCTATACAGTCATGGGCCTTATCCTCCCAGTTTCTGCCGGAATCGTATACATAGTCACTCTCATCTGCCACAGTGGTCCAGGACGCACTGTCTGCATTTTCAGAAGTTACGATTCCGTCCGCTCTCTGGATCTCATACCAGGCGCCGCCTACAACGCCACGCCACTTGATGTCCCCTACGCTTCCGCCTTCAAAGGAATCGGCATAAAGGAGGGGAGCCTCATCCGTCTCGGGTGCAGGGATCGCGATATTTTTGGCCTCATTGTAGTCAGCGGCATTGCCGTTTACGATCTGTGCATAGGCATAAATCGCGCGGAGGATCTCTGTCTCACCGTAATAATTTCCTGATTCAAAACCGGGCCAGTGATATGAAGCCCAGAATCCGTCCTCATCATGGAAATAATATCCAAACCCGTCCTTGTGGGCTCTGAGTGACCACATCATGATACCGTTTGTATCATTGTCAACTCCTGCCTGGAATACATCGATGCAGGGACCTGCCTTAACCTTTGCTCCGAATTCGCCCAGGATAAAGGGTTTTCCTGCAGCATGGGCAGCCACTGTATCATCCGCACATCTTGTGGCATAATTACCCTCATAATAGTGGGCTCCCAAGATATCAGCGGGATTTGCCGCACTTCTTGACTGCTCGGTCATGGACATACGGCCGTCCAAAACCAGATGGTTTGAATCTATTGATTTAATATAATTTGTAACCGCAATGGTCCATTCAGACAGTGCATCATCATAAGTCTGCTGATTGGTCTGATTTCCGCCTGCCTCGTTTGCAGTCTCCCAGCAAAGGATGGCGGGATCGTCCATGTATTTTACACCTGTCACGGTATTTACACGGTTTAACAGATGGTTTATCATCTGCTCAAAATAATCCAGACACTTTTCGCTTGAATAAAAATTCCATGCCCAGCTCTGGAAAGTTGAATTCGAAGGATTGCCGGTGCTCTCTCCGGCAAGCCATACATATCCGTCGATACCGCCTACCCAGTGCCAGTGATCTACCAAGGGGATCACTACTCTGACGCCGTATTCGTTACATTTTGCAAGTACGTCATCCAGCAAATTCAGCGCATCGTCATTAAATGTCAGATTTCCCTCTGCATCCACGCCTGTGACATATGCTCTTCCCGCATTTTGACCGTTGTAAACAGGGATCGTGTAAGTTCTTGTCACGTTTCCGCCCATTGCTTTAATGGTCTTTATGGCATTTGCGTGTTCCCACTCATTGTCGCTGGTGGCCTGAGGGTAATTCAAAGAGATGAATTTCAGTTCTTCATCTCCCTCCATAAGCCTTGTCCCGTCCACCGTGACAAATTCGTTAAACACCGACCCATTATAAGCCGCCTGAGCTTTCACGGCCGGCGCTGCCGCAGAAAACAAGGTCGTCATAAGCGCAGTGCTAAGTACGTAACCCATCAGTTTCAAAAATTTCCTTTTCATTTTTCTCCTTCCCCGCAGTTTTTGCTGCTATACTCTTGTCATTAATCCTTCAAGCATTCCTTCTATTTCGTAGTCGCCGCTTCCTGCCGAAATAAAAATGCTGTCACCTTTTTTGAACCTGAGACTCTTTCCCGCCTGACTTATGCTGCCTTCCCCATCCAGGACCAAAATACTCACAAAGGATTCTTTTCCCGCATATCCCTTAATGCTCTTTGTAAATTTCCCGTCCAGATATATCTTGTCAACGGTAAAATATTCGCATTCCGCAATATGAGGTTCAAAGGAATATGTATTTTCCATCTTCCTCTTGTCGGTGACTTCCAATGCTTTGTCTATATGAAGTTCTCTCTCGTTTCCGTCCTTATCCTTTCTGCCGTAGTCGTATACCCTGTAAGTGACATTGGAATTCTGCTGGATCTCAGCCACCAGAATACCTGCGCCTATGGCATGGATGGTTCCGGATTTGATAAAGAAAACATCACCTTTTTTGACCCTAACCTTGTTAAGTACTTCAGGCAGGGTATTCTCTCTGATCCTCTTTTTGAACTCTTCATCGTCCACCTGACGGTTAAAACCGTAATACAAAAATGCGCCTTCATCGCACTCGCAGATGTACCACATTTCCGTCTTGCCGTTCTGTCCTTCGTTTTTGCGGGCATATTCATCCCCGGGATGAACCTGGATCGAGAGGTTGTCTTTTGCATCTATCAGCTTTACCAAAATAGGAAAATCAGTGAACTTCTCACAGTCGCTTCCCAAAACGCTGATGCCTTCTTCATGTATATAATCTTTCAGGCTTTCCCCTGCATGATCCCCTTCGGCTATGATGCTTAACCCATCGTCGTGACAGGACACCTCCCAGGTCTCCGCAAGTCGATTTCCCGAATATTTTTTATTGTAAAAATTGATAAGCTTATTTCCGCCCCAGATATAATCCTTACATGCCGGGGCCAGTTTCATAACTGCCATGTCATTCCTTTCTGCCATATCAAATGCGGAAATTATTAACCGATGAAAGCAATCCTTCCGCATCCTTTGACAATTTTTCATTTGAATTATTCAGATTTTTAGCCAGATCTATCTGTTTTTGAGCGCTGTCACTTATGTTTTCAGTAACGGCTGTTGTTTCCTCCACCACTGCGGCAATATTGCTGACAGCCTCTAGGGTATGGTTCTTTACCTGCTCCACATCCTTTATCTCTTCTGTGATCTTTTCCATGTGACCCATGAATCCTTCAAGTTCCACCGACACATTTTTAAATAGATCCACTGTGGACTCGGCTGACTGCTGCTGGTCGTTTAAAAGTCCGTCAACCTCAGTTGCCTTTCTGGTCATAAGTTCGCTTCTTTGCATGATCATCTCGATATTGTTCTCGATCTTTTTGGATGCAGTGAGGGACTGTTCCGCAAGCTTTCTGATCTCTTCCGCAACCACCATGAAGCCTGCACCGCTTGCTCCTGCTCTTGCAGCCTCTATAGATGCGTTAAAGGACAGGAGATTACTCTCCTCCGCCACATCATTTATGAGAGACACCGTGTTTTTTACAAGCTGTGTTTCCTTTGCCAGCAGCTCTATCTGCTCTAGGATCTCCTTTGTGGTAAATGCTGTGGTTTCGATCTTTGTATTCAGATCCATCACTGTCTTTATGCCGTCTTCCACAGCCTCGCCTGTCTGTTTGGCGATCCTGCCCATCACGGCATTGTTTTTGTTCACATCCTCGATCTTTTGAGATAAAAGGTTCATTTCCTCAAGGCACTCCGTGGCCTGACCGGCCTGCTGGCTTGCGCCCTTTTCAAGTTCAAGGAGGGCCGATCCCATGTCATCAGCGCTTCTGATGATGCCGACGCTTGCATTGTTTACATCCTGTGCCGAGAGATTTACGTTGTCTGCCACATTTTTAGTATCACCAATGAGACCCTTTACGCTTTCTATCATCTTTCCGATGCTCTTTATCAAAGCTCCGAACTCATCTCTTCTGGCATTTTTTACCGTGACTGTAAGGTCACCCTCTGCCACTCTGTCCATATCCTTTGAAAGCTTTACGATTACACGGCTTATATCACCGGATATATATGCGGCGATCAAAAGTGCTACCACAATGGCGATGAAATTGACCAAAATGATGATCCCCTTTATGGCATTTACCTGGCCTGTTATGGCATCAACCGGCAGGAAATTCACTATATAGCCGTTTCCCACAGCTAATCTGTTAAATGTGCAAAGGTACTCTTCCCCGGAAACTTCAGTCTGGATCGAGCCGCAGTTTGTATCCGCGCCGCTTTTTTCCATGAGGTAATCAATTCCCGGCACTGCAAAACCCTCCGGCATATTCGACGAGGTGATAATCTCGCCGGATTCAAATACATAGGCACTGCACGCATTCTCGTTAAAATCCATGCTGTCCAAAATCTCCGTAAAGGATGAAAGCTTCACATCCAAAACCACGTATCCGATGGTCTTCATTCCGGAATTAAGGAGCTTTCTCACAAGGACCGCACCGTATTTTTCCTGTGTGGATCCCAGCGTCTCATCCAGGAAGTCATGACCCCTCAGCCATACAAAATTTTCTCCGCTTTCATTTAATGCATTTACCTCCGCCGAATCGGCAAAACCTTTGTGCTCGCCGTCCTTGAAATTTTTGATGGTGGAAATGGGATCCTCCCCTGTGGGAATGATGGATATGGCATATAAAAAGTCATCCCCGCCCACTGTGGCGATCACATCCTTGTACAGGGCGTTGTAGGCATTAAATTCCTCCGGCGAATTCTTTTCATACTGTCCCGTGTAATATTTTTTTAAGTTTGCATTGCTGACTAACTTTGTGGCTTCACTCTCCACGGTAGAACTGATCAGTTCCAGATATTTACTGTTTGCATTAACGGTATCAAATACGGCCCCGCGGTAATTGCTCATAATGATGTCGGATGCCTTTAAATACGTGAACAGACCCATAAACCCGATAAGCACGATCATTACGGCAAAGGCCGCCACAAGCTTTGTTCTGACGGATTTAAAGCCTATGCCTTTAATCCTTAAAGATTTTTTACCGGCTCTGTTTTTGATCTTCTTTTCGTTCGCCTTTTTTTCTGCTTTTGAAACTCTTTTTTTCATCTCTTTCATGCCTTAAACCCCCTTAGCATTTAATGAATGTCAAATACGCTTCTTACGCGGAGCCCTTTTACGGATCCTTTGATGACTTTTATGCTTTTCACACCCGGGTCCATATCAAAAAAGTTATCCTCCAGGATCAGGTCATCGTTTTCATTTCTGATCTCCACATTTTTGGCAAATCCCTCTGAAATGACCCTGATCTCATTTTTTGAAACTGCCGTTACCGACAATCCCGGATCTATGAATTTAAAATATTTCGGTGCCGTAAAAAGAGCGGTTCCGGAGGATATCTCTTTTCCGTTCTCGATTGCTTTGAAAGATACGTATTGCGAATATATATCAAGTCCCGGGAATTCTGTCTTTGGAATATAAAAACTGCTCAGCGGATTTACATGAACATGCTTTATCTCTTTTTTTCCCAAATGATCAGCCAAAGAACCGTCGGAATTTCTGACTTCATAGTTCACCGTTATGACTTTGCTCTCCATGGTCTCATTTGCCACGTTCAGCCTGATTGCCGGTACAAAATCCGTAAACTCGGCATTTATGTCTATCTCGCCTGATACAGTGCTAGTCTCCTCACAGCTTATAAGCACCGGTGCAAAGAATCTCTTGGCAAAATAGTGAAGCGCCTTCCATCTTCCGTAATAATCAATTGAAGACCAGCTGATCACAGGCCAACAGTCATTAAGCTGCCAATAAAGAGTTCCCATACATATACCACGGTTTCGCCTGAAATGCTCCACTCCGTATCTGATAGCTTCACCCGCCAGAAGCTGAGATGCGTATATCAGGGTGTCAAAATCCGTTGGATATTTATATGTGGCCTGCATGTAATTCATGATCTTTGAATTGGCGGATCTGTTTCTCTGGTGTTTCTCCATACAAAAAGAAAACAGATTCATATCCTCTTTTGACGATATTACTTTTTTCAGAGTCTCGATGGAGGGGAGGGATTGAAAACCGAATTCCGACAAATATCTGAAATTATGTTTTCTGTACTCCGTAAAAGGTTTGTTGTTATGCCATACGTCCCAAAAATGTACATCTCCTCTTGAGAAATCATTGGGTTCGTCAAAAGAACCTCCGGATGACGGGCTGGAAGGCCAATAGATCAGATCCGGCGCATATTCCGAAACCCATTTTGGGAAAAGATACTCATACATTTTTATGTAATCTGCCTTTTGTCTGTGCCTTTTAACCCAGAGGTTTCCGTTTACGAACATCTCCATCTCATTGTTTCCGCACAGAATGGCCAGACACGGATGATGGGATATCCTTTCGAGATTATCTTTTATCTCAAGTCTGATATTCTCTTCAAACTCAGGATTCAGATCGTATATACCGCAGGCAAACATCATATCCTGCCAAACCAATAGTCCCAGTCTGTCACAAGCATCATAAAAATCGTCTCCCGGGAAAAATCCCCCGCCCCAGACGCGGATAGTATTAAAATTTGCCGCAGCACATTGTTCCAGGAGATTTTCCGTGCGCTCTTTATTTATCCTTCCGAGGAAACTGTCCTCCGGCACGTAATCGGCTCCGAAGGCAAACACCTCAATCCCGTTTACGCAGTGTGCAAAGCTTTCACCATAGGAATCCTTTTTTCTCTCAAGAGTCATGGTCCTTAAACCTATGCACTTTGACTTTTCAAAAAGGCTTCTGCCTTCGTATAAACATTTCAATGTGACTTCATACAGATTCTGACTGCCATATCCCCTGGGCCACCATAAAAGCGGATTATTTATAAAGATCTCGCTTTCAGGCTCGTATGTCTCGTCAAGGATGACCTTGCCTCCCGGATCCTTTATGGTCAAAACATATACCGGTTCTAAGCCTTCTTTCGAATATCTGTCGGAAAGCATTTCTTTTTCAACAAAGATCGAAAGACCGACTTTATCCCCGTAATGATTTTGATGGATCCGAAATCCCTCTATCCGAAGCACGTCATTTCCTTCAATAAATACCGGTCTGAATATTCCTGCATCCGGCAGCCTGATCCCCCAGTCCCAGCCAAACATGTAATGCGCTTTTCTGATATGCACAAACCCCTGCATCGCTTCTTCGGAGCCGTCACACTCACACTTTTCATAGGCATCTCTGATAAACTTAATAGGGGAATAAAGCCTTATTACCAATTGATTCCCTTTATTTTTAAGGATGTCCGTCACATCTGCCCTAAACGTCCTGTGCATATTGCAGGCTTTTAATATCAGAACATTGTTCAGGAAAACATCCGCCACGGTATCTATGCCTTCAAATACCAGTTCCTTTTTTTCTGAGGTGAAGACAGCGTCATCTGCGTCAAATGTGGTAATGAATTCGAAATCCTCTTCCATTACTTTCAGAGCGATCTTTTCATTGTCATCCACAAAAGGATCCGGAATGACCATATTTTTCTGCAATATCTCAAGCACACTTCCGGTCTCGCCACATTCATACATTTTTCCGTTAGAGAGCCTTTTTAGTCTGAATCCGCCGATAAATTGTTTTTCCATTAAAACGTATATTTCCTTTCCCGTGGGTTTACTTATTACTTAACCGCTCCGTCCGTCACTCCGCTGATGATATATTTTTGAAGGAAAATATATATCACGATGGTAGGAATAGCCACCAGCACTATTGCTGCGCTCATAAGGGGCCACTCCGCCAGTTTGTCTCCGGAAAATGAATACAGGCTTGTAGCTGCCGTCTTTATCTTTGGCATATACATATAAGGCGTAAAGAAATCATTGTAGATTCCCAGAAGCTTTAAAATTATGGTCGTTGCTATGGCCGGCTTTAACTGCGGCAGGATAATGGCGGTATAGATCTTTAATCTGCCTGCGCCGTCGAGCCTTGCGCTCTCATCAAGGGATACCGGTACGTTATTGATAAACTGCAGGAAAATATAGATCTGCATTATATCTGTACCAATATAGAGGATTATTCCGGCTAACAGCGTGTTATAAAGTCCCAAAGCCTTGATGACCTGGAATGTAGCTATGGTCACTGTCATTCCGGGTATAAACGTAGGGATCAAAAATGCCAGATAAACTAACTTCCTTAATTTGAAATCAAATCTTGAAAGCGTGTAAGCCACAAGGGATGCGATCACTATGGTGATGGGCACCGAGATAATTACCAAAATCCCGGTATTTAAAAAGCCTGTCACAAAGTTTCCTTCCACGAAGGCTCTCACGTAATTGGTGAAATTGGCGATATTTTCCGGCAGGCTCATGACACCGCTCATCATATATTCCTCATTGCTCTTTAACGAAACATTTAAGACTATGAGGAGTGGAGCGAAGACTCCGATGATACCTATGATCATGATCAGATATATAAAAGCTCTGCCTATGGCATTATTTATGATAAAAGTTGATTTGATCGGTTCTTTATGGTTCCGTAGCATATCACTTGTCTCCTTTTAGAAAAGCATTCTGAACAGCTACAAGTAAGAGGATTATTATGAGTAGTATCACTCCCATTGCTGCCGCTTTTCCGTATTTTGAATAGTTGTATGCAAGTTCTAAGGACTTACTGATAAATGTGGCTGTTCTGCCGTTTGGTCCTCCCTTTGTGATAAGGAAAGGCTCGAAATAAACCTGGAGTGCTCCGTTTAAACTCAGGAGCAGGGATACTTCCAGCATGGTTTTGATATTTGGAAGGGTTATAAAACGGACTGTCTGGAAGAACCCTGCGCCATCGATCCTGGCTGCCTCATACACATCCCCGGGGATGGATTGAAGAGCCGCGATATAGATAACCATTGTCCAGCCCACATATTTCCAAAAGCTGATAAAAGACAGCGCAAAGTTTGTCATGTAGGAGTTGCTGATAAAATGTACCGACTCCATGCCAAGCTTGTTTAACAGGAAATTGATGGGTGAATTGGAAAAGTCATACATATAGTTGAACATGAACGCCACAGCCACGCCGTTGATGATATAGGGCATGAACAGTATTGCTCTGAATGTTGTTTTCATCTTTATATTGCTGTTTAATAAAATTGCCAGAAACAGTCCGGCTACCTGCTGAATAAGTGCGGTTATTACATATGCCATGTTGTTTCCGAAGGTCTGAAACAACTCTTTTTGTGAAAAAATATCCTGATAGTTCCTGATGCCCACGTATTTCAGATCTCTGCTCATACCGTTCCAGCTCGTAAAAGACAACTGGATAAGTTTTGTCAGGGGGTAGTATGAAAAGAGCACCAGAAGGGTCACGGGTATTATCAAAAAACAGATAACATATATTCTGTCTTTAGTTTTTGATTTCATATTTCCATCCTTTCTTGGGCGCAAAAATGGCAGTATTGCCAATTAGCAATACTGCCAACAAAATCAGCAATCCATAAATTGCATTCTTTTTTCAGTTAATTAGTAATTCTTGCGCGCTGCTGCCCACTTTGCATTCCACTCATCGATAAGAGCCTGTGCCTTCTCGTCATCCTCTTCCATTACGTATGTGAGGAAGAAGTTCTGTCCGTCAAGCTCGATATCGTTTCTGATGTTGGAGAACTTTGCATCGCCTACGATGGGGCTTAAAGGCTCAACACCGTATGAGAGAAGCTCTGCAACGAAGGGATCGTTGACTTCGATGTTCAGGTTTGAAGGGATATCTGAAGCATCAAGAGGATTCTCAAGCATGTATGCAAGGAATGCCTTTGCGAGCTCGGGGCTCTCTGTATCCTTTGAAATACCCCACTGTTTTCCTGCACCGGCCTTGATATTCTTTGCGCCGGGGAAGGGGAACATACCGATGTCTTCCTGATTAGCGCCAAGTTCTACAAACTGTGAAGGAAGCCATGTCTCTGAATAATGCATAGCAACTTTGCCCTGAGCCAGGTCAAGTTTGAACTGATCCCAGTTTGCTGACATGATATCGTCCTCAAGCCAGCCGTTCTTGTAGCAGTTTCTGAGAATGTTCATAGAAGCAAGCATTGTTTCATCATAGATCTCATCCTGCTCTGCGTATTTGTTCTCGCCTCTCTCGTCACCTGCTGTAAGGGTAACCTCACCCCATCCGCACCATGCATAAATAGGCCAAATATCCTTGAAAGCTGTTCCGACAGGTGTGATTCCTGCTGCCTTGAGTTTCTCGCATGCTTCATAAAACTCATCAACTGTTGAAGGAACTTTATCAATACCTGCATTCGCAAAAGCTACCTTGTTGTAGATCATTCCGCAGTATGAAACAGTGAGGGGAAGTACATATAATGCACCGTCTGTTCCACGACCGTTCTCATAAAAGAGAATGTCGTCTGCTGTAAAAGGAAGATCATCGATAGGAAGGAAATAATCCTGGTATGTATCCTGGTTGATGGGATCTACCACATAAAAGAGGTCGGGTGCTTCGCCACCGGCAATTCTTGTAGCTACCACATCGTCATACTCTTTGATGGTTTCAAATTCTACTGTTGTTCCGGGGTGCAGATCCATGAAATCCTGTGCATATTTTGCGAGGCTGTCCTCAAGATCTGTACGGTTGCTGGCAACTACGATGCTGCCTGTAAGTTCTTCGACCTCTGCTACCTCTGCGTCTGTTTCCTCTGCTACGTCAGCTGAAGTCTCTGTTTTTGCTGTACCTGCCTCAGGTGCAGTTTCCTGTGTCGCACCACTCTGTCCGCAACCGGATAAAACTCCGACTGTCATAAGGACAGATAAAAGTAATGCCAATGTTTTTTTCTTCATTACTGGTCCTCCCATATACTGAATAAAATGATTGTTATTAAATTTTTAAAGTTGCAACTTGTGATTATATGTTAACCCTTAAGTACCGGGTTTTAAATTACATCCATTTAGTTTTCTATGCATTTTTTTGTCTGCCGTATTCATCGAAATCTGAAACATAATCAACTATCTCGTCGAAATTGGCCCAGGCCATGCCCACCTTCTGATCTGCAGCTCCATAACTCATGATGAGTTCATCATCCATCACGATGCCGCCGGTTGTAAAAATGCAGGGACATTCGAACTTATCGGGCAGTTCCCAGTCCTGTTTTGCATATATCAAACGCTTTGAACAACGGCTCACTATAACGGGGAAATCATTCTCTCTCTCTTCGAGTATCATGAATGACTGAGTGTATCCGTAATCCGGCATCTGTTTGCCGTGATAACTCATAAGCCACCTGCCCTCATCTATCTTAAGCGGTGGGAAGGAAGCTCCGACTCTCTCCTCCTCCCAGTCAAACATTTCCTTAGCAAAAAGCCTGTGAGTGCATTTATCTGTCACGAAATCCTCCAGGTGTTCCGCACAGGCAATAAAGATCGAAGGCTTATAAACGCCTTTTCCTGCTTCGAATTTATCCGGCATCTCGGGCCTGTGAAGCATCACATACTGCATTTTGCCATCTATCTTCATTTTTTTCGGGAAGAAGAATACATCTCTGTTATCGGTCACATTTCCATCCGTCAATGTACAGACATATCCGAAGGCTTTCTCATATTCTCCCTTTTTAAGGGCATCCAGATCAAGTTTGAAAAGTACTGTGGTGGTATCATTTCTGTAGGCCGCATTTCCGAACGGATTGTCCGGATCCATGGCCCAGTCGGGCAGATTGTCTCTTCTCTTGTCGCCCTCCCAGTAAGGTCCGGGGGGGAACATTCTGCAGGCAGTGGTAAGATATAATTCTCCTTCTATCTCAAAGATCCTGGGATCCTCAATGCAACCGTTCGCATTGTTTACCACCTTTTTCCCGTTTATGTCTTCCACATACATTTTATCGATCTCATATTCGAGTTTTGGTGCAAGAGCCGGTCTTGAAAAATCCGGCATCCAGGTTTCACCCTTGTCATAGCTTACGGCATAGCCCAAAAAGATGGGATAGGGATCCGATAAGCCTTTTAAATTCTTCATAGGCCAAGGTCCGGTTGCCCTGAAAAGCATATGAAGTGTGTCTGACTCAGGATCCTTTACTATGGCAGGATTTAACACCATTGTGTCTGCCCATGAGCATCCTTCCTTTGGCTCAAGAACCGGACATGGTGAATATCTGATTTTGGGTTTATTCATTTTCCTTATCCTTTCTGATCGCATTTTGGGCAAGATGAAGGGCACCTGTTATTCCCTGATCTCCGGAAAGTCCGGCAGGAACTATATAGCTGTCAATATCAAGCAGTTCTTTTGTGGAAATATAATCGTTCAGATACGTCAATACCTTTTTCCTTACGGGGTCAAACAATCTTCCGGAGTTCATAACACCTCCTCCGAGAATGATCCTCTTTGGAGAATAGCAGCAGATATATTGCATGATCGCCTTTGCTATGTAATCCGCTTCAGTCTCCCATGGTCCCTTCTCCGTTATCAGATAGGGTTCTATGCCATATCTTTTCTTCATTGCCGGACCGCTGGCCAGTCCCTCAAAACAGTTTTGATGATAGGGACAGATGCCGGGGAAACCGTCATCTGCATTAATCGGCAGCAATATATGACCGGCCTCGGGATGAAGCATTCCATGAAGGGGTTCTCCGTTAAGCATCACACCGACGCCAACACCGGTGCCTATCGTAATATAGATAAAATCGTCTATACCGACAGCATTTCCCCGCACATATTCGCCAATGGCCGCGGCATTTACGTCCGTATCGACAGATATCGGAATGCCCATATCGCTAAAGGCTTCCTTCCAGGAAAAATCCGTCCATTTCAGTTTTGGCGTCTTTCCTATACGTCCGTAATCAGAACTGTTTTCATCAACGCAGACCGGGCCGAAGGCTCCTATCCCTAAGGCACCTGGGCGGTTTTTACCGAAAAAGTCTTTAATATGTCCCACGGTTTCTTCCGGAGTGGTCGTCTTTATCTCCGTTTTCTTAAATATATTTCCATATTCATCACCCGTGGCAACAACCATTTTGGTTCCGCCGGCTTCAATTGCTCCAAATAACATGTCCACTCTCCTCTTGCTTAGCCAAGTATATCAACGGCACCTTGTTAAAAAAATAGCAGTACTTTTGATTCCCATACTTATTTTTGGAAATTAAAGTACCGCTATCATATCAATATACAGAATTCCTGTATTCCTTGGGAGAGATGCCCCATTTTTTCTTGAACGCCCTGCCAAAGGACACAGCATCATCATAACCCACCAGATTTCCGATCTCATAAACCTTGATCTTTGGATCTCTCAAAAGTTCTTTTGCCTTGTCCATCCTGACATTTAACAGATACTCAGAAAAATTGATCCCCGTCTCTGTCTTAAACAGATTGCTGAAATATGAGGGATTGAGTTCCACGTGCTCAGCTATATCATTTAAGGTAAAGGGCTCGTAGTAATGGACAGAGATGTACTCCTTTGCCATCTCTATGCGTCTCTTGCTCCTCTTTTCACGCTCTCCGTTTATATATTCGATCACGTTCTGAAGCAGCGAATTCATATATGTCTTTAACTCTCTGAAGGTATTCAGATAATCGATATAAAAGTTTATCTCGGAGGAATTGATGGCCACGAAATATCCGAAGTTTTCAATCCTTAGAGAGAGCATGTCGATTATGTCATGAATGTATTTCCTGAATTTATCCGCATTGCAGTAACTCAGATCGATAAATACCCTGTCCATTATCTCCTTGGACTTCATATAATCGCATAAATTTATGTTGTGAACCAGATCCTTTACTGCAGGCTCTATGTCATATTGCATATCAATGCATTTTCCCGCCACGTCACCGTAGAGGATAAACTTATTCTGACCCAGATAAAACCTGCTCATAATGGCTTTTTCCGATTCTGCAAAGGACTCAGACATTTCCCCGAAATCCTCATAGACATTGCTTATGGCAACGGTGACAGACACCTCATCATCGCCTTTGTTTAAGATTGAATGGAGTTTTTTTGCAAACTCCATCAGTTTTTCTCCATCCTCGGAAAAAACAAGTATCAATATCTCCTGTTTAAAAATACAGTGTATAAAGTCAAAACCTTTTTTTGCTGCTCCCAGGGAAACCACCTTTTCCATTACCAGATTAAGTTCCCTGTTGTACTGACCCTCAGCCGAAAACTGCTTGTAGTACTGATCCACCATAACCCTTAGGGTGGCAAAATATTTATAATCCGTCTTTATACCCAGATTATCCAGTTTTTTTATGGAAGAAGCAGCTTCCTCAGGACCGCATTTTGACAGCTTTTTAAGGATCTCCGAAACCAGGAAATCATTGTTTTCGCTGACAGTCTGTTCCAGCTGGCGCTCTTTTTTAAGGCGTCCCTCGATATTCTCCAAAAGGGCGATGAATTCGTCCTTTTTGAAGGGCTTTAATATATAATCGCACACACCGTTCATAAAAGCACTGCGCACGAATTCAAACTCATTATAACCGCTGAGCATCACGATCTTCGGATCGTAATCTCTTTCCTGTCTGATGATCCTCACAAGCTCCAGACCGTCCATGATGGGCATTCTCACATCACAGATGACCACATCCACGTCACTGTGGCTGTCCAGGTAATTTAAAGCGATCTCTCCGTCGGAAGCCTCTCCCGCCACCTGCCAGCCCTTTTCAGCCTTTTCTATAAGTTTTCTCATGCCCATTCTGATCACTTCATCATCATCCACCAGAAATATGTTCATATATCAAACCTCCAAATAACCTGTATTTAAACTATATTGCTTGATTTGACAAAGAATTATTTGTATTATAACTATTATAAACGAAATATCCTAATCAATAAAGATAATAGTGTGAAAAATACTGTTTTTCGCTTCTGAATATTTTATGAAAGGTATTATTGACATTATGAAAAAACTACCCGATTTCTACAGAAATCTTTCCATAATTGCCAGATTCACCTTAATAATCGTTTTGGCATTCATATTGCTGACCTCCTCCATACTTTTTTCCGCCTCCCTCTACACAAAGGAGCGCCTCGAAACCTATACGGAGATTGTAAACAGCAACAATGAGCAGCTCCTTGACAAGATCGACAGCTACATTTCAGATATAATTAATGTCACAAAGATCCCTTTAACTTACAAAGAAAATGATACAGCATACATGACGCTTTTATCCGACTTCAACTCATTTAACGACAATTCCTATGATTTTCAGCGTCAGAACGAGCAGATCTTCGGTCAGATCATGACCTACAAAAACGAAGTCAATTCCTGCTATATCTTTAACACCTCAGGGGAAGCGGATTACAAGGTCAAATATGCCATCTACTCCCCCTTTGACCCCACCGGAAAGGAATGGTTTTCACAGGCTGTTGACCTCTTTGGAAAGCCGGTATTGGTGGACACTTACGAGCTTGAAAACATCGTAAACAAAAAACTCATGCCCGTGTATGTATTCGGTGTGGCAAGGAGCATCGTTCAGTTAAAGACGGGATCCGTCATAGGAATACTCCTTGTAAATACTCAGACCACATATTTTGAGAGGCTCTGCGACGACGTAAAGCTAAGCGAAAACCAAAGGGTTCTGGTGATGCATGGTGACAACTGCCTCTTTGATTCCGACGGCCAGTACACCGCTCAGGCTCTTCCCTCCACCAGCGCATTAAAAAGCATACCGGAGGAAACATCGGGGGTGCTGTTTCGCCTGGATGTAAATCATACCGATTCCTATGCGGCAAGCCTTACATCAGACATCCACGGCCTGAGAGTCATAAGCGTCACTCCCTCATCCGAACTTTTGGGAGGACTTACCAGGATAAAACTTGTCAATTTTCTGCAGCTCGTATTCATCGTATTCATAATACTTCTCACCGCTTATTTTGCCATAAAGCAGGTGGTAACGCCCATAACGCTCTTAAGCAGCATGATGAAAGTGGCTGAAAGCGGTGATTTTACCGCACATTTAAAGCTTGATACCAACAACGAAGTGGGAATGCTTGCGGAATCCTACAACTCACTTATAGACAGGATCAACTCCCTCATCCATGAGGTTTATTTGGAAAAGATCAATGCTAACGAGCTGGAATTTCAGATGTTGCAGGCTCAGATAAACCCCCACTTTTTGTATAACACCTTGGAATCCATCTCCATGATGGCCACCATAAACGACGATGATATCACCGCAGACATGGCTTCCACCCTTGGTTCAATATTAAGATACAGTATCAGCAATTTAAACAGCCCCGTATCCCTTGGCGACGAGGTAAATCATATCAAGGAATATATCAAGTTACAGGAATACAGGTTCAAAAACCAGTACAGATTTGAGATCGATATACCCACGAACCTCTACCAGATACGGACTCCGAAGCTTATCCTGCAGCCCGTGGTGGAGAATGCCATTTATCACGGCATGAGTTCTGTCAGAAGCGGAGGGCTCATCAAGGTATCTGCCAGAAAGGTGGGCTCAGGCATCCTGGAGATAAAGGTCACGGACAACGGTTCCGGCATCCCGGAGGATAAACTGAAAAACTTAAACGAATACATAAACGAAAAGAACGACCTCTTTAACAGCATCGGTTTAAGAAACGTAAACCGCAGAATCAAACTATTCTGCGGTTTAGACGTAGGTGTCATAGTGAAAAACGAACCAGGTGGAGGAACCGGGGTTATGATTATAATCCGTATTGAGGATTAAACCATGTTTTCCAAATATGACAGGTTATTTTTGATAAGTTCGCATCTCTGAGCGACACAGAGTACACTCCTCAGGGGGTCTTTGGGAGTGTTAAATGCGTAGTCCAAGATTTTATCTATGGTGGTAGTCGCTACGTGTAACCTCGTGTCGCCGGATGCATAATAAATGAATACTTCATTCTTTTCATTGACGATGGCTCCGTTTGTGAATACCACATTGGAGACGTCTCCGACTCTCTCCTTACCTAAGGGGACGATAAAGAATCCTGAAGGCTCTGCAATAAGTTTCCAGGGCTCCTTTAAATCCGTCACATAAACATAAATGACATATCTGAGGCCTGCTGCCGTATTTCTCACACCGTGAGCTATGTGCAGCCAGCCTTTTTCTGTCTTTATGGGAGTGGCGCCGGAACCGTTCTTCTCCTCGGTGATGGTATGATATTTTCGTTCACTGACGATGATCTCATCACCGATGATGGGGTTCTCGATATTGTCGCAGAGGGCAAAGCCGATTCCGCCGCCGCTTCCGGTGTTTATGAAGTCATCCTGTGGGCGGGTAAAGAAAGCATATTTTCCGTCAACGAATTCAGGATGAAGTACCACATTTCGCTGCTGAGGGGACTTTGTCTTTAAATTCGGAAGTCTCTCCCAGGTCTTCAGATCTTTTGTTCTCACAATGCCTGCTGCCGCATTTGCCGCAGAGAGGTTGTTAACGGTGGTATCCTTGCTCTCGGAGCAGAACACTCCGTAGATATAACCGTCCTCATGGCTTGTAAGTCTCATATCATATACATTTGTCTCATTTTTTTCAGTATCGGGTAAGAGTATGGGATAATCCCAGAATCTGAATCCGTCAACTCCGTTATCACTTTCTGCCACAGCAAAAAAGCTCTTTCTGTCATTTCCCTCTACTCTGGCCACCAGATAATATTTTCCGTCCTTATAGATGGCGCCGGAATTAAATACGGCATTGACTCCAAGACGCTCCTCAAAATAGGGATTTGTATTTTCATTCAGATCATATTTCCAAAAATATGGAATGTGGTCTCTCGTCAGTACGGGATTTACGTATCTGTCATAAATTCCGTTGTAAAAATCGGTATTTACACTGTTTTTTTGGTTGATGATGCTTTCATATTTTGCGATCACGGCATCTCTTTTTTCAGCAAAAGTCTTTTCCATAAATGTATTTTTTGTCTCCTTTATCTATATTCTTTCCTGCAGTTCCATGCACATCCTACCGTTGTGATAAGGGCATTTCCAGGGCTCGGTGATGGGTTTTTTAGACGAAGGCTTATCCTCATTGTCAAGATCCCAGAACCACTCGCCTCCGGGCCTTTTATCCAAAAAATTTCCCTTTACATAACCCCAGATATCCTCTGCGGCCTTCATATACTTTTTCTCACCGGTCTTTTCATATGCATTGACAAAGCCCACCATGCTCTCGGCCTGGATCCACCATACTCTCGTATTGTTCACAACTCCGTTAAAGCATTCGTTTAAGACCTTGTCCCTTTTAAGGGCGGTATAATAAATATTCTCCGCCATTTTCAGAGTATAATCCGGCACTTCTTCTCCAAGGACCCTGTAACCGTAATCTATAAGCCAGCTGGCCTCAATGTCATGGCCATATGAATAAAGATCCGCTATTGAATTCATCTTTTCGTCAAAGAATACTTCCAGCCGGCCTTTTACAGGGTTCCAAACCTTTGTCTTAAAGATGAGGAGTATCCCCTTTAAAGCCTCTCCCACTCTCTCGATATGGCTTACTTCATACAACAGGCTGTACCCCTCTAAGAGGTGCAAAAGTGTGTTCATCGTCTTTTTGGCAAGGAGTCCGTTCTCGGAGAGTTTCTCGTTGTCAATCTCCTTAAAATCTGCGGTAAATGCCTCTTTGTATCCATAGCTGTCCTTACATTTTTCTTCGATAAGATCAAACAGATCAAGGGCCAGTTTCAGCGCTTCGTCTTTTCCGAAGCTCTCATAATAAGCAGACAGAGCATATATGCCAAAAGCCTGATTGTAGGTATGCTTCATGTCTTCGCTGACTGTACCGTCGCTTTTTATCATCCAATAGAGCCCGCCGTTTTTTTCATCCAGGCATTTTTCCTTTAAAAAATCATATGCATGAT
Source organism: Acetatifactor sp. (assembly GCA_024695935.1). Classification (GTDB taxonomy): domain Bacteria; phylum Bacillota; class Clostridia; order Lachnospirales; family Lachnospiraceae; genus RGIG10340. Next base: position 24,455 of record JAILHH010000022.1, read on the forward strand.
CCGCATATCTTTTTAATTCCGGCATGTCGTAAACCTTTGAGGCCCTGGAAAAAAAGTACAGGATCCTGCTGTTTAGGATCACTCCCTTGTCGCTGTCTTTATCCACTATCAGGTCAAAATCCTTGTATCCGAAAAAACCTCCGTTTTTTGTATCCTGCATATTTTCCCAATAGGGCAGGATCATATTTTTAAGGTTTTCAGAAACCTCACTTTTTAATATGGCACTTTCTCGTATTTCCATTTTACCTGTACTCCTCTTCGTCACCGGGAAGTAAAAATGAATTTTCTTTTATATGATTTATAAGGGTGTCCGCATCCGTATAGGCAACTGCCAGATACGTATCCGCAGCGCCGTAGTAGACTGTGATCCTGCCGGTCTTTGCATCATACAAGGTTGAGCAGGGGAATGTTACTCCCGGCACGAAACCGCTTACCTCATAATCTTTTTCCGGTGTCAGGATGTAATCCCTTGTCCTGTAGAGGACTTTGGAGGGATTTTCAAGGTCCAACAGGGCTGCGCCGATTGAATAAACATAACCGTTACAGGTACCGTTTACACCGTGATAGAGAAGAAGCCATCCCTCGCTTGTCTCAATTGGCACTGCGCCGGCTCCGATCTTTTTACCCTGCCACCATGTGCAGCCGCTTGTCATGACTCTTCTGTGGTGACCCCAATATTCCAGGTCATAGCTCTGGCTGATAAATATATCTCCGAAAGGTGTGTGACCTGAGTCTGAAGGGCGGCTTAACATCATATATTTTCCGTCGATCTTTCTTGGGAAAAGCACACCGTTTCTGTTAAAAGGAATAAATACATTTTCAAGTCTGGTAAAGTGCTCAAAGTCCTCGGTCACGCCAAGACCCAGAGTGGGACCGCCAAAGTCAGTGCACCAAACCATATAATACTTACCGTCAAGTTCCACAAGTCTTGGATCATAAGCATATCCGGGGTCATAGTCGTTTCCTTTTGTATCCTTCCATTTGATGGCTTCCTCATCGATATTCCACTTAAGTCCGTCATGGCTTCTTCCCACATGAAGTCTGGGGATGCCATCCTTATAATCTGCTCTGAAGATTCCGATGAACTCTCCATTATAGGGGATCACTGCGCTGTTATAGATCCTGGCAGCCTTTTCGATTGGGTTCCATCCGATTATGGGATTCTCACTGTGCCTCCACATGATCTCTTTTGATCCGGCAGGTCTGTCCTGCCATGGAATATTTTTTAATTCATTTCCGATAAGCTGTACTTTACTCATAAATTCCTTACCTTTCTGACATATGCAAAATCTGTGATCAGGGCTGTTTTCAAAATAAAACTCCTCCCTGTGCCACTAATTGTAGCAACAGGAAGGAGTCAAAAAAATGCCTTGAGTTTGTGTTTATAAACAATTATTTAGATGTATACGGGGTCCTTAAAATATTTGTTTAATTAAAAATCCGGCAGTTCATCTCTGATCAGCACATTTGTGGCCCAATAGAGATTCTGGATCTCCGAGTTGGTATTATAGGAGAAAGTAAGCTCCGCCCAGCTCATGACAAAGCTCCAGTTAGGCTGCTCCGCAAGCTTTTGTGCAGTGGGAAGCTTGTCGCACTCACCGATAGCAATAAGCTTGTTTCCTGCCACCTGATTAGCCAGATTGTATTTGTAGCTTGTGAATCTGTCGGAATTGTAGATATCAACCGCAAATATATCCCAATAATTGTTTCCGGGATTATAATCGCTCCAGTTATATGACAGATCCTGCATATCCCATACCCAGATGAGATTGTCCAGACCCTTTTCGTTTTCAAGATAATCCTTTGTGAGTCTGAAAAGTGCGGCGGTTCCGTTGTAACCGGTTCTTCCTGCCCACCAGAACTGACTCTGGTTCATCTCATGGAAAGGTCTGAAGAGAACAGGCACTCCGTTGTCCTCCAGATACTGCAGATAATTTGCATAGATATCAAGTCTTGCCTTCCATGCTCTGTTTAATGATCCGCCGTTTGTGATAAGATCATTCCACTGTGAATCGGACAGCTGTGAGCAGACGCCTCCGTTCCACTGTCCGACCTCCGACTGGGTGGGCGGTGTCACATGGAGCATGAGCTGGACTATACAGCCGTTGTTCCACTGGATCTTGGCTTCGTTTATCATGGTCCATCTGTTTGCCACATCATCTGAGGAATACAGGAAATCTCCGCTCCAAAGTCCCGCATACTGACCTGTGATGGCATGGGCCTGGTCGGTCTGCTTAGCGGGATAGGAATTCGGCTCCCTGTTGTGGATTCCGATGACAGTCTTTGAGCCCTTTATAGTGTAAAGATAATTTAGGACATTCTGTTTTGCGGTGTAGGCTGCGGAATGATTTCCGGTGTTCCCTGAGCTGCTGCCGCTTCCGCTGCCTGATGAACTTCCGTAGATCTCAAATTCGTACACTGAAAATCCCCACTGTGTTGCTCTGTGAATACAGTAAAGCTTTACGTATCTGGCATTTACAGGTGTAAAATTAATGGTCTGGGTTCCACCGCTGCTGTTGTAATTTGAATAGACAGTGGTCCAGGAATTATAATCATTTGACACCTGCACCTGATATGAAGCCGCATATGCAGCCTCCCAGGCGATCTTTACACTTGATACGGTGGTCGTCTGCCACAGATCGATTATCAGATTCTGATTGTCCGCATAGGATGATGCCCATCTGGTATTACCGTTTGCATCCACCGCATTTGCCGCAGAAAGTGAAGAATTTTCCACACTTGAAGCGGTTGCGGTCCTCATGTAGGCAAGGTTTTCCGCGGCCATTGCCTTCATGGGCATAATGGCAAAACCTGATACAAATATTGCGAAGGCCCCCACCAGCGCAATGAGTTTACGAGTTACAGCTTTCGTAGTTTTCATACCCTTTTCCTTCTTTCATATAGTTTTTTTAAAAACCCCATATAAAGTTTATCCTCACGGATGTTTAAGAACTCATGCATCTTTTTGGAAAAGTAAACATTTTTTTAGCCTTTTACGGCTCCTGCGGCAATTCCGCTGTAAATATGCTTCTGGCACAGTAAAAATACTACGAGGGCAGGCGTTAACGATATGATAACTCCCGCGCATATCAGATTGTATTGATTTCCCATGGGCCCCACAAATGTATAGAGTGATGTGGATATGGTACGGATCTCTTTACTCATCAGATACAGATTTGCCGCATAGTATTCGTTATATACCGCCACACCCTTTAAGATACAGCTGGTGATGATGGCAGGCTTTAAAAGTGGCAGGATTATCTGCCAATATATCCTCTGATACCCCGCTCCGTCGATAAAGGCAGACTCATCCAGCGCTATCGGGATATTTTCCATAAACTGTATAAAAATATATATGGATATGACATCGGTTCCGCACATCATGATGATATATCCGTATAAATGATTGACCAGATTTAAGACCGTCATGATCTTGTAAACCGTGACCTGCATGGCTACGGAAGGCAGGAGTGAAGCCACTAAAAACAGGCTCCTTACAAACGTATTTCCGGGAAATTTAAATCTGTTTAATACAAAGGCCAGCTGTGTGCCCACTAAGACCGATACTGTGAGCACACATACCATCACAATAAGGGAATTTAAAAACGCTCTTCCCATATTTGCGGTGGTAAATGCCCTGTAAAAATTTTCAAAATTAAGCCAGCTTTTCGGAAGTGTCATAACCGACGTAGCTCTGTATTCCTCATCTGTCTTGAATGCGGTGATGACGCAGGAAGCAATGGGCAACACCGCGAGAAACCCGAAAAAGATAAGGGAAACATACTGAACTATATTCCACAGCACTCCCCCGAAGGTCAAATGTTTTCTCATGGTTTTTTCCTCCTTGCTTTCCTTACTTCATCCTGTGAGTCCACATCCCTGAACACATATTTAAAAAACAGTTTCTGCGCGATGGTACATGCGAAAATGATGAGTAACAATACCACTGCCATGGCGCTTGCAAGTCCCACCTTTTGGCTGACATGGGCTATCTCATTCATGATGACAAAATATGTTCCGGTACCGTTTGATCCCCCTGTTATAACATAGGGAGGCTCAAAGGCTGAAAGGGAACCTGTGATTGACAGGATCACGTTCAATGTGAGGATGGTCTTTATCCCCGGGATTATAATATGCTTAAACTGCTGCCATCTGTTTGCCCCGTCCAGCGCCGCAGCCTCGTACAGATCGGAATCCACACTCATTATGGCGCCTATAAATAAGACCATATTCTGTCCAAAATATCTCCAAACGCTTGTTGCCACAAGGGACCAGTTATTCACAGACTGATCCTTTAACCAGTATGGGATCTTGTCTGCCTGGGCACCGAGAAACTGTAGCAGCGAATCCAGCACAAAGCCTCTTGTATAAAAGAATTTGAAAATAAAACCGATGGCGATACCGCTTATCAGATATGGAAAAAACATTAATCCCTTAAAGAAATTTCCACCCCGCACCTTGAAACTCAGGATCGTTGCAAGGTAAAGCGCCAGTGCCAGCTGAAAAAGAGCACCACCGCAGTAATACAAACTGAGTTTCAGTGCCTTAAAGCAGTCATCGCGCTTGAAAACATCGATATAGTTTTGAAATCCCACAAAGACCCTCTTGTCCGGAGGCGTGAGATATTTCATCTTGTAAAAACTAAACTGAACCATCTGTCCAAAAGGCAGATAAGTAAATACAAACAATAATAAAAGGGGAACGGCCATAAACGTGACACATACAAAAAACTGCTGTCCCCTGCGGCTTCTGGCCCATTTTTTTAATTTATGATCAGACATCTTTTACCTCAAATCAAATATAATTAAACAGGAAAAGGGGGACGGATACCCATCCCCCATTTTTTATCCTGTGATCCGGATTTAAATTTATTCTGCGTCAACGCTGACACCCAGAGTTTCCTGAGCATCGCTCCATCTCTTGTTCCAGTCATCCATGATCTCATCAAAGGTCATATCCTGCATTGAAGCATGCTCGATGATCTGCTGAACCTTTGTATCACCGGCATTTCTGATGTTAAGCTCGCTCTCTGCGTTAAGCTCATTTAAGAGATCTTCCTCTCCTGCTACAGCGGGAACCTCCTCAAGAAGCTCAACTCCGTCAAATACCAGCTTTGTCTCTGTCTTGGACTTTGCAATGGGAAGACCGTCCTCGTTGTATGAATAATTTGACTTTTCTGTCATCCACTTTACAAATACCATGGCGCCGGCCTTTTCATCATCGGTAGCATTTACATTGATACCGAAGCAATAATCCGGTCCGCAAAGAGCATACTGCTTTCCGTCAACGGAAACGGGGAAAGGCATGTAGCCGATGTTCTCTGCATTTTCGCCTGCTGCCTCCATCTGAGGATAAGACCATGAACCGAGAACCATACATCCGATCTGACCGTTGTTGATCATACCCTTGCAGCCTTCCCAGTCAGTTGTTGTATAGTCTTCCTCGGTAAGACCCTGTGCAACCGCATCATAGAGGATCTTGTAGATGGCATAGGGATGTGTGTTATCACCGTAATCCTTGAAAGGATTCTCTGTGTGAAGAAGCTTCTGGTTTGTATATGTCACATCACCTGTAGCGCTGATTCCGATATAATCATCCCATGCACCCATGGTCCAGCCTGCGGCATAGTTTGTATAAAGGGGAATGATGGAGGGATCGTTATCCTTGATAGCCTTTAATGCAGCCAGGAATTCCTCGGGAGTCTTTGGAAGCTCTGTGACGCCTGCATCGGCAAATACCTTTTTGTTGTATACAACACCCTGAGCTGTTGCTGTGATAGGTACACCGTAAACCTGTCCGTTGTACTCTTTGTTTGTAGCGTAATTGATCTGAGTCTCCATTGTGGCAAGATCGCCGTATGACATGAAATATGTGGAAAGATCTGCCTTGTCAACAGCGGGGATCATCATTACTGTCTCATAATCTCCCGACTGAAGATGTGTCATTGCTGTCTCGGCATAATTTGTGTCTGTTGTAAGCTCCACCTTGATGCCGGGATACTCCTCGTTAAATGCGGCAAGATACTCTCTCCATGTGGTACCGCCGTATGTCTCATTGTCAAGGTCTGTTCTGTTGTTTAAAAGTGAGATCGTTACCTCAAGATCTGTGTAGTCCTCTCCGAGGGTGATACCTGCATAGGAAAGACCTTCTTCATCTGTAACAGCATCGGATGTCTCTGCAGTTTCACTTTCAACTGTTACCGCTTCCTCAGCCTTGTCTGTGGAAGCATTATCTTCCGCAGGTGCTGTGGTACTTCCGCAGCCGCATAAAAGAGCTGCTGTCATTACTCCGCAGAGTAACTTTGAAAACTTTTTCATTTTTTTACCTCCCTGTGTAAATGTTTTTTTGCATTACAGTTACCCATTTTACCCACAAGGAGGGTGCATCTAAACTACATTAATTTTGATTTATAAACATATTTTTAGGATGAGGGGGGGTTTTCTATTACAAAATAAAGAGTCGAAAAAAGCACCCATTCGTTAGAATGGATGCCTGCGTTTAAACTGATCTGTTTCTATGATCAAGTATTATAACTCAAATATTATAATTTCTCTCGCCGAATATTCCTGTGCCCACGCGGACGAAAGTGGCGCCTTCCTCTACTGCCACTTCATAATCCCCCGTCATTCCCATGGAGAGAGTTGTCATCTCCGTGTTTTCAAGGTTTTCTGCGGCAAGTTCCTCGCTCATTTTCTTAAGTGCTTTAAAGACTTCCCTGTTTTCTTCGGGATCTTCGACATAGGGTGCAATAGTCATAAGGCCTTTTATATGAATTCCGGGGAATTTTGCTATTTCTCTGACAATGGCCTTTGACTCCTCGGTTCCTGTTCCGAATTTACTCTCTTCTCCCGCAACATTTACTTCCACCAGGATATCTGTCACTACGCCTGCCTTTATGGATTCCTTGCTGATCTCCTCAGCCAGTCTCACGGAATCCACAGAATGGATCAGATACACCTTTCCTATCAGATACTTTACCTTATTTCTCTGCAGGTGACCTATCATATGCCATCTGATGTCACCGGGAAGCTGCGGGATCTTGTCCATCATCTCCTGAACCTTGTTTTCGCCAAAGTCCCTGCTTCCTGCTTCATACGCTTCCTTAAGGTCTGAAACGGGCTTTGTCTTACTCACTGTAATAAGAGTGACTTCATTAACATCACGGCCTGCTCTGTCACAGGCATTTTTTATTTTTTCCGATACATCTCTGTAATTTTGTGCTATCAAGTCAATATCCTCCGGAAAAGTTTTTTACCGAATTATTTTCGATCAATCCTCAAACTCTCTGATCCTGTAGGTCACTCCCAGATCCTCGCAGATCTTTCTGCACTGCTCTTCTTCCTCATGAGAGATTGTTGTATCCACCGTTGAGAGAATAACCTTTTTAACATATTTGCCTGCGCTTTTTGCAAATTTGAGCATGGCATCAAAGGATTCCACCCCGAAAATGCTACGGACGATCTCCTGATATTTTACCGGATCGGGGTTGTTTAAACTTATGGAAACGGTATCGATCCTGCCCTCAAGGTCCGGCGTTATATCGCGGCCGTTTATCAGATTACCCTGACCGTTTGTATTTAATCTGGTGGGCTTGTTCCATTTTTCCTTTATATAATCAGCAACTTTTATAAGTACGTCAAAGGCCTCGGTGGGCTCACCGAACCCGCAAAAGACAACTTCATCGTATTCATCCATGTTGACGGTTGAGAGTGCCTGCTTTACTTCCTCATAATCAGGCTCATGCTCAAGCCAAAGTGATCCCGAATCATCCATTCTGTCCCTGGTCTGTCTCAGGCAGAAAACACAGGCGCTTGAGCAGCGGTTCGTCAGATTTATATAGAGATTGGAATTATATTTATAAACTATAGTCATTTCCTTTTTCATGATCTGCACCTCGTATGTTTTTGAAAATTATATAACTATCCTCATTGAATTTAAAGTGTTATTTTACAAAATCCATTGACCGAAACGGCAAATGACCGGTGCAGTCAACGGCGAATTTTTGCTACAATTCACAAAATTCCACACAGAGTTATCCACCGTTAAGTGGTGATATTTTTGTCATTTTACCCGTGGAAAACCCCCTGAAATCGACATTATCCACCGAGTTATCCACTTTTTACACATATGTCAGTTTTAAAAACGACTCTGTCGGTTTAAATTTTTTCAACAATTTTCGCCCCAGAAATCCCGGATTTTTCCACCCATATTTTTAAGGTCTGCCACATGCACGTTCTGCCACTCTTCAGGGAACATTTTCCGATATGAGCTCTGAGTAAAACGGTCATCAAGGAGTACCACCACCCCAACATCCTCCGCCGTACGGATCACTCGTCCGGCCGCCTGGAGGACCTTGTTCATGCCCGGGAACCTGTAGGCATAGTCAAATCCCACGTTCCTCTCGCGATCAAAATACCTCTTTATCAGTTCCCTCTCATTGCACACAAGAGGTAAACCCGTGCCGATTATGATGCTGCCTATGAGACTGTCTTTTTTGAGATCGATCCCCTCACTGAATATTCCGCCCAAAACGCAAAAGGCTATGAGGGTGGTTTTTTGGTCCTCTTCTTCGACTTCCACATCAAAATTGATGAAGGAACCAAAATCCGGCACCTCACCTGTCTTAAACCTGGCCAGGAAGTCTTCCCTCTCTTCCTCATTCATATACTCGGACTGTATCAAAAGCTCCGCCTCATCTTCTCCAAAAAGGTCTACATAGCTTTCATACACATTTCCCATAAATGAATAGGAGGGACAGAATACCATATAATTGCCTGCCTTGGCCATTGTTATCTCATGGATATGTTCAGCTATGCGTTCGAACTGATCCCTGGTTCTCATTGAGAATTTGCTGGTGACATCCTTTGCCACAAAGACGCCTCTCTTTCCGGGATCAAATACGGAATGGGCATATACTTCATAATCCTCGTTTGTTCCGCCCAAAAGCCCCTTATAATACTGAATGGGGAGAAATGTGGCACTGAACAGAACTGTGCTCACACCTTTATCCATACAGGCCTTCAGATTAAGTGACGGATCCACACAAAAAAGCTTTACCATAAAGGTGGAATCCTCATTTATCTGGCAATATTTGATATAATGCTCATCCAACAGTTCATACATCTCCAGAAAATGACTGATTTCAAAGAAAAAATCCAGTATTTCATCCCTGCCCTCGACTTTTTCCTCCTCATTTTCATTCAGATAGTCATCTATCACGGAATAAAGTCTCGTAACCGGTTTCACCAAAGTATCTATGGAATCGCATACACAGAAATTGTTGCTCTCCCTCTTCATACGCAGCATCTCTGAATTACATTTTTCCAAAAGGCTGATCATCCTGTTTGCGTATCCTGCCTTTACCAGAATGCTTTTTCCGCCTTTTTTTCCTCTTTTAATTCCCTTTGACCGGGTAGGTTTAAGCGCATCCGGGTTTTCACTGTTTTCTGACATTTCCGTCATATCAGCAAGGCTAAGCTGCCCCTCAATTCCGCTTTTTTCCTTACTTTCAGCGGCTTCTGACATGATTATCTCATTGAGTGTCTTTTTTAATTCAAGGAATTTTTCCTTTACAAGTGTGGCGGAATACATCTCTCTGCCCCTGTCCAAAAGGTTGTGAGCCTCATCCACCAAAAACAAGTATCTACCCTCATTACCCTCGGCAAAAAACCGCTTTAAATAGACATGGGGGGCAAAGAGATAATTGTAATCTCCGATTATACCGTCACAAAACAGACTTATATCAAGCGCAAATTCAAAGGGACACACCTCATGCTTTGCGGCATACCTGTCTATGACCTCCCGGGACAGATTTTCCTCATTTGTGATGATGTCATAGAGCGCATCATTTATCCTGTCGAAATGCCCCTTTGCATAGGGACAGCTGTCCGGGTTACAGTCCGGCTTTTCCAGTATGCAGACCTTATCCTTTGCGGTAAGTACCACACTCTTAAAGTGAAGTCCGTTACCTCTCATTAATGAAAATGTATTCTCCGCCACAGTCCTGGTGATGGTCTTTGCCGTAAAATAAAACAGCCTGTCCGCCAGATCCTCCCCCATTGCTTTTACAGCGGGAAATACTGTGGATATGGTCTTTCCAACTCCGGTGGGCGCCTCCAGAAACAGTTTTTTCCCATGAAAGATGGTATTGTAAACATGAGTCACCAGCTCTTTTTGACCGCTTCTGTATTCAAAGGGAAAATCCGTGGCGTGTATGGACTCCTGTCTCTTTATCCGCCATTCAAAGCTGTAATCAGCCCACTTCAGATACTCCTTTACAAGGTCCATAAACCATTTTTCCAGCTCTTCCATGGAGTAATCATTGTTAAAATAGCGAATCTCCTCGGTCTCCAGATTGCAGTAAGTCATCCTCACCGAGATATCGCTCAAGCCTTCATTGAAACCGTGGATATAAGCATAGCACTTAGCCTGAGCCAGATGGACAGGAACTGGCTCCTTTATCTTTTTTAAATCCCTGTAGGTGCCCTTTATCTCATCAATGATAACACCTGTTTTTTCTGTTATGATACCATCCGCTCTGCCCTCTATGGTAAGGGTATACTTTCCCGTATCATACTCAAATGAAAGGGGCACCTCGGCCTCATACTCTGCCCCCATGCGGGACTGGATCTTTCTGTGGATCCTGCTGCCCTCCTGCATGGCAGTCGCGACGGCAGACTGATGCCTGTTGTCTATATCACCGCTCCTAAGCAGGAATTCAACGAATCCCCTGACGGAAATATTCACTTTTCTTGTGTCATGCACCTTTGCCATAAAAACAAAACTCCATCCGAATATACTGCAGTATCATCATTAAATACCCAGTTTAAGTGCGACCTTGTCCCACACTTCTTCCGGTATCAGATCAGGTGGCATCCCCGCCTCTTTCTCTGCTGCCGTAACACAGTTAATAACATAGTTGATTCCGGTAGTGACCGTTTTCTTAACTGCCCGGTTTAGGACAAATCCAAGTTCATCCAACCCACTCTTCGTAAAATCCTTCAAAAAAGAATCTGCATCGTAGGGAATGGAACATAACTCTATTTTCCACTCATCCGGATCACCATAAATAATCGCAAACTGAGCATGCCGTCCTATACCATCTAATGCAAGCCCCAGAGAGCCGGGATTTAGATATGTTTTTCCGCCGTGCTCATATATTTCCTGAATATGACTGTGGCCTCCAAAGAGGTACTTTCCCTTTAAGTTACTTAGTGAAATCTCTTTAAGCTCCGGATTATAATCTACATTTCCGCGTACATTTCCCGGTACGCCATGACAAATATAAAGTTCCGGGCACCCGGTGATAGAAACCCTCATTTCCTCCGGCATGCTCCCCAGAAATTCCATATCATCCTGAGACAGGCGTCCGGCGGTATAATAAAAACACCCACCGGCAGAAGACGGCTTCCAGCCCCGGTCATTTCGCAGATTATCTAAGAGATAATTTTCACGGTTACCACGGATCATATAACACCGGTACTGTTCCCGCATCTGTTTTAACAGTGCGATGGTGCGCTCCGGATATGGACTGTCCGTCATATAATCTCCCAAACCGATTATCCCATCCACCGGGTGATTACTGCAATAATCCAAAAAAGCCTCCAACGCTTTATAATTTCCATGCACATCGCTTATCACTGCATATCTTTTTGTCGTATTAACACTCATTTTCTGTCCTCATTACAGTTAATTTTTGTTTACCTATCTTATCCTCTTTAGGTCAGACTGTCAATGAATCTGAAGATATGCGTTTTTCGTGGCATTCTTTATCTTGGCTCGTTGCTATAAAAAAAAGAAAACATTGAATCAATCAATGTTTTCTCTACTCTCACAACAATGTATTTTGCCGGGCTTAGCAGGCAATAGTTTTTCTTTTCAAAAATTCCTCAAACATGGAATTAAATCCGTTGTAGGAAACTCTCAAGGGCTGTCTTAAATCAAGTCCGAACACACCCAAAAAAGATTTTGCGTCCACAATATATCTGTTATAAGAAACATCAATATCAAAGTCGCATTTTGAAGCTGCATTTACAAAATCCTGTACCTCTTCAGGATTTAATCGAATCGTTTTTATCAATTCACACACCATCCTTTCTTTTCAGCATTAAAAGAATAAATATATTTTAATGAAGAAAAGAACAACAACCCCAAACTGTCTAAAATAGCCAAGTACAAAGTTCTTTGCGCAAAAAAAGGTCCTCCCGGGGTAATATGTCCTCTTCTCCCCTCGACGACCAAGATTTAATATACAATAACTTTTCTTTTTTGTAAAGCACGAATATTCGATAATAACGATGCTTAAAATTAAGCAGATTTTAAGGGGTTTTATTTTTGCTTTTACCCCTAAATTTTACTTGCCAAATCATTGCAAATGCCGTTAAATAGTATAGGAAGTAAATTAATATTCTTTGATAAGGAATGGTAAAAATAAATGATAACCAATGGATTGCCCAAGGATTATAAATCTGAGCTCAATCTTCACGAGACTCAGGTAGCCATCAAAATGGTTAAAGACGTATTTCAGTCACTTTTGTCTGAGAGACTCAACCTCCTCAGAGTATCCGCACCTCTTTTCGTTGATCCCGCATCGGGTCTCAACGATAACTTAAACGGTGTTGAGAGACCTGTTGCCTTTGATATTCCTCATCAGAACAACAGACAGGCAGAGGTTGTCCACTCACTCGCAAAATGGAAGAGATATGCACTGAAAAAATACGGATTCAGAACCGGCGAGGGTCTTTACACAGATATGTCAGCCATCAGACGTGATGAAGAGGTCGACAATATCCACTCCATCTATGTGGATCAGTGGGACTGGGAAAAGATCATTGACAAGCAGGACAGAAATATCGAGTTTTTGAAGGAAACAGTAAAGACTGTTTACAAAGTACTCAGAAAGACCGAAAAATACATGGCCATCAATTATGATTATATCGAGGAGATCCTTCCTCATGATATTTTCTTTGTGACCACAGAGGAATTGGAGGAAATGTTCCCTGACAACACTCCCAAGGAGAGGGAATACTTTATTGCAAAAGCAAAGGGCGCTGTCTGCATCATGAAGATAGGCGACAAACTTGGAAACGGAAAGCCTCACGACGGACGTGCTCCCGACTATGACGATTGGGGACTCAATTGCGACATCTTCGTATACTACCCCGTTTTGGACATTGCTCTGGAACTTTCCAGCATGGGTATCAGAGTTGACAAAAAAGCTCTGTTAGAGCAGCTCGACAAGGCAGGATGCCCCGAGAGAGCATCACTTCCTTTCCACAAGGCAGTTATTGAAGAGGAACTTCCATTCACCATCGGTGGCGGTATCGGTCAGTCCAGGATATGTATGTTCTTCCTGAGAAAAGCTCACATCGGCGAGGTTCAGTCCTCCCTGTGGCCCGACGAAGTCATGGAACTTGCTGAGAAAAAAGGCCTTCAGTTACTGTAATTTTTTCAATTACATAAAACTTATTCTTGAATACAAAAGAGGGAACTTCATTTGAAGTTCCCTCTTTTATGAATTACTCTATTTACTTAATGGTTTTCTTATAAATGGATTTTGAGCCACAGGAGCAATCAATACTCTTCCTGTCCCTCGATATACATTTACAAGTCCTTCACCTGATGCTGCAGATCCGATAAGTGTTTTGGTAGTTCTTTCAACTGTAAACTGCAATGTGTCAGACCAAGCTATTGCCATACTACCGTCGATTTTTACAACATCATCATCCAAATCAACTACTATCAATTCTTCTTTTGGAACTGGACTTTCCAACACTACTACTCCCTCACCCTGTAAGGATGTATTAAAAAGCCCCTCTCCTCCAAGGGCTGCAGAGGATAAAGTATTTCTCATTGATACGGACATGCCAACACTACCTTCACATGCCAAGAATAATCCATCCTCTATCACCATTTTTCCATTCCAATCACCCAAACTCTCCATAATGATATACTTATATGTGGGTTCTAAAACTAACAGCCCTTTGCCTGTGTATTTAGGTTTAATTGCTGTTTCGCCGGTAACTTTACTTCCGACAAATTTTTTCATTAAATCGCCAACGCCATTTACATTTGTGGATGCAACCACATCTCCAATCATCATCTGCATAGTGCCGGATTGAATCGTTACAGCATTTCCTTGCAAATTAGCGATTACTTGACGTTTTCTGATGTTCATCTGAGATGCAAAATACGCAGATTGCGCCTTTTCCTGTTCGACCGAAATATCTTTCTCATATTCTAAAACGGAAAAAATCCCTGCTTTATCAACTATTTTATGTGTTTCGGTTGATTCAAATAGATTTGTGTTAATCATAGTCATTCACCGCAGAACTCAGATTATCAAACCAATAACTAATCTGAATCGATATTCCTTTCTAAGTTTCCATTATTGTTATCTATTGTATTTTGCTCATCTTGTTTAATATACGGACCTCTGCGTCCATATAATAAGCCCAATCGTCATAGGAAAAATCTTCTTCCGATAAGTCTGATGTTTCATCTAAATATTCAGCATATTCCAACATTAACTCCGAATACTTCGCCAACGATGTCAGATCAGACGCATCATAACTGATCATAAAGTCAATGTATTTGTTCATAAACTCTTCATATTCATCAACCCATTCTCTAAATTCATCATCATTCTTTTGATCAGATTTTGATGATTCAGCAGAAGCTTTTGTAACTTCTTCGGATTCAGCCTCAGCAAGTGTTTCTGCTTCACTAGCCCTATCGTTTATTTCATCAACATCATCCGCTAGATTTTCTTCTTCAACATATTCATCTTCAAATTCATCATCATAGACCTCTGAAACATCCTCTTCAGCAACATCATTGTATTTTGTCAGATGAGTTATCTGAATATTCATCTCTTTTTCATCATCATCATAAAATATCGAAAGATCATTTCCTTCTCCATCCATAGCATAATAATAGGAACTACCTCCATTGTAGTCTACCGTGAAACCTTTTTCTTTACATTTTTCTACGTAACTGCTGAAATGTTCAGGTCTTATATCATATAGTTTTATCGAAAAATAGTCTTGTGAGTCATAATCAATCTCACCATATTTAGCTTTTGGATCTGGTAATAAAATTGCTATTCCGGTATCCGGCCATTTATATGTTACTTTTTTTGCTTTATTTTCTTTTATTTTTCCCGAAATTGAAGAAATAATCGCTAATACGACTATGACTCCTAAAACTATCAACCATGTGTGCTTCTTGTTCTTTCTTCCACACTGTGGGCATGTTTTAGCACTTTTATCAATTTCAGCACCACAGCCTTTACATCTAATCATTCTAGCCATTTTTGTCCCTCCTTCAGTAGAAAATGCATATACATTTTTTAAAACGACTTGTATATACAATTCATCGTTTAGATGTATATTTTAACATAATATAGTTGTTATATCAACTATTATCACTATTTTAAAACGGCTAATTTAAAAATTACATCTTTTAAAATATGTCATAGAAGGATGGTATACAAAATGGATTCTATGGATGAATATGTGCGTAACAGAATAACTCAGCTTAGACTAAACAAGGGAATTTCAGAATACCAACTCAGTTATGATTTAGGTCATAGTCGAGGATATATAAACAATATCACCTCAGGTAAATCTTTACCTTCAATGAGCGAATTTTTCTCACTGTGTGACTACTTCGAAATCACACCTACGGATTTTTTCGATACAAAACATAATTTTCCTGAATTACTAACGAAGGCAATCGATGAAATTAAAGATTTAAATGATGAAGACATGTTACTTATCTTGACAATTATAAAAAGATTGAAAAAATAATTATTATTTATTTCAAGAATTGATTCTCTAATATTTACAATAAGACCTCAGGCCAAAGCCTGAGGTCTTTAGTCACTAATTCTCTATATACAACATTCTACATTTTCGATATAAAGACACTGAATTTCTCATTCTCAAAAGCCTTTTCGTACCTGTTTTTTTCCATAAATTCTCTTATGGTCATATACTTTTCATATTTCAATAATTTCTTTTGATTGTCAGTAAAGGCTTCCGCTCCGGCATTTAAAGCAGCCTCTTCATACTCATCCGTCACATCTCTGCCAAAGATCACCACAGGTTTACCGTCAATGTTATCAAGTGCCCCCTGAAGAACGGATATTTTGTATGACTCCAGGTCGCTCCAGCTGTTAAATGCGGCAGGCATCTCCAGATAAAAAGACATGGACGGGATATCACCGTATAGGATGACTTCCCTGCCTGTGAGGTTATTTTCGTATACAAATTCGCTTATATCATCGATGGCCTTCGCTCTCTCGGGGGACATTTTTACCCCCTTTAAAACCCTGTTGACAGTGGTTTTAGCGGAAGTATCCTTCACCCCCGTTGCCTCTGCAAAAGTAAATTCCAGGCCAAATACAAAGAACTGCACGAAGCATAGGAGTAAAAACACGCCCGTAAATACCTTCAGGCTGTTAAAGGGAATATTAAATTTAAACTCCTTTATCTCAAGGGGCTTGATATCTTTAAGTCTGTACAGGAAATAAAGTAACAGCACTGCTCCGAGGAAAAGATTGTTAAATGAAGGAAACAGTCCGTTGTTACTTCCTATTGAAGTCACAAAGACTTCCAAAAATACCAGCATGGCGATGAGTCTCTCGCCCTTTGAGGTCTTTGGGCTTATTGACATCAAGAACAAAACTGCCAAAGTGAGTATCAGAAAGCTGGTTGCAGGCAGTATCATCGGATCATAGGAGCGATAATTCAAGGATGTGTATCCCCTTAATATCAAAAAACCGGTCATTGCCAAAGCCCAAAATGCCGAAGTACATACTGCTGCCTTCGACGCCCACTTTTTTGACTTGAAGGTATACATCACAAAGCACTCTGATACAATACCTGCAAACAAAAATACAAGCATTCTGTTGATCCAGTAGATATTGTCGATATAGCCCCTGAACATCTTAAAGAGCATTCCCTGAGGGGTATAGTCCTTTGCGGTATCAGTCATTCCAAGAAGCCTTGTGATGGCCTCTATATAAGTTCCAAAGCCGTACTTGATCTGAATAAACAAAAATACTAATGCCAATGTGGCAAGATATCCAAAAAGGCAAAAAAGCGTCCTTGAAACAGTTCTCTTAAACGCACCCTTTTGGGACGGATCCTCGATCTTTTCAAAAACTCCGATTCCCCAGACAGCCACTATAAGTATCGCCTCCGGAAGGTTTGAAAACCTGACAAAAATATTGGCGCCAAGCACCGCTCCCGCCAAAAAGAGCATCAGATTCTTCTCTTCCATGATGCCTTTATATACAAGTATCACCGTGATGGTCAAAAATAGATACGTGAGATAATTGTAAAGATCCGCCGTAGGGCACCAGCAAAGGCTCTCTGCTATGATAAGTCCGATAAATGCGATCCCTGCCGGAATATTAAGCTTTTTTGTGGCAAATCTGTAGACAAGAAAAGCCATAAGGCTCACGCTGAGTGCAGTATATGCATTCAAACCGATAAAACTTGAACCAAATGGAAACTTTGACAACAGATTTCCGCAGGCATTTGCAAAATAAGTCGAAAAATACCACATGGCATCCACGTGTTCCCGGGAAAAATACTTAAAATTCGCCATGCTGTAGCCAGTATCCTGCAGATCGATCCCTATATTTATATGTCTCAACGGGTATAATACCAATATCAAAAGCAGAAATATATCAAACTTTTTGACAGATATCTTTTTCTCATTCATCTTTTGTCTCTCCAAAACCTTCATCGATCCGCAAAATAGTTTTATATGTCTTGTCATAAATTCCGATATGTAAAAGCGCTCTGTGGATCCAGCCAAAAATCTTGCTTCTTAACCAGTCAAAGCATACTCCCATCACAAACAGGACCAAAACTGCGATCAGCATAAACAATATGAGATTAGCGGGATTTGTGACCCTGTAAGCAAAAAGTCTCATCTGCCAGCCGTATCTGACACCAAGATTTTCGTGGAAAAGATATACTCCCAGAGAATAGGGTGCAATCCGTGAGATACAGTCACCCACTTTTTCATTAATGGTCATATTTTGGAAAATACCGAAAAGTCCGATGGTTGCAGTCACCACCAGAAAATGATTGTATTCATACATATATGAAGTGATAAATGACAGACTTCCTGTCCTTAGGTTTACTGCCCTGAAAATAAAGGCCTCCGCCAGTATAAGTACCACGCTTCCAAGATAGATAATAACGCTCTTTTTCATGGTATTAATGCTCTTTAAGCCAAAACGCCTTATGTAGGCACCCACCAAAAACATGCAAAAATACCACAGGGCATCATATCCCTTTGCATCCGATTCAAGTCTGAAGGGCACAATAGTCTTAAACACCGAAAACAGGATAAGAATCACCCATATAGCCACCTGAAAATGCTTCTTATCCATTTTTTTGACAGTGGGAAGAATAAACGGCAGCATGGCAAAGGAGATCACATATGCCGACATGAACCAGTAATGAGTCATTGTTATCGGAAACATAATGGTCAGACAGTAATGAAGATCAAAATCTGCCTCTCTGAGCATGCCAAGAAGGGGGCCGACCAAGCCAAAAGCCACGGAAAAAGACCACACCTGAAGCACAAGCCCGATAAGTTTTCTGAGCTTAAAGTTTGACTCCACGAGAAAATACCCGCTAAGGAGCATATAAGAATTTACCGCCACAATGGCAAATGTCTCAAGTATCCTTGCAGTTACAGCCACCGCAGTAAGATCCGGTGTATTCACAGGCTGAAGGATATCTCCTTTTCCCAGATAGTGAAGCACCACCACAAACATCATGGACACACATCTGTACAGATCCATGTTTGACATTCTCTTGGTCTTTTCCATAAACTTTTACTCCCACTTATTTTTTATCAAATAACTTTCTTTGTCCTGTAGAGGAAAACGAAGCTTACAACCGCGATCACCGTAAGGACTATGGCCACAGGCAGGTTAACAAAGCCACTGCCCTCAGGGAAAACATAGCTTAATGAATATGCAAGGATGTTTGCTCCCATATGTAAGAGCACCGGCACATAGAATTTTCCGTAATACTCATAGGCGTAGGCAAAGAGCAGTCCGAAGATAAAACCGTATACCGACTGAATGGCATTTCCGTGATATGTACCAAACAAAAATGCGGAGATCAAAACCGCAAAGCTGATACGTCCCATCTTCTTTATATAATTATAGACCACTCCTCTGAAAAGAAGTTCCTCACATATCGGAGTCACAAGGCCAAAACATATTATGCCAATGGGAAAAGCTGCGCCGTACTGCGAAGTACTTACCGACTGAAAAGTCTCGGATGCGGCAGTCAGACCGGTAGTTTCAAAGAGCATATTAATACCAATAACACCCGTTATTAAAGTGATCACAAAGAGGGCTGCACTAAGCTTTGAGTCCTTTTTTAAATGCAAAAGCCTGTCGCTTTTTGCAGTCTTTGTGATGGCCACCTTTGCTCTCGGGTATGTGACGATTCCCGCAATAATATAAGAAAGGGCATAGATTATCACAGCGGCATTTCCCTTAAGTCCTGAGGGAATGCCTGTCGCATCAAATTCAAAGACAGCCTTTTGCAGGCTCTCCGGCAAAGTGGACTGGGCAAAAAGCATGAACATTATGACCGCTATCTGCCTGATTATCAAAAACATTAAAATGGGGAAAGCTACCAGCCATATCTTTCTTGAAGGGCTTAAGTTTTTCTCTTTTTCGGAGACAGGCTGTTCTGCGGTTTCCTCCGCTTCCCTCATCAGAAAATCCGAAAGCTTCCGCACATCCGTTACAATGTAATCGGCCTTGGCCTCCTTTAATTCCTCAAGGGAACCGAAGCCGTAGGTGACACCTACACACTCAACTCCCGCTCTCTTTGCGCCTTCCACATCAAATTTTCTGTCACCCACCATATATACCTCTTCCTTACGGATGGGTTTGTAGTGGAAAAGCTTATTAAGCGCATCATTTATTATATCTTCTTTTTTAAGCAGAGATCCGTCTGGCTCACTTCCGGATATCACTTCAAAATACTGAGTTATATGAAAATAATCCAGAATATCCTGACAAAAAGCCCTGGGCTTTCCGCTGGCAACCGCCAGATGGAAACCGTTATCTTTTAAGCGCTTAAGCATCAAAGCCATGCCGTCGTAGAGCTTGTTTTCATATTTTCCGGTTTCGTTGTATCTCTCTCTGTAATATTTTACGGCGGAAGCTGTCTGCTCCTCGTTTAATCCATAAAACTCCGGGAAACTCTCTGTTATGGGCGGTCCTATGAAAACCTTCAGTTTATCAAGGTCATTTTCCTCTATCCCAACCTTTGAGAGGGCATACTGCACACTTTTTGTGATTCCTTCCGCAGAATCGGAAATCGTTCCGTCCAAGTCAAACAAAATATATTTTTTCATCAATCTACGTAAATCTCCAATCCCTACCCGGGTACTGCCCCGAATAAATTTAATGTCACACCGGATCAGAAGCTGGCGAGCTTGTCATCCTCGTCTGCAGCTGATTTATCAATCTCAAGTATCTTTACATCATAACCCACGTTGGCATTAACCTGCACATGAGCGATATCTCCGACTTTCTTTTTTAAAAGTGCCTTGCCAAGAGGTGATTCGTTGGTTATGAGGTTTTCCAGCGAATTTGCACGGACCGTGGTAACTATCTTGTAAGTCTCCTCAGTGTTGTCATCTACAAACAGGATCTTTACCGCATTGTTAATGCCCACTTCATCGTCTGCAGAATCCTCCGGTATCACATTCGCGGTCTTTATCATCCTCTCCAGATATCTGATACGGCTCTCATTCTGGTTTTTGAATTTTTTTGCAGCATAGTACTCAAAGTTTTCGCTCAGATCTCCCTGGGCTCTTGCTTCCTTTACATCCTCCAGGGCATTTTTTCTGACCACAAGTTTTCTGTATTCGATCTCCTCCTCCATCTTTTTGATATCGGAAGGTGTTAATTTATCATACATTTACGTCACCAAACCTTTCACAAGCATTCGTAATCCTTATTTTCAGATCTTTACAAGATAAAGCGTGATGGCTGACACCACGATCTGAATGATTGCAAATCTGTATACGCACTGGGTGTTACTCCAGTTCATCACTTTTCTCACATGATCGTGTATCGGAGTTCTGAGTCTGCTCATGATATGGACATGCAGAAATCTGATAACGGAAACTTTTATGAGTCCCAGCCCTCCGTCGATTATAAGGACGATTGCAACAGGAATATATAAAAGCGGCGCTCCGCTCTTTAATATGGCAATGGCAATAAAGATTCCCATGGCACGGCTTCCCGCATCTCCCATCATCAGGATACTTGGGGTAGCATTAAACCACAGATATGCCACCAGAGCCATCACAAAAAACAGGATCAAAGGTGTAAACTCTCCTGCCACATCCAGAATATTGCACAGGAAATATATGCTCATCATTGTGATTATCGAAAGTGTTCCCGAAAGTCCGTCCACTCCGTCTGAGCAATTGGTCACGTTAACGGAAACCCACACCAATATCACGATCAGAATTCCGTAAACTATCGGATGAAGTGAGAAAGCCACACCGAATATGGCCAGATTTACCGCCGCAGGATTAAAATACAGAAATGTCACTGCCACCAGGATCGAAACCACCAGATCCAGGGCTCCCTTTTTGTATTCATTCCAGGGTTTTTCAGCCGCATCATCAAAGAAGCCGGTGAGCATGCAGATGGTAAGAAGCACCAGATATATCACATTTTCAAGATTGAGTACTCCAAATAACACTCCCGCAGCCACAAATGTAAGCACAAATATTA
The DNA here is from genome assembly GCA_024695935.1 of Acetatifactor sp. GTDB lineage: Bacteria > Bacillota > Clostridia > Lachnospirales > Lachnospiraceae > RGIG10340. The sequence continues at coordinate 46,260 of JAILHH010000022.1, forward strand.
TGCCCGCTCCTCTTGGCTTTCCCTTGGAAAGCTTTCCGTCATGGGCAAATTCCCTGCCACCGTCCTTCGGAAGCCTCTCCTTTAAAAACAGGGTGCACAAAAAGGTTGCCACAAATGAGAAAATGATTCCCAAAAGCAACGAAATATTCATATTGTTTATAAGCAGTTCAAACATATTATTGCCTTTCCTATGTTTTCAAATATCTTTAAGATCATTTTGCACATACAGATGAATTCTATCACAATTAACCCTTTGGTTCAATAAACGTAAATGCAACAGAGATTGTGGGCCACGCATTTTCGGTTGCATTGAAGGACTCATTTTGGCCTTTCTATGCAACACAGCTTGTGGATTACGCGTTTTCGGTTGCATTGAGGGACTCATTTTGGCCTTTCTATGCAACACAGTTTGCAGATTACGCGTTTTCGGTTGCATTGAAGGATGCATTTTGGCCTTTCTATGCAACACAGTTTGCGGGCCACACGTTTTCGGTTGCATTGAGGGACTCATTTTGGCCTTTCTATGCAACACAGCTTGCGGGTCACGCGTTTTCGGTTGCATTGAAGGCATCTAACGGAAGGAAATACGCGAAAAATAGAAGAATGCTCTATACGGATTCATATCCGTAGGTATCCTTCATATTCTTTAGCGCCGCATCAACGGTTGCCTTAAATGCAGGCGAGGATATCCTGGTGGCTCCGCCGCCCCATATTATCATCTGCTCTAATCGGTCTGAGGTTGCCACCGTGATCCTGTGAGTCCTTCCCATCTCATGGACCGTATGCTCTATATACTGATCCGCGGTCTGGGCTTCCTTTGTATATACCACATAGATATTGTTGAATTTATTGTAGGAACCGGGATTACCCTTAACCTTATATGCATCATATACCAGGATCAGTTCCGCATCTATGCAGGTCTTGTAATTGCACATGATCTCTGTGAGTCTGTCCCTGGCGGCATCGATATTGGTCGCAGCAAGCTCTTTTAGATCAGGCCATGCAAAAATAATATTGTATCCGTCCACCAAAAGATACTCTTTTTCCGCCTCAGTCCTTCCCTTATACTCATAGGGCTTTGACGGACCGGAATCGGATGCAGACACTCTTCTCGGGCTGGAGTCCGATCGCTTTACATGGAAACGCCTCCTGTGAGCCGCATCCTTTTTGTGATTTCTGTAATTAGCCGCCATAATGGCATCAATTTCTTCAATCGTGATATAACTTTTATCATTATCGGCATTTCTGTCGCCCTTTACGACAAAAGTGTTCTCCCCGGTATCAACCGTGTCGGACTGATATTGACCCGACAAGTCAACATTAACATGGGCATAATCTGCCACTTTGTCCCAATCCACATAGAAACCGGCCCCGTGAGCACAAAATACGGAACCCACAGGATTAGCCGCATCCAGATCGGGATCATAACCCGTGTTTGCCAGGACCTCTCTCTGATCATGGCATGGGGCATATCCGCTCAGGGATAAAGAGATGGTGCCCTTTCCTCTGGTATATCCAGCCAGACTCAATTGATAATCCTGCATGGTGGAGACAGGACATGTTCCCGTCAGCACGGAAAAGTCTCCTGAGGTCTCCGGAGGATTAAAATCACCTGACATGGCCTTTATATCCGTCATGGCTCTTCCCAAATTTTCAGTAGGCAGATTAATGACAAAGGAGTACACCGGCTCAAGCAGCATGTTTTTCCCTTTTCTGAGTGCGTTTCTGATGGCTCTGTAGGTTGCCTGTCTGAAATCTCCGCCCTCCGTATGCTTTAAGTGAGCTCTTCCACCAACCAGAATAACCTTTAAGTCCGTCACTTCAAAGCCACCCAGAACTCCCGGATGGATCCTCTCCTCCACATGGGTCATAATGAGTCTCTGCCAGTTAAGATCCAGATCATCTTCGCTCACGATGGAAGCAAATTCTATGCCGCTGCCCCTCTCACCGGGTTCAAGTAGCAGCTGAACCTCAGCATAGTGTCTTAAAGGCTCGTAATGACCGATACCAAGACTGTTCTCACATAGAGTTTCTTTATAGACAATACTTCCGGTGTCAAAACTTACCTCAGTGTCAAAACGGCTTGCCATCAGGCTCTTTAATACTTCTATCTGTACCTGTCCCATGACTCTGATATGGATATCAGATGTGGCTTCACTCCACATAACTGAGAGCGCAGGGTCTTCCTCTTCGAGGATCCTGAGATTCTTTAACACCTCGGATGGATTTTTGTCTTCGGGATAATTTAACTTATAAGAAAGTACAGGAGACAGAAAGCTCTCGGTATTAAAGTCAGTCGCTCCCAGACCTTCACCGGCTCTTGTCTTTGATAAACCTGTAACGGCGCATATATCCCCGGGGAAAACCTCGCTGACAGAGGTGTATTTTTCTCCGTCATAAAGTCTTATCTGATCAGCTTTTTCCTCCCATTTATCCTCTTGTGACAAAGCTGTCTTGAAGTTATTAATATAGGATTTAACTTTTAAAGACCCGCCAAGCACCTTTAAGTATGTGAGTCTGTTTCCGGATTCATCCCTGGTGACCTTGTACACTCTGGCACCGAATTCCTCACCATACTCAGGGGGATCCGTCCAGATATCTATGCCTTCCAGAAGTTTGGAAACACCTGTTATCTTTAATGCCGAACCATAATATAGGGGAAAAACTATCCTCTCATCCACAGCATTTTTGATAAGATTTTCCTCTATCCTGCCATTTTCCAGAAACTCCTCCATCAGATCCTCATGGCACATGGCGAGACTGTCGTAAAATTCATCATTTATCTCCCCAAACGGGACTATTGATTCGGAGAGCTTTTCCTTTAGTTCAGCCAGTATCTTGCCCTCATCCGTTCCCGGCTGATCCATCTTGTTTACAAAGATGAATGTGGGAATCTCGTAACTTTCAAGAAGCTTCCAAAGGGTCGAAACATGACCCTGAACTCCATCCGGACCACTGATAATGAGGATCGCACAGTCCATGACCTGAAGAGCCCTCTCCATTTCCGTGGAAAAATCCACATGCCCCGGTGTGTCTAAGAGGATAAATTCCCTCTCGCCCTTTGACAGCCTGGCCATCTTTGAAAAAATGGTGATACCACGCTTTTTTTCCAGGTCGAAATTGTCCAGAAAGGCATCGCCGTGGTCCACTCTTCCCGGGTTTTTAAGCTTCCCGAATTCATAGAGAATACTCTCTGCAAGCGTAGTCTTTCCGCTGTCCACATGAGCCAGGATTCCCACTACAGTCTTGTTCATCTTTATATTTTTATTATCTGATCTGCTTTCCTGCATATAATAGTCATTCCTCATTTTTTTATTAACCAAAAATACTATAACATAAATTTACCATTGACAAAACAGACCCTATCTAATATATTGATTTACTGTAATAAAGAATAGCTAGGGGAGCGCATCGCTGAGATTAAATCGAAAGATTTTAACCCTCAACACTTGAACCGGGTAATACCGGCGTAAGGAAGCTGGATGTTTTGAAAAGTAACACTATTTTGTCTGATACATTTCTATACATATCCACGATGAGTCCCTCCTGCGAATCAAGGAGGATTTTTTTATGTCTAATTTTGTAACCGAAGTTGTAAATGACTGGGGAGAAACCACTTATGTGCCCACGCTCCTCGGAAACATCATTCTGGCAGTGATCGTTATCGCATTGCTTGTCCTTGCCGTATTGGCATCCATTCGATTGAGTAAAAAAAGCGCAACCGCAAAGCTTACCACAAAACAGCTTTCATTCTGCGCCATGGCTGTTGCCCTGGGAACAGTACTCAGCTATATCAAGCTTTATCACTTTCCCACAGGTGGCTCCATCACACTTCTCTCAATGCTTGTGATATGCCTTCCGGGTTATTTTTACGGGCTGAGCGCCGGTATCCTCACAGGTATCGCTTACGGTGTATTGCAGATGATGATTGATCCCTACATTCTGTTTCCCGCGCAGATGGTCATCGATTACATACTGGCTTTCGGTGCCATGGGATTGTCAGGACTTTTTTCAGGTAAAAAATTCGGTCTTGTAAAGGGATATATAACCGCAGTTCTTGGCAGATATGTCTTTGCGGTATTAAGCGGATATCTGTTCTTTGGTGCATATGCCTGGGAGGGCTGGAATCCACTTACATATTCTCTTGCATATAATGCGATCTACATCTTTTCCGAGTGCGCCATCACTCTTATAGTGCTCTTCATTCCGCCTGTAAACAAGGCCATTGCAAGCATCAAAACAATGGCTAACAATTAATTACACGCTGTGATCAGCAGCCGCCAAATGTCTGTCAGAGTAAGTTTGGCAGCCAATTGGCTCATTGCAATAAAAAAACAGGGTGATCACTTATCAATAGGATTAAGTGATCACCCTTATCTTTTATTATTTTACCTATTAATCCTCAAGGGATGTCAAAAGTTCCAGAGAATGCTCATCATTCATCTTTTTGCACATCTTAATAAAGTCATCAAGAGGAACGTTCTGGATCTGCTTGTTGGAACCGCGGACATTGAGGGAAACTGTATTTTCCTCAGCCTCGTGATCTCCGAGAACCAGAATGTAAGGATCCTTGTAAAGCTTGAATTCCTTGATCTTGTTTCTCATGTTCTTGTCTGCATAATCGGCTTCAACTCTGATTCCCGCATCTGTGAGAGCCTGTTCAACCTTCTTTGCATACTCGTTGTGAGTGCTTAAGATTGGAACAATGGCTACCTGATAAGGGCTGAGCCAGAAGGGGAAGTTACCCTTGAAGTTTTCTGTGATGATTCCGATGAATCTCTCAAGTGAACCGTAGATAGCTCTGTGGATTACCACGGGCATAGCCTCTGTTCCCTCTGCTGTTGTGTATGTAAGTCCGAAGTTTGAAGGAAGCTGGAAGTCGAGCTGAACTGTACCGCACTGCCATTCTCTTCCAAGGGCATCCTTTATCTGAAGGTCGATCTTTGGACCATAGAAAGCTCCGTCACCTTCATTAATCTCATATCCACCCTCACCGTATTTCTCGTCGAGGATCTCTTTTAAAGCTGCCTCAGCCTTGTTCCATACTTCGATATCACCCATGTAATCATCGGGTCTTGTTGAAAACTCAGCTCTGTATGTAACACCAAAGGACTTGTAGATCTCATCTGCGATGGAAATGATATCTGAGATCTCGCTCTTTATCTGAGATTCCATTACGAATGTATGATCATCATCCTGTCTGAACTCCTGAACACGGAAAAGTCCGTTCATCTGACCTGATTTTTCCTTACGATGAAGCACATCGTACTCGCTGTAACGGATGGGAAGCTCTTTGTATGAATGAGTCTTTCTCTTGTAAGCTGTCATGGCATTGGGGCAGTTCATGGGCTTTGCAGCCATGGTGTCAACAGCCTCACGGTTATATACAACAGTTCCGTTCTCAAGAGTTACGCTCTTGGGCTCCTCGCTGTTATCGCCTGCATTTTCAATAACATTTGAAATATTTGCATCTGCCTTTAAATGTCCCTCGATTCCGGGAACGATGAACATATTGTTAAGGTAATGAGCCCAGTGTCCGGAGATAAGCCAGAGCTTTTTGTTGTTGATAAGAGGAGCTGAGATCTCCTGATATCCGTGTCTTCTCTGAATATCTCTTGAGTAAGCCATAAGAGTCTGGTAAAGTGTCCATCCTCTGGGAAGCCAGTAAGGCATTCCGGGTGCTGTCTCATTGAACATAAAGAGATCCTGAGCCGCACCGATCTTTTTGTGATCGCGCTCTCTTGCCTCATTGATGAGCTGGATGTGAGCCTTTAACTCATCCTTTGTGGGGAATGCGTAAAAATATACTCTCTGGAGACGGTCTCTCTTTTCGTCGCCTCTCCAATAAGCCATTGAACATGAATGGATCTTGTAGGAAACATTCATAAGCTCCTGAGAATTGTCAACGTGAGGTCCACGGCAAAGATCCACATAATCATCGCCTGTATAATAGATGGTGATAATCTCATCATCGGGCAGTTCGTTGATAAGCTCTACCTTGAACTTATTATCCTTTAAAAGTTCCAATGCCTCTGCCTTTGAAACTTCCTTTCTGGTCCAGTCCTCTCTGCGCTTGATGATCTCTCTCATCTTATTTTCAATGTTCTCAAAATCAGCTTCTGAGATATTTTTTCCCTCAGGAAGAAGGAAATCATAATATGCTCCGTCATCGATCTGAGGTCCGATAGCATATTGAACATCCTTGCCATAGATCTCGATAACTGCCTTGGCAAGAATATGTGCCAGTGAATGTCTGTACACACTTAAGAATTCTTCTCTTTCCATACGACTCTCCTTTTTGACGTAAAACCCTCCGGGACGGTTTACAGCCAGACTTGATTAAAATTTCGCAAAAACACCTCGCGAAGCATTTTTACTTTGTGGGAAATTCCTGTGGAATATCCACAAAAATAAAAAAATCCCAATCCGTCAATTATGACGAATTGGGACGATTACTCGCGGTTCCACCCAAATTGCCGTCTGTTATGTAAGTAAAAGACAGCCACTTTAAACGATTATCACGTGATCAACGTATCCGATTAAGGATCTCTCCGAGGTGGTCTTCACTGAAGGCTCCGCAAAGTCTCGCACCAAACGACTTCTCTCTGAAGCATTGCTGACAGCTACTGTCCTCATCAACGATTTATCTTTTTAAACTAAACTTAAGTTTAATGTTTGAATTATTGTTTGTCAACATCCAAGTCCAAAAACTTTTTTAACTCACCCATACGGTTTCTTGCTTCTTCAAGCCCGTATCTGTAATACTCATTCAGTTTGTCGGGATTACTCTCACCGTTTTTGAAATTCTTGCCATAGGTCCTAAAGACAAAGGCTTTCCCCTCTTTTTCCAGTTCTTCGATGGTTTCCAGGGAGTCATTGTACCTTTTCCATCTGGTCTGAAGCATTTCCAGAAACTTAGGATATTTTCTGTATAAAACCTCTGTGATTCTCTGATCCAAAGCCTTTTTCTCGCTCTTTCTGTAGGAGGGATCACGGGTGAGCACTGCCACGACCTTTTCCATTCCGTCCTCAAGGGCCTTCACAATGGGGATGGCATCCCTCATTCCGCCGTCCAGCATTGGCATACCGTCTATCTCTGTGATCCTGGCGATGATGGGCATTGAATTGGCAGCCTTCATAACACTGCTAAGTCTCTCCATGGACTCAAATTCGCTGAAATAATGGATCTCGCCTGTGTTACAGTCCACAGTACTGGTAATAAATTTTCCGGGATATCTTTTGAAAGCCTCAAAATCGAATTTTGAAATCTCCGGCAGGATCACATCAAAGAGATAATCCATGTCAAAAAAAGTACCCTTTTTAAAAAATACCTTTGGTCCGAGGTATTGATAATCCTCCAGACTGTCTATCATAGCCTTTCTGCATATGCCATACTGATTGCTGATATAATGCATGCCGGCAAACGCACCGGCTGACACTGCATAAACATAGGGAAACTGAATTTTTTCTTCCATCAAAGCATCCAGAACGCCGGCCGTAAAAATGCTTCGCATTGCGCCGCCTTCCAGAACCAATCCGGTGTTTTTCTCCATACAAACCTCACAACAAAAATTTGCGGTCTAAAGACCACTAGGACAGTATACCATTTTCAGCCTCCAAATAAAAGGAATATATTATTTTTTCCTTTACGGGCATCTTTCTGATACTGCAAAGCGCTTCACTGTAATAGTCAAGCTGGACGGAATATCTCTCCCAGAGTCTTTCAAAATCGGGAACTCTGTCCGTCTTATAATCCATTAAGACGATATTACCGTCTTCCACAAAAAAGACGTCAATTATTCCCTGGATCAAAACCTTCTCATCTGCTGAAAACTCGCCTGAGAGCCTGTCCGCCGAGATTCCGTACACAAAGGGCTGCTCTCTGTAAAGGTCCCCTCTCTTTGAAGCCATCCACATGCGATAGGAGAGCTTTGTCTTAAAGAAATTGAGGATCTTGTCCGTATTTATAAGCCCTCTGTACTCCGAAGAAAGCTTTCCGCTCTTTACATTCTCATCCAGAAACTCTTCCGTATTCTTTCTGATCAGGTTAATTGAATCACTGCACAGTATCTGCAAGTATTCATCAAAGCTTGCCGGCAAAGTACCTTCAAAAGCAGGTCCAAGAACCCTGTCAAAGTCAATTATCTCCATGCATCTGTGATATGCGGAACCTCTTGTGGCTCCGTCAGCTGGCTCCTCAGCCTTTTTAAAACGGGGAACATATAGCGGCACATCCTCCGGTTCAAACATACTGTAAGCCTCCTCATCCCTTTCCGCCATGGATGCAATTTTTAATTCAGACACAGATGTTTTTGTATATAATTTTCTAAGATATTCGTACGGATAAACGTATTCAAACCTGTTTGATAACGCATGTAACTTATCTTCCTCATCCCTTGGTATATCTGCGTTTAACTCCATTAACGCTTTACCCTTTTCAAGCTGTGACGCAAAAAATTCATTTTTAAGTTCTTCATCTCCATAAAATGAAGGACGGAATGAAATATCTTTAATAAAAGGTGTTATTAAATCAAGATAACGTCTTGTTTTGATGAAATTACCGTATGCAAGTCTCTTGGGATTCTCCCTATCGCCGTAAGCATCATCCACAATCTTGTCATATTCGGAGGTAGATATATTACCTGTAAGGATCAGTTTTTCCCTGGCTCTTGTCAAAGCCACGTAGAGTATCCTGATCTCCTCCGCCACATTTTCCTGCTTTATCTTTGCTGAAATGGCCATATGCCTGAGAGTGTTATTCCTTATCCTCTTTCCGGGATTAAAATACATGATTCCCAGGCCCAGTTCGCTGTCGCAGATAAGCTCCTCTTTTATGTCGCTTTCATTAAACTGCTTGTCCAGTGAAGCCACAAATACCACAGGAAATTCCAGTCCCTTACTCTTGTGAATGCTCATGATCCTGACCACGTTTGCATTCTCATCAATCATCTGAGCCTCACCCTCATCGATGGAATAGGACTCTATCTGCTCAATGTATCGCACAAACTGAAATAGTCCGTACATGGAGGTCTTTTCAAAGGAAAGTGCCTTGGTAAAGAGCATTTCCACATTGCTCCTACGCTTCTCTCCCGCGGGAAGTGCGCTTACATAGTCGAGATAATCATGTTCCGCATTTATCTTTATCAAAAGCTCATGCACGGACATGGTCTTTGCCATCTGCCTGTATCTTGTGATCATATCCACAAAAGCCCTTGATTTATCTGTCAGTTCATCCTCTTTATCGGATGCACTCCTGTCGGTAACGGCTTTAAAGAGACGAGTTTTTTTATCATCTGCTCTAAGAAGTGCTATCTCCTCATCGCTAAAGCCTCCAAACACGGATCTCATCACCGCAAATACGGGGATATCCTGAAGGGGATTGTCCAAAACTTTTAAAAGATTTATTAAAACCGTGATCTCTTTTGCGCCAAAATAACCCTTCTTTGACTCCGTATAGGCAGGTATGCCGTTTTTTTCAAGGACTTTCTTAAAAATATCCTCCCTGTCACGGCCGCTTCTAAAGAGGATCACAATATCGCTGTATTTTAAGGGTCTGAACTCCTTACTGTCCTTTATCTGCACCTGCATGGACTTCATAAGCTGCCCGATCTTAGTGGCAATAAGGGTGGCCTCCCTCTCCATTTTTTCGTTAAAATCAAGGCCGTCAGCACATGAAAACAGGATCTCGCTTGATTTATCCGGCGTGTATTCATAATAATCTGCGCCCACGTATAGAGCCGCTTTATCGTCATAGGCTAACTTCGAGGAATCCTCCTGCATTATCCTTTCAAAGAGGGAATTTACGCTTTTTATGACTTCCTCACGGCTTCTGAAATTATTTGACAGATCGATCCTGGTCTCGTCACAGCTTTCATCGCCGTATGTCCCGTATTTTTCAAGGAAAAGATCGGGCCTTGCCTGTCTGAATCTGTAAATACTCTGCTTGACATCACCCACGAGGAACCTGTTGTACGTACCGGGCTTATCTCCCGCCACGGCTGACAGAATATATTCCTGTACAAGGTTTGAGTCCTGATACTCATCGATCATGACTTCCCTGAAAAACTCCCTGTACTCCTTTGCCACATCACTTACAGTCATGTTTCCGTTTTCATCCGGGGTCATTAAGATTTTCAGAGCAAAATGCTCCATGTCGGAAAAATCTATTATCTTTCTCCTGCTTTTCTCATTGGCAACCCTTTCGTCAAAATCAAGGGTCATGTCCACCAAAACATCCACCACCTCTGCGCACTCCGCAGCCTGCAGGTCTGCAAGATCAAATGGTGTGGCGAATATCTCGCCCATTATCTTTTTATTGATAATATCCTTTACACCGTTTCGGTAACCCTGCACCAGTTCCCTCTTCATGGGAGAAACGGAATCATCCTTTTTCCTCGGAAGACTTCCAAAGCTTATGGCGGAGACCTTCTCGCAGAGTTTTTCAAAAGTATCTGCCATAAGCGCCTTCTGTATGGCTTCGTACTCGCCATCCACCAACTCACCGTACATATAGGGTCCGTCGGGACTTTGAATGATTTCTATCATCTTTTCGTATTCGGCAACGCAGGACTCCAGGTGCTTTTTTATTAAATCCATCAAATAGGCTTTGCATGCCGAATCATCTCTGTAATCATTTTTTCTTTCAATAAGCCACTTATCCGGCCATGGCATGGAGGACGCAACGCTTGAAAGCTTGTCGATCATTGCCTTTAACTCTTTATCCCCGGTTTTTCTGCAGAAAAACTCAAGGCACTTTTTAAAGTCATCACTGTCCTCTTTGTAATAATCCTCAAGGAGTTTTTCCATGACGTCCTCGCGAAGCATCTGCATCTCCGCTTCATCTGCCACACGAAAACCGGGCTCCAGACCGATCTTGTTGAAATGGTTTTTTACTATAAAGAGAGAAAAGGAGTCGATGGTCGTGATCTGCGCATTGTAGATAAGGGAAAGCTGTCTCTGAAGATGAACGCTCTCCGGATCTTTTTCCAGTTCCTCATAAAGCCTTTTTTCTATCCTGGCTCTCATCTCCGCTGCCGCTGCCTTTGTGAAAGTAACCACCAGTATTCTGTCTATGTCGACAGGGTCCGACTCATGGCAGACCATCCTGATTATCCTCTCTGTAAGCACAGCGGTCTTTCCGCTTCCCGCAGCGGCGGAAACCAATATGTTTTTACCGTGAATATCTATGCATTTTTGCTGATCAGGTGTAAACTTCATCAATCTCTTTCCTCATTTTGTCAAGAATATCTGCGTCATTCTCGCAGTTCTCCACTTTAGAGCAGTCTCTGTACTCGTATCCCGGAATGTTTTTGTCCATGGGACAGGCACTTTTGAAAGCACAGTATTCGCAGGCATTCCTGCCCTGCTTTTTCTCTGAGGGAGAAATGGAAATATCTCCGTCCACAATAGATTTTCCAAGCCTTTTTATCACAAGATCCGTATATCCCGAGATCGCCAGCATATCTTCCGGACCTATAACGTCTGATGCGGCCGCCAGGGAATGATCCTTGTTGTATTTTACGGGGATCACCACAGATTCACCCTCTTCTGCCTTGTCCAGGTGATACAGAACCTTGTCATCCCCGTTTACAAGACCTTTTGTGCGAAGAGCTTTTTGTATTTTTTCATTTATCTCTTCGTCAGTAAGAGCCTCGGCACTTGTAACCTGGGGATCATCCACTCGGTAATACAACCATGCCGCCGGGACGACCTTTGCACCGGGATTTTCTTTTTCAAGCATTCCCGTTGCCGCCTTCATATACAGTACCAGCTGCAAAGAAAGGCCGTGATAGAGCGCAACCAGGTCAAAATCCTTGTTTCCGCTCTTGTAATCAAGGACCTTTACATAAATATGATCCTCATCCCTGCAGGTATCTATTCTGTCGATCTTTCCCTTAAGATACATTTTTTCCGTATCGGAAAGGGTCACATCGATCTTTGTGGGGTCATCGATCCTTCCAAATGATACTTCGTATCCCTTTGGCACAAAATCCCCTGCCGCAATCTGGTTCTGAAGCGTCATTACGCTCCTTGTCAGTATCCTTTTCATGCGAATTATGGCATAGGCATTCTGGGCGCTGGCATAGAAAACCGTGTTGTTATAATCGGCACAGAAATCGTCAACCGCCTTTGAAACAGCCTCCTTCGCATAGGTCTCATCGAAATTAAGCCATGTCTTTCCATCTCTCTCGAGCCCGATTGAAAACATCTGCAAAACTCCGTGAAACACATTTCCAAGGTCAAGAGCATCAAATCCGTATTTTTCTCTCTCCTTTAAGCTGAGACCATACTCCAGGAAGTGCATATATGCGCAGGAAGCAAAGTTTTCAAGCCTGGTAACACTGTTTTCAAGGCGAAGTCCGTAGAGAGCGGAGGCAACTGCCTTCGACAGGTTTTTCTTTTCATAGGATGACAGAGCTGCCCTTGTGTATTCCTCCGACAGGTCACTTCCCTTGTACACGCTGTAGAGAACCTTAAAATCCTTTGCCTTTTCAGGGGTCATAAGCCCTGCAAAATACTCCCTAAGGCCTTCCGCAAGATACCTCTGACCCTGTTTTTTATTTATGATACTCCCAAGGATGTCCCCGTTATCCTCAGAAATCCTGAGTTCAGGATACAGGCCGCACAGATTTTTTATAAGATATGACGGCGCCAGGCTTTTACCCTCACTGTTTACCCTGGAATATGACAAAAACAATTTCCTCGATGGCTTGGTCATATTCATGTACAGATAAAGTCTCTGGATAAACATCTGCTGTCTGGGAGTGGGCGCAAGCTCCAGGTCGGAATCTCTTAAAAACTCCCTGTCTGCATCGGATATAAGACCGCCTGTGGTGATCCCCTTCGGAATATTTCCATCGTTTACACCCAGGAAAAACAGCACCTTTACATTGTTAAGCCGGCTTCTTTCCACATCACCCACAAGACATCTGTCCACATTCTGGGGGATGGTTCCCACGGTGATCTCCGCGATTCCCGCATCGATTATCTCCGAAAACTCCCTGAGGCTTATGACCTCATCCTTTAAGAGCTCGTGGATCTGATCAAGCATCTCCATAACGACCCTGTAGATCTGGCTGTACTCCTTTGCCTTCACCGGATCCCCCGAAGCTTTAAAATCTTCGGAAAAAGCATTTAACTTCTCACCGGCTCCAAGTTTAGTCAGAAAATCATACAGATTCTCCGTATATTCCGCAGCTGTTGCGGAAGGCTTTAAAGCCACCCCATCAAAGAGAGTCACGAACTTTTCCCTCGCCTCATTTATAAAGGCCTTTTTTTCCTCATCCTTAACATCCATGGTCTCGTAGGAGAAGACTTTTTTCCAGCTGCTTATCCCCCTTATGCCCGTTGCGATACAATAGTTTTCAAGTTCGTCCACGGTCTGAGTCTCAAAATCGCTCATTCCGCCCCTTAAAAAGCTAAAAACCGCCTCATAGGTAAAGTTATCAAGAAACAGGTTTATATACGCCTTAATAGTCTCAATCAAGGGGTTTAACCGTATTCCCCTCGTCCTGTCAATGTAAAAAGGGATATCCAAAAGTTCGAACCGGGTCTCGATGTAAGGAGCGTAGTCTTCCAAAGATCCGCTTACCACAGCGATATCCCTGTAGGAAATACCCTCCTCCATGATAAGCTTTTTAATCTTTACGGCTGCTTTTCCCACTTCTTCCGCGGGATCTGTCGCTTCAAAGATCTGAATATCCTTTGGAATTTCCTCAAACCTCTTACTCTTTGATCTGAAGATGTTTTGCTCCAAAAATCCCAGTTCTTTTGAGTCTTTGAATCGATTAAAATCAGAATTGACAAAGACGTCGCTTCCTCTGTTTCCTCCCGCTTTCTGCAGGCATTTTTCCAGATCCGCCACCGTCTTTTTAGTCAGATAAAACAGATTGTGCTCCCCGTCAAGGACATAGGGGTCTTCTCCCATGCCGAGCGTCAGAGAGATCACCACCTCACTGCAAGTCATCATGAGTTCCGTCAAAACCCTGTACTGGATCGGTGTAAAGCCGGTAAAGCCGTCAAAGATGACCACGCTGTTTTTTAGGATACCGGACTTCGACACGGCTCTTGTGAGGACATCCATCTTTTCCTCGGTAGTGATGAAAGAATCTCTTATATAATCTTTAAAGGCCTTATAAATAACCTTAAGGTCCTTTAATTTGGCATTAAGAGCGTTTCTCCCTTTAGAATACTCGATCAGCCTGTCAACATCATCCACGCCGATGCCATATTGCATAAACTCCGAGAGGACGCTTTTTACCTCATGGATATAACCCTGTTTTTTTATAAGGCCCTTAAGGGTCGGAAGCTCATCGGATACGGACAATGCCACCTTCTGAAGCACCAGACTCTTTCCGGTATCATCCAAAACAGTCGTATCCTCCCCGCCGACCTCCTCCAGGATCCTGTGCGAAAGTCGCCCGAAACTGAGGACATCGATATTCATGATACCGCTGCAATCACTATTTGAAACCAGATCCTTTTGTGTCTGCATGGTATATTGATCAGGCACGATAAAAAGGAAATTCCTTCCGGGTTCTCTCCCTGCCCTCTCCAATACTTCCCTGTATAATTGACTGCTTTTCCCCGAGCCGCTGGGCCCAAAATAAAATCTCAAACTCAACCCTTACTTCCCCCTAAAGGTTTATATCAAGTTCCACAGGACAATGATCGGATCCCATTATATCGCAATGGATCTTTGCATCCTCCATCTTTTCCTTTATGCGGTCAGATACCACAAAATAGTCTATACGCCATCCCGCATTGTTCTCCCTGGCATGGAACATATATGACCACCAGGAATATATATTAGCCTTGTCCGGATAAAAGAATCTGAAACTGTCCACAAAACCGCTTTCCAATACCTTTGAAAAAGCAGCCCTCTCCTCGTCCGAAAAACCGGCGTTTTTGTGATTTGACGCGGGATTTTTCAGGTCGATCTCCTCATGGGCCACATTCAGATCCCCACAGTAGATAACGGGCTTTTTCTCATCAAGCCCCTTTATATAAGCGAGGAAATCCTCCTCCCACTTCATCCTGTAGGAGAGTCTTGCCAATTCTCTCTGGGAGTTGGGGACGTAAACTGTCACAAAATAAAAATCCTCAAACTCTGCCGTGATCACCCTTCCCTCATGGTCGTGCTCGTCAACACCGATGCCATAGGTGACATTTATGGGCTCTCTCTTTGTAAAGATCGCTGTTCCGGAATATCCCTTTTTGTCCGCATAATTCCAGTACTGGTGGTATCCCGGCAGGTCAAGCTCCACCTGGCCCTCACTGCACTTCGTCTCCTGCAGGCAGAATATATCGGCATCCGCCTCTTTAAAATAATCTTCAAACCCTTTGCCAAGGCAAGCTCTTAAGCCATTTACATTCCAGGAAATAAATTTCATCTTCTGCTTCCAAATCCTTTCATTACAATAAATCGTTTATAATAATATAACATTAAGTCTTTTATCAAATATCACATCCCGTATTCCATTACATATTCATGTCAGCCATTCTGTTCCAGAGCCTGTAATAAGAACCCTCTTTTTTCAAAAGTTCCTCGTGGGTTCCCTCCTCCTCGATGCCGTTCTTTCCAAGGACTATGATCCTGTCGGCATCCTTTACGGTGGTCAGCCTGTGGGCTATGGTGATGGTGGTCCTGCCCTTTGCAAGATCCTTTAAGCTCTTTGTCACCAATATCTCGCTCTCATTATCAAGGGCGGATGTGGCCTCATCCAGGATCAGGATCTTCGGGTTTTTAAGGAACACTCTTGCTATGGATATCCTCTGTTTCTGTCCTCCGGAAAGCTTAACGCCCCTCTCCCCGATGTAGGTATAAATTCCGTTTTCGTAATCCTTTATAAATTCATCGGCACCTGCAAGGCGAGCTGCCTCCATGACTTCCTCATCGGTGGCTCCCGGTCTTCCGTAGGCTATGTTGTCTCTGATGGTGCCGCTGAAAAGATATACGTCCTGCTGCACCATACCGATGGCGCTTCGAAGACTCTTTAATGTCACTTTTTTAATATTTGTATCATCGATCGTGATTTCCCCTGAGGTCAGATCGTAGAATCTGGGTATCAGGTTACAGATGGTGGTCTTTCCTCCGCCTGAAGCCCCCACGATAGCCAGGTTTTCGCCGGTTTTTACCTCCAGGTTAAAGTCCTTTAATACTTTGTTGTGATCGTCGGGATATTCAAAGCACACATTATTAAACGAAATGCTTCCGTTCGTCACATTAAGTTCACCTGCACCCGGCTCGTCCTCTATATCTATGGGTGTGTCTATGATCTCGCAGAAACGCTCGATTCCCGTCATTCCACGCTGGAACTGCTCCGTAAATTCCACAATACGGCGGATGGTCTGGATCAGTGTTGACACGTAAAGTACATAAGCCACCAGATCTCCTGCTTCGATACGGCCATTTATCAAAAACAGGCTGCCCGCCACAATCACCACAGTATACATGAGACCGTCAAAGAGCCTCGTGGACGTGCCAAAGGTTGCCATGGCATAGTAAAAATGCTTCTTTATCCTCTGGAATTCCACATTTCCTTCTTCAAACTTTCTCTTTTCTTCATCCTCTGCGGTGAAAGCCTTAACCACGCGCTCACCAAGCAAACTGTCCTCTATAGCCGCATTTAACTCACCTATCTGAAATCTCTGAGCCTTTTGAGTGGCTCTCAGCCAGTGATTTATCTTTGCACTCACAAAGATCATAAGCGGAATGCAGGCAAATATCATAAGTGTCAAAAGAAATGATGCGTTTGCAAGTATCACAAAGCTTACCACAATCTTGATACCTGCAATGAAAAATTCCTCCGGGCAGTGATGAGCAAACTCAGTCACATCAAAAAGGTCGTTCGTGATCCTGCCCATGATCTGACCTATTTTATGATTGCTGTAATACGATCCGCTCAGCCTCTGCAAATGATCAAAGGCATCCCTTCGCATATCCGTCTCAATGTAGACACCCATGATATGTCCCTGGGACTGCATAAAAAAATTTGCCCCTGCGTCTATAAGCCTGAGGATCACGTAGATAAGCGCCATTTTCAGGATTATCCCTTCTGTGAGAGGCGCTGCGTTTCCGAGAGCCGAATTGGTGACTCTCCTCATGATCATGGGAAGCACGATGTCACACAGAGTCGTCATTGATGCAAATACGAGATCCAATATCATTAAATGTCTGTATTTCTTTATATAAGGGAAAAAGCGTTTTAACAGAGTTTTTGCGCTGTAAGTCTGTTTTCCTTTTTCCTCCGTAAAGGCCTTATTCATGTCTGAACCCAACTTTCTTATTCTGCTTAATCTTTATGTCTTATCTCAAAAATATATTTTTTTAAATACTTTTTCTAAAATCTTTTTCTAAAATCCTGTTTTAAAAATCCTGTCCGGACTCTGCAGCCATCTTTTCTATGTAGGGTGCGGGGTCCACAGCCATCTTTGCCATGATGTCAAAGGATTCCAGCAAAAGCCTCTCATTGTTGAAGCGGTTTTTGTCATCCCTGTCCATGTAAGATTTAAAGTGATCCACCTGCCATGCCACTATATCAGGGATGGTGAAGCCTTCAACACCATATTGGCCAAGGAAAGTATTGTAATCGTGAAAATATGAGAATTCCTGAAGCACTCCACTGTTTGAGGCTATCCTCTCCCATATATTCTCACACTCATCCTCAGATATGCCCCCTGCTTCACCAAGCTTATATACATAATCTCTTAAAAGGCCAAGCGCCTTTTTTAACATTTCTTCCTGCGTCATATTATGACCTCCTTTATGTCCATTAACCGGGACTTGATTGATTTTTTCAAACTTTTTTCAAATTATTTTTCGTCCATTTATTGCTCTAGCCATTGTCCCTATAGCCATTGTTTTTTGATTGGTCAATCACCAAACTGTAACCGCCCGTTTTAAACTGTTTAGAACTATTTATAACCTTGCAAAGCCACAGAAATACTTCTAAAAATCGAGCAGGCTGACTCCTACTCGTTTTCAACTCTGTTTCACACCTCAAGGCAAAGCCTTTCGGTGTTCTACAGTCGCCTAAGTCCACCTCGCAAGCGAGCTTGCGGGTGGGACTTAGGCTCGTTGTTACACAAATAAGGCCATGCCGAACCGGCACAGCCTTTTCACTGCCAAACAAAACGACATTCCTTTAATATAGTAGCATATCAGAGATTTCCAAACAATAAAATTCTTCCTGTCTTACCTGTGTTCCGGCATAGATACAGCATTGCCATTCCACAGCTAAAGCTGATCCGAATTGATGGATTTGATTTTAGTCAATCCGAATGCTTATGTGCTCATAACGAAGTTCACCTTCATTTGCTTCGATCAGCAAGTATGAAGGATCATCCAATCCGGAAGCAGAAACAGAAACCACATTTCCTTTCACGAAATTCCGGTGACAGTGACCTATCACGACCAGCTCATATCTTTTTATATCTTCGCTTTCACATGCCATATCAAAGGTCCCGTCTTTTAAGGATGACAACTGATAATATGGATATGCTGCATCTGCATCGGCAAATAGAAAATGTGTAAAAAGCATACTGTGCCCTGAACACTTCATCTCATAAAACAAAGGCATCTGTTGCACAAACTGCAACTGTTCATCAGACAGTTTTCCCCTTGCACTGTCATAATAATCCCTGAGATATTCCACATCCGGATCGATGTCTACACCTTTTGAAAGATAGAGTTCACAGTTTCCTTTAATGCAGACGATGTCGTTGTCTTTTAACATTTCCAGGCACTGAATCTCTTCATTACCCCTTTGAAAAATATCTCCCAAAAACACAATTTTGTCCGGTTTCTTCTCCCTTATCTGCTCAAATGCTGCTTTAAGTGCTTGTAAGTTTCCATGTATATCCGAAAACACTGCAATTCTCATGGCCATTCTTCCCCCTGCAAGTTATCGTTAGATCAGTTATCTTATCATAAATTAAATGCAGGGAAACCGCAACCCGCACATTAACACAATCAATCCATACCTGATTTTATGGATACTGTAAATTCTCTTGAATGTCCATAAATTACAGTAGATCTCTCTATGCAAACAACATAGATTTTGGCCGGATTACTGTAAATATCCCGGGATGCACGATTTTTACAGTATATTACCCCAAAAAACAACAGTCTTATGGAGCCTGATTACTGTAAATTCCTGGATTATCCATATTTTACAGTAAGCCACACTAAAAAACAGCCTATTTGCGGGGTCTGAATACTGTAAATTTTCTTAGATTCCAATATTTTACAGTAAATCATGCTAAAAACAGTCTTTTCGCATAGCCTGAGATACTGTAAATTTCCATGGTTTTAAAAAATTACAGTATTCCATATGATTCTTCGATATCGCAGCGTAGTGTGAGTTTTGTCAAAACCAAGTACATATCGCTAGCGTAGTGTGAATTTTTAAATCTTCGAAACCGGGTGCATATCGGCAGATGCTTCAGGCGTGATCAAAAAGTATTTGGAACTTTACGGATTATGATGGCGCTGCCACCTGACAAAATGAAAGCGGCTTGAGTAGCAAAAAACTCCCTATAGCAAAAAGACCCCCTACCGTTTCCGATATGGGAGCCTTTTTGACTGATCGTTTTTCCCTGCCAAGTGTTTGTCCCTGACAGTTTCATTTGTCTTCGTTTATCCCTCGATGGCGATGTATTTCTTTTCTTCAGCCTTTGGCTGCTCTTCCTTCTTGGGAATGGTGAGATTTAAGATACCGTTCTCGAACTTAGCCTTAATATCTTCCTCAGTGATATTCTCACCCACATAGAAGCTTCTCTGGCAGTTTCCTGAATATCTCTCGCGTCTGATGTACCTGCCGTGCTCGTCCTTTTCGTCATTGTCCTTTGTGGTCTGTGCACTGATGATGAGGTATCCGTCCTTTAACTCAGCGTTCACATCCTCTTTCCTGTATCCGGGGAGCTCGATAGCAAGATCAAATCCGTTCTCGTGCTCTTTGATATCTGTCTTCATGAGTTTGGAGAATGTTGAAGTTGTGGCAGGTGCAAAGTTTCTTGCAGGCTCTACAAAGTCATCAAATAAATCATCAAAAAAGTTATTTGTTAAAATACTGGGCATCAACATAATCAATTCCTCCTTTATTTCTCAGACATTTTTGTCTGTAGTGTATGTGTTAATTGTCCGGCTGCGGGAACCATTTCCCTTTGCTTGATTATGTTATAACACCTTATTAGCACTCGGTCAAGGTGAGTGCTAATAACTTTTCATAAAGTAATTATAAAAAAAAAATTAACCGGACTCATGTCGCCACAAGTCCGGTCAAATTACAGTCATTCACTCGTTCTATACAAATATTTACATATCATTCCTTGATAGAATCACTCACAGGAACAGTCTCATCAAATATTGTCTCATAAACTTCAAAGTCACGCTCTATCGCCGCTCTCTCCGATTCAGCCACATGCCTTGCGCCCATACTTACGAAAATGCCAAGTAAAATAATAACAGCGGCTGTCAGTGCAAATGCAATGTATAAAACAAGACGTTTGTTTTCACTGTTTTCCATAGGCACCTCCTTGTTTTTATTTAACTTAGCTGTGTTTCTATTTATATTTTCGTACTTTTCGTGAGTTTTTTATATGGTACTTAATCACTATTTATTCTCTTCTAACCTTCACCAGGAGGATCACTCCATCACCTACACTGATCCGAGCACTCTTTCCGGGCAAAACTTCATTGCTGACACCGTATTGATAGTCGCTTGATATCTCTCCGTCCGTCAGCTCGTACTTTGCTCCTGTTATGTTTATATGCTTTGCTGTCCCCGCTATGTTGATCAGAGAAAAGAACGGATATCCGCTGCAGGGGACAACGCCGTTTTTGATAACTTCAAGTTCGCAGTACTCATCTGCCATTACCGCCTTGCAGTCTCTCTCAAAAAGCCACAAAAGCATATATACATTGCCGAGTGTATGATCGATCCTTCGTCCCATTGCCCCATAGATTAAAAAATCTCTGTATCCTCGACTATAGGCTTCCTTTACGGCATAAAAAGAATCCGTATCATCCTTTATACGGGGCAGTTTTATCACTTCCCTGCATTCGTCTCCATCCGGCTCCTTGTGGGAATCGAAATCTCCTATGCAAAGATCACAGATTATCCCCAGTTTCACAGCATGCCTTAACCCACTGTCACAGCAGATCACGAAATCATCGCTTTTCATGGAAGCTTTTACATATTCATAATCATTTATATCGGAACCTGCAAAAATAATACATCTCATATTTTTCACATCAAACGAATCTTTCCAAACAGGGTAAAATGGTTTTACACTTGTTTAAATATTAGAAAAAGCTTCGATCAGTTCGGCAACGGTAAGCTTTTGTTTTTCTTCACCGCTCACATCCATGACAACTTTTCCGCCTTCAACCATTATGAGTCTGTTTCCGAAATTGATGGCATCCTTCATGTTGTGGGTGATCATCATGGTGGTAAGGCTATTCTTTTTTACTACCATGTCGGAGATCTCCAAAACCTTTGCTGCAGTCTTTGGATCGAGAGCTGCAGTGTGCTCATCCAGCAAAAGGAGCTGTGGCTTTTTTAAGGTCGCCATCAAAAGTGTCAGTGCCTGACGCTGTCCGCCTGATAAAAGTCCGACCTTTGCCGTCATTCTCTCCTCCAGCCCAAGGTCCAGTATCTTTAACATCTCATGATATTTTTCATGTTCTTCCTTTGTTATTCCCCACTTAAGTCCGCGCTTATCGCCTCTTCTGGCAGCGAGAGCCATGTTTTCCACGATCTGCATTGTAGGAGCCG
Source organism: Acetatifactor sp. (assembly GCA_024695935.1). Lineage (GTDB taxonomy): Bacteria > Bacillota > Clostridia > Lachnospirales > Lachnospiraceae > RGIG10340. Next base: position 68,039 of record JAILHH010000022.1, read on the forward strand.
TTCCCATCATGGGATCCTGAAATACACGGCCCAGATATTTTGCTCTCTTGTGCTCGGGAAGACCTGTAAGATCAGTGCCGTCCAGTATGATGGAGCCTGAGTCCACGGGAAATGTGCCCGCGATGGCATTCAAAAGTGTTGATTTACCTGCACCGTTTCCACCGATGACTGTGACAAAGTCTCCGTCATTTAATGTGAGATCAAGGCCGTCCAGGGCAACTCTCTCATTAACGGTTCCGGGGTTGAATGTCTTGTATATCGAATTTACCTGTAACATTTATTTGCCCTCCTTTTTTGCTCCGGCCTTTTTTGCATCAAGCATGCCCTTCCAGTAGGGTATGGACAAAAATACTGCTACGAGAATAGCTGTAAGCATCTTGAGATCGTTTGTATTTAAGCCCATCTGCAATACGATCTGAAGCACGATGTAATAGATCACCGCACCCAGTACCACCGCCAGCATTTTGAGGAAGAAATTCCTGAAGATCTTTCCGAATAACACTTCGCCGATGATGACTGCCGCAAGACCGATAACGATGGCTCCTCGACCCATATTAACGTCAGCTGAGCCCTGATACTGAGCAAGGAGTGCTCCGCTCATGGCAACCAGACCGTTTGAGAGCATCAGTCCGAGCACAGTGTTGAACTTTGTGTTGATGCCCTGGGCTCTTGCCATGTTCTGATTGGTTCCCGTGGCACGGACGGCACTTCCAAGTTCCGTTCCGAAGAACATGTATAACAGGATCATCAGGATCAAAAGTAACACTGTCAAAAGTACCAGTGGATTAAGGATCGAAAAGTCTCTGACATATCTCTGGGATGCCAGGAGACTGTATTTATCTACACTCACAGCCTGGTTTGACTTACTTTCCATAATGCGCAGATTGATGGAATACAGTGACAGCTGGGTTAAAATTCCTGCCAAAATAGGTGGAATACCGCATTTTGTGATAAAAAGTCCCGTAACAAGCCCTGCTATCACACCGGAAGCCACAGCACACAAAAGTGCAAGCCATGGATTCAATCCGAGCCTTATTAACATCACGCAGGTAGCTCCGCCTGTTGCAAGGGAGCCGTCCACTGTCAGATCCGCAATATCCAGGATCCTGAAGGTCACATATACACCTATGGCCATGATACCCCACACAAGTCCCTGAGCCACCGCTCCGGGAAGCGCACTAAACAATGCACCAAGTACATTCATAATTTTAAAACCTCACTTTTTATAAACTTTTGTATCCACGGCAAAGCACCTTGAAATACAGATTTTTAAAAAACCGCAAAGACGAACCACGGCTAGACCATGCTTCGTCTTTTTGCGCTTCATTATTTAAATTTGGTAATCAGTAATACGCAATATCAAATGACCTGTTGTGATTACTCCAATACTTCGTATCCCTCTACAGGTGTAAGACCATACTGCTCTGCAAGTTCTGCATTGTAATACTTTGTAACGGGAGCATATTCGATAGGCATTTCCGAAATATCAGTTTCACCTGTCAGAACCTTTGCTGCCATCTTACCTGTTGTGTATCCAAGGTCATAATAGCTGATGGAAAGTGTTGCGATACCACATCCCTTGCAGATACCTGCCTCGCCTGCGATAACGGGAACCTTTGCGGGAACTACCACATTTGCGATAGCCTCTGTGTTAGAAGCTGCAGTGTTGTCTGTAGGAATATAGATAACATCTGATGTCTCGCAAGCCTTGTTTGTAACGCTGGTGACATCATTTGAATCTGTGAAAGCATAAGCTGTTGCATTTACGCCAAGGTCAGCCAAAGCCTTGGTGATCTCATTTACCTGATATACGCTGTTAGCTTCAGCCGAGCAATAGATGATTCCGACTTCCTTTGCATCGGGGAACCACTCAAGGATCATTGCTGCCTGCTCATCAAGAGGAGCAAGGTCGCTGGTACCGGAAACATTTCCGCCGACAGTTCCCGTAAATGTAGCTTCATCAAGGTCAAGAGCAACCGAATAAGCGGTGATGGCTGTTCCGAGTACGGGGATCTCATTTGTAGCTGATGTAGCCGCTGTGAGAGCACCTGTTGCATTTGCAAGGATCAGATCCACGTTCTTTGATACAAATCCGTTTACGATAGTAGAGCAGTTAACAGAATCGCCCGAAGCGTTCTGCTCGTCAAATGTAACCTTCTCTTCTCCAAGTTCATCTACAAGAGCATCCTTGAAGCCCTGTGTTGCAGCATCAAGTGCCTCATGCTGTACAAGCTGGCAGATACCTACGGTATATCCGTCACTTGATGCCGAGCCGCATGATGTAAGACCGAATGTCATTGCGACTGCCATCATAAGTGAAATCAATTTCTTTTTCATGATCATTTCTCCCTTAAACTTTAGTTTTTATAACTCCAACGCTTTAAACCGTTAAAGCAATCAACATAAGCACTATATCACTCTTCTTTTTTTAAGTCAATAAAATATGTTCTGCAATTTCCAAAAAAATGTTATAATCTTTCTTTGAGAAAACGAGGTAAACACAATGATAATAGACATCCATACCCATACATTCCCCGAATCAGTTGCCAAAAAGGCCATAGACAGCCTCTCAGCATCCGCAAATATGAATGCCTGTCTTGACGGCAGTGAAAATGCACTTAAGGCTTCAATGGAAGAAGCCGGTATCGACTTATCCTTAGTCATGCCGGTGGCAACCGCCCCCTCCCAGACAGAAAAAATAAACAGAAACGTATTTATCACAAATGAACGGATGAACGAAACAGGGATCGAATCCTTTGGCGCCATCCATCCCGAAAACTCAGATTACAGAGAGATAATAAAAAATCTGGCCTCGGAAAATGTTCGCGGTATAAAGATCCATCCCGTATTTCAAAATGTTTTCCTTGACGATATCAGATATAAACGAATTATTGACTGTGCCTGTGAGTATGATCTGGCCATTATGACCCACGCCGGATATGATATAGGTTTTCCCGGAGATTACAGATCAGGTGTCTCTCACATTCTTTCCGTCATAAAAGAGTTAAAGCCACGAAAGCTTATCCTTGCCCACATGGGGGGATGGGATGAATGGGAAAAAGTGCTGGATGAAATAGCCGGACTTGATGTATATCTGGACACTTCTTTTTCCGTCACGAAACTTAGGAAAAAAAGCGGAGAGATCGAGACCATGCTTCACCCCGATCTGTTTAAAGAAATAGTAAAAAAACACGGTGCCGGGCACATACTCTTTGGAAGTGACTCACCATGGGCATCTCAAAAGGAAGCCCTTGAAACCGTAAAGGAAATAATTGATGGCAGTTCCATCACAGAAAAAATACTTGGGCAAAATGCTCTTGGGCTTCTTGGCGGCATATAAAACATAAGCCTTCAACCCCGATAAAACCGGGGATGAAGGCTTTTATTTGTGTCCAATATCAAATTCTTATTACTGCTCTGCACGCTCCAAAGCAAGTTCATAATCCTTTGTTCCGACAAAAACATCGTTTGAATAAGGATTCTTTCCAAGCTTAACGGATCTCTTTATTATCTCTGTCAGGCATACAACGTTGATGGCGATAGCCAAAATTGCCACAAATCCCTGCATTCTGGGATCTGCCGTGATTCCCATGGCAGATATTGTCTCTCCGACAGCTGCTGTCTTTCCTGCTCCTGAATTGTAAAGAGCAATGGCCTTTTCATAAAGATCCATTGTTGTGACTCCCGCATCAGTGGCACCGCCGTAGACTGTGGGAAGTGCAGCCGCAAATTTTGAACTAAGCTGAAATGCGGGAACAACCTGTGCCCACATGCACCATATTGCAAGAGTGTTTGCACGGTTCTGGATCCATGCACCCTTGTTCCAGAAAGCATTTGCGAATGTGGGAGCAAGTAAAAGAGCCACGCCGCAATACCATGTATGAGTAGGAAGATTCAGATAAGTATATTCGAAGTTCCATACATCATATGCCAGAATGAACCATATTGTCATATCAGGCCAAATCATATCAGACTTGTTTTTATCCCTTGAAGCATAAAGGTGAATACAGCCTGTCATACAGAAAATGTTGATGAGTCCGGCCAATGCATTTACCACATTCCACCATCCGCCGTAGATAAATACACCTTCGTTTGATGCCCACCATGCACCCTTTAAATTGCCCGAAATAGAAGCTGCCGCAATAGCGGACTCCATATCGGAAACATTGGCGATCATGATGTTTGCGGCAACGATGAACCAGGGGAACCAGGCAAACCACTTTTCTTTTCCTATGCCCCATTTATACTTGATCATCATGAAACCGACGCAGCCTATGTCTGCCGCATACAGTTTAAAGTAATGGAACCATCCGTCCATATATGCAACGGTAGGATTTGCCTTGCCTCCAAAAAGTCCCAGGTGAGCAAGGATGAAATAAACGGTTAAAACACAGGGAATGATAACGAAAACAGTTATTCCACCTGCCTTCGTCCTGCGGCCGATCTCGTTCATAATGATCAATCCACAGAAAACAAGAACCCATCCGATCAACTGCATAGCCGCATGATCACTGTACAATTGAAAAAACATGCAATAACCCTCCTTTTGATTTTGCCACTACCGAACTATAAATAGTGCATTTTTATTTAATATATCACTTTTTGTGCGAAAATACAATCGTGGGGAGTATCCATGCCACCCATATAAGAAGCCATAAAAAAACGGGTGAAACACGCTTCACGAGTTTCATCCGTGATTCTCTGAACACTCAGACAGCCGCATATAACCGCTGATCATTACAGTCTATTTCACGTTTTCTCGCAAATTAACCGTAATTGAATTCTTCCGGTTTTCGGCATTTCTACTCCATTACAGTCTTTTTCGGCATTTATTGAAAAAAACTGTAAGCCAAATTTCGGGCTTACAGTTTTTTTAAGTTTCTCACAAAAAATAACTGTAAAAAGAAATTTTCCGTTTTGTATAATAACCGTTTTTAGCCGTTTTTATACAGTCTTTTCCGGTTTTTCCTCTAAAATAACTGTAATCGCATTTTTGCCGTTACGGTTATTTTTGTACTTATGCTAAATTAGACTGTAGGGTAACTGTAAAGGTGGATTTGGGCCTACAGTTTTTTTAATGGCTTCTAGCAAATAAACTGTAAAGCACTTTTCCGCTTTTTTTCGATTACAGTCTTTTTCGCGCTTTTTGAAAAAAAGACTGTAATAAGACACTGATCAGCAGTCTCCAAATGTCCGACTGAGCAAGCCAGACAGCTACTTGGCTCGTTGCCATAGCGAAAAAACGGGTATAAACCCGGTTTAAAAGCCATATATAACAATACTCAATCCTTCATGAAGGCATCGATAAGCCTGACTCCTGCTGCCATCTTTTTGATCATGGAAAGATTTTCTCTCATGTAATTTTCAAGGCCTTTGATCTCTTCGTCTGAAAACCCTGTGGAAGACTTTATCCTGCAGGCCGGTATCACGCCTTCAGCGCTCCTGCCTTCTTCGGAAAAGGACACATAAGCCATCTTTTCGCCGTTTTTATCTCTTACGATCGATGAAACTGACATATTGAGAGTATCGCTCATGATCTTCCTCCTTGCCGCAAACACCCCTGTAAACCACGTTAAAACCGCCATGTAAACAAAAATTTAAGCGTAACAAAATACCGGTAAATATCTCTGCAAAAGCCCTATAAATATGACTTAAGAGTTTCGATGTCTTCTTTTGTCGTGGACCAACAAGTTGCCAGCCTTACGACAGTATGCCCATCATCCGGTTTCTCCCAAAAGCTCATGGCAACGTTCTTTGAAAGCTCTTCATATTTTGAATCATCCAGGACCACAAACTGCTGATTTGTGGGGGAATCGATATAAAACTTATACCCTTTTTCAGTCAGGGCATTCTTTAAAAGCTGTGCCATCTCTATGGCATGACGACTGATTTTAAAATACAGATCATCCGTAAAAAGAGTGTCAAACTGAATACCGCACAGTCTTCCCTTTGCAAGGAGTGCACCGTGACGCTTGATACGGTTTACGAAATGCACAGGGGCATTTCCGTGCGTAAATACCACAGCTTCACCGCACAGGGCTCCCACCTTTGTTCCACCTATGTAAAACACATCGCTGACATTTGCGATGTCCGTGAGTGTCACATCCGTGTCAAAGCTCATAAGTCCGTATCCAAGTCTGGCGCCATCTATAAACAGACTCATGTCATATTCGTCGCAGACCTTTCTGATATCCTTTAATTCATCAAGTGTATAAAGTGTTCCGTATTCTGTGGGATGTGAAATATATACCATTCCCGGAAATACCATATGTTCATGGTTTGCATCACTGTAAAAAGTCTCTGCAAATCTCTTTACGTCAGAAGCCTTTAATTTGCCGTCATACCCGGGCACAGTCAAAACCTCATGTCCTGTATATTCTATGGCGCCTGCCTCGTGAACTGCCACATGTCCCGTCTCTGCAGCCACAACACCCTGATACTCATCAAGCATTGTGGATATGATTAGCTGGTTTGTCTGGGTTCCGCCGGATATAAAAAACACCTGTCCGTCCGGCACTCCCGCTGCCGCTTTTATCTTTTCTTCCGCGCTTTTACTGTATTTGTCACTGCCGTACCCGCCAAGCGCCTCAAGGTTTGTCTCCCCGAGTTTTTTTAAGATCTCAGGATGACACCCCGTGATGTAATCACTCTCAAATGAAATCATGATAATTCTTCCGTCCTTTTATTACATAAATTAACCTTAACTTTATCTTCCCCGGTTAAATCCGGTCACATGTAAGAGCCTGAATTGTTTCGGTGTTATATTGTATCTTTTGTGAAAAGATCTGATCAGATGACTGCAATCGGCAAATCCTGTCTCCGCCGCTATGTAATTTAAATCATAGTCAGTGTAGAGCAGATAACTCTCTACCTTGTTCAATCTGATAAACTCAATATATTGCTTGCAGCTTCGCCCATAATGCTTGCAAAAAAGTTTGGCAAAATAAGAATAACTCATGTTGCACATGTTCGCAAGATTGGCAACATTTATGTTTTCAGCCGAATGCCTGTCGATATAAACAAGTATGTTTTGGATTGAAAGTTCCTCGTCTTCCGTGATATTCTTATTTTCAAAGGACAGTCCCATATAATACCATTTTCGTAAAAGCAGGGAAAACAGTTCCGAAAAGCGGGCGTACACATAGGCATCATACCCATACCTGCGTTCTCTTACCTCCCGCTCCACAACAGTAAAGAGGTTTTTCAGGTCATATCCGTCCAGGTCATTACCCGAAAAGATCACAGGCTGATCCGGATGATTCTGTATCTGGTGGAAAACATCATTAAGGCCCGGCAGATATGTTCCGGCCAGACGGACCCTGTTACTGTTGAACTTGACACATATATATCTGTGGGAGTCATTTTCGTCGGAATAAATGGAATGCACAGCCTGGGGAGGCAAAAAGATCATCTCCCCCTCCTTCACATGATAGATATGATCATTGCAGGTAATATATGCCGCTCCGGATTCCATGTAGATGAATTCCACAAAATAGTGCCAGTGACTCTCAACCTTTCCCTCCCAGGTTTTAGAATCCATATAAAAGGCTTCGATGGGACTTTTCAAAATATCACTGTACTCATACAGATCTCTCATAAATTTGATCTCCGTTTTTACCGCTCTGCCGGTCAAAAATGCATATCTGACCCCTTGCCGGCATGGTAGAATAGATTTATTCAACTTTTGTATAATCGCATTATATTATAAATCATGGATAACTGATAATCTACTAAAGATTTTAATAATATTTTTAAAGGATTGTATCATGAACAAAAAATCACAGGAATTTCCCTTAACAAAAATACAATGGCTTTGGCAGAACATGAAAGGAATGCGTGCGATCTACATATTCGGCATGTTTCTGACCATAGTATATAACGTTATGCAGCTGACGGTGCCTTACTTTTCAAGCAAGCTTATAGACACATTCCTTGCCGGTGAGAACGCTGCGGAAAACCTTCGCACAAAGAGCGATTTATTCTATAAGCTCCTTATTGCCATGGTAGGGCTTACTGTGCTTCGCGCCATAATCGTATATATCGACTGCATGATATTCGAGAACACATCCCAGCATGTGTTGTACAAAATCCGCAACTTCCTCTATGACAAGATCCAGCGTCAGGACATGACATTTTATTCAACCTACAGAACCGGAGATCTGATGACCAGAGTCACCGGAGACCTTGATGCTGTGCGCCATATGGTGGCCTGGGTCGTGAGGATCGTCATCGAATCCTTCTCACTTTTTGCGGCTGCGGCATTTTTCTTCCTCTATATCAATTGGAAGATGGCCCTGTGCCTCCTTGCCATTTCGCCCTTTGTATTTGTGATCATTTACATGTTCAGAAATCAGGTGGCTCCCATGCATGCTTTGCTTCGTGAGAAATTAGCCCAAATGAATACCTTTGCTCAGGAAAATATCTCCGGAAACCGTGTGGTAAAAGCCTTTGCCAGAGAAGATTACGAAATGGAGAAATTCGACACTTCAAACTGCGATTACAGGGACACCAACAAAAACACCGCAAGAGTATGGCTGAAGTTCTACCCTTACGTTGAAACCATCGCTGATCTGATGCCTGTTGTGATGCTCCTTATCGGCGGACTGTTCCTCATGACGCCCTATTTTACAATGGGTGAATACGTAGCTTTTTCAGGGCTTATCTGGGCCATCGCAAACCCCATGCGAATGATGGGAAATATAATGAACGAATTCCAGCGTTTCTCTGCGGCTTCCAAAAAGGTTATGGAGATCTACTACTCCGAGCCAAAGATAAAAGACAAAGAAAATGCCATTCCGCACCCGGACAGATTTAAGGGCTCCATTGAATTTAAAAATGTGTCATTCCAATATGAGGACGGGGATCTGCCTGTTTTATATGACATTGATTTTAAAGTAAATCCCGGCGAAACCGTTGCCATCATGGGCGAGACCGGCTGCGGGAAGACATCCCTCATCCACCTGATCCCCAGGTTCTATGAGCCAACCGCAGGTGAGGTGCTGATAGATGGCATAGACGTAAACGATTACAAACTCGAAGACCTCAGAAAAAACATCGGCCTTGCCACCCAGGATGTACTTCTCTACTCAGATACCATCGAGGGAAATATAGCCTACGGAGACAGCCAAATAAAGCCGGAAGAAGTCGTCAAATTTGCCCGCTATTCCGCAGCAAACGATTTCATCGCAAAGATGCCTGAAGGATATGACACCATCGTGGGAGAAAGAGGCGTGGGACTTTCCGGCGGACAGAAGCAGCGTATCTCTCTGGCAAGAGCCCTGGCCGTGAAGCCTTCCATATTGATACTTGACGATACCACATCCGCAGTTGACCTGGAAACGGAAAAACAGATCCAGAACTCTTTAAACAACCTGGATTTTCCCTGCACCAAAGTGATCATCGCTCAGAGAATCTCCACTACCAAAAATGCCGACAAGATCATCGTGTTAAATCACGGCAGGATCACGGAGATGGGCAGTCACAGCGAACTTATCGCCAAAAAAGGATATTACTACGAACTGGTCAAACTCCAGACAGGAATCGAAGAATTATAGTTTAAAAAAACTTATCACAGACTCATTTTACAAGAGGAAATATTATGGCAAAAAATACCTACAGACAGGATGAAAACCTGGAGGAACCCTTTGACGTACGTCACCTGCTTCGCGCCTCCGGTTATATCAAAAAACATATTAAACAGATGATGCTTGCCATCACATTAAGCGGCATCGGCGGAGCCTTCGGATATCTGGCTCCCATGATAGTCCAAAGAGCCCTCGACGAAGCTATCCCCGACAAAAACAAAGTAATGCTCTTTACCCTTGTGGGAATACTTGTTGGGGTATACACAGTAAGTGTCATCTTCACCACCGTCAGAAGCCGCATCATGGTAAACGTGAGTCAGGACATAATCTATGACATCAGAAAGGACCTCTTTGCACATTTGCAGGAGCTGCCCTTCCAATATTATGACGACAGACCTCACGGCAAGATCCTGATAAGGGTCGTTAACTATGTAAATTCCGTGTCCGACATGCTTTCAAACGGACTTATAAATATTGTACTGGAGGCTTTTAACCTGTTATTCATCATAGTCTTTATGTTTATGGTGGACGTGCAGTTAGCCCTTGTAGTACTGTGCGGTGTGCCCTTTTTGGCAGCATTTTTGTTCTGGATCAAAAACAGGCAGAGAAAAGCATGGCAGGCAGTATCAAACAAAAATTCAAACCTCAACGCCTACCTGCAGGAAAATATCGTAGGTGCCAGGATCACTCAGATCTTTGCAAGGGAAGACGAGAATGCAGAGATCTTTGAAGGCCTTTCCGAAGAATGCAGAGGTGCATGGCACACAGCCGTAAAATACTCAAATATGGTATGGCCCGGAATCGATTCCATCTCTGTCTGCGTGCGCGCTGCGATATTTATCTTCGGCCTCGTTATATTCGGCCAGGGCAACAAGTCCCTGGGTACGATCGTAGCAATTTCCAGTTACGCATCATACTTTTGGCAGCCTATCATGAACCTGGGTAATATTTTTAATAATTTCATCAATAATATCGCTTATCTCGAGCGTATTTTTGAAACCATCGATGAACCCGTCACCGTAAAAGACGCTGATGACGCTACCGTCCTCCCCTCTATTAACGGTAAAGTCACTTTCGAGGATGTGTGCTTCTCCTATGACGAAAAGAAGCCGGTCCTGAATCATGTATCATTTACGGTAAATCCCGGCGAGAGTGTGGCTTTAGTCGGCCCAACAGGTGCCGGAAAGAGTACCATTGTAAATCTGATCTCCCGTTTTTACAACGTTGGTACAGGCAGGGTTCTCATCGATGACACGGATATTTCAAAAGTGACTCTTAAATCTCTCAGAAGCCAGATGGGTATCATGATGCAGGACAGTTTCATTTTCTCCGGCACCATTGAAGACAATATCAGATATGGCAAACTCGACGCCACAGAGGAGGAGATCATACAGGCTTCGAAGATAGTTTGTGCCCACGACTTTATCGACAATATGCCGGGCAAGTATCAAACCGAGGTACGCGAACGAGGTTCCATGCTCTCTCAGGGTCAGAAACAGCTTATTTCATTTGCAAGAACTCTTTTATCCGATCCCGCCATATTGATACTGGATGAAGCCACATCAAGTATAGACGTTCAGACCGAAAAAGCTCTTCAAACAGGCTTAAATGCCATGCTAAAGGGCAGAACCTCATTCATTATAGCCCACAGACTTTCCACTATCAGAAACTGCGACAAGATCATGTATATTGATGACGGTGGCATCGTGGAGAGCGGAACCCATGACGAACTCATGGCAAAGAAGGGATATTATTACAAACTCTACACCGCCCAGCTCGATGAAGTAGGATAAAAAGATAAAAAAGAGCCTTCAATGAAGGCTCTTTTTATTTTTCATATTCTTATTAATTCAGGTAAACTGTGGAACCCACTCATTTACTGCTCTCTGAAGGTGATCTCGCCGGTGGAGGCGTCCATTGCGTCTACGATGGCAAGGCTTTCAACATGAATGCCTCTGTCTCTGAGTCTTTTTCCGCCGTCCTGGAATCCTTTCTCGATGACGATACCGACGCCCTGCAAAGTGGCACCGGACTCTTCGATGATATTAATAAGTCCCTCCGCAGCGCAGCCGTTTGCCATAAAGTCATCGATCACCAATATCTTGTCATCAGGTGACAGGTATTTTTTTGATACGATCACGTCGTATACCCTCTTGTGAGTAAAGGACTCTATCTTTGATGTGTACTGACTGCCGTCGAGATTTATGGACTGGCTCTTTTTTGCAAATACCACAGGCACCTTAAAATACTGAGCAACGATTGCTGCGATGCCGATTCCGGATGCTTCGATGGTGAGGATCTTGTTGATCTCAACGCCCTCAAAAAGTCTCTTGAATTCCTTTCCAAACTCATTGAAAAGTTCAATATCCATCTGATGGTTTAAAAAGCTGTCTACTTTTAAAACATTTCCTTCCTTTACCACGCCGTCTTTTCTGATTCTGTCCTCTAAAAGTTTCATAAGGCCTTCTGTCCTTCCTGTATTAGAAAAATAATTAGCGATCTTCTCTGAAATATGCCTGTCCCAGTGATGCGGGCGGCTGCTTTTCCTTGCTGTTTTTGAGGCTGACGATTATAAGTACAACCAGAGTAACCACATAGGGAAGCATCTTGAATATTTCCATGGAGCTTCTGGTCAGCCCGGGAACGTAATTGTACATCCAATAGAGGATACCGAACAGATACGCTCCGCCGATGGCATTTTTACTCTTCCATGTGGTAAAGATAACAAGAGCCACCGCAAGCCATCCCAAAGTCTCTATTGAACCGTCGTTTGCCCAGGTTCCCTTGATATAATCCATTACATAATAAGTTCCGCCAAATCCTGAGATTCCGGCGCCGATACATATGGCAAGATATTTGTTTTTCGTCACATTGATTCCCGCTGCATCTGCAGTCGCAGGACTCTCGCCAACGGCTCTTAAGTTAAGTCCTTTTCTGGTATGGTTTAAAAAGAAATGGGTGGCGATCGCAACGATCACTGCCAGATAAACCATAAATCCATATGAAAATACCAGCTGTCCCACAATGCCAAGGTTTGCAAGAGGAGCAAAAACCGCTCTGAAAGCAGCACTTGTAACAGGCACCGCTATCTGCTCAAACTTACCTGCAAGAGTGTTGAGGGAACCTCCGAAGAAGTTGGCAACACCTGATCCGAATATGGTAAGAGTAAGTCCCGTTACATTTTGATTTGCTCTCAGTGTTATGGTCAAAAATGCATAGATAAGTCCGCCGAGAGCCGATGCGATAAAGGCACATAAAAGTGCTATGACAACGCAGACAAGGCTACTTGGATTCTCTGTGGCATTCTCATAAACATAAACGCCGGACAGACTGGCGATTCCGCCAAGATACATGATACCCGGAACGCCCAGGTTTAAATTTCCGCTCTTTTCAGTGATGATCTCTCCGATAGAGCCAAACATTATAACTGTACCAAAGGAGACGGCTGCTCTTATAAGTGATATTATGGAATCCATTTATTTGCCCTCCTTTGCGGTTTTTTCTCTAAAGATCAGTTTGTAATTAATAAAAAATTCGCTTCCCAAAATAAAGAAAAGTATGACGCCGATGATCATGTCCGAAGCATAATCGTTTAATTTACATTTCGAAGCGATCTCTGTTGCTCCGTTGTCCAAAAAGGCAAGGAGAAGAGAGATAAGTATCATGGTGAAGGTGTTAAATTTTGCGAGCCATGCTACGATGATAGCCGTAAAGCCTCTGCCGCCGGCTGTTGACGTTGAGATGGTATGGCTCACACCGCTTACGGCAAGGAAGCCTGCAAAACCGCAGATTCCGCCCGAAATAAGCATAGTACGTATAAATACCTTCTTCACATTGATTCCTGCGTATCTGGCGGTATTTTCGCTCTCTCCCACCACGGCGATCTCATATCCATGCTTACTCTTTGTAAGATAGATATACATAAAGATCACGAGGCCGATCACCATCAAGAGATCCAGGAGATACTGCTGTTTAAATAATGCAGGAAGCCATCCTATCCTGGTATTCTGATTAATGATACCTACGGTATTGGAGCCGTAAGGATTCTCCCACTTTGATACCACAAAGCTGGTAAACTGGATAGCCACATAATTCATCATAAGTGTGAACAATGTCTCGTTTGTATTCCACTTTGCCTTAAAAAGCGCAGGTATAAGGCCCCAAATGGCTCCGATCAAAACGGAGCTTATTATCATAATGGTAAAGAGTGCGACAGAGGGAAGTCCCGTGAGATATATCATGCAGCCTGCACTGACTATTCCGCCCACAAGCACCTGACCTTCCGCGCCGATATTCCAGAATCTCATCTTGAAAGCTGGAGCAAGTCCCACGGCGATACAGGTCAGGAGAAACATTTCTTTTAAAGTGGACCACACACGGGTCCTGGTGCCTAAAGCTCCCTGAAACATTGTGACATAAACGGTCACAGGGTTATATTTTGTGATGGCAAAGATGATCACGGCGCTGACTGCCAAAGATAAAAGTATGGCCACAAGTCTCACTAAAACCCTCTTTCCAAAGGACATATCATCTCTCTTGGCGATCCTCACAAAGGGTTCGGATAAATTATTTCTGTTTTTCATTTTAGTTTTCCTCCTCCTTTAAGTTGGTCATCAAAAGTCCGATCTCTTCCTTGGTGGTATTTCTGCCGTCCAATATTCCGTTTACTCTTCCGCCGCACAGGACAACGATCCTGTCGCAGAGTTCGACCAGAACATCCAGGTCTTCACCCACATAGATAACTGCAACACCGTTCTTTTTCTGCTCGTTCAAAAGATGATATATGGTATATGAGGTATTGATGTCCAGACCTCTTACCGCATATGCGGTCATGAGGACCGTAGGATTTGAAGCGATCTCTCTTCCCACCAAAACCTTCTGTACATTTCCTCCCGAGAGCTTTCTGACGGGAGTGTTAAGAGATGGAGTAACAACCTCCAGATCTTCCTTTATCTGATCTGCCAAAGCCTTGGGGCGCTTCAGATCGGTAAACACACCCTTTGCCTCGCCATAGTTTTTGAGCATCATATTTTCGGACATGCCCATGGAACCCACAAGTCCCATACCGAGTCTGTCCTCTGGAACAAATGAGAGATGAACGCCCAGATCTCGTATCTGCTTGGGAGTCCTGCCCACAAGCTGGCTCTCCTCCTGCTCCGAAGGCTCAAAATAAACCACGGAACTGTCAGGACTTACAAGCTGCAAACCGGCGATAGCTTCTAAGAGTTCCTTCTGACCATTTCCGGATATTCCTGCGATACCGAGGATCTCTCCGCTGTATACATCAAAATTGATATCCTTCAACACTCTGACACCGTCTGCATCGACACAGTTTAAGTGTTTGATCTCGAGACGCTTGAATTTTTCCTTTACTTCAGGTCTGTCGATGTTAAGCTCCACTTTTTTGCCCACCATCATCTCTGTGAGGATGGCTTCTGTGGCCGTGCTCGTGTCGATAGTGTCAATATATTCACCCTTTCTGAGGATGGCAACTCTGTCCGATATAGCCAGAACCTCGTGAAGCTTATGGGTGATGATGATAACGGACTTGCCGTTTTCCTTCATGTTTCGAATGACATTAAAGAGTTTTTCCGTCTCCTGAGGTGTGAGCACCGCCGTGGGCTCATCGAGGATCAGGATATTCGCACCGCGGTAGAGCACCTTCACTATCTCAAGAGTCTGCTTTTGGGATACGGACATATCGTAAACCTTTTGCTCGGGATTGATGTCAAAGCCGTATTTTTCGCAGATCTCGTTCATATCTGCATAGACTTTTTTCCTGTCAAAGCGTTCCTTTGTCTCCACACCGAGGATCATGTTTTCGGCCGCGGTAAATACATCCACCAGTTTGAAATGCTGATGTACCATTCCGATGCCCAGTTCGAATGCATCCTTTGGAGATCTGATGTCAACGGGCACTCCATCAACGCTGATGGTACCCCCATCCGGATAATAGATTCCCGAAAGCATATTCATAAGAGTGGTCTTTCCGCTTCCGTTTTCCCCAAGAAGCGCCAGTATCTCTCCGCGCTTTACGTCCATTGTCACGTCCTTGTTGGCTACAGTCTCACCGAATACTTTGGTGACACCTTGCAGACTTATGGCGATATCGTTCATTTTTAACCTCTTTCCTTTTAACCCAAAAAATTTTGGACAAAGATGTCTCAAAGATTAGATTAACACATCTCTTTCCAAAATTCTTCCGAAATTGCAAAGTTGTCATTTTTGCTAAAAAAATATTAGGGGGAAGCCTGATAAACTTCCCCCTATAATATTATTATTGATTAGTTAAGCTCTGTGATTCCGTCGATTCTGATGTCGAATGAAGGAGCACTTCTAAGCTCTGACTCGTGGAAGTAACCGTCCCAGATAGCTTCCTCATCATCATTTACGAAGTCACCGTTCATATCAACAAGGTATGTATCAAGGTGTGCACCGCCAACTGTAAATCTCTCTGTATCAAATACGTGGAGAGAACCGTCCTTGATAGCAGCTTCAACTTCTGCTACCTTCTCAGCTGTACCCTCTGCTACGCTTGCACCGAGATCTGTGATTCCAACTGCTGCCATGTCATAACCCTCAGCCCAGTTTGTAGGGATCTTCTCGCCTGCAACAACTGCCTTGAAAGCTACTTCATAGTAAACTTCCCAGTTGTTTGTAGCTGATGTAAGAGCTGCTGTGGGAGCTACGTTTGTCATATCTACGTTGTAACCGACTGAGTATGCAACCTTACCGCTTGTAAGAGCTGCCTCTACTGCTGTGGGAGCACCTGTTGAATCAGCGTGCTGACCGATGATCACGCAACCGTCTGCCATAAGAGCATCTGCTGCTGCGCCCTCAGCTGCGATTGAGAACCAGCTGTTGGTATATGTAACTTCCATGGAAACCTTCTCATATACTGACTGGATACCAAGGAAGAAAGCTGTATAACCTGAAACAACCTCTGCATAAGGATATGCTCCGACATAACCGATCTTTACGTTTCCGTCAGCATCAAAGTTGTTGTCTGCAAGAGCACCGCTCTCAACAAGTTCCTTAACCTTTAAACCTGCAACAACACCTGATACAAAACGTGACTCATAAACCTTTGTGAAAGCGTTTGAGAAATTGTCAAGTCCTGAACGAGCTGCAGTATCACCTGTCATGGCTACAAACTGAACATCGGGATACTCAGCTGCTGCCTGCTGTGTAAATGACTGATGACCGTATGAGTTTGAAAAGATTGCTGCACAACCCTGATCAACAAGGTCTACACATGATGTGTAACATGTTTCATCTTCGGGAATAGAGTATTTCCAGATGATATTATCCTGAGGAATACCTACTGCATCTGCTGCTGCCTTGATGCCTGCGATGTGAGCGTATGTATAACCTTCGTTCTCATCACCTACAAGTACAACACCGATCTTTACGTCTGAAGCTGCTGCGGTATCTTCTGCTGCTTCAGCTGTCTCTTCAACTGCTGCGGTATCTTCTGTAACTGCCGCATCTGAATCTGTGTTTGCGTTCTCTGTTGTTCCACAAGCTGTAAGCACTGAAAAAGCAAGTACAGCACTGAGAACAATGCTTAATAATTTTTTCATGATTTTCCTCCAAAAAAATTTAGATTACCAAAAACATTTTTTAGCATACAATAAAAGAAAATAAAAGTAAATCTAAAAATTTCCGAAATAGGCAAAGAAAAATCAATATGAATTGTGCTTTTTTACCGCACCGGACATTTTTCAGATCTTTTCGTATCTGTCAAATATCTTGTCGGCCCCGCAGACATGCTTCGTACCGTCATCATCGATTATGATGTAGTCCCCTTCTTTTATGAAGGTTCTGCCTCTTCTGTTAGAAATGTAAGGGCACACCAGAGCGCCGTCCCCGCGCTCTATCCTTACGAGGCCGTCGGTGATGATCCAGCCCTTGGTGACCACATCGCTGAAAAGTTCCACACCGTCCTCCATGCCTTTGCCGATCTCGTATTTTTCAACATCCGCTTCAATAACAGTTCTTCTGCATCTCATAAATATCTTCCTCCCGCCTCATGGCTAAACATGTATCATATCAGTTACAAAGCCGCAAATTTATCGATCTGTTCCTTTATCTGTTCAAGGCTCTTTTCCCAAAAAGCCTTGTCCCTTAAGTTGATGCCCATCATTTCGCCGTCTTCCTCAATGGTATGCTCCGTAGTGGTACGAAGCATTTCCTTGTACTTTGGAATGAAGGCTTCACCCTGCTCCTTGAAAAGTGCATACAACCCTTCCGCAAAGAGGTTTCCGAAAGTGTAGGGGAAATTGTAAAAGCTTAAGCCCGAGCTGTAATAATGGCTCTTGCAGATCCACATTCCCTTATTTTTGTACTCCGGATCAAGTCCGTCGCCATAGGAAGCCTCCTGGCACTCAAGCATTATCCTGTCCAGATCCTCTGCCATCAAAAACTTTTCCTTGCTGAGTTCAAATACCTTTGTCTCAAACAGGTATCTGCAATATATATCCACAACACATTGGCAGTTCTCAATGAGATTTGCATCAAGAAGGGCCATTTTTTCATCCTCATCCTTTGCCTCATCAATGGCTGCGTTACAGAGGAACACTTCGTTGAAGGTGGAGGCGGTCTCGGCTACGGGCATGGGATAATCCTGTAAAAGTATGGGCTCCGAGAAAACCTGCTTGTTGTGAAAAGCATGTCCCAGTTCATGGGCAAGAGTATCCACCGCCGAAAACGAACCGTCAAAATTGGTAAGGATCCTGCTCTGTTTAAGAGCGGGAACAGCCTCACAGAACGCTCCGCCCACTTTGCCGTTTGCGGGATAAAAATCTATCCACTCGTTCTCAAAAGCTTCCCTCATCATATCTCCCATCTCGGGAGTAAGACCGTTAAAGGTGTTTACCAGATAATCCTTTGCCTCTTCCACAGTATATTTTCTGTCGATCTTTCCTATGGGAGCAAAGAGGTCATACCAGGGCAGTCCGTTTTTGTGTCCCAGAATATCTGCCTTTTTCTTCAGATATTTTCTAAAAACGGGAAGATACTCTCTCACGGCCTCCATAAGCGCATCAAGAGTCGCCTTTTCCATTCTGGAGGCGTCAAGTGCCTGATGGAGAGGACTCTCGAATTTCTTTTTTGCAGAGAGCATGTTCACCTGCCCCTTTATATTGTTCAGAGCGTATGCTACGGAAGGGGCTATCTTGTCATAAGCCTTTATCTCAGCCTCATAGGCCTTTTTTCTGACAGCCTGATCCTTGTCATATGCAAGATTTCTGACCTCTGAAAGAGTTATCTCTTTTCCGTCATAATCAACCTTTAAGTTGGAAGTAAGATATGACTGAAGATTACTCCATGCGCTTCCCGCAAAATTGTCCATGGAAGCAGCCATGGCTTCCTCCTCCTCACTCATGGTATGGAGCAGTTTTCTGCGACATTCTCTGATATAAAATTCATAGGCTTTAAGCTCCGGATACTCTTTAAAGATGACCTCCGGATCCTCAATACTTCCTATAAACTTTTCCGCCTTTACATCCGTGGCGACACCCTGGGAATAAAGCCCCATAAGCTTTGACTCTTCAGCCATGAGATCACCGTCTGCGGTATCAACGGATTCCTTTAATTCAACATAATAGAGCATGCCGATGAGCAGCCTGTTGATCTCTTCCTCCATGGCGATAATGTTCTTTACTCTCACTGACGCTTTGTCATTTTCGGAATTGTCCACATAATCCTTGAATTTTTTTCTAAGTTCCTTGAAAGCCTCCAGATCCGCCTTATATTTGGGATCATCAAGACCTGTATAAATGACATCAAGATTCCAATTGGTTTTCATACAATACTTCTCCGGTGTTTAGTTTATTTTTCTGTCTTTATTATAAAATCTTTTTTGAAAAAAAGAAAGGTACATAGCAAAACCCCGTGGGCAATTCGCATCCCACGGGGCAAAAATACGATTTATTTAACCATGGATTCCATCTCATCGAGGACTTTGCTCATGACATCAAAGGCATCCTGAATGGGAACGGGGGTCTCCAGATCGATATCCACCTGACGCAACAGATCAACAGGAGGAAGTGTACATCCGCCACGGAGGAAGTTTTTGTACTTCTCAACCATAGGTGCACCCTCCTTTAAGATCCTCTGGGCGATGGTCACCGAAGCCGAGAGGCTTGTTGCATATTGATAAACATAGAAATTGTAATAAAAATGAGGGATCCTTGCCCACTCATATGCAATTTCGGGATCGCTTATCATATCCTCTCCGTAATATCTCTTGTTGATATCAAGGTAGAGAGAGCTCAGATTGTCTGCGTTAAGGCTCTCACCATCCTCCACCATCTTGTTTGTGAGCATCTCAAACTCCGCAAACTGTGTCTGGCGGAAGATCGTTCCCTTGAAGGAATCAAGATAATGATTTAACAGATAGAATCTCATATTCTCATCAGTTGTATTCTTTAACATGTAATCAAGTAAGAGCATCTCGTTACATGTGGAAGCAACCTCTGCCACAAAGATGGTATAGTCGGAATAAATGTAGGGCTGTGCTTCATTTGAAAAATATGAATGCATTGCATGACCCATCTCATGGGCAAGAGTGAACACCTCATCCAGTGAACCGGAGAAGTTTAACAATACGTAAGGGTGGCATCCGTATGCACCTGCGGAATAAGCACCGCTTCTCTTTCCCTTGTTCTCATATACATCGATCCATCTCTCGTCAAAGCCTTTTTTCACAATGGCCACATAATCCTCGCCAAGGGGTGCAAGAGCCTTTAATACCAGGTCCTTTGCCTCCTCGAAGGTATAGGTCTTTGCCACATCCTTTATCATGGGTGTGTAGATGTCATACATGTGAAGCTCGTCAAGACCAAGGCATTTCTTTCTGAGTTTTACATATCTGTGGAGCTTGTCCAGGTTTTTATTCACTGTATCAACCAGTATCTGATAAACCTTTGGAGAAACATTATTTGCGTCAACAGCAGCCTCAAGAGTGGAATTGTATTTTCTCACCTTTGCATAGAAAACCTGCTGTTTAACCTGTCCGTTGTAAAGAGCGGCATAGGTGTTCAGATATTTTTTGTATTCACCGTATAAGCCCTCGAAAGCTTCCTTTCTGACTCTTCTGTCGGCGCTTTCCAGGAAACGAACGTAACGTCCGTGGGTGATCCTGGACTTTTCGCCGTTGGCATCAGTGATCTCAGGAAATACCATATCCGCATTGTCAAGCATTCCCCTTGCATCCGATGGGGTATTTGCCATCTCAGAAGTCATAGCTATCACTTTCTCAAGTTCTGCGGAAAGTCTGTGAGCTTTGAGACGTCTGATTTCATCGATATATTTTCTGTAGAATTCAAGTTCGGGAAGTTCTTTGTAAAATCCCTCTAATGCCTCTTCATCCAGATCCACGATCTCAGGAGCTATAAATGAAGTCTGGGCTCCCACCTGTGAATAGGTCATGAAAATCTTTGCACTCATTGCGGTATGCTCTGTATCCGCTGTATCCTGATCATGAAGTCTTGCCGCATAATCATATGCAAATGTGAGCATCCAGTCCACCTTTGTATCCAGATCCAGGACTTCTTTTAATGTCTTTGCATTCTCGCAAACCTTGCCTTCAAACTTTGCGATCTCATTTCCGATACGAACACATTCAGCCACGTCCTGTTCCCAGGCTTCCTTGTTCGGGTACATATCTTCGAGTTTCCAGGTGTCCTCCACCTTCACCTCGCTTCTTGAGGGTAAATCCTTTGCCATATAAAAATGACCTCCAATCCAATTAATTCACATGAGTTAATCTTAACATACCGCCACATGTTTGTGAACAGAAAAAGAAAGCGCGCCCATGGCTCGCAAACCAAAGAGGCCACCCTTCACAAATGTAAAGGGTGGCCGGAATAATTTATTTTAGTCTTAAGCTTATGATGAAAAGTTTATCCCTGTGTTTTTTCAGCTGCTTTTTTCTTGTTGAAAACAGCATTTACGATGATTCCGAGGATAAGTGCACATGCAACCTCTGTAAGTGTTACGGCACCGAATGAGATCTCGAGACCGCCGATACCTGCGATGAGGATAACAGATACGGTAAAGAGATTTCCGTTCTCATTTAAATCTACTGTCTGGATCATCTTGAGACCGCTGACAGCGATGAAGCCGTAGAGAGCGATGCAGACGCCACCCATTACACAGCTGGGAATTGTTGAAAGGAAAGTTACAAAAGGAGCCACAAATGATGCAAGGATACAGATGATGGCAGTAACCAGAATAGTAACAACTGAAGCATTTCTGGAAATAGCAACACAGCCTACTGACTCACCGTATGTGGTATTGGGACATCCGCCAAAGAATGCACCGACTGCTGAACCGACACCGTCTCCGAGAAGTGTTCTTGAAAGACCGGGATCCTCGAGAAGGTCTCTCTCGATGATGGATGAGAGATTCTTGTGGTCTGCGATATGCTCTGCAAATACTACGAATGCAACAGGGATGTAAGCTACTGCGATGGTTCCGATATAAGCTGCCATGGAACCGATCTCACCGAACTCATAACCGCCTGAGAAAGCTGTTACGAATGTGAATGAAGGGATCCACTGCATTGAACCGAATCTGGAGAAGTCGATAACTTTAAGAGCATCCATACCTGTGCTGTTTCCGATCAATGTAAAGATAGCGGCAACGGCATAACCTGCGCAGATACCGATGATGAAGGGGATCATCTTTACCATCTTTTTGCCAAATACGGAGCAAGCCATTGTAACGAATAATGTTACGAGACCGCAGATCAGACAAACATAAACTGATGCAGCCTGGCCGCCGTCAGCAGTTAAAACATTACCCTTCTGAAGGTCGCCGATGGCATTTCCCGCAAGTGAAAGTCCGATGATGGCAACTGTGGGTCCGATAACTACTGCGGGCATGATCTTGTTGATCCACTTAACACCTGCGAACTTTACGATCAAAGCGATAACAACATATACAAGACCTGCAAATGCGGCACCGATGATCAGACCGAGGAATCCAAGGCTTGCCGAAACACCGCCTGCAAATGCCGCAAACATTGAACCGATGAATGCGAATGATGAACCGAGGAATACAGGGCTCTTAAACTGAGTAAACAATAAGTAAACGATTGTGCCGACGCCCGCACCGAAAAGTGCTGCCGAGGGGCTCATTCCGTTTCCGATGATTGCGGGAACGGCGATGGTAGCAGCCAAAATTGCAAGAACCTGCTGCAGTGCGAAGACAAGAGTCTGTCCGAATTTAGGCTTGTCTTCTACGTTGTAGATCATTTTCATAAACTTTTCCTCCCATTTTTTCCAGAGTTTTCCCGGTTTTTGCCCAAAAAAATACCGTGCACAATGTGCACGGCCAGTATAGCAACCGGCAACTCATAAGCTGGATTATATTTATTTTTGTGCATCTTTGCACCGATAAGTATTATTACATAGGGATAAAAATTTGTAAAGATATTCATATTAAAAAACATCAGTTATTTTATATTTTTTTGTGTTTGCTTTTTACCTGCCTTTTATCATACAATATCAGAGTAGTCCCGACTTAAATTCAAAACGAAACCACTTTTCGAAAGGCGCTATGTTACCATGAAAGAAAAATTATACACTATCCCGTTAAACGAAGCGGTGGCGGCAAAGGACGAATGCCCTTTTTGCTTTATAGAGAGAAAACTCGAACAGGACACCCTGGATTTTGTCCTGGGAAACGGCTCCTCCTATATGGAAGCCGACATGAGAGACCTCACCGACAAGGCCGGTTTTTGCAGAGAGCATTTTAAAAAGATGTACACCTACGGAAACACCCTTGGAAATGCATGGATCTTAAAAACTCATTATATGAGGATCCTGGAAGGTATGAAAAAGAATATGGAGGGGTATAAGCCTCCGAAAATGTCTTTTCGCGAAAAGATGAAAAAAAACGGAGAAAGCGCAAACCCCATCGTAAACTGGATCGACGAAAAGGAGCAGTCCTGCTATTTTTGCAATATATTCAAGGATCATTACGACAGATACATGGACACTTTCTTTTATCTCTATGAAAAAGATCCCGAATTTGCCGAAAAGATCAAAAACTCCAAAGGATTCTGCCTGCCTCATTTCAAGGACCTTTGCATGGCTGCCGATGAAAAACTAAACGACAAAAACAAGGAAAGCTTTTACGAAGAGTGTATTCCTCTCATGATGAATAACATGAAGAGAGTCTTTGAAGATGTATCCTGGATGGTGGAAAAATTCGATTATGTGAACAAAGACGCCGACTGGAAAAACTCCAGAGATGCGATTCAGAGGGGCATGCAGAAATTAAAGGGCGGATATCCTGCAGACCCCGTTTACAAGATGAATAAATAAGAACTAATTCTTGCTCATAAGTTTATTTAACATATCAATATAATTCAAAGTTTCCTTGTAGAACTGATCTGCCTGGAAACTTTTTTTATTGACTTCTTCCCTGAGCATGGCACTGAAAGAGAGCGTTATGAACCGGATCATATCATCCGTTACCACGTCACTTTTAAATTTATCTCTGTCCACCTGCGAGTATATCCTGTCATAGGTTTCATTTAAGATGTCGATCTCGCCCTCGGTAGCAAGAAGCGCTTCCGTCACATCTTCATAGGGACAGGATTCCAAAAACAGCTGAATATATTTATATTTTTTGCAGGCATACATCCTGGCACAAGTGATCTGCCTTAAAAGCATAAAAAAATCAGTCTCTTTTGGATTTACAGCCTGATTTAAAAAATAAACCATGTATTTCACGGAATAACTAAACACAAAGGAATAAAGCCCGACCTTACTGTCAAAATAGTGAAAAATCAGCCCCTTGCTGACATTGGCTTCCTTTGCGATCTCGTCTGTGCTGGCGTGCTTGTATCCCTGAAGTGAAAAAGCCTTGAGGGCCGCATTTATGATCCTCTCCTGCTTTTCTTTTTCTATGTCAAAGAAACTGTCGTTCATTAGTAAACCTTGTACCTTCCCTTAAAATCTTGTTTTATCTGATGTTTTCGCGGATAATTCAGAGTTTAACACAGGATTTTTGCCCTTTCAATCAGTTTTGACCGATTCGGTAAATTTTCGTCAACTTTATCAATAATTTACTTTATTTTTTATCGATTTCGTATTAATATAAACCTATGACACCCTCTTGAAAGGAGTACAGACATGGCAAAGAAATTAGGAAAACTTGTTTTATTTACCGCAGCTGTTGGAACCATCGCAGCGGCAGCATATCTTGCTTACAAAAATACAGAGGAAGCTCTTGCAAAATTAAATGATGACGACTTCGACGATTTCGAGGATTCAGGCGCTGCTCATGTAAAGAAAGCTTCCGGCAGAAAATATGTTGACCTTTTTAACGAGGACGAAGAAGACGATGAAGAGACCAAAAAAGATGACAAGGATTTCGTTCCCCTCTCCGAGACCGTGAGTGAAGCTGTTGAAAAGGCAGCTGATGAGGTGGAGGAATTCTTTGACGAGGAGGATACCTCCGAGGATGATTTCGAGGAAGACTTCAGGGAAGAGCCCACAGACGACACTCCCGAAGAAGGCAGCGAAGACCTTTAATTCCCTGATACCACTTAATCGCAAATGAATATAAAAAAACAAAAACTTCTATGCTTTTGAGAGCATAGAAGTTTTTTTACTTTATAGGAAATTGCTTTGCAGTCAATATATGATTTTAAACGCCGTTGTCCTAAACGGATCACTCTGCGGATTTTACTTCCTCCAGGATCCTGTCTTTTAAGTTTCTGGCCTTATCCTTGATCCTTGCAGATGCAGAGATGGATGACAGGAGGCTTGAAACAAGTTTACCTGCAACATCATATTTTTTAAGTTTAAAGGCAATCTCGGCAAGGAGCACATCCATGGTGCTCTCGTCCATGCCGCACATGGGGAAGTTTTCGGAGGTTCTGGCCTCCACAAAGCCTTCGTAGGCATTGGTCAGATTCTCGAGTTCGGCTTTTTTAAGCTCCTCGATCTTTGCGTCATTGCCGGGAGTCTTTGAAAGCTCGTCTGCATATCCTCGTATGAGCCATGCGGTCTTTAAACATATGTAAGCCTTTTCGCTGGTCTTTCCTTTTTTGACAACCGCATTTACCAGCGCCATTTTATATCTCTCTATGGCCTGGTCAAAGGAATAGATATCGGTATTATAATCGGAAAGCTTTGCCTTGCCGCAGATATTCTCCTTGATAAGCTTTACCTGCGAACTCATAAGTGTTCCGTAAAACTTGCTGAGAGCGGCATAACCGCAGGCTGTACAGAGGATCACATCATATTTGACGCTCTCGATACCCTCGTACTTGGGTTTCAGATCCTCGTCCATTCCCAGAAGCTTTGCCCTTCCTGTCTTCATGATCTTTGAAGGGGTAACTCTCTCGCAGACAGGGCATTTAAACTGCTTGTCATAGATGAGGTCCTTCTCATCCACGGTAAGAACTGCTTTTTCAGCAGTTTTTTTCTTTACCTCAGCAGCTTTTTTATCCTCGAAAATCTCTGTATTTTCGAGGTTTCCAAATCCCAGCGCACCTAATCCCGATAATAATCCGGCCATCTCTTTCACCTTTCCATGATTATTCTTTAGATATTAGTTATTTTTAGGAAGTACGAATGAACTCTTAAGAGAAACTATCCTGTTAAATACTTTCTTGTCATCTGTTGAATCCTTGTAATCAACGCAGAAGAATCCCTGACGTACAAACTGGAATCTGTCAAAGGCCTTTGCATCCCCCAGCGCAGGCTCGGCAAATCCGTTTTTCACAACAAGAGAATTCTCGTTAAGGTACAGATCTCCGTTCTCATCATAGGTGGAACCGGCTTCATCAGCCTTTTCTTCATCGATGATATTCTCGTAGAGCCTCACTTCACAGGGTACTGCGGTTGAAGCGTTGACCCAGTGGATGGTTCCTTTGACTTTTCTGCCGTCGGGGCTGTCTCCGCCCTTTGTGGCAGGATCATATGTACAGTGAACCACTGTCACATTGCCGTTTTCATCCTTTTCACAGCTTGTGGCAGTTACAAAATAAGCATACATGAGGCGGACCTCATTTCCGGGGAACAGTCTGAAATATTTCTTTACAGGTTCCTCCATAAAGTCCTCGCGCTCTATATAAAGCTCCTTTCCGAAGGGGATCTGTCTGGTGCCCAGCTCCTCATTTTCAGGATTGTTCACACCGGTCAACATCTCGGTCTGTCCTTCGGGATAATTGTCGATCACAAGCTTGATGGGATCTAAAATCGCCATCATTCTGGGTACGGTGGGCTTTAAGTCCTCGCGGATACAATATTCCAAAGCTGCATAATCCGCTGTGGAATTAGCCTTTGATATACCGCTCATCTCTACGAATTTCCAGATGGATTCGGGGGTAAAGCCACGTCTTCTGAGGGCTGCGATGGATACAAGTCTCGGATCGTCCCATCCGTCCACTACTCCTGTCTCCACCAGCTTTTTGATATATCGCTTTCCTGTTACCACATTTTTCAAATACATCTTTGCAAACTCAATCTGCTTGGGAGGATGAGGATACTCAAGTTCCGTAACGACCCAGTTATATAGAGGTCTGTGGTCTTCAAACTCCAGTGTACAGATGGAGTGGGTGATACCTTCGATCGCATCCTCAATGGGGTGCGCAAAATCATACATGGGATAGATGCACCACTTGTCGCCTGTATTGTGATGCGTCATATGAGCCACACGATATATTACGGGATCTCTCATGTTCATGTTAGATGAAGCCATGTCAATCCTTGCTCTTAAAACCTTCTCGCCGTCTGCAAATTTGCCGTTCTTCATGTCTTCAAATAAAGAAAGGTTTTCTTCGATGCTCCTCTCACGGCCGGGATCATCCTTGCCGGGCTCTGTGAGGGTGCCTCTGTATTCTCTGATCTCATCTGCGGAAAGGTCTGAAACATAAGCTTTTCCTTTTTTGATAAGCTTCACTGCCCCTTCATACATCTGTTCAAAATAGTCAGATGCAAAGAAGAGTCTGTCCTCCCAGTCTGCACCAAGCCAGGCGATATCTTTTTTTATAGACTCAACGAACTCGCTCTTTTCCTTTGTAGGATTGGTATCGTCGAATCTCATATTGAATTTTCCGCCATATTCCTTTGCAAGACCATAGTTTAAGATGATACTCTTTGCATGGCCGATATGGAGATAACCGTTGGGCTCGGGAGGGAAACGTGTATGAACGGTATCGTAAACACCTTCCGCCAGATCCTTGTCGATAATATTTTCAATAAAATGTTTTGATTCTTTTTCACTCATTTTTTGTAAGTCCTGCCTTTAATAAACAATTCTGTTCATAATAATACCACGAAGGGCGAAACAGGGCAAATATAATGTTTATTTGCCATTTTTCGCAAAAAGTTATCTTATCTTTCTGAGAAGTGGCTCCACATCCGCACTCATCCCGAGCACCATCACATGGTCATCATCCTCAAACACATAGTCCGCGGAGGGCATGATATTAAGCCCTTCTTCGTTCTTGATGCCGATAACGGATACTTCATAGCGTTGCCTGATATTTAATGCCTTAATGGAATGAGCGACCCATTCCCTCGGAACATTTATCTCGTATATGGAATAATCATCATCAAGCTCAATATAATCAAACACATGATTGATGGTACACTCTTTTGCAAGCTTCTCCGCGATATCCCTGTCGGGGTATATAACCTCATCCGCACCGTTTCTGAGTAAAAACTTGGCATTTACATCTCTGTTTGCCTTGCTGATGACTTTCTTTGCGCCCTTTTCCTTTACAAGGGATGTGATCTCCAGACTGCTCTGGAAATTAGAGCCGATACACACAAAGACTATGTCAAAGCTGTTCACACCCAGGCTGTCAACCACAGCCGGATCCGAGCAGTCGCCTATCTGAACATTTGTGACCTTGTGGACCAGATCCCTTACCTTTTCCTCGTCACTGTCAACGATCATTACGTCATTTCCAAGCTCCAAAAGGTTTTCACAGAGATGATGGCCAAACTTGCCCATTCCTATGATCAATATATTCTTCATATAAAAAATTCCTCCCGATCCCGGCTTAACCTATTGTGATCTTTTCAACAGGAAAGGCTACCGGCTGTTTTTTGTTTGGATTTATAAGGGATAATGCAAAGGTCATACTGCCGATCCTGCCGGCATACATGAGAAGCATTATCATGATCCTGCCAAAAGTATTAAGGTCCCTGGTGATTCCCGTGGTCATACCGACGGTGCTGACTGCGGATATCACCTCAAAGAGCACATCGTCAAATTTCAGGCTTGATGTGAGCAGTATCATGGCCATGGCAAAAAGTGCCAGCGTGAGATTCAGCATAAAAACCTGATAAGCCTTGCTCACCACGTCATCGCTGACTCTCCTCTTAAACACATTGGCGCCTGATTGGTTCTTTAGATTAGACAGCACCGATATGAGGATCACAGCTATGGTCGTAGTCTTTATACCACCCGCAGTTGAACCCGGACTTCCTCCGATAAACATAAGTATCATGGTGATAAGCTTTGATCCCGGGGTGAGTGCCGCAGTATCAACTGTATTAAACCCTGCTGTCCTGGTGGTAACCGATCCGAATACGCTGGCAAGGATCTTTGTCTTCATGTCGAATCCGGCAATGGTATTTCCATATTCGCTGATAAACAACATTACCGCTCCGCCTATGATCAGAAAAGTATTGATAACAATGACCAGCTTTGTATGAAGCGAATATTTTTTAAAATGAAATCCGTTTGCCACAATGTCCTTCCATACTACAAAGCCCAGACCTCCGATTATGATCAGGAGACAGAGCACGATATTTACCAAAGGATCCGACACATAATATGAAAATGACGAATACTTCCCTTTTTGTCCGAAGAGATCAAAACCGGCATTACAAAAGGCCGATATGGAATGAAAAATACTGTACCAGATCCCCCTTAAAATTCCATATTCGGGAATAAACCTGAACGCCAGAATAATCGCACCAAGCCCCTCAAATATCAGGGTTCCGTAAAAAATATTTTTCCAGAGTTTTATGATGCCGCCTATCTCAAAGGCATTTACACTCTCTTTTAACAGATCCCTTTGTCTGAGTCCGATATGCCTTCTGAATACCATGGAAAATCCCACACCGATGGTGATAAAGCCAAGTCCGCCGATCTGGATCAGGATAAGCAGTACCACCTGTCCGAAAAGTGACCAGTGGCTGTAGGTATCCACCACAGCAAGCCCCGTCACGCAGGATGTGGATGTGGCAGTAAACAGCGCCGAAAGCGGATCCGTCCAGGTTCTGTCCCTGGATGATATGGGAAGCATCAGTAAAAACCCGCCAAGGAGTATCATCAGCAAAAAACCGATGGCAATGAAATGCGTCTGACTGATATGCCTTGTCCTGATCAGGTCTTTTTGCTTTTTTTGTCTGGCGGTCTTTTTCTCATTAATACCCACTACGGACGTATTATTTTTATCTATGTTTTTTTCTGTCTTTTCTATATTCATCAGTTTCTTTTCTTTGTTTATCATTGAGATTTACTGCTTTTTTCATAACGCAAAGTTCATGTCACATTATACCATCTTTCCCCGCAAAAAAAAACACCGGCTTTCACCCGTTCCGTCAGGGGAAAAAGCCGGTGTAAATTCTATTTTTATTCCAAACCGTTACTTACGATTAGTGGTGGAAGAGTCTGATACCTGTAAATGCCATGACCATGTTGTACTTGTCGGCACATTCGATCACAAGATCGTCTCTTACTGAGCCGCCGGGCTGAGCGATATACTCAACGCCGCTCTTGTGAGCTCTCTCGATATTATCAGAGAAGGGGAAGAATGCATCGGAACCACAGGTCACACCCTTCATCTGTGAGAGCCAGGCCTTTTTAGCCTCACGGGTAAATACAGGGGGCTTTTCCTTGAAAAGTCTCTGCCATGTGCCTTCAGCCAGCACATCTTCATACTCCTCTCCCATGTAAACATCGATGGTATTATCTCTGTCTGCTCGTCCCAGGCCGTCTACGAATTTAAGTCCCATAACCTCGGGAGACTGACGGAGGAACCAGTTGTCAGCCTTGCTGCCCGCAAGTCTGGTACAGTGGATCCTGGACTGCTGTCCTGCACCGATACCGATGGCCTGACCGTCCTTTACATAGCAAACTGAATTTGACTGAGTATATTTGAGGGTGATGAGTGCGATCTTCATATCGATAAGAGCATTCTCAGGCACGTTTTTGTTTGCGGTAACAATATTTGAGAGCAGGTCACCGTTTATATCCAGTTCATTTCTGCCCTGCTCAAATGTAATGCCGTAAACCTGCTTTCTCTCAATCTCTGCGGGCTTGTAGGAAGGATCGATCTGAATAACGTTGTAGTTACCTTTTTTCTTTTCCTTGAGGATCTCAAGAGCCTCCTCACTGTATCCGGGGGCGATGACACCGTCTGAAACCTCACGCTTTATGAGCTTTGCGGTGCATGCATCACACTCATCGGAAAGAGCTATGAAATCACCGAAGGAGCTCATTCTGTCTGCGCCTCTTGCTCTTGCATAAGCGCTTGCAAGGGGAGTAAGTTCGCCAAGATCATCAACCCAGTAGATCTTTGCAAGGGTATCTGAAAGAGGAAGTCCCACTGCAGCACCTGCAGGTGATACATGCTTAAAGGATGTTGCCGCAGGAAGGCCTGTAGCTTCCTTTAATTCCTTTACAAGCTGCCAGCCGTTAAAAGCATCCAAAAAATTGATATATCCGGGCTTTCCGTTCAATACTGTCACGGGAAGCTCCCCGCCGTTTTCCATAAAGATCCTTGAAGGCTTCTGATTGGGGTTGCATCCATATTTTAACTGAATTTCGTTCATTGTATTAATCTCCTTTATCACCTGATCTGAAAACTTGTGATCAATTGTTCTTGTTTACGATCCTGGTCTCGTATTTGCCTGTGGCAATGTCGATGAAGCGCACGAAAAGTGAAACCTTGTTATCCTCGTTTAAGTTTGTCCAAACCGCATTTGTAAACTCATCGATATTTCCTTCGATCTCCACAACCTTGGGCTCGCCTTCAAAGGAAGGAAGGGGATTTCCGTCGTGCATATAAGTGTGGATAAATCTGCCCTCGCCGGCCTTTGGATTGTCATAGGTGTATGTATATCTGTTGCAGCAGTCGGGATCACCGTTGTTGCTCTTTAGGATCGACATTGAAAAATCAAATTTTCCATCTTCCACATGCATAAGTCCGGAGATCCTGGGTGTGTAGTTGGGGCCGTCGGGCTCGAACTCTCTGCTTCTGAGTGACTGTTCAAATGTGAGACCCTTTGAAAGTCCGTCATAAACGGTATCTGTCTGATCACCGTTTGTGACTATTGTGTTGTTGCCAAGTACTCTAACGGGTGCATAGATGATAAGTGAGGGATCCTCAAGTTTTGAAGGGTCAAAAGCCTCCGTTCTGATCCCTTCGCCCTCTACTGCAAAGATCCTGTTACGGCTGTTGACGCTTCTGCCCATGATAAAATACGCAGTTACTGCATATTTTCCGGTCTTATCTGTACCGATCACGATACCTCTGCCGGGGTAAGCATTGTTTGAAAGTTCCTTTGAAAGATTTAACATATTTTTCTCCTTTCATGACCCGTGAACGCCTTTTAAAAATAGTAAGACCGCCCGGGCATCACTGTTATTGTGTGCCCAGGCGGTCGACTGATCTTTTTATTCCGTACTCCCTGTGGGTTACCCCACCACACTTTCGTGCTTTCCGCCAGTTGTACGGTTCACTGTCATATTACTTGGTTTTAAAATTTTTTTCAAGCAAAAATTTACCAAAATTATGACGGGAAAATTTTTATTTTTGTACCTCTGCCATATGCTCGTCGATATTGAGTACATACTTCTTTTCAAAATCGCACTGATGCATGGGTCTGTCAAAGAGAAATCCCTGAATGAATTTGACATTCATGTTTTTCAACACATTGAACTGCTTTTCGTTCTCGATTCCTTCCACGCAGATATGTACACCGATGGTCTTTGCAAGCTCTGCGATGATCTTTACAAAGCTCTGGGAATATGAATCCTCCGCCAGATCCTTTACAAAGCTCTGATCCACTTTGATCACATCAAAAGGTATTTCCCTGATATGATTGAGTGAAGAATAACCGGTACCGAAATCGTCCAATGCGATCTTTACACCGAGGGCCTTGATCTTTGCAAGGATCACCTTCATTCTCTCCATATCGTTTATGGCAAGACTCTCAGTAACTTCCAGAGTAAGGTTTGCGGGATTTAATCCCGTATCCTTTAATGTCTTTTCCACTATATCCACGATGTCATTTTGCAAAAGCTGTATGACGGAAAGGTTTACATTTACCTTGTACTGAGGATATCCGTTTTCGTTCCATCTGCGGCAATGCTCGCAGGCTTCCCTTAAGACAAAATTTCCTATGGGATTGATAAGTCCCAGGTATTCTGCAAGAGGAATAAATTCCGCAGGCGGTACGAATCCGAGATTCTCACTGTTCCAGCGGATAAGTGCCTCGGCTCCCGCACATTCGCTCTTTCCGTTTTCCACATCGATGATGGGCTGATAGAAAACCTCAAATTCCTTGTATCCGTCCACCGTGGCGCTTCGCATGTTCTTTTCCATGTCAAGACGTCTGCCGGAGGCTGAATCCTTGCCCTCCTTGTATATGGCCGAGCGGTTCTTTCCGCTCTTTTTGGCTTCATACATGGCGATATCTGCCTTTTTGATGAGATCAGCCACAGAATCTCCCGCATCCGGGAATGTGACTATACCCATACTCATGGTGCAGTAATATTCCCCGTCCTTTAAGAACCAGGGTCTGGCAAATACATTTTTGATATCGCTTATGATCCTGTCATAGTTTTTGTAAAACATGGCGGGGATTACGATGACAAATTCGTCTCCGCCCATACGATAGCAGGTATTTCTGATACCATCTATACTCTTTAGCGATGCGGATATGGACTTTAACAGCACGTCGCCGTACTGGTGTCCCAAGCCGTCGTTAATATGCTTAAAATCATCCAGGTCGATATAGAGGATGGCTCCTGTACCACCGTTTTTCTTTGCCACATCCACCTGACGTGCCAGATCCTTTTCACAGCACATTCTGTTGTAGAGACCTGTCAGAAAATCCGTATATGCCTGCTGCTCGATCTTTCTCTGGTAGAGCTTTTTGTCGGTGACATCATAGAGCGAATAGAGCATTGCTCTCCTGCCGTCCACCCATGAGATCTCTTTAAAGATCATGTCGTACCAGCGATTCTTTTCCTCATAGAAAAGCTCTGCCGATGTGCCGTTTTTGCTGTCGTTTATGCCACGCTCGATAAGTTTTTTGAAGGTTTCATCCCTCAGCTCTCTGGCAAAAATATTCTGCAGACGCTTGTTTGCAAAAAGCACCTGTTCACTGTCCGCCGTAGTCACATAGATGGAACAGCCCACATTGTCGAGGATCGCTTCAAGAGCGTTAAATGACCCCGCGAGAGAATTTTTCTGGATCCTTCTGGTGAGTACACTCTGCAGGATCTTTACGGCATCCGAAGCGAATTTGATCTCAGCCATACTGAAGATATGCCTGTTGCTCATATGATCAAGAGATACGATCATCCCCGGGGTTCCGTCGTTTTGCAATACCGGGAATACCATTACCGCCTGAAGCTTCATGGACTCCATATCTCTTTGGTACTCTGTATGGGTACCGTCACCGGATATTACCAAAGGCTTTGTCACCCTGATAAGATTAGGTATCTCGAGATTGCTGGTCTTGTCATAATGAGGTATAGCGCCCTCTCCCTTCCATGATCCGATTATGTCCATGGTCTCATTTTCGGGATTGATCTGAAAAACTTCGGCTGTGTCCACTTTCAGATAACTGCCAAGCATTTCCAGCCATCTGTCAATGACACCCTCAACGGGACCGTCACTGTCAAGAAGCTGCACGATCTGAGTAGTAGCCTCAATGCGCTCTAAATTTCTGCCCATCTCTTCCTTTTCGGAAAGGCTCTTTCTGCTCTCTGCCACCGCACTGTATGCGGACATGTGAGCTTCGATAAATGAAATGCTTATCTCTCTTAAAATGTCGATGGCCGAAAAGAATCTTTCTTCATTCTCCTCTGCGCCTTCCTGGATCACCACCCAGTAAAGTATTGTAGAATCCTGATGGCGTACTGCTATAGCTGCCACAAGAACGTCTTCCCCGTCCACGTTCTCAATGGCCATGTCTTCAAGCGAACCGTCCTCAACTCTCTCAAGTGCCGCATCGATCGCTTCTCTGTAAACAGGAGACTGAAGTGTCTCCTGAGGAATGTTTCCCGAGAGAAATGTCAATGTCTTTCCGTCGTTTTGAACACAATAGACGGAGCACCCGCTGATCTTTGAGAATCTGTCCTGAAGCTGTTGGAATTTGTGTTTATCCACGATTTCTAGATACTCAAAATTCTGCACTTTTTAAACCCAATATATCCTTTTCATGTTTTTGAGTGAAAACTTCACCCGATTATCATTTTACCACAACTTGTAGAAAATATTCAATCTTTAAAACACATCATGTTGTAGAAATTGAAAATTTATTCCGATGTGTATACTTTTCAAAAAAATCTCAAAAAATATCCACCCACACATAAGGGGCACGGAATAAATCCGTGCCCCTAAAATACTAATTATTCTCGATGCTATAGTTGGGAGCTTCCTTTGTGATATGAATATCATGAGGATGGCTCTCTTTTAATGATGCTGCGGAAATCTTTACAAACTTGCCTGTCTCTTTTAATGTCTCGATATCCTTTGCTCCGCAGTAACCCATACCTGCGCGAAGTCCGCCGAGAAGCTGGAATACTGTATCTTCAACACTTCCCTTGTAAGCCACACGGCCTTCAACACCTTCGGGAACAAGTTTCTTTGCATTTTCCTGGAAGTAACGATCCTTTGATCCGTTCTCCATGGCTGCAATGGAACCCATACCACGGTAAACCTTGTATTTTCTGCCCTGATAAAGCTCATACTCTCCGGGGCTTTCCTCACATCCTGCAAACATGGATCCCATCATACAGATGCTTCCGCCTGCAGCGATAGCCTTTGTGACATCACCTGAGTACTTGATACCGCCGTCTGCGATAATGGGAATACCGTACTCTTTTGCTACTGCATAGCAGTTCATAACAGCTGTGATCTGAGGTACACCGATACCTGCGACCACACGTGTCGTACAGATGGATCCGGGTCCGATTCCGACCTTGACCGCATCGGCGCCTGCCTCGATGAGGGCCTTTGTAGCCTCTCCCGTTGCCACATTGCCTGCGATGACCTGCAGATCGGGATATTTTTCCTTGATCATCTTGATACAGTTAATGACATTCTGTGAATGGCCGTGAGCTGAATCAAGTACGATCACGTCAACCTTTGCTGCCACAAGTGCCGCAACACGGTCAAGAACATTTGCAGTAATACCTACAGCGGCACCGCAGAGAAGTCTTCCCTGCTCATCCTTTGCGGCAAGAGGGTATTTGATGGTCTTCTCAATATCTTTGATAGTGATGAGACCCTTTAAATTGAAATCCTTGTCAACAATGGGGAGTTTTTCTTTTCTGGCAGAAGCAAGGATCTTTTTTGCCTCATCAAGAGTAATTCCCTCCATAGCTGTGATAAGTCCTTCGCTTGTCATGGACTCTTTTATCTTTTTAGTGAAATCAGTCTCGAATTTAAGATCACGGTTTGTGATGATACCTACGAGTTTGCGTCCCTCTGTGATGGGCACGCCGGAGATGCGAAATTTTGCCATTAATGCATCGGCATCCGCAAGTGTATGTTCGGGAGTAAGTGAAAAGGGATCTGTGATAACACCGTTCTCTGAACGCTTAACCTTATCTACCTCCTCAGCCTGTGCTTCGATAGACATGTTTTTGTGGATGATACCGATACCGCCCTGTCTCGCCATCGCGATAGCCATACGGTGCTCGGTTACCGTATCCATTCCCGCACTCATCAAGGGAATATTAAGCTTGATCTTTTTAGTAAGGTGAGTACTCAAATCTACCTCATTGGGGATAACCTGCGAATATGCAGGAACAAGAAGCACATCATCAAAAGTAATTCCTTCAGAAACAATCTGACCCATTTCAATCCTCCTTATTAAATTCATTGAAAAATTTGTTTGAAAAAAAATATAGCAAAGTTTATTTTTACTGTCAACGATTTATTCGCTGAAAACCTTCCTCGGTGCCACATTTTTTAACACCTTGATAAGTTCCTCGGAGGGACTTAAGATAACCTTTGTATTTCCCTCAAGATACATTTCATATCTGAGGTCCGGCTGTTCCACTCTTCCGATGCTGTAATCCTTTACACTTGACACCTGTCTGTTTCTGTAATTGTCCAGATGATATGACTTAATTGGAGCCAGGATCTCGATATTGCTGACGCTGTAGGTTGCAACTGTCTTTCTCCTGGTCTGATTGTAGATCGCATCCACTGAGATCTCTTTATCAAGATAGAGATACTCATACTCAACCTTTGTAAACATATTAAAGAAATAGATCGCAACGCCCACTGCAACAGCTCCTATAAATGCCATAAACTGTGCGGCTG
Organism: Acetatifactor sp.; assembly: GCA_024695935.1. Classification (GTDB taxonomy): domain Bacteria; phylum Bacillota; class Clostridia; order Lachnospirales; family Lachnospiraceae; genus RGIG10340. Next base: position 105,179 of record JAILHH010000022.1, read on the forward strand.
CAATGGCGAAAAATACCAACAATACCACAAATATGATAAGGAGCACCTTAACTGCCTTTGCACAGCTTTTCTGTTCTGCCTTTACCAGACATTCCACATATGAATCACTCATTTTTATATCCTCTTTTCAACGATTTTTAACTGTTTTTCCCAAAATTTCAGTATGTAAAAATAATATAACATACCTTTATTTCTTTCAAGTTAACATGGAAATCTTTTAGGGAATTTTGAAAAATTTCAGAAATTGGTCACATATCTTTCATTGACTTTAAAGACCCCTGATTTTATTATTGAAACAGATTGTAAAAGGATTGGTGAATATTATGCCTGTTATGGATGAATTTAAAGAAGAAAGAGACCGGATAAAAAACGGATCTTTCAAGGACAAAGCCAAGTATTTTTTCAGTTACTATACCGTGCACGTAGTGGTAGGATTTTTTGCTCTGATACTTCTCGCAGTCCTCATAAAAGACATGGTAAGTCAAAAGGAATATGCATTAAATGCCATAATGCTAAACTCTATCCAGGAGATGGAAAACAGTGCCGAACTTATGAGTGAGGATTTTGCTTCCTACGCAGAGATCGACACTGACAAAAATGTGGTAAACTTTGACTACTCCATTGCAATAGTGGATAATCCCACAAGCGAATACGAGATGTACGGAGGCCAGAAGCTTTTGGTCTACACTTCCGCAGGTGATGTGGATGTGCTGATGGGCGGTGCGGATATTTTCCCGGATTACGCAAACGGAGAACTGTTCGTTGATATCAGAGACGTCCTCACAGATGAACAGACAGAAAAATACAAAGATCATTTTTACTATGTGGACGCAGCATATGTGGCTGAGATAAACAGCGAAGACAATATATATGATGCAAGCTATGTTGCACCCGAAGCTCCCGATCCCACAAAACCCGAAGATATGCAAGATCCAATCCCCATCGGAGTATTTGTCACGGATTGCGAAAAGCTTACGGACAATATCATCTTTTATGACGAAAGCTTTGTGGCTCTCGGAATTCCTGCAAATGCAAAGCATCCTGAAACTGCGGTGAAACTTATAGAATACTTATTTGAATAAAGATACATATTAAAGGCTGTCCTTACAGGACAGCTTTTTTAATAGTGAGAGTGGGATTCGAACCCCTTACATTTCCTCTGAAACTTCATAAGCACTTTGGCTCTCAAGCAGTTTTTCCTCACGCCGCCTGACTTTTACATTCCTCATTTTCTATAGGCAAGCAATAACTTTTTTACAGTGTCCAAGGCCACTTTCATGCCGCTTTCATGCCTTCTCTAAAGTCTGATTTACTGTAAATTTTAACCATACCCCTTTTTTTCCAGTATTCAGAGCCTTTTTCATGCCCTTTCTACAGCCCGATTTACTGTAATTTTTTTACCATACCCCTTTTTTTCCAGTATTCAGAGCCTTTTTCATGCCCTTTCCATAGCCCAATTTACTGTAATTTTTTACCATACTCCTTTTTTTCCAGTATTTATGGCCTTTTTCATGCCCTTTCCATAGCCCAATTTACTGTAATTTTTTACCATACCCCTTTTTTTACAGTATTCAGAACCTTTTTCATGCCCTTTCTATAGCCCGATTTACTGTAATTTTTTACCATACTCCGTTTTTTACAGTATTTATGGCCTATTTCAAGTTTTTTCAACGCCCGATAAGAAAGCATGTCGCTTGCGACATGCTCGCGCCGAGCGCGGTTGACGACAGTCAACATGATACTCTCGCACAAAGTGCGATGTGCGCAGAGTGCGCATCCATAGCGGAGCGCTTTTTACTTTATAGGAATGCGAAGCAATTTCCTCGTATAAAGTAAAAAAAGAGCCAGCCCCTCAGGACTGACCCTCATAACATTTGGAAACCATCACCAATCTCGATTACCCTGTTTAATCGGACATTTCTCATATTTTGTTATTTATCTCATCGTGATCATCTGATCACGTGGGCTGCTGCCACCGCCAGCGCACCGGGTCCTATATGGCATCCGATACTAAGAGAAAGAGGAGTTATCATGATATCTCTTCCCGGAAAAGCTGCCTTAACCTCATCGACCCAACCCTGCAAGGTTTCATCATCCACATCTGAATATGAAATGCAAAGCTGTATCTCATCCTTATCCACAAATTCCTTTAATTTGCTCTCAAAGTCCTTCTGAAGTGCGCTTACCATAGTATGCCTTGCCTTTTTCATTCCGCGCTCTTTTGCATAGGCATCCAGCTTGCCACCCTCGATCTTTAACACAGGCTTTATATTTAAAACTGCTCCGATGGCTGCTCCTGCAGGGGTGATACGACCGCCTTTCTTTAAGTACTTCAGATTTTCCACGGTGATATATATGCTTGCGTTATAAGCATCTTCCTCAAGCTTTTTTGCTATCTCACAGGCATTAAATCCCTTATCCCTAAGCGTTAGGGCATCGAGAACGGACCGCTCCATGGTAACGGATATTCTGTGATTGTCTACGACCGATACTCTTCCATCGAAATCTTCCGCAAACATTTTTGCGCTCTGGCATGAGGCTGAAAGCCCGCTGGACATAGGAATATAAACCAGATCATCATATTCCTTTAATATCTCTGTCCACAGGTCCATGACATCGCCGGGTGAGGGCTGGGAAGTCGAAACATCGGCATCCTCGGAAAGAGCCTTGTAAAACTCTGTCTTAGTCATATCCACATCTTCAAATTTTATCTCACCGTTTACAAAAAAAGGCATGGGCATCAAAAAAATACCGAGTTCCTCGGCCCTTGTTCTGTTAAGTCCGCTGTTTTCATCCGTAACGATCGCTGTTTTGCTCATAATTACCTCACATGTCTAAAACTTACACACATAAGAGTAATGCAATTCTTTGCAAAAATCAACATAAAACAGTTTACAATATGACGTAGTTTCGAAAACTACTTTAAGGGCTTTTTTTTAGTAATTTTTTAACTAAATTTCAAACCGGATGAAGACTTTACAAGTGACTTACTATCCTGATGTAATGGTATTATTTTTTCGACTCCAAATACTTATTCAGATCACTTGTTTCTATGTTTCTCTATTGGCAAGCCATTCTTTTCTCCGAACATCATTAATATCACACTTACAATCAACGGAATCGGTACGATAACAAAACCAAGCAAAAATGCAGTTTCTGACAGTCCGTCAGCTATACTGCCCCAATACCAAATCAAAAAAAAGCTGTGAATCATACCGCTTCCCAACCATATCATGTGTCTACTGCCCGGAAATCTTAAGCTTCCATAAATCAACTGAATACATCCGATAATCATGATGTATATCTGAGTAATATTATAAACGATCTCTTCTACAGGTCCGCTATTAACTTCCGGAAAGACAATAAACATCAAAATTTCATACACTAAAAAACTTATTGCATTGAACAGCAATTTATTCCTGATGTTGCCCCCATCAGCTCGTATTTGAAAAATGCCGTTCACAACTTCATGATAGTCCTTGCCAATCAATTTAAAACAGGCAAATGGAATCACACAAGTTCCAAGCGCAATCTGCAAAAATTTTATGGCATACAGCTGAGAATCCCAGCCAAATATCCATAAAAATATATCAAAACAAATTACCAACGCTAATACAATTTGCACCAAAAAACGCCTTATCTCTATTTGCCCCAAACCTTCCTCAATTTTTTGGAAGCATAAATCTTTGTCCTCAAATGATTTAGCAGCATCACTTACTATCTGATCAAACTCATCCGGATTCACCCTGGCAACTGCCTTTGAACATAAACGTCTTACTTCCTTTACTTCAAATCTCATGTTTTTCCTCCTTTGATTTGATGCGTATTGACAGGTGCTTATATGCTACAACATTATTATACTATAATCATTTTAACAAATCGACAAAAAAGAACGCATATCCGTTTATCTGTGAGTGCGGTGTTTATTACTTGATATAATAAAATCCACCCTTACCATTAGGCTTGGGTGGATTTTTCATATTTTAATTAAATTAAAGACATTGTTTTTAGAAAAAACTCCTGTAAAAAACCGTCAATAGAATATATTATTTCATTAACTCCCTCAGCATCTCGTTTACAGCGGAGGGATCTGCCTTGCCCTTCATGGCTTTCATGGTCTGGCCCACCAAAAATCCGATTGCCTTATCTTTGCCGGCCTTAAAATCCTCCACGGATTTGGGGTTGTCAATAAGCACCTGTTCAATGCATTTTCTCAATGCGCCGTCATCAGCGACAGTCTTTAATCCATGCTCCTCAACATATTTTTCAGGGTCAAAATCCTCACTGAACATTTTTTCAAAAATAGATTTTGCCATGTTGTTGTTAATGACCTTTTGCTCCACAAGAAGTATGAGCTTAGCCAGATTTTCGGGTGAAAATACCAGATTCTCCGGATCTGTCTCAGTCTCCTTCATGAGCCTTAATATCTCACCCATGATCCAGTTTGAAACCTTCTTTGGCTGTTTGCATACATCCGTTGTCTCTTCAAAAAGATCTGCAAGGTGTTTATTTGATGTGATGATACCTATATCATATTCCGGGATGTCATACTCATCTTTGTAGCGCTTCATCTTTTCGGGGCGCATCTCAGGCTTTGCGGCTCTGATCTCTTCTAAAAGTTCATCGCTGACTTCAATGGGCGGGAGGTCCGGATCCGGGAAATACCTGTAATCCTGAGCATCCTCCTTGCTTCTCATGGGATATGACTCTCCCTTTATATCATCCCATCTTCTGGTTTCCTGAACTACCTTTTCGCCGGACTCCAAAAGGTCTATCTGGCGTGCCCTCTCGCCTTCTATGGCATGGGTGATGGCACGAAATGAGTTGAGATTCTTCATTTCGGTCCTGGTGCCGAAGGCCTTTTCTCCCACGGGTCTTACGGAAATATTTACATCCGCACGCATGGAGCCTTCATTTAATTTACAGTCCGAGGCTCCGAGGTATGAAATTGTGGTCCTAAGTGTCTCAAGGTAACTGATGACCTCCTCAGCGCTTCTCATATCCGGCTCCGAAACTATCTCTATAAGAGGGACTCCCGATCTGTTGTAGTCCACAAGTGTGCAGTCGTAGAAATCATCGTGGGTAAGTTTTCCGGCGTCTTCTTCCATATGAATCTCATGGATCCTGACTTTTTTGGTCTCACCGGCTTCATTTTCAATCTCTACATGACCGTCACGGCAAATAGGCATGTACAGCTGGCTTATCTGATAGTTTTGCGGATTATCGGGATAAAAATAATTCTTTCTGTCAAACTGTGAAAACCGCGTTATCTCACAGTTTGTTGCCAGTCCAACTGCGATGGCGTATTTTAATACCTGTTTGTTTAAGACCGGCAAAGATCCCGGCATACCTGTGCACACAGGGCATGTATGTGTATTCGGTTCTCCCCCGAAAGCAGTGGAGCATCCGCAAAAAATCTTGGTCTTTGTGGCAAGCTCCACATGGACTTCAAGTCCTATGACCGTTTCATATTCTTTTGACATATCAAAACCTTTCCTTTCCACGACAGCGAAATCAGTTTACACAAAAGCATTCCTAAACACGGGCTTTTTCAAAAGTGTACGCTGTCCTGATCAGAGTTTTTTCATCAAACATTTTTCCCATTAACTGCAATCCTATCGGCATACCCGAGTCATCTGAGCCACAGGGAACAGAAATGGCAGGAATGCCGCACAGATTGGCGGAAATCGTATAAATATCGCCAAGGTACATCTTTAAGGGATCTGTCAGGCTTGTTCCGATCTTTGGCGCAGTGGTCGGTGCGACCGGGCCCAGGATCACATCATATTTTTCAAAGGCTCTGTCAAAAGCTTCCTTTATCAGAGCTCTCACCTTCAAAGCCTTCAGATAATACGCATCGTAATATCCTGAACTTAAAACAAAGCTTCCGAGCATGATCCTGCGCTTAACTTCCGGACCGAATCCCTCGGATCTGGTCTTTTTATACATATTGTGAAGGCCGTTAAACTCTTTTGTCCTGTAGCCGTATTTGATGCCGTCGAATCGCTCAAGGTTTGAGCTGGCTTCCGCAGAAGCTATGGTGTAATAGGCCGGGATGGCATATTCTTCAAATCCAAGGTCGAATTCTTCGATAATGGCGCCTTTCTCCTCAAGGGTCTTTGCTGCGGCCAGAACCGTTTCCTTTACTTTGCCGTCAAGTCCTTCCGCAAAATATCCCTTGGGAATGCCGATCTTAAGCCCTTTTACATCTTCCACGCAGGCATCCGCAAAACAGCCGCCCTCAAGGTCTGCGGATGTTGCATCATTTTTGTCATGCCCTGCGATGATATCCAGTATTGCAGCGACATCTTCCACATTTTTCCCCATGGGGCCTATCTGGTCCAAAGATGAACCATATGCTATAAGCCCGTATCTGGAAACTCTGCCATAGGTTGGCTTAAGTCCCACTACACCGCAATATGACGCCGGCTGTCTGATTGATCCTCCTGTATCTGAGCCAAGTGCTCCATAGGCCATACCGGAAGCGATCGCAGCAGCTGAGCCACCCGATGATCCTCCCGGAACGCAATCTGTGTCCGCAGGATTTTTGGTGATGCCAAAGGCCGATGTCTCCGATGTTGATCCCATTGCAAATTCATCCATATTTGTCTTTCCAATTATGACTGCACCCGCACTTTCAAGTCTTGAAACGACGGTGGCATCATAGGTCGGGACGAAATTGCCCAGTATTTTCGAAGCGCAGGTGGTCCGCATATTTTTTACGCAGATGTTGTCTTTTACGGCAAACGGAACTCCGAATAAAGGTGAGAGTTCTGCCTCTTTTCCTCTATACTCCGCAAGCTGCTTTTGCAGGCTTTCCGCCTTTTGAAGCGCCCTCTCATCCGCTACGGTAATAAATGCATTTATATTTTTGTCGGTGTTATTTATATGATCAAGTACTGCCTTTGTGGCTTCCGCCACCCCTATATTCCCGGCCTTAATCTCTTTTGACAATTCCAATGCCGAATAATCTAAAATGCTCATCTTAAATCCTCATTTATATATGATCAGTTTTTATGGCAATTTTTTTGCGCTGTAACTAAAATGTCTGCGGAACCACAAACATGTTGTCCTGCTCCTCCGGCGCGTTTTTAAGTATATTTGCCGAGTCATCGGAATTTGTGACCTCGTCTTCTCTAAACGCGTTCTTTACCGGAAGCACATGGGAAAGAGGCGTAACATTTTCCGTGTCCGGCTCTCCGAGCTTGTCGATATAATCAAGCATCTGCTCCATGTCTTTTTTAGCCTTTTCCTTTTCCTCGTCCGTAAGCTCGAGTTTTGCCAGAATGCCTACGTATTCAATGGTTTCGTCCGTGATCTTGTTCATAAGAAACTCCATTCTAATCTCTGACTTTTATATGCACTTCGCGAAGCTGTTTTTCCGTAACGAATCCGGGGGCTTCGCACATCAGATCCTGTCCCGATCCGCTCATGGGGAATGCAATGACTTCTCTGATGTTTTCCTCGTTTCTAAGGAGCATTATCATACGGTCAACGCCGGGAGCCATGCCTGCGTGGGGCGGCGCACCGAACTGAAATGCGGTGTAGAGCGCTCCGAATTTAGTCTTTAAAGTCTCCTCATCATATCCTGCGATCTCAAAGGCCTTTACCATGATGTCAAGGTCATGGTTTCTGACTGCCCCGCTTGAAAGTTCAACGCCGTTACATACAATATCATATTGATAAGCCAAAATCTCTGTGGGCTTTTTGGTCATAAGTGCTTCAAGTCCGCCCTGTGGCATGGAGAAGGGGTTATGTGTAAATCCGATCTCGCCGGTATCCGGATCCTCCTCATACATGGGGAAGTCGTTTACGTAGCAGAATCTGTATGCATCTTTTTCGTAAAGGTCAAGACGCTTTGCGATCTCATTTCTAAGCTGACCCGCATACGAAGCAGCCTGCTTTTCTTTGTCTGCCACAAAGAAAATTGTATCACTTACCTGAAGTCCTGCAAGAGTTTTAAGCTCTTCTTTCAGCTCTTCGGGAATAAATTTGTCTATAGGTCCCTTGTACGAAAAATCCTCCTCGACCTCCAGGTATCCCAGGCCGGGCATTCCCAGGCTCTGTGCATAGGCAAGAAGCTTTTCGTGGAAGCCTTTGCTCATCTGTCCGTGAACCTTGATGGCCCTTACCGTCTTTCCGATAAACGGTCTGAAGGTACATCTTCCGAAAAACTCGGAGAGGTCGATTATCCTCAAAGGGTTTCTGAGGTCCGGCTTGTCGGAGCCAAACTGAAGCATAGCATCCTTGTAGCTGATTATGGGGAAAGGTGCTTCAGTGATCTTTGAACCTTCCTTTGCAAATTTTTTGAAGGTATCTGTGAGAACCTCTTCCCCCACCTTGAACACGTCCTCCTGGGTGGCAAAGCTCATCTCGAAGTCCAGCTGATAGAATTCACCGGGGGATCTGTCAGCCCTGGCATCCTCATCTCTAAAGCATGGAGCGATCTGAAAGTATTTGTCGATGCCGCTCACCATGAGAAGCTGTTTGTACTGCTGAGGAGCCTGAGGCAGGGCGTAGAATTTACCCTTAAACCTCCTGGATGGAACGATGTAATCTCTTGCTCCCTCGGGGCTTGATGCGCAAAGGATGGGGGTCTGGATCTCCATAAATCCCATTTCCGTCATCTTTTTTCTAAGATGCTCTATTACCTTTGATCTGAATACGATGTTGTCTTTTACTTTTGCATTTCTAAGATCCAGGTATCTGTATTTAAGTCTTAAGTCTTCCTTTGTCTCTTTTGATGTCATGATATCGAAGGGAAGTCTGGATGAAACCTTTCCGAGGATTGTGATCTTATCGGCATCAAGTTCGATGGTTCCGGACTCGATCTTTGGGTTGTAGGTCTCCTCATCTCTCTCTTCAATAATTCCTTCCACCGAAATACATTGCTCTTTGGTGATACCCTTAAGGAGCTCCGGATTTCGGAGGACCACCTGTAATACTCCGTACATATCTCTTAAGTCAATAAAAGATACTCCGCCGTGATCTCGGATGTTTTCTACCCAGCCTGCTACTTTCAGGCTTGTTCCGATGTGTTGTCTTGTTACTTTGTCAATTGTCAAATCTCTGTACACTTTTGTGTCCTCCTTTCTCTTTGTGCTTAGCACCGCGCCCCGGGTTTTTGTTATAGCAACGAGCATGTGGCTCTTAAACCTGCTCCGGCAGGCATTTAAAGGTTGCTATAATAAAAAAACCCGGAGCAATATAAAACTGCTCCGGGACGAATAATTAAAAATTATCCGCGGTACCACCCGCATTGACAGACCGATTCCTCAAACAAGGAATTTTGACCGCTCTGTCCACTTTAATACTTAACGCGTATCCACGTGCCACCCTAGACAAATTGCTTCGGATGACCGGCTCCGGAGTGTTCCCGACACCACATTGGTCCGGCTGCGCTTTCAGTCGGTGACGCTGCCTCCCTGTTGACCTCTCTTGATGTGAGTCTCCTTCATAGCTTTTGTAACAAACAGGACTGTTGACAAAATATCTAAACTTTGTCCGGTTTATGTCCCGTTTGCTTTATATTTTTATTGTGGTAAAGAATAACACGGCACATTTTGCATTGTCAAGCATGTTTTTTTACATTTACGCTTCCATGCGATAAATGTGCCAATATTCTTGCCGATCAAAACTCGGCTTCACCATCAAACACTTTTTTTGCAGGACCTGTCATGAAGATCCTGTTTGTGACTTCATCCCACCTTATGTTCAGATCTCCTCCCAAAAGGGTGATGGTCACTTCCCTGTCTGTCAGGCCGTTAAGCACACCTGCGACAGCTGTTGCACATGCACCGGTTCCACAGGCCATTGTCTCACCCGTGCCTCTCTCCCAAACTCTCATGTTTATATGGCCTCTGTCCACTACTTCGGCAAACTCGGTATTTACCCTCTCAGGGAACATTTGGTGATGTTCGAAGGCACTGCCGAATCCGTCTTTTATAAAGTCAAGATCCTTAACATTCTTTACAAAGACCACTCCGTGAGGATTTCCCATGGATACTCCGGTTATTCCATAAGTTTTTCCAAGGACTTCTATGGGAACGTTGACGGTCCTTTCGGCATTAACGTTTCCCGGTATCTTCATGGGTATTTCATTGGGATCGAGTATGGGTTCTCCCATATCAACTTCCACGGTTTCAGCCTCTCCGGCCTTTGGAAAAACTTTGATGTATTTTATCTTTCCTGCGGATTCAACGGTAAAATTTTCTGCACTTATCATACCGTGATCGTAGACATATTTTGCGACGCAGCGTATACCGTTTCCACACATCTGCGCCCTGGTTCCGTCCGCATTCCACATTTCCATCTCAAAATCCGCTATCTTCGAGGGATTGATGAATATCATTCCGTCTCCCCCGATACCAAAATGTCTGTCAGACATTTTGCGGACAAGTTCCGGCTTTATTTCTTTCTCGATATGCTCCTCGAAACCGTTGACATATATGTAATCGTTTCCGAGACCCTCCATTTTTGTGAACTTGAATCTCATAAGCTACATACCCCACTAAAGTTGTCTATGTGAGCAATCCTCAATTACGGTAATTTTCTCAAAACTCTTATAACACACGTAATGATTTTAATGCGATTTTTTGAATTACAGTTTTTGGATCGTTTTGTCAGAAATAACTGTAACCCGATTTTACTGTTTACAGTGTTTATTCAATTTCCTTCAGAATAACCGTAACTCAATTTTGGACTTTACAGTTTTTCCTTGATTCTCTTTAAAATAACCGTAACTATATTAATTTTGCTTACAACCTTGTTCCAACTTTTTCCTCAGATTACGGTTATTCTGCACATTATCTCAAAAACACTGTAAGCCGATTTTTTGCCCTACAGTCGTTTTTCTTTTTTCTTCGTAAAAACTGTAGACCCTTATTTTGGGTTACGGGCATTTTGCATATTTCTCTGAAAAAACTGTAAACCTCTATTTTGGGTTACGGGCATTTTGCATATTTTTCCGTAAAAACTGTAAAACGCAATTTTGGCACACTGTTTTTCATTGGCACACAACTGAAACTTGCTTCTCGTGTTTAATCCGTGATCAGCAATCGTTAAAAGTCTGCCTTAGCAGGCCAAACAGCTACTTTGCTCATTCCAATAACAAAAAAAGATGCAACAGGGTCGTTTTGGCAACGACCCTGTTGCATCTTAGGTATCATATCACAGGTTGTCCAATTCTTGCAACCATATATTTGCACTTGCGTCGGATGGCATCCTCAGATCTCCCCTCGGAGAAAGAGCAACGGAACCAACCTTTGGTCCATCAGGAATACATGAACGCTTGAATTGCTGAGCAAAAAATCTTCTGTAAAAACTCTTTAGCCACTTGAGGATAGTCTCTCTGTCATAGGAATCCTCGAAGGTGGAAAGTGCGATCCTGAAAACCTTTTTCGGCTCATATCCACAGCGGAGCATGTGATAGAGGAAAAAGTCATGAAGCTCGTAAGGTCCCACCAGATCCTCTGTCTTTTGAGAGATAACTCCATCCTTCGGAGGAAGAAGTTCAGGGCTAACCGGAGTATCCAGCACATCCAAAAGTACCCTTGTAAGTTCAGCATTACCGCAGGTATCGGCATAATATTTTACCAGATGCCTTACCAATGTCTTCGGAACGGATGCATTCACACCGTACATTGACATGTGATCGCCGTTATATGTTGCCCATCCAAGGGCAAGCTCAGACATATCACCGGTTCCGATTACCATACCGCCTGTTTTGTTAGCCATATCCATAAGGACCTGAGTTCTTTCTCTTGCCTGGCAGTTTTCATAAGTCACATCATGATTTTCCGGATCCTGCCCGATGTCTCTGAAATGTATGGTCACGGCCTCCTTGATATCCACCTCTATCAGAGTGGCATCAAGAGCCTTTGTCATATTGAGTGCATTGCTATGGGTCCTGTCCGTTGTACCGAAACATGGCATCGTAACACCCACGATTCCTTTCCTGTCAAGACCGCAGAGATCAAATGCCTTTGCTGTGACCAACAGAGCCAGCGTGGAATCCAGACCTCCGGAAATTCCGATGACAGCGTTCTTACAGCCGGTGGCCTCGAGTCTTTTCTTCAGGCCGTTAGCCTGAATAGCCAGTATCTCCTCACATCTTTTGTTCCTGAGAACATCACTTCCGGGCACAAAGGGAGTCTTTGCAAATGTTCTTGTGAGCATGGTTTCCTCCGTATTCAGTCTGAAACTCATGATCACATAATCATCCTTTACATCTCCTCCGAAAGTGGACATGCGTCTTCTCTCGAAACGGATGCGGTTTACATCTATCTCGCTGTAAATAGGGTCGTTTTCAAACAACTTGCTCTCTGCAAGGATCCTTCCGTTTTCTGCGATCAGATTGTGTCCCGAAAAAACAAGATCCTGGGTGGATTCTCCGTCCCCCGCAGAAGCATATATATATCCGCACAAAAGCCTTGCGCTGGTTGCTTTTACCAAAAGCTGTCTGTATTCATCCTTTGAAACTGTCTCATTTGAAGCGGAGAGATTAACAATGACCGATGCTCCCGCAAGGGCATGGGATGTGGAAGGTGTATCCGCAACCCACAGATCTTCACAGATCTCAGCTCCCACCATAAGCCCCGGAACATTCACACAGTCAAACAAAATATTGCTTCCAAAAGGCACCTCGCTGTCCTCAAAAAGTACATACTCAGGTGAGACCGGTCCTTCCGTAAAATGCCTTTCCTCATAAAACTCTGCATATGTGGGAAGCATTCTCTTTGTCACAAAGCCGAGGAGTTCTCCGTCTGAGATGACCGCTGCCACATTATATAATCTACCGTCCTTCTCGAGAGGAAGACCCACAAAAACCAGAGAATCGTGGCCGGAAGTAGCCTTTACGACCTTTGAAAGACCCTCCGATGCTTTCTGCAACAAAAGGGGCTGCAGGAAAAGATCGTTACAGGTATAACCCGTGAGCACAAGCTCGGGAAATACTATGATCTTACTCTTGTTCTCATACGCTTTATTCAGATCCTCTATAACTTTCTCCGTGTTATAAACAGGGTCCGCGACTTTAATCTTTGGCGTCATAGCCGCAACTTTGATAAATCCGTCTCTCATACTCTTCTCTCATCCCTTCGAAAATTAACCCTTAAAGCCTGTGTCTATTTTGCCTTCTCCATCAGTCCCACCAGATCCTCTGTGGTAAATTTATAGACTTTGTCGCAGAAATGACACTCAACGGTTATCCCCTCGTTGTCATCTATCATCTGCTGCAGATCTTTTTGTCCGATACTGATAAGAGCCTTTTCCACCTTGCTCTTGCTGCAATCGCATTTATAGGATGCAGGCATTGTCTCATTGAATTTGATATCAAATCCGTCGAGGACGATCTTTAGCATTTCTTCGGGGCTGTTACCCTCATCGAGCATAGTGGTGACGCTCTTTAAATTCTTTAAATTCTCTTCAAGTTTGTCAATTACGGCATCATCCGCAAAGGGCATGAGCTGGATGATGAATCCTCCGGCCTGTCTCACGGTATTATTCTTTTCCATAAGTACCCCGAGGCCTACACAGGAAGGCACCTGCTCGCTGGTTGCAAAATAATATGTTAAATCCTCAGCGATCTCACCGGTCTGAAGCTCCACCTGTCCCACATATGGATCCTTTAATCCCATATCCTTGACAACGCTTAACATTCCGGGACCCACTGCTCCGCCTACATCCAGTTTTCCGATTGCATTGGGGGGAAGCATTACGTCGGGCACAATGGCATATCCCTTTACTTCAGCCTTTGAATTTGCTGTGACTGTGAGGCCTTTTACAGGGCCTTCGGACTTGATCTGAAGAGTCAAAATGTCCTTATCTCCTTTTAACATGGATCCCATCATGGCTCCTGCAGTGAGAAGCCTTCCCAATGCCGCAGTTATTATGGGGCTTGTGTTATGGGCACGCCTGGCCTCCTCCACAGTCTCTTTTGTGGTGCAGGCAAATGCTCTTATCTGGTCATTTGCTGCAACCGCTCTGACAATATAATCGTTCATAAAAATTCCTCTTCTTTTGTTGTTACATCAGGCAAAGTTATTGTTTGCATTTTTGCCTTTTTTGGCTACAACCAGCACGCGCTCGCTCTTAGCGGTAACTTCGCCCTCGCTGTCCGAATCCATCATGAGCACCGGGTCAAGACCGGATTCTTTTACGATCTTTCTCATGGTCTCTACACTGTATCCCCTCTGAAGATGCGTCTCCTGAAATCTCCTGAAAAGGTCACCCTCTTCTCTTACAAAGACCGTGAGATCATACTCATTTATCTCTTCTTCCGGGTCATATTCATTTTCCCAGATAAAGCTGCAATCCTCTCTGTTTTCGGAGATGGTACTGTCTCCTATACAATCGCGGTATTTGTGATCCGTGTTGAAATCAAAGATAAAGATCCCTTCAGGATAAAGGTAATCGTTTACGGAGGAAAAGACTTTTTTCAGTTCCTCGTCCTCCAAAATGTAATTTACGGAATCGCAGACGCTGACCACCGTTCCCACTGTGGAATAGAGGTCAAGTTCTCTCATATCCTGACAAAGATAGAGGATCTCCGCGCCGGACCTCTCTCTTTTTTCATAAGCGACAGAAAGCATGGACTGTGACATATCCACACCCATGCAATCAAATCCTTTTTTGTAAAGCATTTCCGTCAAAGTTCCCGTTCCACACCCCAGATCAAGCACCAGATTCTTTTCGGAATCCAGAACATCCTCCGAGTCTCTCTCCGGCTTTGAAACCCCGTACTTTGCGATCAATTCAACTATTCTTTCACACCACTTTTCATAGGGTGTATTGTCCATGAGTTCATCATAGACATAGGCAAAATCGCCATAGCTTTCAAATTCATCCATATTTTGATTTCCGATAAAACTTTGGCATTAGCCAAAGCTCCTAAAAAAACTTGTTAACGGTAAATTCTAGAATAAAAAGCTTAATCCGCCCAGGACTCCGAAGCTTACAAGTCCCATTATGACTCCGGCAAGCAGTACGCCCAGCATGACCGCGATAACACTCTGCTTAAAATCCATATCGAGGATACTTGCGGCCAATGTTCCTGTCCACGCACCGGTTCCCGGAAGAGGGATTCCTACAAATAACAAAAGTGCCAGGAACAGTCCTTTTCCTGCTTTTTCCTGAAGTTTTTCTCCACCCTTGTGACCTTTTTCCAGGCACCAGGTAAAAAACTTTCCTATGATCTTTTTATCCTTTCCCCACTCCAGTATCCTTCTTGCAAAGAAAAAGATAAAGGGCACGGGGATCATGTTTCCGATAATGGCAAGTACATAACACACGGCCAGATTCAGGTCATACCCCTGATCCATAAAAATAGCCGCATAGGGAATAGCTCCACGAAGCTCCACAAGAGGAACCATGGAAATAAAGAAAATGATCAAATAATGCAATAACATAAAATAACCTTAATTTCGCCTTTCTTTTTTTATCGAACGCTCAGGATCTCCTCCAAAGCTGTGACCACCCTGTCCATCTCTTCGTCGGTGCCGATGGTGATCCTCAGGTAATTACGGATCCTGTCCTTGTTCCAGTGACGGACAAAAATGTTCTTCTCACGGAGTTTTTTATAAATCTGATCCGCATCCACAGTTTTGTGGGAAGCAAATACAAAATTAGACTTTGAATCGGGGAAGGTGAAACCAAGCCTTGTAAGATCTTTTTTAAAGCGCTCTCTTGTATTTATGATCTTTTCGAGAGTGTCCTTAAAATATCTGTCATCCTTTACCGCTTCCACACCAAGTACCTGTGATGGAAGATTCATTGTATAGGAATTTATTGATTCCTTTGCATCGTTAAGATACTTTATGAGTTTCTCCGATCCCATGCAAAAGCCCACGCGAAGACCTGCCATGGAGCGGGATTTGGAAAAAGTTCTGACAACCAGGAGATTTTCATATTTATCTATGAGAGGCAGCGCCGACTCTCCGCCAAAATCCACGTAAGCCTCATCGACTATGACCACCACATCGGGATTAGCCTTAATGATCTCCTCAACTTTTTCAAGGGGCTCAAAAAGACCCGTAGGCGCGTTGGGATTGGGGAATACCACTCCGCCGTTTTCTGCCTTATAATCGTTTGCATCTATAGACCAGTCATCCTTTAAAGGCACAGCCCTGTAGGGAATCTTGTAAAGACTTGCCCATACATCATAAAAAGAATATGTCACATCCGGAAACAAAACAGGCTTATCTGAATTAAAAAATGTCAGAAAAGCAAGCGACAGAACATCATCGGAACCAACGCCCACAAAGACCTGGGATTTTTTCACACCGTAATATTCCGATAAAGCATCCACCAGGGGCTCAGCCGTAGTGTTTGGGTAAAGTCTGAGTTTTTCCACATCCATCTGCTTTGCAAGCATTGCCACTCCCGGAGCCGGTGGATATGGGTTTTCATTTGTATTAAGTTTTACCATATCGCTCATATTCGGTTGCTCGCCGGCAACGTATGGCACAACTTTTCGGACATTGTCCTCCCATTTCATATATCAATTACCTCTTTTATTTAAATCTTTTTTAACTCTTCCTCATAGACAGCCGCCTGATCCTGCATTCCCAAAGCTTTGTAAATTCTCACAAGTCCCTCCAGGGGAAGCTTCTTTGCAGCCTTTACGGACAGGCAGGGTGCGGTTTCATATGCCGCATTATAATACCAAATGCAGGCTTCATCAAGGTCTTTTGCATCCTCATAAAAAGCGCCGAGTTCATAGCAAACCTCGCTATTTCCCTCACCTGCAACAGATTTTGAAGAATACTTAAGTAATCCAACGGGATTCTTTGTAAGTCTTGCCTCTCTCACAAGTATGGCAACAGCCAGATTAAATTCATCGGAATCAGGCGCCTTGGCAGCAAGCACATTTTCAAAGAGATTGTGCCCGTTTTTAAGCTCTTCGATGTCGCCGTTTAAATACAGTTCCCTGGCGTACATATCCAGGAGGCGTTTTGACAATTCCTTACCCTCGGATATCATCTTCTCAAAGATCTTTATATCCCTTCCGGAATGATTTGACTCCGGTCTGTGGTCTATCACAATGTCACTGTCAAATACAACGGGCATGGTCCTTACGGTCTCATGCACCGGCTCTATCCAGGTGAATGTCCTGAGCCTCTTAAAAAGTTTGGGTCTGTATTCCTCGTCAAAATTATAAACCGTTCCGTGAGTCAGCTGACCTGCATATTTCATCTGGACGATCTCGATATCAGTATCAAGATTTTCCTTTAAGATCCTGAATTTCTCTCTGTTTTCTTCATTTAATACTTCATCTGCATCAGCTGAGTAAATATAATCACAGCCTGCGTGAGAAAAAGCAAAATTTCTTGCTGCGGAAAAATCACCGATCCACTTAAAATCATATATCCTATCAGTGTATCCCGCTGCGATCTCCTTTGTCCTGTCTGTGGAACCTGTATCCACCACTATTAGTTCATCAAAAAGCCCCGAAAGAGAATCAAGGCATCTGGCCAGGATCTTTTCCTCGTTTTTTACTATCATACATACAGAAACAGTTATCATGTTTTCTTTGCCTCGCATCTGTGATTAACGACCAAAAACAACCCTACGGTAAATTGCAAATAACACAAATATTCCTGTATAAATATAACATCCCAAATACTTAAACGCAACAAAACAGGTACACAATTACAAAAGAAAGCGATATATAGGGAATAAAAGCCACAGGTCTCTTTAGTTTAAAGGTCCTATCTATATTTCCCCTTAAAAACTGCACTGCGATAAGGATTAAAAAAGAAATTGTCATATGCAAAAAGCAGATTGTCAAATCGTGTTTTAACATAATAAGCATTATACCGCATACAAAAAATGCATGACAATCTGCCTTTCCATACAACCTTGCAAAAAAGCACTCCTGAATGATCCCGTAAAAAAGCACGTTGATCAGAAAGAAAATGTTTAAATTTCCCGGGTCGCAGACCAAGTGAATCACATATAAAAAGCATACGGGGAGCCAGATAATGCGTTCAACTTCCTTTGTCTTTAGGTCCCTGGCAGAAGCTGCAAACAGAGTACTCGCCAATGAAACTATGACCACTTCTATCTCAGTCTCCTCCTTATTAGTCCCATAAGCCTCTCGGGAAGTGCTTCGCCGCAGGTTATCTTTTTTTCGGACACGTTTCCGACGCGGTCCTTCGCCGTAAAGGTTAAAGAGAGGTTCTTTGAAAAACCAATCTTATTCATCCTGATGATCCCGTTATCATCAGAATACAGATATTCCGTAGTGTCCAGGTCAAAGTCTGATATCTCCAATATAAATTCTGACAGACCGCTTAATTCATCGACAGCCTTAAATACCATACCTGTCTCTGAGTCGTCATTAATTATAGCTTCCACGTTATCAATACCGATAAATGCAGGCCCCCTGCCGTCACAGATAACACCCGTTATAAATTCTTTTCCGTTGGAGCTCTGCGATATCTCTTTTGCTTTACCACCTTCACCTGATGTTACCCCCATTGCGGGATACATTAAAAATGATTTTCCATCCAGGTCTGCATCCGGAGAAATATGCTGATAAAAATGAAGGCTTCCTGTGCTTTTATCTCTTAAAGCTCCCGTATTCCATAGATCGTAGAAATATATTTCCCCCGCAGAGTATCTGATAAATGATGAAGCATTTATTCTCTCATCAGGGTCAAACACCTTTGTCACAAAGGTTTGGTTGTCTCCTTCATTTGCATAACCGGCAGACGGCCCGTCCTCCATAATTTTAAGGGCGACCGTATTAATGAAATAATCGCTGTTCTCCACAGACGAAGTCCTTCCTTTTATATCGACCTCCATATCTCCGCCTGCTTTTACATATGTCATTCCGGTTTCGCCTCTGTAAACATCGCCTGAGATCCCAAAATCTTCTATTATTATCTCATATTCGATGTTCTCGTTTGCGGATAGAAGTATATGAGATGTCTCCCCCACGTTTCCTGCTTTATCCACCGCCGCAACATGGAGATAAACAGGCAGATTCGGTTTTCCAATATTGATATTTGCATCCTTAACAAAGTCTTTTGTTCCGGCGTTAATGCTTATATTTGACTCCTTGGAAACTATATATTTGTAGCCGATTACGTCAGTTATTAATTCAGGATTAAATATTTCAGCCTCCGATATTACTTTACCGGCATTATCCATTCCTTCGATACGCCAAAAATACCCCGTTCCGAAATCCTTTGGTGCATCAAATGTAACAGTTATTTCACCATTTTTTTCTGTGACTTTAACGGATAAGCTGCTCACGACAGAAGGGGATACCTTATCCCTTGCGATGGCAGTGAGACTCTTTTCATTTCCGCTGTGAACAGGATTAATCAGTTTGATCTCTGCCTTTCCGTCGCCTTGATTGGTGGCAGGGTATGATCTGTAATACAGATTCTTTTCACTTCCATAGCCAACTCCGCCGTATCCCGGCTTTGATGCGATTATCTCACCGTCTCCGTAAGAGCATGTCAATGCATAAGCCGTATGAGGTGTCGAAACAGTGTGAGGTCCTATGGTCACATATGGATTTCCCTGACCTGTTCCGCAATAGGGACAGGTTCCACTCTTGTAACTGCCGTGGCTTCCGCAGTTGATATATCCGGATACTGCACGGAAGCTGTAAGTATTTCCGTTAAATCCCCTGTGGCAGTTTGAGCATGTCATCCAGTTATTCGTCATTCCCGATCCGTTTGGATAGGATGTTACCTTGCAGGTCGCACTTGTATAATAAGTAATGCTCCTTGTGTAGCATCCGCCATAGGAAGATGCACAGGCAACTCCTCCCTGGATGAAACGGCTTCCGTTATATGTATGGTTATGAACCGTATATTCTCCTGCATTGCCACCACGAAAACCACCTCCGCCTCCGGCTCCTCCATCGGCTCCCATACTCTTTAAATCGCTTCTCAAAGAAGTGCCGATCCCGCCGCCTTGTCCATCGGAAGCACTTGTTGCTCCGCCTCCTCCCGCAGCGACAAGAACTGTTTTTCCGCTTAAGTCACAAATGGCACTGGCAGCCCCGCCTGCACCATATTTTCCTGCTTTTCCTCCTTTATATAAAGCGTTGGGATTTTCTCCGTTTGCAGATCCTATGTAGATCTTAAGAGTCTCATCCTTATTTAAAAATACATTGGAGACTGCCCTTTCTCCCGCCCCTCCTTTGAAATTTGAATAACTTCCACCGGAAGATCCGGACAGATCGATCTCATATATGCCGCTTACAGGGGCTTTAAATGTTTCTTCCTTTCCTGAGAAGATGAAGCTTTCAAAGACTTCCGGATCATCCAAGCCATCCGACCCGATTTTAATCTGTTCAGTGCCGTCTTTCCTGTAAATATTGTAAAACGAAGCCCCGGAAGAATCTTTCCAGGACAGATCAACTGCCCCCACTCCATCAAAGGAAGTATAATTATTTTCTGCCCTAAGGGAAATACTTCCCCAATGCGCATAGAGTGTTATATCTTCCGTCAGGCTCAAAATGTCTTCTCCGTTTCCGACAAATTCTCCCCCTTCTCTTTCAGTAAACCATCCGATAAAATTCCTGTCATCCGATCCGTGGGATATACATGATGGCAATGTGATATCAACTGCCTTATATACGGCAAGGGCTCTGTCAACACTTCCGCCGGGTCCCGAAAAGGTGTATATTCCTGACTTTTGGTCGAATTCTCCCTTGTAATCCCCCAACTGCCACTCACTAAATTCAAGGTTATATTCCCTCTCCAATATTCCTCCCTCAGGATCCGTGCCAAGAAAAGACGCGTTTTCATTGTTTATATTAAATGTAACTTTAATTTTTCTGCCAAATGCATCTTTGATTTTTACGGTTTCACCGTATTTTTCCTTTAACATTACAGGAGTTATGTAGTCAGTCCCTTCATGATTATATGTTCCGTCACCGGGATCGATTATGAGCGTACTGTCGGATAAAACCCATACCGCATAAAGGGTTATGACTCCGGGATTACTGTTTTCGTCGCTCCATCTGTTTCCGGCTTTGGTATATTGATAATCCTCCTCACACAGATTTAAGATCTCTGCCTCATCCGCTATGAGTCCGTATTCGTTTAATGCAGCACTTGCGCCCTCGGGAAGTTTTACCACCTTTCGTACAGGGCTTGTGGACCAGCCTGCAAAAGCATAACCCTTTACCCTGTAAAGATTCTTTGCCAGATTTTTAATGGGATTTATGCTTTTCCCATTATGGGTCGTGGTATTGTCATACATGTGATAGGATGAACCCATAATGTACCCGGGGCTGTTTAAAGGCTCACTCCCCTCGGGATTATTGATCCTGTAATCCACCCTGTACATATTGTTATCGACCTCTCTGCATGTATGGGGAAAACCCGAAGCCTGCTCCAAATGTCTGCAAAACGGACATAATGAATAATAGGACAGATCCGCATTCCAGGTTTTTATGCCTGAGACCTGGCCTTTAGATCCGTATACCAACAAAAAGTTGATCACTTCACCGCAGTCCCCACAATATGCAAACCATCCGGAATTGTATGCCATTCCGCAGATAGAAGGATTGACCTTTTCTCCGAATATCTCACTGTAATCATTTGTATGAATACATTGGGAATAGCTGTGATTTACTTCCCACTTATATACAGGTATCTCTCCGGTCCTCAGATAGTCATATTTATGCATTCCCTTCACAGCTGTTTTCTCATCCGCATGGAGTTCTCCCACTATGACCTCAGTCCCTTTTTCGAGCCAATATCCCACTCTTGCACCAAATGCTACATCCCCGGGCATTGGCGGATTAATATCGGAAATATTTTGTCTTATAGTCCATGCCGTCCTGTCAGGGGACAACGTGACCCCCGGATTTTTTAAAGCCCAGGCTTCGGGGGATATGGCCTTTGTAAAAAGAGGAAAAAAGAAAAGAAAAAACACTAGAAACAATATAAAAAAGAAAGATCCGGCAAGGAGTTTAAAAACTCCGAAAATATACGTGGTTTTAGAATTAATTAAATCTTGATTGAATCTTTTGGCCATTTATTCATGCCTCCTTTACTCAGTTTCAAGGCCGCACACTTCACATATTCTGATCTCATAGCTGTCACCAAACAGGTCCACCCCAGTCTCCGTTCGCCATATGTGCTCTCCCTTTTCCCCGCTGTATTCAACGCTTTTTAAGCCGCACATACTGCATGCAGTCTCATATGCTGCAGGTGAGATACAGGTAGCGTTTTGTATGATAACACCTGTCTTTAAAAATACGTGATTAATTTTTCCGGACCCTGCGTATCCCGAAAACGCACCGAGGCTCCCACACTTTGAGCATTTCAGATTTGCAACTCCTTCGCAGTAACATGTCGGTTCCTGGAGCCATCCCGAAAATATTGAATAATCATGATCGCATTCTTTCTGCGTGTCAGTCACACCTGCATTTCCGGATCCCGGATTTTCTGTCTGTGGTGTTGGTGCAGGTGACTGCTCTGCCTGCGCGTTTTCTGTATGTGATGACGAAGTATTCTGCGGTGCCGATGCTTTCTCTGATATTGAATCTTTCTTTGACTGTGAATCTATATCTGACAATGGTTTTTTCTCCGACAATGCGCCCTTCTCTGATGCAGGAGCACTCTGTGCCGGGGAAGTTTTAATCGGCGACGAATCCTTTTGCAGAGGCTGTTCCTTTGAGTCTTCTTTCTGATCCCGCCCGTTTTTTTCATCCGATGATTTTTCTTTTGTTTTTATTGTTTGGCTTTTTTCTTCATCCTTTTTATTATCTAAAGTCTCCCCGGAATAACTGTCCGAAGAACCGGAGTCC
The DNA here is from genome assembly GCA_024695935.1 of Acetatifactor sp. GTDB lineage: Bacteria > Bacillota > Clostridia > Lachnospirales > Lachnospiraceae > RGIG10340. The sequence continues at coordinate 127,962 of JAILHH010000022.1, forward strand.
GCCCTTTTTTTCGCAGACGTACTATCCTTTTCTACACTTTCTGCATTTTCTGTATTTTCTGTATTTTCTTCATTATTCAGAGCAGGATTTAAATGTAAATCCGTATCCTTTTTTTCCTCAGCCACACTCATGATGACAGATGTCTGATCGTTTTCAACGCCCGCTGCACTTTTTCCGCAGGATATCAAAAAAAAGCAAGCCGTCAGGACTTGCATTATTGCCATTATCTTAATCTTCTTCATTTACTTTCTCCCTTCCAAGTTTGTAAACCAGCCTTATGTTTGAGCCATCCGCATTTTTATAAAACGGGACCACCTCATTTTTTTCAAAAAACAAGTTAAAAATATAAGCTGTTTTGTTGATATCTGTGTTTAAGATCCGGTTTCCGCTTTTATCAAATGCGTCGGAGATCCGCACATCCTCCCACATGAGCCTTGCGCTGTCATCCTCCGTCACATATATATCCACGGTATCCCCTTTTCTGAGGGTACCTCCGCATGCTTTATACAATTCATCCACACAGACCGATACAATTACCGGGTCCCTCAGTTCATCCGCTAAAGGGTCGGTTCTCTTCAAACCACCCTTATACAGGATGGAACCTTTTTTCATATCGCCTGCAAGGAGAAAACCTTTCACTTCATCGCTTTTTCCCACAGAATCGCTTACGGCCAGCTCCGCCGGAACCTCTTTTAACTCCATGCTTTTTTCCAGTACAGTTTCATCTATCAGAGTACCTGCGGGAATATCCTCCTTTAATATGTAAATGCTTTTCTTTTCATAGGCTTCCAGAGTGTTTTTCTTTACCTGGAGCATGATCGCAAATACTGCTATGGCAGCTACAAATGCTGCTACCGCTATTCCGAATCCATAATTTCTGTCATTTTTTTGCTTACTAACCTTCATCGCTTTCCTCTCTTATAACCACATCCACTAATTTACTTTTGTTTCCTTCATAAATATTTCCGAAAAAGCCCTTTACACTGTAATCTACAGAGGCAAAGATGCCTGTTTTTTCTACTTTTTTCCCGCTTGGGGCATAAACTGATCGATTGTCAAAAGTCCCAATATAAACACATCTGTTCCCAATCTTTTCAAATACCGAGGTCTGAGTTTCAGACACGTTATATACCAAAAACCTCTCAGGCCTTACTTTCCCCGCAAAGACCGACGGTTCTCCCGGCATAAATTCTTCATCAAGATTTAAGTTTGCTCTAAGTTCTCTGTTGTATATATTCTCCGAAATGTCAGGATCAAGGACCACGATCAGACCCTCTCCCGACATTCCAAACTCCACCTCCTCTGCGGAGAGAAGGGCTGCCGAGAGCCCATCCTCCACATAAGAAGCAGCTGTCATGCATTTTGCCATATCCAGACAAAACAAGACCGTCACCATAAAAAAGAGCATTAAAAACAATCCAACCGACAATACCACACTTCCTTTGTCAGTTTTTAGACACAGAGAATCTTTTTTCATCAACCTCATACTCATCCATCTTTCCTCTTATATGTAATACGATCTCATTTCCATGATCCGTGGGATTCACCGTGCTTTCCATCAAAGACACCTCCTTTAAGCCTAGCTGCTCAAGTTCAGCCAAAAGGCCGCCCTTTGCCTCCTCGCTCAGGTATCCTTCCGTCTCCATAATGAGCATGTATTTTCTGGCGCACTGGCTGATATGGAGTTTTTTCTGAATTGCTCCTATGTTTCCCATGAAAGCCTCCATTAACACTGTCATCGCGAGCAGGCAGATGAGGCAGGTTATAAATTCACCCACGGAACCGCTGTCTTTCATCAGGCTACACCGCTTAAGATCTCGCCTGCTTCCGACGTCATGCTGCTTACCAATGTTGTGATGAATGTAGTCAGGGAATCCCTCATGACCACACATAAAACAAGAGCGATGATACAAAGGCCTACCGTGACTAAAATGCCATCCACGCCGCTTTCCTTCTTCATCAAAAACTGATCCATTTTGAGGGCAAATCCCTTCAATCCATTTAAAAAACTATTCATTTTATTACCTGACCTTTCTAAATCAAAACTTTAGTTACAAATTGTTACTTTTATTCCAACCATTAAATTAAATTCCTGCAGTCATGCTGTACATATTCCGGATACAGCCGTAAATGACTACCATCAATATTGCCGCCACAAGACCCAGCTGATAAAATGTCACCTTCCTGTCAAGGGCTGCCTTTCTGCCGGACAGATAGGATTTTTCCATATCTCTTATCACTTCAGATGTGTCCTTTAACAGGTCCACCACCTTGCCTGTGTCAAAGGCCTGCAATATCGCAATACATAAAAAATCCATATATCCGTTATCAAACTTTCCTGCCAGATCTTCCAGGGCCTGTCTGAGGTCCGATTTTGCCGCAATATCCGTAGCAAACTCGTAAATTCCGGCTTTTAATCTCTCATTTTCAAGCTGAAAATAGCATTCGGACAATGCATCCGTCACATACACCCCGGCCTTTACCCTGACTATGATCTGCCTGAATATAAGCTTGATCTCGGGCATCATTTTCTCGTTGTCACTTTTGTTCATTCTCTCAAGCAGTATATCCGGCATCATAAACAAAAAGATCATAAGAACAAGCGCCGGAACGATCCCGAGCATTAGCCCAAAGATCATTGCGCCCGCTGCAAAGAGTATCTTTATCACCATGAAACCGGTGGCATTTATCCTCCTTCCGAAATGGTAGGCCGCTCCTTTTTTAATAAGTCTGACCTCCAATTGCTTAAAATACGGAAGATCCTGTGCTTTTTTACCCGCAAGCCCGAAATAATCCCTGAATGACCTGACGATCATTTTGGGAGGAAGCCTGCCACATAGAAAATACATGGACATGCCGGCAAAGATTGCCGAAAAGATTATAGAAATATACATATATAAACCGTTCCTTTCAAAATTGCGTTAAGAAATAATTGATCTGATCCGATCGGATAAGCTAAAAAAAGTCTATCTACTTTCCAAGCTTGATGATCTCTATTCCATAGAGAAGAAAAACCAGAAATACTATGCCTAAGGCGATGCGCCCCACTGTGGTAAAAAACATGATCTCAAATACGGACAGCTCCATGATCTTTCCGGAAAAAAACAAGATCACAACGGACAATACCACCAGGATAAACAGTTCCACCAAAGCTTCCCCCATCAGGCTCTTTCGTTCGCTCAAAGCGCTTTGATACTCTCTTACATCCCGCCTGCTCTCCTTTAGAAGTTTCCCAAGATCTGCACTGTATCTTATCCCCGCCTCCAGATTCACCATAAGTTCCTTGAACTTTTGGTGTTCTATGGAATCCATGAGACCCATAAGCGCAAGGGAGATGTCACCGGTGGTATTTGCCTCGTAAAAGCACTTTTCCAGAGCTCCCTTTAACGGTTCGTCCATGTACCTGCTGACCCTGTAGAGGATCGATGCCAGTTCCCCTCCCGTAAGAGAATAATTACTCAAAAAATCCAGGAGTTTTATCATATCCCCATCCACCTTTTTAAAGGCATTTTCCTTCATTGCAAAAAGAGCACAAAACTCTGCCACAAATAGGATCAGTAACACGCTCAGCAAGGCAAACCCGTTTAATCCCATGGCTGAACCGCCGATAAAGACCACTGCCGCCCCTGACAGATTTATCATCAAAAACACCTCGGCGCTTAACCAATGAAGATGCAATCTCACGGTGCTGTACTCCAAAAACCTGTCCAGTTTTTGCACTGCAGACATGTTTTTGTTCATGGCACTTAACCTTTGCCTGTTTTTTAAGAGCCTCAGCTTTCTGTTTTTATCCATCACATCCTTTGTTGCAAACAATGCACGCCTTAAAAAACGGCCTTTTCTCATTGCTGCAAACAAGCACATACATCCCGCAAAAAGAAGTAAAAAAATCAACCCTTCAACCCACATCAGAAAATCCTCTCAAAAACAAAATTTGAAGTCACATCATCGTAATATTTCAGATCATATATTTCCTTTACCCTGTAATGCTCCATAAATACCAGCGTGTTAAAACATTCCATCATCTTCATGAGCTCCCTCTTGGAATACCTGCTCTCATACATGCAATAATCCACAAGTTTTTCCGGTGCCTTCATAGCGGAAGGAGCGTGTATTGTGGCCGCGCATAACTGCCCCGTATATGCCGCATTCAAAAGATAAATGGCCTCATCACCCTTGACCTCCCCGATTATGAAAAAGTCCACATCCATGGTAAGCCCCGCGATGCTGATATTTTTAAGATCATATTTCACTGCGCTCTCAGACACCTGTGGAAGAGAATGTAAAAACATCATGTCCGGATGATCCATGGTGGTAAGCTCATCAGCCTGCTGTGCCACCAATACCGCGCAGTCATCCGGCAGGGTCTCCTTAAGTGCATTTAAAAGTGTTGTCTTACCCGAGGAATTACCGCCTGAGATAAGGGTTGATCCCCTGCCGAAGCGCTCCACCAAAAGCTCCGCGGTGGCCCGATCCAGCATCCCCGCCTCTATAAGTTCCCCTATCTTTGGGAAAGTCTTCGGCACTTTTCTGATGCATAGATATGGTTCTGTTCCCGTATTTACAAGTGGCATTGAAACTGTGAATCTGAGTATGAAATCCGGATGTGACTCGTTATCCGTAAATCTTTGAATTGCATTTAGATTTGAAATGTTGACCTGATTTTTTGTGGCGATATAATTAATGAACCGCCTGTAATCCTCTTCATCTTCAAAGGAGACCCGGGCCTTTCTGCGCCTGCCCTTTACCTTGATCCTGATATTGTCATAACCTATGACCCTGATATCCGACACATATTTATCATCTATCAGAGAAGACAACACTGAATAGCCGAAAATGTACTGTTCAAAAGCATTTAAAAGTTCTGCTCCTGTTTTTTCTTCAAGTTCAAAATTTTCCCTTATATAGCTCCCGGCCTCCGCCAAAAACTCCTCCTTTGAGATCTGGCCTTTTTTCATGTTAATAAGAGCACTTTGTTTGTGAGTGATATAATCCTCCACCAGATTCTTTAACTGATCCGGAGAAAAATCCATAGAAATCCCCCTTTACTGTTTATTAGATTTTAGAAAAAGTGAAAATTTCGGTCGACGTGACCATGACTTTTTAAAAAGTGATGATTGCAATTTACTATTTTTAAATCCTCTTGTCAATACCCATTGTGATTTTTATGAAAAAATGCTATAATCATAGACGTTCAAGTATTAAATTGTGAGGAGGGTAAATATGAGCGCTGGATTTTTGATACTGGGTGGCGGATTGCTTATCATCATTATTGCGGTGGTCATCTCCGTTGTTTCTTCCGTGGTAAGTGCCGTTGCCGCAGATCAGGACGAAGAGGAATAAAAATTTAGAGGTTGCGAAATGCAACCTCTTTTTTATTTATATTGAACTGTAATCCAGTCTCTTTTTTAATACCTTCATCACATGGAAATATGCCGGTATCAGGAAGAAATCCGCAAATATCCATGCCATTGGGTTACCCAGGATCGTACCCATAAAGCCAAAGAGCGGCACAAAAGTAAATGCCACAAGTGCTCTTCCGACCATCTCCAAAGCTCCTGCGATAACGGCAAAACCGGAAAAGCCCATTCCCTGTATCAGGAACCTCACCACATTCACAAAGGTGAGTAATATATAGGTTCCCGTATTCACATACAGATACATCTTTACATTTTCTATGACCTGAAGCTCCGATGCATCAACAAACATAAGAGCCATATATTTTGCCGTAAAAAGCGTGATCACAAAGATTCCCACAGAATAACCGATGCCCAATTTCAGACATTCCTTTAATCCCACACCGATTCTGTCAAGCCGCTTTGCTCCCACATTCTGACCGCCGTAGGTTGCCATTGTATTTCCAAGGGCTTCAAAAGGGCATCCCAAAATGTTTGCTATCCTCGAGCCTGCTGTGATAGATGCCACAGCCATTGAGCCCAGGGTGTTTGTGGCACTCTGAAGCACCACTCCGCCTATTGCGGTGATCGAATACTGAAGTCCCATGGGTACACCCATTTTGCACAAAGTTCCCATCATATGACTCTCAAATTTCCACTCATCGCCATTTATACGCAGGATCTCGAATTTTTTTATCATATACCAGACACATGCGATTCCGGAAATCCCCTGGGAGATAACTGTTGCGTATGCCGCCCCCTTCACACCCATTCCGAATTTCATGATAAATATAAGGTCCAGCGCGATATTGGTAAAAGACGACAGGAGCAGAAAATAAACCGGAGTCTTTGAATCTCCGAGACTTCTGATGATGCCTGCCGCCACATTGTATAAAAACACCGTGGGGATTCCTAAAAATATGATAAACAGATAGTCCACCGACTCATTTATGATATTATCCGGAGTCCTCATCCATGTCAGGATATCCCTGCACAAAACCGCTGTCACAGTGGTGATCACAACCGAGAAAAACAGGGACAGATATATGGTATTTGCCACAAATTTTCTAAGTCCCACATAGTCTCCCGCACCGAATTTATGGGCAAGAGGAATGGCAAAACCGCTGCAGGTACCGCCGCAAAATCCAATGGTCAAAAAACATACGGATCCCGTAGCACCTACTGCCGCCAATGATTCTATGCCAAGATACTTACCGACAATTATAGTATCCACAATGCTGTAAAACTGCTGAAACAGATATCCCACCAAAAGAGGAATGGAAAAACCCAGAATAAGCTTCATGGGTGAGCCCTCTGTCATGTTCTTAGTCATTGAATTTACTCCTTTTCTTAAATGTGCACTCACTATAGCACAATGCAAAAACAGTTTCAATTCAAATCTCTTATCCCACCGCCACTCGCCCGGCAAAAATGCAACGCGGATTGAGGGTCGGCCTGTTTCTGTTGCATTTTCACCGCCTTCACTGCCCTTTTATGCAACACAGATTGAAGGTCAGCTCATTTCTGTTGCATTTCCACCGCCTCCACTGCCCTTTTATGCAACACAGATTGAGGGTCAGCTCATTTCTGTTGCATTTTCAGCGCCTCCACTGCCCTTTTATGCAACACAGATTGAAGGTCAGCTCATTTCTGTTGCATTTTCACCGCCCCACTGCTCTTCTATGCAACACAGATTGAGGGTCAACTTGTTTCTGTTGCATTCATATTATTCAGTTCAGAAATTCTTCTGAAAGAGATACGTTAAATGCCTTTGCCAGGTCTCTAAAGTTATCCGAAGTGATGGTCTGCAGCTTTTTCGGGCTCATGGAAAGAGTTTTAACCAGGATCTCTGCAGACTTTTCTGCGGTGTGCATAAGTCCGAATGTCAGATCAAAGTCCTCTCCCGATGCAAAGGTTCCGTGATGAGCCCAAATAGCCAGATCATACTTTTCCATGAGTTTACTTGTGGCCACTGCGATCTCTTTCCCGCCCGGAACCATCCAGGGTACCACTCCCACGCCCTGTGGAAATACAACGGGACATTCCGTTGCCATCTCCCACAATTCTCTTGTAAAGACTTTGTCATCAAGGGGAAGTACAAAAGTAAGGGCTATGATATTCGTGGTATGGGCATGGTATATCACTCTGTGCTTTCCTCCGGAAACTCTCTTTTTTACCTCATGATTCATCAGATGCGAAGGAAGCTCCGAAGTAGGTCTTCCTCCATTTTTAAGCCCCCATACGATCCTGTATTTTTTCCCTGAATCATCTATCTCGATGATGCATAGCGAATCCTCAGGGTCTATCGACACATTTCTGAAAAACTTACCGCTTCCCGTCACGAAAAAAAACTCGCCGGCAAGCCTGGGGACATCCGTTCCTGTCTCTCGCCATTCTCCGGGGCACAGGTCATCCTCCACTGCTTTGATCTCCGTATTTTTAATGCGATATGACAGATTTCCTCCGTTTCTCTCATGCCATCCCATTCTCCATCCGTCATCGGCCATTCTGATAAATCCTTTTGCAAATCCAGTATCCAGTACTTTCATATATCCTCCATCATGCGCGTTTTACCAGCACATTTTCTTCATAATCCGTTATCTTTTCAAACCACTCAATTCCACTATCTACACCGCATTCCCTGCAATATTCTTCCCAGACCGCGCCAAAGGGCAGCATCTTTACTTCCTCCTGCATGGCCATAAGCTTCGTCAGATCGTTTGTATCCTGCAGTGTTTTAAGTGTTTCATTTGGCATGCAAAGAGCATACAAAAGAGCCTTTTGCCAGCTTCTGAAACCCACAACCCACGCGGATATTCTGTTTATGCTTGCATCAAAATAATCAAGGGCCATGTGAACTCTGTCTAAACCGTCGCAGCGAACTATCTCTTTTGCCATCTCCCTTGTCTCATCATCAAACAAAACCACGTGATCCGAATCCCATCTGACGGGTCTGGTGATATGAAGCGCTATCTCCGGGAAATAGCAAAGAAGCGCAGGAATCTTGTCTGAAACCACCTCTGTGGGATGGTAATGACCGTTGTCCATAAGTGGTAAAATACCTTCGTGGGATGCCGCAAAAGAGAGTGTGAACTCAGCGGAACCTGCCGTATATGACTCAACACCAATTCCAAATACTTTTGATTCCACGCAGATCTTTACCTTGCTCGCATCATGAGGTTCGGATATTATCTGTTCGATAGAATCCTTATATCGAAGTCTCGGCCCCATTCTGTCTGCAGGAATGTCTTTGTATCCGTCACCGATCCAGATATTCATGACACAGGGAACCCCTGTCTCAGCCGCAAAATATTCCGAAATCCTCACACAAGCCTTTCCGTGCCTGATCCAAAACTGTCTGGTATCTTCGTCCGGGCTTGTCAGAGTCAGACCGTCCTTTACCCTGTCATGGGAAAAGAATGTGGGATTAAAATCTATACCAAGATCTCTTTCTTTTGCAAATCTGACCCATTTTGCAAAATGTTCCGGCCTCAATACATCTCTGTCCGCAAATCCTGCTTCATCAAAGATGGCATAATTGGCATGAAGATTTAATTTCTTCTTTCCGGGCATCAGGCTTAATGCCATATCGATATCCTGCATGAGTTCCTCGGGAGTCTTTGCCTTTCCGGGATAATTTCCGGTGGTCTGGATCCCCCCGGTTAAGGGGCCGTCATGGTCAAAACCGGTCACATCATCCCCCTGCCAACAGTGAAGTGAAACAGGGATATCCTTTAACCTTTTGATAGCCCGGTCCGTATCAACGCCATACCTTTCATATTCTCTTTTTGCTTCTTCATAAAAACTCTTTCCGCTCATCTCTTCCTCCGATCGATCCATTTCTATCCGGCCTGTTTTTCTATATCTTTGCCGGCTTATACTCCTTTATCTCAAATGATTCAAATACACTTTCCCTTGCCTTACTCAGGGAATCAAATTCCCGGGCGGATATCATCTGACAGATGATATTGCCGATGGCTGTTGCCTCAACAGGCCCTGTTAAAACTGTTCGCTCTGTATGCTCTGCGGTAAGGCTGTTTAAATATTCCGCATTTGCGCCTCCCCCGATAACATGAATGCATTTAAAATCATGTCTCTTTATCTCAGATAATCTGCTAAATACATCCCCGTAGCATTTGGCCAGACTGTTATAGACAACTGATGCAACCTGCGAGAGACTCTGTGGAACCTGCTGCCCCGTTTCCTCACATGCCTTTTTTATCTCTTCTGTCATGCTCTTTGGGGCAAGAAACCTGCTGTCATTGCAGTCAACAATTGAATTTATCTTTTCAAGGGATGCCATCTTACACAATTCTCCATAGCTTAAATCCGGTGCAAGTTCACTCTTTACAGACTGTATCATCCACAGACCCATGATATTTTTAAGATATCTGAATCTGTATTCATACCCGCCCTCATTGGTAAAATTATCCTTTCTGCTTTCAAAAGAGCAGTCCGGTGCATCGCATTCCGTCCCCATAAGGGACCAGGTTCCCGAACTTATATAAACCACATCGCCCTTCCAAGCGGGAACTGCCATCACCGCAGAAGCTGTATCATGGGTTGCAACAAGGATGACCTTAGTGTCAAATCCCACTTCATCCTTTATCTTTTTACTGAAGCCCCCAATGCAGGTTCCCGGCATATTCAGTTCCCCGAATATCCCCTCCGGAAAGCCCAGAGCATTTATTATCTCAAAGTCCCAGTCCTTTTTTTCCGCATTCACAAGGCCTGTTGTGGTCCCATTCGTATATTCGCTCATCTTTATATCTGTAAGCAGGAAATTCAAATACTCCGGGATCATCAAAAGTCTCTTTCCCTGCTTAAGTTTGTCCGGTTCCTTTTCCTTCAGATACATGAGCTGGTAAATCGTATTAAAAGGCTGTTTTTGAATGCCTGTCCTCTTATACAGCTCTTCTTCAGAGATAAAAGTTTTTACCTTTTCATCCATTCCCTCGGTTCTGCCATCCCTGTATCCCACAGCGTTACCGATCAAATCTCCATTTTCATCTAACAGTACAAAGTCAACACCCCATGTGTCTATCCCCATGGTCTCCGGGATCTTACCCAGATCTCGGCATTTCTTTAATCCTTCCAGAACATGATAAAAAAGCTTTTCCATATTCCAGCACTTATGTCCGTCTATGGATTCCATTCCATTTGGAAACCTGTATACTTCCTCAAGTTTTATCTTTCCGTTTACAAGATGACCTAAAATATGTCGTCCCCCGGAAGCACCGATATCTATGGCCAGGTGATATCTCTCCATCTCTGATTTTTCTCCTTTTTTCTATCCGTTTTCTCTGTATATACGTCAATCTTATGAAAAAAAGAAAAACAAAAAAAGGACGACTTTTAATTAAAAAAGTGTCCTTTTTTGTAATATGAAACAAAAGCTTTCACACATCAGTATTTTTCCTGATTTTCATTCCTGTAGCGCTTTGGAGTAACCCCGTAGCGGGCCTGAAAGATTCTGTGGAAATAGCTTAAATTCTCATATCCTACGGCGATACCCACATCTGCCACCGCCATGGCAGTATGGGTCAGCAGATAGGCAGCCTGAGACAGTCTCTTGCTCTGCAGAAGTTCTGTATATGTCATACCCGTTTGTGTCTTTATTTCTTTTGACAGCCAATAGAAATTATAATGGAGTCTGTCAGCTAATTCTTTTAATCCGCCGTCCCTGTAATGCTCCTCAATATACCTTAATACTGTCATGATCAGTTTCCTGCTCTCATCCTCAGACTCCATATCGGCAGCCTCAGCATAATTTAACAATTGTAAAAACAAAAGCCCCATGGTTATCTGATTGATACTCCTCTTGTTTGACTGTCTGTTCATGATGGTCCATATCAGGTTTTCGACCAGATTTTGAATGGGCAGTATTTCTGAAACCTTGAAATGAATGAAGCTGCTGTTACTCTTTCCACCCTTTAAGCACTGGACCACAAATTCCCTGAGAGAATTTTCATCCTGATCGATCATGGGAAGGACCGCATCAAAAAACTCCGGGAGTATGATAAAATTAACCGCCAGATCGTCTTTTCCCGCTTCCTCTATCTCCTGTACGGCATTCTGGCTTAAAAACAGCAGTTCACCCTGTTTCAGATAAACATCCCTGCCGTTTATAATGTGATGAAGAGATCCTGAACAGACATAGATCACTTCCACATAATTGTGGGTGTGGGGCGGAAAATGAACAAATCTCGTATGCTTTCTGATCGTTATAAGTTTTCCTTCATCCAAAAGCTTCTTTGCATCATATACATGTTCTTCGCCGCTTTGATAAAGCGAATCATTTATATGATGATCACCATCCAATATCTGCTGTTCTTCAGGCGTGATCTTTTGAAGTTCCAATAAAATGGACTGATCCATATATCCGATCTCCTTTTTCTCCGATATCTGATCACATGATATCATATCGTCGTTTTTAACGAAAGACATTAAGCTCTGCTATAACAAAAGGTCTGTCGGAGTTTCTGCCCGCCTTTATCCAAATATATTTCGCATCGGTCCTTGCAAAGCGAATATCTGTCACGGAAATACTGCCCCTTCCTTTTGCCACGAGTTTGGCTTCTTCACCGTCATTCCAGACATAGACTTCATATTCATCAAGGCATGTCCACATCTCGGAACCTGAGTTTATTGATACACCCGAAACCTGCCTGGAATATCCGAGGTTCAGCAGATACGAAGTTGTATAACCATCGGACTTTGTCTGATTCTCGGCACTTCTCCAAAATGTATTAAGGTCTCCGTCTATTGCCTGTCCTTCGAGCGAGACTCCCGATATCCATGTGGGAACTCCATCTATAAGTCCCATATTCTGAGGGTGTGAGAGCCTGAGTTCATAGATAGACCACCAGGCATCATTTCTTCCCTCTGTAAGTTCAAATCTCAGGCACTTAGCTGTCTGAAGGTTATCAAATCTGATAACCGTTGTTCCTGCGTTTCCGTAAAAAGTGCCGATCTCGCTGTAACTTATTCCATTCTGACTTGCTAACACTCTAAAAGAAATTCCATTGTCGCTTCCGCAATCAAGCTCTATCTTGTCAAACAATGTAAGCGTTCCCAGGTCAATGTTTACACTGTCACCGGATTCCTGAGCTTTTCCACTTGTCCATCTGGTATTTTGATCCCCATCAAACATTTCGCTTCCCGCATCGTTCCATCCATGGATCTCAGAAACCGAAAACCATCCGCTTCTGTCAGAGTATTCCTCTATAAACCTGCCTGATGAAGCCTGTACACCCCATCCTGATTTATCCGTGATCACCTGTGATGAGAGCTGTGCCGGATCCGTGCTGTTTTGTGAATCAAAAAGAGCTATCTCTCCGATACTCCACCATTTGTTTTTTCCTGACGTCAAAGTCAGTTTTATGTATTTTGCCTCCACTCTGCCACCAAGACTGATATTGGTAACACCCGGTGTTCCGTTTGAAATACTTCTTTCAAGCCAGTTATTTCCGTCAACAGATGTTTCAACCTTTATGCCGGCGGGATAATCATCCAAAAAATCTCTGTCGGAAAAAAGAGAGAGCTGCGACACATACCTTGTACTGTCAAAACTTAATGTAACCTGCTGCCCCGCATATTGATCACATCCGCTGAGCCACAATGTCTTTGGCAGATCATCCACTGCCTGTGCAGGCTCATATCCCGAATATGTATCCGATGCAGATATGGTCATACCGCTCTTACTCAAGGCTTTTCCGGTAGTGGGATACCATCTGTAGGTAGCAACCGTATCTCCCGGTATTACATCCGTAAACATTCCGTCCGGAGTCATTACCTGTATCTGTCTGTCGGGAGTATCCGGATCTGAATTGGTATTTTGGACAGGGATCCTGTTAACCACCACCAGGCTTATGCTTCCGTCAGGATTTGAAAATGCAACATTCGATATATATCCATCGTTTTCTGAGCTGGCGATCCTGACTGAGCCTGCGTTTATAAACCTCGAAAACTGTCCGAAAACATAATATTTTGCATTCTTTCTGTAGCCTCCAGCGCCATCGTCTGAAAGCTGAGACAATGACCAGTGATCCGCATCATCGCTCTGAGGCTTTGACCAAAAACTCGGTCCCGGACCATAGGTATGTCCATCCATATCAAGGCTGTAATATGTGACCCAATACAAATATGAATTTATATTGTTTCGCATATATTCCACAAGTTTATTGGCTCCCACAGTCATCTCGGTTATGTTCCAGGTTTTGTCCTTAAATACATTTTTTAATGTATTGGGATAATACATGGGAATCCCGCCATAATTGTGAAATCCTATGCCATCCACATATTCGGAGGCTTCACTCTGTAAGAGCGGCACCGCATAATTCCAGGTTTCAAACTCATTCGCATCCATTCCCCAGATCTTAGTGGTTATGCCGTGACTAACGAATGCCTGTCCCAGGCAATTGGCAAATCGTATCTGATTTTCCGGTGTAAAGAACATACATGGATATCCGATCTTTATATCCGGCTCGTTCTGAAGAGTCACAGCATCAATATGGATTCCGTTATTTTCATATTCTTCTATAAATCTACAATAATATTCCGCCAGAACTTCATAGCAGCCTTCCTTTAGTTCGGGATCGCACTGACCGTTCTGCCAGATAATGCTCTCATTCTTTTTCATCCAGGCAGGAGCAGACCACATGGAAGCAAGGAATCTGACATGGGGATTAATGGCCAGAATATCCTGTAATGTGGAAATGATCCCGGCATCCGCATCCCGTCCGATGGAAAAACCCGACAGGTCCATGTCGACGTCACCAATTCCGTCCCCATTTATGTCTTCGTCCGGAGTATCATCATATGTCCAATAACCGCTTCCCGCATTTTCCCCGTAAGGCCCGTAATCCCCTGCCTCAATGGCATCAGGTGTAAAATCGCTGCAGCCGATGCTGAGTCTCATCCAGTTGTATCCGTTTCCTTCATCCGCATCCACCAGGTCTGTGAGAGCATCTTCATAATCAGAGTCGCTGAGCTTATTTAAATGATATATGGACGCACCGTCCAAAGACCCTCCGAAACCCTGCCAGGTCTGATATGTGACGGAAGGATCCACCACAATTGGAGCTGCACCGTCACCGGGCGACTGAAAAGATTCCTGAAAATACAGGTTTTTTTCATCTGTCAGATTGCTCAGTGTATACTGCAGATCCAGATCATTATACGAACTGTAAAATACTTCAATATCCGGCCTTCCCGCCATGTTTGCGGCTTTTGTCTCAGTTCCCATCATAAAAGACATGCCCAAAGCCAATGTAACCAATATTGCTATACCTTTTTTATACATTTCATTACCCCCAAATGCTTTTAAATCAACCTATTTTTCCCACCATTTTTTAGGTCCCTTATCAACAGGGTACCTGTCAAGGCTCCACTCATCTTCCCATTCCACGTATGCTCTGTCCCCTGCAAAACGTATGGGAAGCCAGATATATCCTGCCTCGCTGGTCTCTGCCTCGGGATGTCCGTCTATCTTAGTGGTCTTTGCCATCCAACGGTCACCGATGGCAATATAGAGGCCATATCTGGTCGGATGCTTGAACACGCAGCTGAACTGACAGTCAAAGCTGGTATGCTTTACATCATCCTTGCAAAATTCCCCCTGCACATCATAGGGTCCGTGCATGAGCTTTGCCATTGCAACTTCCGTAGGATTAGGCGCATAACCTGTGGTCCCCGAAGAGATCAGATAATATTTGTCCTCTTTTTTGAAAAAGCAGGGTGCCTCCCTGGCTTCAGGCGGCTGAACGTGAGGGAAATGAGAGGAATAATATCCTGTCACATCCAGGTAATCATCCGTAAGATCTGCGATAACCACCTCAGTGTGAACTCTGTCTGCGATAAAATATCCTTTACCGTCTCTCTCATCCACCCACAGATCAAAATCACCCATCTCCATTCCAAGAGGTCTGATGGTCTTTACCATGGTAAAGGGTTTTGTGATATCATCGGAAACAGCAATTCCCATGTACTGTTTCATCCAGTTTGTGGGCTCCTCGGTACTTCCTGCAAATTTTACCCACATCACAAACTGCTTTGTTCTTTCGTTGTAGATAATATGGGGTCTGTCCATGATCCTCTCGGGATGCATCGGATCCGAAAAATCCTTTGCAGGTTCCAGGATTATCCCCTCTCTTTTCCAGTTATAAAGGTCTTTTGAAGAATAAAGGCATACGCCCCAGTGCCAGTTTTTTCCTCCGGCTACGTACTTTTCCTTGTTTTCTCCGTACCAATAATAAGTTCCTTCGTGATATAAAACGGATCCGCCATGAGCCTGGATCAGATTTCCATCTGTATCCCTCCAGGGCTGTCCGGGTTTAAAAGAATTATTCTTTTCCATCTGATAGTCCTCCAATATGCTGATTGCCTGTGCCTCTTTTTGCCTTTCTGTATTCCGACGGTGTCAGGCCTGTAATCGTCTTAAAAATCCTGCTAAAATAATACGGGTCGCTATAACCCACCGAAAGTGCCACTTCCTTGACACTTACTTCATCACTTTGTTTCAGCATCTGTTTTGCATTCTCGATGCGCCTCTGTATCACATACTCGCTTGGCGACTGCGCATATACTTTTTTAAACAGATAACTAAAATATGTATAATTAAATCCAAATTTTTCCGCCACTTCCTGGATCACTATCTTTTCCGTATAATGCTCCGAAAGATATGCCGCAATGGCATCCAATATGGCATGGCAGCTTTTGTCATTAAGTTTAAATTCGACCTTGTCCGAATCCTCTTCAAACAGCGCCTCAAATCCTTTTTCCACATCCTCATAGGATGAGGCCTCCTCCATTATCAGGCCGGCATAATATTCCGCTTCTGCAGAGATTCCGGGGTCATTACATTCTCTGAGGATATGCTTAAGCATTTTCTGTAGACTTTTTTGTGTAGCACTCCCTGCCTTACAACGCTCCAAAAGCTGCCTCATAAAACTTACCGCTTCCTTTACGTTGTTTTCCGAAAGTTTCCCACAGAGTATCCTGATCTCTTCATCACCCACATAGACCTGCGTGGGAATGTCGTCTTTTGAAAAAAGCATGCGTGATGACAGAAAGACCGCTCCGTCTCTTAAAATCTGCTCCGATCCCGTTATGGCCTTTTTAAAATCTGCCGGAGGTATTTCATCTCCACCGAAAACAAGGGTAAGGTTTCCTGCTCCTGATTCCTTTTCACATTTTTCAAAAAAGGATCTCATCTTTGCATGATCCGGCTTGTCCTCGTTTTCAAAGATCAGATATCCCTCGTTTAAATACCTGCTTTCCACAAAGAATACCTTTTCCTCGAAGTACTCTTTTGTAATCTTTTCAATACGTGAGAACGCTTCGTCATCCGCCTGTTCCACTCCCATTTTGCGTAGAAAACTTACCATTCCGACGCATATATGCCAAAGGGTATATTTCATGCTGTTTGCTTCAAGGGCATCGTCGTTTGGCACATATTCGGAATACACGGCAGACTCGATCCGCTCCAGTTTTTCCTTGTACTTTTTTATCTTAAGATCACTTGCTGTCTTTACCAAAAACTGTTTAAAATCCAAGGGGTTTATGGGTTTAACCAGGTATTCAAGCACATCCAGAGCAATGGCTTTTTTGGCATATTCAAATTCACGGTATCCGCTTAAGATCACAAAGGGCACGTCGTTATTTTCTCTTCTGCATATCTCTATCAGCTGAAGTCCGCTCATGATGGGCATAGTTATATCCGCAAATACTATGTCCGGCTTGAGATCCCGTATAAGCTGTAAGCCTGTGAGGCCGTCATCTGCCGTACCTGCAACCTCTATGCCGCTGTCCGAACGCTCGATCATGGTTTTCAAACTTCGTATGATTAAGGATTCATCATCCACGATCACTGCCCTAAGCATCCCTTGCTCCTCCTTTTTTAGTCATACCTGACCACAATGCTCACAAATGCGCCGCCGTATTCTTTGTCCCTCTGTATCTCAAAAGTCAATGCGTCCGTGTATTGTAATTTCAGACGAATATAAAGATTTAATATGGCGCTGTCTCCGGTCTTTAACTGTTCGTATCCGCTTCGACTCTTTATCACATTGTCGATGACGGATATCTCTTCGGATATTTTTTCCACTGTCTTTTTGTCAAAGCCGCAGCCGTTATCACGGATAAAGAAGTGCCATCCGCCCTCATCACATCCGCAGTCTATAATGAGATGATATGGTGCAAATGCCCCTTTGAATCCATGGGTAAAACAGTTTTCCACAAGAGGCTGAAGCGATACTTTTGTAATGGATATGGTTTCCAGCGGTCCGCTTAAATCTATCCTGCTGTGGAGTTTGTCCTCATAGCGCCACTTCATAAAATCTATGTACAGTGCGATATGTTTTAATTCGTCAGCCAAAGTGGTCGTCGTATTCTCCGAGCTGGTGTATCTGAACAGTTCGCCCAGCTGATGACACATAACAGGGATCTTTTCACTGTTTTCCTCGATCCCCACGGCACTTATGGCAGAGAGTGAATTAAAAAGATAATGGGGATCCGTCTGCGCCTGTAGAGCATTGATCCTAAGGCCAAGTTCCGCCTGTTTAGCCAAAAGCAGTTCGTTGGAGGTCCTGTTTACTTCACGTAACAGGCTCTCAAAAGCATCCTGCAGCATTTCGATCTCTCTTACCCCTGTGTGACTGAAATTTATCTCATCCTGGCCGGGCACTATTTCTTCCACTTCTTTTGACAGACGTACAATTATACGTATCATTCCTCTGGTTGCCACAAACATGCTCGCCAGTATCAGCATCATGATGGGCAGGGTAAAGAGTACCGTAAGCCTTATAGTGTCACTTCTGCTCTGTCCGAGCACGCTTTCTTCATCAAGCACAAAGACAAACCACCCTGTGTCCCCCACAGGTTGAGTGGTAGCAATACAGTTTTCAGAAAGCCACTGTACAGGTTCCATCACCTTTGGTGTGTCCGACTCCGTAAACTTTAAGAGGCTTTCCGCCTGTTTTTCCGATACACCGCTTTTGGGATAGATCACTTCACCATCCGAGGATATGATCAGCACAGTCATTGTATCCGGCAGATTGTCCTCACATATTTCCTCGATAGTCCTGTACTTTACCTGTACCTCGATGGTTCCCACATTTATGAATTTATAGTTTGTGGCCTCAAAAGGGCGCACCACAGACAGTACCTCTCTGTCCGTCATCCTATCCCATTTGTCCGTGTGAAAACCCAGAAATCTGCTGGTCCTGTCTTTTGAAATATCCCACATCTCATTTTGTGAAAGTTCCATAATGTATTCTGTCGTAGGATTATCCCGCATCCCGACATAAGAGCTGTCATTGAAAATATTAATACCTGCAATGTGGGGACGGGCTGCCGAAAACATCCAGATAATATCGCAGGCTTCCCTCCGGGCCTCGATGTTGTAAAAATAGTTTTCATCTTTGTATTCTTCACCCGAGGCTTCCACAAACATCTTCTGCAAAACAGAACTGGACTGCAGCTGTATAGCCACAGATTCCAGTTCAGTCATGATTGAGTCCACTCTGGAAGCAATATTTGCAGCTTTCTCAACATAATATTTTTCTGTGCTCTCATTTTGCTCATGCTGAAGATAACTGATGCAGGCGACCACCATCACGCCTATGATGAACAGACAGCTGAGCAAAATACTTAAATACATTTTCCAACGGATCCCACGCAGAACTTTCATTATCACACCTTATCCCTTTACTGCGCCGGCTGTCATGCCTGCGATTATATATTTCTGGCAGACAAGATACAGTACAAGCAGCGGCAACACAGTCATTACGATATCTGCAAACACCAGATTCCATGAAGATCCGTAGGTACCATAGAAATTGTACACGGTAAGCGGGAGATTCCACTTGGCTGTATTTGAAAAATACAGCGGTACCTGAATGTCATTCCAGCATCCCACAAAATTAAAGATAAAGAGCGTGATGGTAATGGGTTTAAGGAGGGGAAATATGATCTCAAATACCATCTTAAGTGGGGGACAACCGTCCAAAAATGCAGCTTCGTCCAATTCTCTGGGAATGGTTTTCACGAATCCGGTATATAAAAATATAGACATGGGAAGTCCGTATGTAGCCGATACCAGGATCAGTCCCATATATGTATTGAACAATTTTAAGGTGTCAAGTATCAGGTAAGTCGGGACAAAAGCCACCGGAATGACCAGTCCGCACAAAAATGTATAATATGCACCCTTTGCCCATTTGCTTGTGGACCTGGATATCACAAATGCGGCGATGGAAGAAAATGCAAGCACGATCAGAACCGAACCGCCGGAAACGATCAGACCGTTAAAAAAAGCTCTTAATACACTTCCCGCTTTGATAACGGTCTCGTAATTATCCCATCTCCACACACTTGGAAGGCCCAGTGCAAAAAACCTGGCGTCTTTTTTCTCCTTTACGGAATTGATAAACACCATCCACAGGGGTGTGACGAATACCAAAGTAAGGAAGACAGTCGTGACATAATAAACAGTTTTTTTGATCACTTTCATCACATCTCCACCTCCTTCTTACGCATGATGATTACAACTGTGAAGGTGAGAACGGATATCAACAGTGTCATAAAAAGACCAACCGCACTGGAATAACCCAGATATCCGTTTCCGAAACTCTTGTAAAGGAATGTGGAGAGAACTTGTGTCGAATCCGCAGGCCCGCCGTTGGTGGTTCCATAGATCTGAGCAAAAACTTTGATTCCGGATATGATCGAAAGCATCACGGATACGGTGAGGGACTGTACCATGAGGGGGATCGTCACCTTAAAGACTCTCTGCCAATAGCCGGCTCCGTCTATTTTTGAAGCCTCGTAATACTCCGCCGGCACACTTTCCATTCCCGCCAGGCAGATGCACATGGTATATCCCACCTGCTGCCACAATTCCATGACGCAAACGGCATTTAAGGCAACCCCCTTGGTGTGGAGCCAGTCCACACCAAGTTTTCCAAGGCCAACAGCCGAGAGGAGGTTATTTAACAAACCGTTCGTAGGATTGTATATCGATACGAAGATAATGGCTACTACAAGAGAGGATATTGTGATTGGCAGAAAAAAAGCAGCTCTTAAAAAATGCTTATATCTGCCCTCTCCCTGTACGAGCAGCGCCATCAAAAATCCCAGGATATTTTTCCCAAGCACCGTTACCACAGAAAAATAAAATGTGTTTTTTACACATATCCAGAAATTCTTTTCCGAAAAAAGTCTCTTGAAATTGTCAAGTCCGTTCCACCTGGGTTCGTCAAAATAAAACAGGGACCAGTCAGTGAAACCCATGACAAAACTTGCCAGATTGGGAATGATAAAAAAGACCAAAAACAGCAGGAATGCGGGCAAAACAAGCCATTTGGTATAGTATTTGTTTTCCAGCTTATTCATTTTTATACAACTCCCGTTTAGAATCCTTCCATTCTGAGAGCTGCCGCATCGGCATAGTACGCTTTGTACCACTCAGAAAGTGTATCCTCCACTGAGATACCGGAGAACATACCCTGGATCCTCTCACTGAACGCACCGTAGAAATTGCTGAGAGCGGGCTCACCGTCATAAAGTGCATTGTTGAACTCACGAAGTGAAGGCCATGTCTTTGCATACTCTCTCATCTCGCGGTTAAATGCATTGGCATTAAGCTCTACGGTAAGATCCTTATAGGGAGCACTTCCGGGGATCAGGTCATAGTAAACCTTTAAACCATCCTCGGAAACCATCTTGTTGACAAATGCTTTTGCAAGATCTAAATTCTCGCTGTTTCCGACTATAGACAGGTAATTTGTAGCTGTACCAAAGAGAACATATCCATCCTCTTCATTGTCCCAAAGAGGGATATACATCATTCCAAGATCGCCGATCTTGTCAGGATAAAACTCATTGAGAGAACTGTAAGCGCTGTCAAGCTGTGCATAGAATGCGCACTCACCGTTTGCAAGGGCGTCAAAAGCCATATCGTTTGTGGCTGACATATAGTCCTCATTGATATAGCCTAAATCCTTTAATGAGATAGCATTCTCAAAAAGCTTTACAAGCTCGGGGATCTCTGCAGGCTTTACCTGATTTGTAGTAAGTTTATGGATAAGCTCGGGATTTCCGTCAAATACGGAAGTCATGCTGCAAAGAAGAAGGATCTGTGCGGTCCATGTCTCCTGATTTGAGATATATACGGGAGTCTTTCCTGACCCTTTTATAAGTTCACAGGCAGCGATAAACTCTTCATAATTGCGGATAGGAAGAGATACACCTGCCTCCTCAAGTACTTTTTTATTGTAAATAAATCCCATGTTTGACTCGCCGCCAAGGGGAGCTTTTAATACTGATCCGTCGGAGCCCACACAAAGGGGATATGTGGTGTCAGTGATCTTTCCTACCCACTCTCCGTCCAGGGAAGCCAGATCTTTTTCCGAGATATCTGTCAGTCCGAAGTTGTGAAGGATGATATCGCCACCGTTTCCGGTTGCCAGTTTGGTATTTGTAACAGTGAGCATCTGATCATCGGGGATAACTTCAAATTCAAGAGTGATACCCATGCCCTCGGCAACTGTTTCAAGCGCCTGTGTGATCATACCTGCACCGTAATCACCGGAACTCATCATAACTGAGAGTTTTCCGCCATCCGCAAGGGGAGTTTCCTCGGATTCCACCGATTCCTCTGCTGCATTTTCCGTTACTTCCAAATCCTCTGCCCCGGTCTCTGCCTTTTCTCCGCAGCCTGTTAACAAGGACAATGTCATGACCCCTGCAAGGATCATAGCTAATTTCTTTTTCATTATTTCCTCTCTTTCCACCGCTTTTGCAGTTAATGAAATTCGTGATTAATTCGGCCGTTTCTCTTGATCACGAACTCATTGTAGCATCGCGCTCATGCGGACTAAATAGAGGGGTTTTGGTTCAAAATGGACTGATTTTTGTTTTACAGATCGCTTACCAAAATCACTCCGTGTCCGGCGGGCAGACACAGATTAAGAGTGTATTCACCGTCTTTTTCACAGACTGCTTCCACCTTACTTATCTCTCCCGAAAGGGTATCCCACATTTCGAAACTGTCATCGCCGCTCTTTACGATAACCTGTATATTTTCACCGGTTTTCCCGTAATTTACAAAAAGAGTATTCCTCTTTCCGTCCTTTATATACCTTGTAAACATCACGCCTTCAATATCCTCGCCGGTATGGATATACGGGTCTATCAGATAATCCGGATATGTGACATGATTGTTCTTTGTGCCGCTTACTCCGGCTGTTATGCAAACAGGTAAAGAAATTGTGTCTCGCAAACTTTCATATATGGTACCCGGTTCATCCATGGATAAAACCTTCAAAGCGCCAAGAGCCTGAATATTATCAAATATTTCCTTTACCTTTTCGTCATCTGTATTTTTTTCGGCCATGTATGGAACTGTATCCAAAGCAAAAATACGACCCCCGGCCTTTGCAAAATCCAGACACATCTTTGCAAATTTAAGAGGCACAGTCTCGCACATGGGCAGGATCAAGGCCTTGAAGCTCTGACCGTTTAGTATATTAACTATTTTGTTATTTTCAGATTTAAAGTTTTCCACCGCATCCTTGTGGATCAAGTCAAAATCCAGATTTTCCGACATCAGGCCGTTTAATAAAAGCTGCATATTTTTGTCGATTTTTGCAGCATCCTCATCTTTTACAAAGGCACCCTTGAAAAATCCGTGGGTGTATCTCTGATCCGGAATATAGTGAAGCCAAAAGCTTTCCGTGGGCTGATAGATCAAAATATCCGCTTCGCTTACGCCGCCTGTCAAGGCATAGTGAAGTCTTCTTGTCATGGCATTTGCTTCCTTCATGCGGTTCCACCCCTGCCACTGGAAAAACTGTGAAGGCGGCCAGTCATTTTTCCTGTTTCCTCTGTCGGAATAGAAAAATCCGTGATTTATGATGATCTGCATACCCTGCTGGAACATCCAGGTCACCATTCTGAGGTATTCGTCTGCGGTCATATCCCATCCGCATCCCGCAAAGACTTCCACGGCTGTCATTTCTTTTCCATAAGAGTGGGCTCCGCAGGCGGTATATTTAATATTCAAACTGCCTATACCCTTTCCGAGGTGATCCGCACCGGGTATATCAAGGTACCTGTTCTGTCTGAGATAATCTCCGCTGTATCTGGCATGTCCAAAGACAGTTTCCTCACCGAGAAGGTGGGCAAAAAGTTTGATATTATGGTCTTTGCACCAATTATGAAGAACTCCGAAATAGTTTTCCTGATAGAGGGAAGCAAGTACATCGAAATAGTCATATCTGTATCTGCCGGCTTCGATACCGGGGATAATAAGTTTATAGAGATTGGGAAGTATGTCATATCCTTTTCGTTTTATAAACTCTCCGGCAAAATCCCTGCTCCAGGCAAAGGCATGGCACATTCTGGTCTCATCGTTAAATACCGCTTTTATCGTCTTTCCGAAATCCTCACCGAAATGCTCATAATAAGGATCGTAAGTGGATTTGATGAAGGCTTTTGTGGCCTCGCTGTCCAGGTAATTAACCGCTTCATTTCCACCGTATTCATAGGCATCGACTCTGATATCCACAACAAAAGCCACAGCATCCCGGTCACTTACAAACTCAAGCTCCGGGCCAAACATCAGATATGTAAAATAATCCTTTATATCATATGGATCACCTGTCTCTTTATCCACGATGGTCACATTAAATGAACATCCTGACAGATCCGTATCAGGGCCGATGGCAAAGGTGCCTTTTCCGGAAAATTCTTTTAACTGAGCCCTGAACTTTTCACCTGCAGGGATCTCTACCCTTTCTATCACCAGGTACTGCTCCCTGTTTCTCTCATCCAAGGTAATTGTCTGATTGCAGGTTCCTGCAGGCCAGTCGATCTCGTCATAGAGCCACATGGGCTCGTCATGCTCTTTTTTGTAATCCAGTACTGTCTTTATGTGGTCGAACCACTCATCGTCCAGATACCCTCCGATAAAGCCCTCTCCGCCGTTTGTCCTGGCGTGGGGATTTGCGCATTTTACGCCCACTTCGGACATCATTTTAAGCTGCCTTTTTAACTCCTCGTTTTCCAGCCTGTCATTCCAAAACCAAAGTGGCGACTGGCTCTCGTCAAGAGCTTTACATTTATGAGGTTCTCTCCAAATCCCTTTATCCAAATACGTATCCTCCTGAATATATTTATATACTTTAAAAGTTTATTTCCGTCGTCATACATGTCCATGTTACCACATTTTCATGACTGACTCCATGTCCCCATTTAAGAAAAAAGTGTCCTTATTTGCAACTTATGCACCTTGCTCTCAAAATCCTCTTCATGCTTTGACAAAAGCCCCTTTCACGGCTTATACTTATGGATATAAACGCAAAATTATGAGGTTTAAAATGGAGAAGATTTTTATCCAAGAAAATTCCGCGGGCTGTTATTTCGCCGACTTTGATACAAGCAATGTAAAAGTATCCGACAACCCTGTCTGCGTAACGGTTCCGGGCTCAAAGAGCATCACTAACAGAAGTCTGCTCATAGCCGCTCTCGCAAGGGGTCAGTCCAAGCTCACAGGTGTCCAGTTTTCCGAGGATTCAGAGTGTTTTTTAGAATGTCTCACGGACTTAAAATATCCCATCTCTGTAAATAAAGAGGAAAAAACCGTCACCATCTCGGGTCTTGGCGGTTATCTTCCCTGCTCTCATGCGTCCTTAAATGTAAAAAGTGCAGGTACCGCCGCCAGGTTTATCACGGCTTACCTGGGGCTTTCCGACGGGTCGTTTGATATCAACGCCTCGGATCAGATGAAAAAACGTCCCATGGCACCGCTTATCGACTGTCTCCGTGACCTTGGCGCAGAGATCGTCTGCACCGGCGAGGAAGGATTTTTCCCCCTCACCGTAAAAGGACACGGCTTTGGGAAAAATGAAATAACCGTGGATATCGACAAGAGCAGTCAGTTTCTCAGTGCGATTCTGATCTCATCCGTGCTTGCCCACGACGATATCACAGTCAATGTAACAGGAAATCACGGGCTCAAATACGTGGAGATGACCTGCAGGATGATGCAGGATTTTAAAGCCACCATCAAAAAAGAAGGTGATTCCTACAAGATCCCCTTCAATTCAAAATATATGGCAAGGAACTATACCATAGAGCCGGATGCCTCGGCGGCAGGATATTTTTATGCGCTGTCCCCCATATTGGGTATTCCGGTATTGGTAAAGGGCATCTTTGAAAACTCTTTGCAGGGGGATGTGGCCATAACGGACGTGCTGTGCGAAATGGGTTGTTCCAAAGAGGAAACCCATGACGGCATTGTGGTATACCCTCCAAAAGACGGTTGTCTTCACGGAGTGGATGTGGATATGTCGGCATTTTCCGATCAGGCCCTCACCGTTGCCGTCATTGCTTCCCTTGCGGATACCCCCACCACCATTCGTGGCATCGGGCATATCAGGATGCAGGAGAGCGATCGCATTCACGGCATGGTGACAGAACTTTCAAAATGCAATATAGAATGTGAAGAAGGCGAAGACTATGTGGTGATCCACCCGGGCAGCTTAAAAGGAGCCACGATCGAAACCTATGATGACCACAGAATGGCCATGGCTTTCTCACTTTTGTCCGTAAAAAATAAGGATATCAGCATAAGCAATCCCATGTGCTGTAAAAAGACATTTGCTGAATATTTTGAGACATTGGACAAAGCATTATGCGACGCCTCATCTGACAGATAGATCAGGCAAAAAGCAGTTTGAAAACAGATCAAAAAAACTGCGCAGACACAAAAAGCGATAAATTGTATCGGATCGGATACGTAGGAAGGATTAAGATTATGAGCAAGAAAAAAGCGGTAGTTTCACTGGGACATGAAGCTCTCGGATATACCACAACCGAGCAAAAGGATGCTGTGCGCATCACGGCAAAAGCGCTGGCAGACCTTTGCGAGGAAAATTATCAATTGACAATAACCCACTCAAACGGCCCCCAGGTCAGCATGATCCACAAGGCCATGACAGAACTCAGGAGAGTTTATATCGACTACTCCCCCGCCCCCATGTGCGTTTGTTCCGCAATGAGTCAGGGATATGTGGGTTATGACCTCCAGAATTCCATAAAATCAGAACTTTTAAGCCGCGGTATTTCCACCACGGTCAGCACCATTCTCACCCAGGTCACCGTGGACCCCTATGACGATGCTTTCTATGAGCCCACAAAGGTCATCGGCCGCTACATGTCAAAAGAGGACGCCGATACGGAGATCAAAAAGGGCAATTACGTATGTGAGGAGCCCGGAAAAGGCTTCCGCCGTGTAGTTGCTGCTCCAAAGCCCCACGACATAGTGGAGATCGAAGCCATCAGGACTCTGGCAGATGCAGATCAGCTGGTCATCGCCTGCGGAGGCGGCGGAATCCCCGTCATTGAACAGCAGTGCACATTAAAAGGTGCTTCCGCAGTCATCGAAAAGGATGCCATCGCCGGAAAGCTTGCAGCAGACTTATCCTCCGACGAACTCATTATCCTCACGGGGGTAAAGAATGTTTATTTAAATTACGGAAAAGAAAATGAGACAGCCATAACCGAAATGACCGTGGCAGAGGCGAAGGCTTACATCGCAGAGGGACAGTTCGAGGAGGGCACAATGCTTCCCAAGATCGAGGCAGCCATCGAGTATCTCACCGCTGTTCCCACCGGAAAAGTCCTCATCACAAACATGCTCTGCGTAAAGGATGCCATCAAAGGAAAAATGGGCACAGTCATCACTGCTTAATCCGTCAGAAAATTTATATAAAAATAAAAAATAATGGTAAAATCGTTAAATAAATGTAGAAATTTTAGTAATTTTCAGTTATAATATCTGCAAACACACTAGGAGGTTCGCATATGTTTAGTCAATTATTCGGAAGGTATCTCGTTGATAAAGCTCTCTTAAGAGAAGAAGATTACAAAGCTATCATTGAAAAGCAACTTTCCGTCAGAGTTAAACTTGGAACCATCGCCATTGCCGAAGGACTCCTTACCGAAGATCAGGTAAATCTGATCAACGAGCTCCAGAAGCAGCGCGACAAGCGCTTTGGTGATATTGCCATAGAGGAGAGGCTTTTGACCGACGATCAGATAGGTGTGCTGTTGTCAAAGCAGGGAAATCCTTACCTGCAGTTCATACAGCTTATCACTGAGTCCACCCCCCTTACCAATTCCCAGATAGAAGAACAATTGGCTGAGTTCCAGACCGCCAGAGGTTTTTCGGACAGCGATATGGCTGCTCTCAAAAAAGATGATATCGACACATTGATACCCATCTTTATCTTCTCCGCAAAACCCCACGTTACCGAGGTTGCGGGACTTGTGGTACGAAACCTTAACCGTTTCGTCTCAAGAGATTTCTACATAGGAAAAGCCTACAGGGCACAGGAATTTGAATACAAATATCTCACCACTCAGAGAATGGTGGGTGACGATACCATCTCCATCGCATTTGCGGAAGTCACCGATGAAGGCGGCATTCTCCAGATTGCTCAGGAATTTTCGAGAGAGACCATGGATTCCGTCACAGAGGATACCTTCGATGCTCTCTGCGAGTTCATAAACGTTACCAGCGGTCTCTACGCTTCGGATATGAGCGTAAAGGATATCCACCTCGATATGGAGCCGCCTGCAGCATATGCGGATCAGGTAGCGGAAGGCGATTTCTACGTGCTTCCCGTTTATATCGACAATAAATGTATCAATGTCCTCATTGCAGTAAACAGTGAATTTGAACCCGGAAAACTTCCCATGAAGATTTCCAATACCTCCCGCCACGCCAGAGTTTCAGGCGGTGACAAGGGAACAATCGTCTTGGTTGACGACTCAAAGATGTCCAGAAACATGCTTGCAGCCATCGTAACAAAAGCAGGTTATACCGTTATCGGCGAAGCTTCAAACGGTATCGAAGGATATGAGACTTATCTGAAGCTCAAGCCCGATATCATCACTCTCGATATCACAATGCCTGAGATGGACGGTTTGGATGCATTAAAGAGGATCCTGGAGGCTGAGCCCGATGCGAAAGCTATCATGATCACTGCAGCCGGACAGCAGGACAAGCTTATCGAAGCCCTTAAGGTCGGTGCAAAGAGATTTATCAGCAAACCTTTCCAGGAGGATGAGATCATAAATAACATCAATGATGTGATGAACCTGTAATCAGGGTTTTATATTTTGAGATTATTAAAAACACAAGAGCTGTCAAACTCAGATCAGTTTGACAGCTCTTTTTTTGATACTATATTAATACAATTATTTGAATCATTATTCGACCTTGTATTTAGCCCTTTATTTAATCCCATACCCGGTCTTATACTTGATTTATTTATACTCTTCTTTCATTGATCTCTTTTAAGATTTCAGGATCGATCTTAAAATTCCTCTCCTCATCCATGAGACCGTTTATCTCCTGCTGAACATCTGAAACCTGGGTGTAGCAATATCCGCAGACATAGGGAAGTTTTTTGATGGCCGTGGTGATATCATCAAATCTTCTTATGAAATCATCCTTGTCCTTTACCTTATTGCCATATCCCCATCCGCCTTCTTCGTTAAAGGCAATACCGCCGAACTCGCTTATTATGATGGGCTGACCCTTGTATCCGTAACCTTCGGCAAAAGCGGATCTGTGGCCACAATGGTACACTTCACCGGTCATTATCCTGTCAAAGTTTTCAAAATACCTCTTAAAGAACACATCTCCCTTTTCCTCATAATCATGAAGGGTTATGATGTCTGATACGGTATGTTCCCAGCCGTCATTAACTATAACGGGACGCATGGGGTCGAATACTTTTGTGAGATGATAAATGCTCTCCGAGAAATGCTGGGGTGTTTTGTTAAACTTAATTCCGCCAAGTCCCCATGTCTCATTAAAGGGCGTCCAGGTAATTATGGAAGGATGTGAGTAATTCTGGCGGACTATTTCCATCCACTCTGATGTAAATTCATTTACCGCTTCGTCATTAAGAGCATATCCTGCCGCCATCTCACTCCATACCAAAAGGCCCTTCACATCACACCAGTACAGAAATCTCTCATCCTCGGTCTTTTGATGTTTTCTCACGCCGTTATATCCCATGGCCATAACAGAATCAATATCTTTGATAAGGGCTTCTTCGGAAGGGGGTGTCAAATGCGAATCATGCCAATAACCCTGATCAAGTATCAGCCTCTGATATATGGGAGCACCGTTTAAGATGATATTCCCCTTGTCGATCTTTACTTCCCTCATTCCAAAGTACGAACCCACGCAGTCCATAACTTCGGTTTTGTTTTTAAACAGAGTAAACTCTATATCATACAGGGATGGATATTCGGGACTCCACTCATATATCGCCCACTCAAAAATATCCGGTCTGGATAAGCTTATCTCCATCCTTGCCTTGCCACAAGCCACATTTACGGTCGAGGAAGCGATCCCTGTGCGTTCCTCATCAAAGGTGATATCCGCTTTTAATGAAAGGTCACTGCAAAAATAGTCGCAGGAAATATCTGCCTCTATGATAACTGTACCGGAAGTGCGATTGGGAGTTATCTTTAACGCTTTTATATAGTCCTCTCCCACGGATTCCATCCAGACACTTTTCCAGATTCCCGTGGTCTGCACATACCAGCATCCGAAATTATCCTTTATCCAGCGCTGTTTTCCTCTGGGCTTACTCCAGTCATAATTGTCCTCAACCCTTACGGTTATCCTGTTTTCTCCGACAAGAAGCTTATCTGTTATATCAAATGAGAATCTGGCATAACCGCCCCTGTGATCCCCTACAGCTTCGCCGTTTACATACACTTTAGCGGCAAAATCCACGCCTTCGAAATGAAGCAGCACTTTTCTTTTTTTCAGGTCCTCATCCTTTATATCGACAGTCTTTCCATACCATACAACTGGATGGAATTTTTCATCCTTTATGCCGGACAGAGAAGTCTCATATGTAAAGGGAACCGTGATAGTATTCCATCCGGATTTTTTATCTGAGTACCACTTTTCTTTTAACCCATTGTTTTCATCATCAAAGGCAAAATCCCATTCTCCGTTTAAAAGAGTAAAATTATCACGAACCAGCTGAGGTCTGGGATAGTCTTTTACATAAAAGTGTAAATTTTTCATATCATTTCCTTTCCGGGCACCCACTCCTTAAGTGACCCATTAAACCGTTATTCCAAAATGTCAGCTACAGCTGTTTATTTACAGCACTCACATATGATCAATTATAAACTTCCACATCCATCAAAAGCCCCTGGGGATGGTCACCGAAAGCGCAACCAAAGAGGTTTAAACCTCCCACATGGGCTGCATCGGCTTTCACACCAAGCCTGAAGCTTATGAATTTGTTGCCGTCAAGATCCAAAGATTCCATGTTCTCATCGGAAACCTTTGTCTCATTGTCAAAAACTCCGTCATTATTGATCCTGATGTTTTTCAGGATGCCGTACTGAGTCATGGTATCGCCCCACCAGTCGGGGTTAAGAACACCGCGCCTTCCTCCGAAATCTCCCGGGATCAGCATTGTCTCCAATTCTCTTCCGTTCACCCACACTGACACATCGGACGGCCAGTCATTTTGGTATCCCGGAGCTTCGGAACAAATCTCAAAGGAGAATCTGATCTCCTTTACCTTTTTTTCCTTAAACAGGTAAGTTGGGAACCTGTATTCAACGAATCCGTTTCTGAACCACAAAAGCTCCGCTTCCGACCTGTCCACGCAATAAAAGCTTGAAGGCGAATCCTCCAGTCCCAGGTACCCCTTTGCACTTGCCAGACCGCAGTTACCATCCACATCGCACTCAAAATAGTTGCCGATGGGCATGGGGAATGAAAATACCGAAGTCTCCTTTGGATCCCGCCTGTGCTCAAACACATTCATATACATATCTTCAAATACTATGCCGCACATCTTTTGACTTCCTCTGACTCCGGGTCTCTCCCGCATCACTATCATTCCGGCATCCTCCAAAACCTTTGCATGCATTGCAGCCGAGGACTGAGGGATATCAAATTCCTTTGCGATCTCAGAGATGTTGGCGGAATGCTCTGTCAGATATTTGAGGATCTCAAGCCTTATCTCAGATGAGATGGCCTTTCCCACTTTCACGACACTCTCCGGCTTATCAATATCAAGTTCCAGTCTCTTTTTGTTTGTTGTCCTTATCTCCAAACCCTTTTAACCTCCTGATCTGGTGAATGCATAAATAAAACTGTAGTTTCGCTTATTTTTATGACATATTTTTTGTTAGTTTTTTTCTCCAATAAAACCGCATATATTTGGGCAGTATTTACATAGTCTTTTTGCATCCTCAATGTTATATTAATCTCATCAGCGAGAATTTGCAACAGTATTTTTGTTGTTTTTAGAGGAGAACAGCCATCTTCATCAGGGCAGTCTCCCTTTGTTAAACCTGCGCTCAAAAATAAAAAGAGATTGGATAAGAAACAAAAATGAAAAGTGACATGGAAACACCCAAAAATAAGAAAACAAAGGCAATCATTTTCGGCTTCACGGCAGTCTTTGCAGTGTTTGCAATATGCCTTATTTGTTTTCAAATAATAAATAAAGGAAAAGAAGAAATGGGAAATATCGAACTTAGCGACAATAATGCTTTTACTTTTTCAAACATAGACGGGCTTGGCGTGAAAGGGATCGGAGATCCGTTTATGTTAAAGGTTTCCCCCACAGAATATTATATGTACTGCACCAATTCTGACTCCGGGCTCTCCGTATGGGCAAGCTCTGATATGGTAAACTGGGAGATGAA
This sequence comes from Acetatifactor sp., assembly GCA_024695935.1. Classification (GTDB taxonomy): domain Bacteria; phylum Bacillota; class Clostridia; order Lachnospirales; family Lachnospiraceae; genus RGIG10340. The sequence continues at coordinate 160,127 of JAILHH010000022.1, forward strand.
GGGAGAGATCTACAGCAAGGATCAGGACGGTGCCTGGGGATATCAGAATTTTTGGGCACCGGAAGTCTTTGTAAAAGACGGAAAATACTATCTGATCTACACTGCCAGATATGAAAAAGACAGACTGTTAAAGATCGGTCTGGCGGTTTCCGACAGTCCCGCAGGTCCCTTTACCGATGTGGTAAAAGGGGAACCGTTTTTAAATCCGACAAAGGCTGTCATAGACGGTGATGTTTTTGCTGACGAAGACGGCTCCATGTATATGTATTTCGTTCTGGACTGCTCCACAAATACGGTAAACGGCATAAATACCAGCCAGGTATATGGAGTAAAGTTAAAGGATGATTTAACAGGTATGGATGGAACTCCGGTGCTTTTGACAACACCGGATCAGCAATGGGAGATCGAAACAGGAAATTATGTATGGAATGAAGGCCCCATCGTCATAAAACACGATGCGACATATTACCTGGTTTATTCATCAAGCTGCTATGACAATCCGGCTTACAGTCTGGGTTATGCAACAAGCGACTCCCCCCTGGGGCCCTTCACAAAGGCTGAGGAAAATCCGGTCCTTACCGCCGTGGGGCTGGAAAACGTATCTGGCTCAGGTCACAACAATTTCGTATTAAGCCCTGACGGCACGGAAATCTGGGCTTCTTATCACACACATACAAATGTAAAACAGCCCTCGGGAGACAGACAGTGTAACCTTTGCAGGATAGGATTTACAGATGATGGAAAGCTGTATTTTAACGGACCTCTGGTAACAGAGCAGCCAAAGCCGTCCGGAAACGGTATCACTAATATAACCGGTTCATTCAATGCCACGGCAGAGAAAACCGAATGTAAACTCCTTACAGACGGTGCCATCTTGGTTCACGCCGAGGGAAGATATGCCACCGATTATGAACTTTCCAAGGGGTTGTCCCTTCCGGTTAACGAATCAGGCGTCATCAACATTGAAATGAATGATAACACCGAAAATGATGATCCCGCAAAAAACATTTCCGGAATAGCCATTTATCCCGGAAGCGGGTCAATCCACGATATATACTCTGTAAAACTAAAACTTGATGACGCGACCACCACAGAGTACATACTCCCGGCGGATGCAACCGCACCCCTTTGCCTGTCATTTACCGGGACACCTGCAAAATCAGTCACTGTGATCCTGACTCCTTCTGAGGGCACAAACTCCATAACCCTTTCGGAAATAGAGTTGTTTAGCGGCGATTGTGCTGCTGTAAACGGTGACGTAGAGTAATAAGAACAAGAATCCGACCCACAAATACAGGTCGGATTCTTTTAATTATTTTTCTCTATGCATTATTATTTCTTCGTCACCGCTCAGGATAATAGAATCTGATACGGCATCATAAGCAAAAGTTTGCTTTTCTTCTCCAAACATCATCAAAACTTTATCTTTTTCTAATGTATATGTTCCACTCTTTTGAAGTTTTTCGGTGTAGGAATATATATCCGAAATAACATCGTCAAGCATCTCGTCCACATACTCATCCAAATTCTTTCCCAGTGTCTTTTCGATGTATTCTTCAAGTCCGGCAACTTCCATGTATTTGTAGAATTCTTCTTCAGAAATATTTTCATCACGAAGATCATCTTCCAGCTCATCCTCGAAATGTTCTCTGAGTGCAGTTTTGCTGAATGTTCTGATGCGCTCTGTCCATATATCCAGTTTGGTTTCATTAACTGTTAATTCACAGTTTCCATCCTCCGAAATGATTAACGACACTTCAATGTTTGCATCCTTAAAATCAAAATAATCTTTGATCTCGCTGTTTTTCATATCACCAAGGATATTCTCATCAATAACAGCCGTCGTCATCCATCTGTCGGATATGTTCTTTATAAATGCCCTTTTTGCTATATATTTCATTATAAAAAGAGCTCCGACGCAACAAAGGATCACCATCAAAGCCACAAGTAAAATAATAACTATTTTTTTCTTGTTCATATGATAATACTATACCTTTCGCTATCAAAAATCTCCGATCCTATCGCGGAGTTCCAAGTACTCTGCCTCTGAAAGATTGCTTCGAGGCAATTCTGTAATGTCATATTCTGGTTCATTGTAAATCCACTCAATAGTAAACGCAGGTGTATCCTCGCTTTTAACAGGAATCTCTAAAAAGTAAAATCTTGACTTGTCAACATATAAATCAGGGAAGGGATTTTCTCCATCCATAGCCCAGTCGCATACTGACTGTATTGTATTATCATTGTGTTTGCCGGTATTGTGACTTTCAACAAACTCTGTCATAACGTCAAGGCAATCACCTCTCACCACCACTTCTGGTCCAAGAACAATTGTCAAAAGTTCATTTTCCAAATAACAGAATTCTTCTGTATAGTAGATGTCGTCATGATTTCCGGATAATTCTAATTGGGGAATTCCGTAATCTTTTTTGTCAAATCTTGCAGTTACAAATAGTTTATCGCAATCAGCACTTTTAATCTTTACATCTACCGGAACAGCTACCGTTCCCTTGTCTTCGCTTTCATTTGTTGCCTCATCGTAAACATACATGCGGTCTACTATTTCACCGTCAAGTTGAAATCTCAATACAACTTTTATTTTATTGTCTTCCCCATCCAAAGGTTCAGCACGCAATAACTTTACTCTTTGATCTCCACCAAGTTCGCCCCAATTATTGTTTGAAACGATCATTGTTTCACCAAAAACTATTACCTCATCCCCCATTACGGGTTCCTCTTCAGCTTCCGCTTCAGCATCTTCCTCTGCTTCACCTTCCGATGCTATGGCAACTTCCTGTTCAACCGCATTGTCTGTTGACTCCGTATTCGCCTGTTTCCCTTCACATGCAGTAAGGGATACCAGCAGAATAGTTAATACTGTCAAATATTTCTTTTTCATTTTAATCAATCTCCTATAACAATTGTTGCTGACTTATTCTCGAAATTCATTTTTTTAAATTTCACACTTTTAGGACTGTTTCCGCTGATAACTCTATATCTGTTCTTACCCGGCGTGCAGAAATAGTCAATGTCATATGTTTTTCCATCCAGTTTAAACTTAAGAGCAAAATAATAATGATCATACCCGGGTTCCACCTCTGATCCATCCTGGTATTCATAAGTGGACTTTGTGAAATCAAATATTTTTACGGCCATTCCATCTTCGAAATGATATACGATATCTTTTAAAATCTCGAATTCTTCTCCATAGTTCGCATCTTTGTTAGAAGAATCATATTTTATCCTTGGACCGATCTCAGATACATCCTCGCCTATCAGTTTATCGATTTCTTCCTGAACCGGTTCAATTTCCTTTGCAGAAAGAGATATACTGTTTTCAATTTCATCATGAGTTTGTTCAAATAGAGTCACATACATTGATTCATCCGGAATTTCCCGAGACATCCCACACGAGCACAGATTAGCAGAAAAACACAAAGACAAAATAATCAGAACTGCTTTTTTCATAATACCTCTCTAATTCTTTTCAAAATAATTATATTAAAATAACCACCGACCTTATTTAAATCAATACATCAATTACCCTCCCACAATATAGATTTGCGAACAATTTACCCATACCATTATATATATATATATGTTTATTCAAGTCTTTTATCCAACCATTTTCCGGGTTTTACAAAGCCTGACATTGTTCTCATTCCAAGGACGATCATAGTAAAAAAGAGCCTTGCCAAACAGATGGCAAGGCTCTTGATCATTCTTGAATACTGCAAAATTAAATCAGCATTTACTTATAACAGTAGTTATTATACTATGTTTTTCAGACTTGATATCAGCGAGCTTCCCGTCAAGGCGGATTGAAAGGGTACGATCCTCATCCGTTCTGTTTAAGATCACGGTAACAATGGAGCCGTCCTTATTTTCAAAGCTCACAGTCTCGATCCGGCCGTCATATATACTTGATCCTATCCTCACAGCTCCCGGGCGAACAAATTTGCTGATATGTCCCATGTAATAATATGAGGATCTGATATCCAGTTCCTTTTTATTTTTGTCATAGACAATAGGCGCTTCACCGACCCATATTTTTTCGGGAGCCCATCCGGACTCTATCTGTTCATCCTTCCAGTGGTCGGGGTTACCCTCCTCATCCAGGATCATGTTCCAGTCGGTCCAGCCGTTGGAATAATTGTTAAGGTCACCTATGATGTCATGGGCATATCTCTCCCCGGATTCCTCCGGAGTCTTTCCTGCCGACTTTGAATGTTCTGATCCAAGGATCAGTTTATCCGGGAACACGTTGTGAAAAGCATCAAGGGCTGCAAAATGTTCTCCGGAGTACCAATGCACTGCTATTCCGTCAGGTCCTTCATAGCCCTTTTCGCCGGTTATCCTCTTGTCCTTAAAAATCGTAAGGGCTCTGTCCATGGTTCGCTCCTTGTTGTGATCCCACACAAAGATCTTTACATCGCCAAGGCCATTCTTTATTAAATCAGGCTTTAAGTATTTGTTGGTAAACTCCGCTTCCTCCTCCTTTGAATAGAAGCAGGATTCCCAGTTTTGCTCAGCTTTTGCCTCGTTTTGCGGAGTCACTCCCCACACTCTGACTCCCTCTTTTTCATACTCCTGTATGAACCTTGTAAAGTAATGAGCCCATGTTTGATAACAGTCGTTTTTTAATTTTCCACCCCTGTTCATCCTGCCGTTTGTCTTCATCCATGCCGGCGGTGACCAGGGACTGCAATAAAGTTTTAACTCCTCCGCAGTTTCAAAGGCTTCCTTCAAGGCGGGAATTATATATTCTCTGTCATGGGAAATGTCAAAGTTTTTAAGTTCATGATCTCCATCCACTTCATCATAGGAATAAAAGTCTTTGGAAAAATCGCAGCTGTTGATGGTGGATCTGATAAGGCTGTAACCTATACCCTTTTCACTGTCAAAATATAGTTCCATCGCTTTTTTATGAAGTTCTTCCCCCATGTATTCCAGGTTCAATGCCGTAGCTTCAGTCATCGCTCCGCCAAAACCCACGATCTCCTGGTACCTTGCCTCGGGATATATATTAAGAAGCCTGTCCTCCCTTCCGTCGGGATCCGGCTTATCATCATAGAATTCTACCGTGGGAAGTTTTTCCATGAATCTATTTTTGCCATAATTGGTCTCATATATCTGAAGTTTCATATTCTCGCACATCCTCCTGTCGGCTTTGTTTTAGTCAAAAAATATTTTCAGTCAGTGATAATCCACCTTCACCATGGTAAGGCCCTGAGCCGGAGCTGTTACCCCCGCCTCTTTTCTGTCCCCTCGTTCCAAAAGTTCCAACATGTTTTCGGGACTCCTCTTATCAAAACCTACCTCCAAAAGAGTGCCCGTAAGTATCCTCACCATATGCTGTAAAAACCCGCTTCCGTGATATGTAAAAATCACATAGTCATCTTTTTTTACGATATCTATCATATCCACATTTCTGACAGTTGACTTCTTCATCCTTGGATTTGCGCAAAAAGCCGCAAAATCATGCTCCCCCACAAGGTACGAAGCTGCTTTTTTCATTTTTTCGATGTCAGGCATGCCATCCAATGTATAGACATATTTTCTGTCAAATACGGGCTTTCTCTTTCCGCCGTAGCATGTGTAGCGGTAGGTTTTTCCGATGGCATTATACCTGGCATGAAACCTCTCGCCCGCGATCTTTACCTCGTTTATGCAGATATCATCCGGCAGATACCTGTTCATATAATCTCTGATCTCATCCTCTGAAAGCTCTGTTTCAAACTTTGCATTTGCGACCATACACAGGGCGTGAACCCCGGCATCCGTTCTTCCTGCACAGAGAATTTCAACCGGTGGTTCATCATCCGGTATTCCGACCATTTTGGACAATACGCGCTCGATCTTGCCCTGTATAGTCATGTCGGTGCCCGGCTGATGTTCCCATCCAAGATATCTAGTCCCGTCATATGAAATTTCGAACCTGTAATTTTGTTTCATTTTAATCAACCAGCCTTTTGTCTTTTTGATCATCACCACTATTGTAACAGTAAATCATCCCTTTTTGCCACAACGAAATACATAAAAATATGCGAAATCCCGGGGCAGGTGCATAAAAAATCCGGTTCTAAAAAGACTGATTTAAATGTATAATTATATAAATATTAAGGACATGTTCATTCAAAATAAGAAACAAAAAGGAGAACTGCTTTCATGGAGATAAGACCCATCGCCCATATTCATACGGATTTCCCGGAAAAGTTCGGAATTCCAAGGCAGAGTAATATCGTAAAGGGCGCCACCGGCGTAATAAAGTTTGAACCGGAATTTAATTCACCCGATGCGGTAAAGGGCATGGAAGAATTCGATTATCTGTGGCTGTTGTGGGAGTTTCAAGATGTTGATAGAGGTTCGTTTTCCCCCACGGTTCGCCCGCCAAGAGTCGGTGGAAACACCAGGCTTGGTGTCTTTGCCACCCGTAGTCCATTCAGGCCAAACCCTATAGGGCTCTCCAGTGTCAGACTCGAAAAAATAGAATATACAAAAAACGGTCCACTGATACATGTTTCCGGCGTGGATTTAAAAGATAACACTCCGATTTTTGACATAAAACCATATTTAGCCTATGCGGACAGCCATCCCGATGCTGCGGAAGGTTTCGCAGGGAAAACTGCTTTTAAACCACTTGATGTGCTCTTTCCGGATGATCTGTTACAGCTCCTGCCCTCTGAAAAAAGAGAAACTGCCGTCGCACTTTTGAGAGAGGATCCCCGTCCCGCTTATCACGATGATCCGGAGAGGGTCTACGGAATGAATTATTCCGCTTTCGATATCAGATTTAAAGTTTCGGGAAATGTGTTAACGGTCGTAGAAGTAGTGTGCATTAATTGATTGAATTTAATAAACAAATTTGGTAAAATATTTCCAGGGATGAAGTTTGTAAAAGACCTCATCCCTTCTTGTTTTTTAGAAAGGAGCATCACTATGAACAATTACGACGTGATAATAATCGGAGCGGGCCCCGGCGGTATATTTTCGGCATATGAGCTCATGAAGAAAAATCCGGCTCTTAAGGTTGCCGTATTTGAGGCGGGAAATTCCCTCGAAAAGAGAAAATGTCCCATCGACGGCGACAAGGTAAAGAGCTGTATTCATTGCAAGACCTGCGCCATAATGAACGGTTTCGGCGGAGCCGGTGCTTTCTCCGACGGAAAATATAATATTACAAATCAGTTCGGCGGAAATCTCCACGAGTATATCGGCAAAAAACATGCCCTTGAACTCATGAATTATGTGGATGAGATCAACATGGCAAACGGAGGCGAGGGAACAAAGCTTTATTCCACCGCAAATTCCGACATCCGGAAGCTCTGCCTCCAAAACGGTCTGCACCTTCTCGATGCATCCGTTCGTCACCTGGGCACGGACAAAAACTATGTTGTGCTTGAGAATCTCTACAATATGTTAAAAGATAAAGTAGAATTTAACTTTTTAGCTCCCGTAGACTCTATCAAAATAAACGAAGGCGGCTACACCATAGTAACCGCAAAAGCTGAGTACACATGCGATAAATGCATTGTTTCAGTCGGTCGAAGCGGCAGCAAATGGATGGAAAAGGTCTGCAAGGAGATCGGCATCAAGACTCTCTCCAACAGAGTGGATATCGGTGTCAGGGTAGAACTTCCCGCAGATATCTTTTCACATCTTACGGATGAACTCTACGAGAGCAAGATCATCTACAGAACAGAAAAATATGCAGATCTGGTCAGAACCTTCTGTATGAACCCCCACGGTGTGGTGGTCAACGAAAACACCAACGGCATCGTAACCGTAAACGGACACAGCTACGAGGATCCCTCAAAGCATACGGAAAACACTAACTTCGCACTGCTTGTGGCAAAGCATTTCACCGAGCCCTTCAACGACTCAAATGCCTACGCTGAAAACATCGTAAAGCTTTCCAATATGTTGGGCGGAGGCGTCATCGTACAGCGTTTCGGAGATCTGATCCAGGGAAAGAGATCCACTCCAAGCAGGATCAAAGAAAGCTTTACCAATCCTACGCTTCAGGCAACTCCCGGCGATCTGTCACTGGTAATGCCTAAGCGAATCCTGGACGGTATCATCGAGATGATCTATCAGCTGGACAAGATCGCTCCCGGAACCGCAAACGAGGATACTCTTCTCTACGGTGTGGAAGTAAAATTCTACAATATGGAAGTTGAACTTGACGGAAACCTTGAAACCTGCCATAAGGGCCTGTATGTGATCGGAGACGGAAGCGGTGTTACACACTCACTTTCCCATGCATCAGCAAGCGGCATATATGTTGCAAGAAAAATTTTAGGCAAATAAAAATTCATGAATATGCAAACACGGGCAGTCTGACATCTCAGGCTGCCCGGTTTATTTTTATCGTAGTTTTCAAAGTTACAGTTCTATTCTGTTTTTCTTTTTTCTTTTACTTAGTGTTAACAGCGCCGCTGTCATGAGAATCAGGCATCCTCCGATGCTTCCGATTCCGGCATAGTTAACCTTTCCGCTCTCTTCCTGCCCTCCTTCCCGACGGAAGTTTTCAAAATCTGTTTCATTTCCGTCGAATCCCTGAAAATTCTTCCTGCTTTCTCTCGAAAAAGGGAAATTCTCAGCATATCCTTGTTGTAGAACTTTATACGAAATTTCTCGCGCTTATTTACTCCATCTATCTTTTCCCTGAGTGCTTTGTCATAACAGTTATCAAAGTAAATACTCTGTATGAGGTACTTTCCGTCCGCATCCGCATTGTGATCTGTCTCCATTATATTTTTAAGGCGATTGCCGATGATGATCGCATCGGCACTGCTTACCGAAAACTTCAGCTCGTGCCTGTAATTATTTTCCTGTTCCACTTTGTATCCTCCTTTCGCTTCAAATTTCATTTATTTTAAGGCTTTGCCCTGTTTACATTTTCCACTTTAATACCCCAACCTGAAATGAACCTAAAACAACAAATTTTTATTTGATATTATTAAAATCATCATCAAAGCAAAATCCTATACTATTGATTAATACTCAGTAGTATGGTAATATATACTTACTTTAAGCGATGAGGGAAGGGGGATTTTGGATGTCCGACAATGCACGTTTTATATTTGTTGTTAAGAATCGAATGAAGCATATTTTCTCACGAAAAGAATGTCGCGAAACGTTAGTAGATTTAAAGGATTATTCCCTTTCGGGCAATTTGTATGAAATGTATGGAAGTGAAAAAGACTTTGTTGATGAGTTAGGTGAAGAATTATCTAAATCATATCGTCCTGTCTTAAAGCCGTTTTTCTATATTCTCATTTTGCTTATGACCGGAGCGCTCACGGTGTACACCGCGTATCACCTTAACACATTGTCAGGATTGGCCTATGTATGCGCAATAACCGTTATATACATGGTTACATCATTGGATTGGCAATTACTCGGTATTATTCGTCCAAGCCGTCCTTCATTAATCCGCGCAGTTATTTTAGAAATACTTATATTGCTGACGGCAATTTCCTCAGGATATTTGATAAATGTTAAATTGATTTCCGACATCAGAAAATTATCATTTCCTCTTTATCATGTCGGAGATCTTGTTTATTTATATTTCTATGTCTTTGTATTTTTACTTATTCTTTTTACCGCCTGTGCCTTTTATTTATATTATAAAAAATCCGAATTATGGCTGGCAGGAATAATACAGCAGTGTATCACTTTAATAGTATCTTTTGTAGCATGGTTTGATTTCATGCTTCACCTAGATAACATAGAAATACTTCCAACAATTAATCTTTATCCATGGTTTTTAAGTTTTCTCATATCGATTATTTGGTATATTTTATTGGCATTAACTGGATCTAAAAACAATGAACGCTCAGCTTAAAAAAGGAATTTTGGAAATATGCATATTGGAAATAATCGCACGCGAGGATACATATGGTTATCCTCTGATGCAGGAAATGAAAAACCATTTTCCCAAAATGGATGAAAGCACCATTTACTCAATTTTACGGCGTTTATGCAAAGACGGGTACACGGAAACTTACATCGGCAAGGAATCTTTCGGTCCATCAAGAAAGTATTATCATATCACTGACAGCGGCCGCACAGCACTAATACAGATGCACAAAGAGTGGGATGAAATAAAAAAAATAGTTGATGACATAAGGGGATAGGAGCGGTGTTACCCACTCACTTTCCCATGCATCAGCCAGTGGAATATACGTGGCCAGAAAGATCTGCGAACAGTAAAGTTAATAAATGTAACAAAGCGGATGCAAAACGCATCCGCTTTTATTATCTGTTTCTTTATTTATTTATCTTTTGAAGTGCGTTCTTGTAGCTTATTTTATCAAGGGGCTTTTTATACAGTGCATTTGCGATCACGTAATTGATCACACTTCCCAATAATATGCAAACGTAACCTATCAGTATTGAAGCACCATATGTAAGCTTCAGATCAGGGAAACTGCCTATCCTTATCATATGCTCCATGGTGGAGCCACCCACCGAAACTGCCATTACGCAGGGGAAAAATATGATAAAACCAAGCCAGTAATATTTGTAGCAAATTGCCAGGAAAAAGTTTGTAGCTACTATAAGTAATCCTACCACTATCGCCACCAGCATCTGTGACAAAAAAACTTCCGGCTGATCGGGTTTTAAGAAAATAGAATGAACCACCAGATAGAGCGTGTACATTACAAGCTCCGTAGCCAGATTGCATAACACGGGAACCTTTACCTGAAACGCCTTTTTGTACGGCGATACCTGAACCAGGTCTGCCACAGTCAGCATGATGACCATCTGTGCCAGGAACATTCCCACCATGACAAAATAGAATCCGCCCAGGAAATTGGTTCCGTTAGTTATAAACTCGATAAAAGCACCCACAGTAAAGAACAGCAGGAGCGTCACCCCGTTACTCTTGAATCTAACGGTGTATTTCATAAGTTGAAAAGCTTTTTTTACATCATTCATGAACTATTCCTCCCCATCTCTGTAAGATCTGATAAAACAATTATTCATATATCTGAAAATAATGTAATCGATCACTGCCGTAAGGCTCGCAAACAAAATCAGACTTATGATCCAGATAAGAACGCTCTCTATCACGGAAAATAGCAGCACCACTCCTAAGAGAATGAGACCCAATAACATATTTTCCAGATACAGGATCAGCACTCTGTATAACAGATAGTGACTTTTTCTGAGCACTATGAGTACCACGTTTTCAATCATCACAAGTGCAAATGCCATGATCAGCACCGGAAATACAAAACCTTTTGTAAAGGAAATTCCGCATATCACAATGATGGCATTTCCAATGATCCTCTGGATCATATCACCAAGGATCACTTTTTTCATAAAATCATTACCTGAAAAGGCTGTCTTGAAAAACTCAAGTTTTGATGATGTCTTGGCCGTAAGGCCGCTTAATATAAAATCGTCAAAATACAGTCCAAGCATTGATCTGAACAGCATTATCACCATTAATACAATAAAACTGACGACACCTGTTCCGTCCGAAAAATATAAAAGAGCCAAGACAGTTATCAGTCCAAAGGCGATGTTTCCGAGCAAAAGGTAAAACAATATATATGCTCTCGGAAGAAAAGAAAAATATTCTCTCATTTTCGTTCCTCCCTAGTTGATCTTGATCTTACTTGTCTTTTTAAGTATTGCCACGGAGATTTGGAAAAGAGAAGCTCTCTCTGTGGTAACATCCATTCCTGCAAGCTTATCAATGTCTGATGCCAGGACAATCCCCTCAAATCCGTAGGGATTTGTGGTCACAGTATAGAGAATTTCTCGAGCTGCCTCCTCATCCTTTTTCTCACCCTTAACTAGGATATATTTTTCCTTCAGATCATCCACAAAGCCCTCTTCCACCACGTGTCCGTGCTCCATGATGATGGCATAGTCTGTGACATATTCCATATCCGAGATATTGTGAGTCGAGAAAAATACGCTCTTTTCGCCGTTTCCGTCACTGATGTATTCTCTGATCATCTGGCAGAGTTTTTCTCTCATGAGAGGATCAAGGGGGGATGCAGGCTCATCAAGCACCAAAAGCTTTGTATCCCTGGCAAATGCTCCGGCAAGCATCAATTTCATCACATTTCCGTCTGAAAGAGTGCTGACCTTCTTGGATTTTTTTGAAAAATTATCACTGTTTAAGATATCAAGTTCTGAGCAGATCCTGTCAAACTCTTCCTCTCTGAATGATTCAAACAAAAGCTTGGTGACCTCAGATACCTGTGAGATAGTCCAGCTGGGCAGATAATAATTACCTGTTCCTGTATAGCCGATCTTCTCCTTCACCTCGGGATTTGTCTCCCTGTCCTTGTCATCAAATTTATCAAAAAATCTGAAGTTTCCTTTGTAATCAAGTCTGATTCCCGCAAGCATATTCAGCAAAGTTGTTTTTCCTGCACCGTTTTCTCCTATGAGGGCGGTTGCAAATCCCTGCGGGATGTTAAGTTTGGGAATATCAAGTTCAAAACCCTTAAATTTCTTTTTTAAATTGATTCCTTCTACAGCATTAACAAATTCCATATTCTCTTCTCCTCATTGTTCGATCAACCTGATCAGTCTTCTTTGATATCGTAAAGCGTATTAAACATCTGCAGCAGTTCATCCCTGGAAAGACCGGCAATCGACGCCTCCTGAATGGCAGCTGTCAGATTGTCCTCAACTTTTCTAAGATGTTGTTCCTGCAAAAGCTCCGTATCCTGGGAATTGACATAAAAGCCTTTTCCCTGACTTGCTGTCACATATCCCTCCTGTTCCAGCAATTCGTAAGCCTTCATGGTGGTAATGACGCTGATCTTTAGATCCTTCGCCAGCCCCCTGATGGACGGAAGATATTCACCTTCCCTGTAAGTACCATTAATGATTTCCTTCCTCATTGCATCAGCTATCTGCTGATAAATGGGAATGGATGAGTTTTGTGATAATTTCATTTTTTACACCTGCTTGCAAGAGTTAACTGTTTATGTGTTATATATACACCTATAACAGTATGGTGTCAATATTGTTTTCAAAACTTTTTTAAATATTTTTTCATACATCGGTGCCAATCCGGTAAACACCTTTCCCACAAAAAAAGACTTTCGCGCTTTGCGAAAGTCCTTACATATGAGTTCATATTATTTCAATTCAGGAAAAGGTACGATCGGAGGCTGGGGTGACAAATGTTCACCGATCATTTTTTCCATCCATATCATATTGTACCATCTGTCAAATTTATAGCCGCACTCATGGAAGGTTCCCACTGCTTTATATCCCTTCTTTTCATGGAACCTCACACTGTCAAATGTCAGATACTCATCCTCTTCTTCTCTCGGAACTCCTATGCAGGCGTTCACATTCAGGATGTTTTGTTTTTTTAATGTCTCTTCCAGTCTGTCCAAAAGAGCACTTCCTATGTGGTTTCTCCGGGCATCCTTTGACACATATATGGAAGTCTCCACGCTCCAATCGTAGGCAGCCCTTCCCTTAAACGCTCCTGCGTAGGCATAACCAAGGATCTGTCCGTTTTCCTCTGCCACAAGGTATGGATATTTTTTTAAGGTGTTTTCGATCCTGCCCTTAAATTCCTCTAAACTCGGAACTTCATATTCAAAAGTGATCGCTGTATTTAACACATAATATGAATATATATTAAGTAACTTATCTGCATCTTCCGATGTTGCCGTTCTAATTAACATCTGTTATTCCTCACAATATCTAATCATGATTAAACTTATTTTAGTCGAATATGGGAAGGTATGCGGCTATGACCGCGAAAATAAGCCCCGGCAGCATATTTGCCACCCTGACTGTCTTTCCCCACACCAGATTTACTCCGACACAGAATATCAAAATACTGCCCACCACCGACAGATAATCCATGGCCAGAGAATTTAAGACCGGTTGCAAAAATCCCGCACACAGAGTCATACCGCCTTCAAGGATCAGGATAGGTATAAACGAAAACACCGCTCCCTTTCCCACGGAGCCTGTCATGATGACTATTATGATAAAATCAAGCACGCTCTTTACTCCAAGGAGTGACCAGTCGCCGTAGATCCCGTCCTGAATGGCGCCCACAATGGACATGGCTCCTATGCATATGGTGAGACTGGCATTCACAAAGGCTTCCACGAAGTTTTTGTCTTTTGCATTTCCCGTCTTTTGTTTCAGCCACTCGCCGAATCTTTCAAATCCACGCTCTATATCCATTATTTCACCTATGATGGTCCCTAATACCAGGGAGCACACCACCATCATGGAAAGAGCTGTTTCCAGTTTTTGGCCGTTTATTTTAAGCATTCCGTTCATGGCGCCGGCTATTCCTATGAACAGCACCGAGATCCCGCAGGTTCTGCTTAAGCCTTCGGCCTTTCTCTCATCTAAGAGCTTACCGAAAAAGTGCCCAATAACTCCGCCGCCTATAACAGCGACGGTATTTATCAAAGTTCCCAAGCCTATCATTTCATTTTCCTCTTGTAGCGATATTGATCCAAAATATGCATCAAAAGAATTATATACCTCCGAATACATAATTCAATTATTTTCTCATAATTTCCGATCTGCCTTTACCTTATCAAATATATCCGTTAACCTCTGTTCATAGGTAAAATCCTTTTTTACCCGCTCATATCCTGCCCTTGCGATTTTTTCCGCAGTATCCGGATTTTTCAATAAAAAACCCGCAAGATCCCTTGCTTCCTCTGCACTTGTGTATAAAACGATCTCCTCGCCGCCTGCAAACATCTCAGCAAGTTCCTCGCCAAATCTCGACAATACCAGCCCCCCACAGCCGCATACATCGAGAACTCTTAAAGATACCCCGCTTTTTACCATGGAAAGAGTGGGATTTAAATTGATCTTTGAAGCCTTAAATACCCGTGGCATCTCTTCCTCATAGCTTACTCTGCCATGGAAGTGCACATTTTTAAGGGTCTCCTTTATCTTTGAAACGTCCGAATCAGTAAAAGCATGGATGTCAAATTCATTCGAAAGCAGACCGCAGAGATAATTTCTCTCCAAAAAAGTCACATAGGTTCCAATGGAATAATCAAGCTTTCTTTTTGTAAGCCCGTAATCCCTGCCGATATTTTTCACCAAACTCGCTCTGATATCCTTTAGAGTTTCTTCGGTGATGATCTCATCCGGTAAAAACTCTCCGACTATTTTTTGCTGGGCCGCCACAACTCCTTCTATAAATCCCTTTTGGAAGTCGTCCATATCCTTTAACAGTCCGGGTAAAGTTGAGTCATAAAGCCTTCCCACAAAGGAAATATCATATTTTTTCCCGGCGGATCCGATTCTGTCATAAAGAGCCGTATCCACTGCCAGGGGAAGATGAAATACCCTGTCGATTCCAAGTTTTCGATATTTTAATACCTCTGCCCTGTCATATAAAAATACAAAATTTGTATCATAATTCAGATCATCTTCGTTTGGAATATTCTGAGGGCAGTCATAACTCCAGGCGATATAGTAAATTCCAAGTTCATGGCATATAAATGCAGCCTCCGGCCAGAAATTAACCGTAAAAACAGCCTCCGGAGAATAGGTCTTTATCTCGCTTTCCATGCTCTCCATGGCAGAAATGTCTTTAACATCTCCGTATTTACATTCTATTTTTACTCTCTTTACCTCATGCCCGAGTTCCCTTAGTTTTCTCTCAACTACATTTCCGTTATAAGGAACAAACAGGTCGATCATCAACAGTTTCATACTATCCCCCGAATGTGTCTGATATTATTTTACATCTGCCGGATTCTTTCTTTTACAGATATAGATTATCAGATTTACAATGTAAAAACAAATATATGCTTCCACAAAGATAAATCCCTTCCTTTTTCCATGTTTTTTAAAGGATTTGCGTTATTTTTCTTTTTCATTTTCCGAATTTGTGATAAGATAACTAATTGAGATGATTTTTTTTCAGAAAGGACGAAATAATTATGTCAAACAACGAACAAACAAAGGGTGGTTGGCGCACTAATAAATGGATCAGAGCCGCTATCCCCGCACTGCTTCTGCACTGCAGCATCGGTACGGTTTATTGCTGGTCAATCTTTAGTCAGGAGATCGCTGATTACATAGGTTTTTCAAAATCAGCAACAGAGTGGGCTTTCAGCTTCGCTATCTTCTTCCTGGGAATGAGTGCCGCTTTCCTTGGCAATATCGTAGAAAAAGACATTCATAAATCTTCACTTATCGCAACTATCTGTTTTGCCCTCGGTATGGCAGGAACAGGAGCATTCATCTATTACGGTGGTCTTCACAAGGGTAGCCCCGTAGCCCTCATCGGAATCTATGTATGCTACGGATTCATCATGGGTATCGGCCTCGGAACCGGTTACCTCTCACCTGTTAAGACACTGATGCTTTGGTTCCAGGACAGAAAAGGTCTCGCAACAGGTCTTGCAGTAGCAGGCTTCGGTGCCGCAAAGGCCATCGCAAGTCCTATCATGCAGGCTATGCTTTCAGGACTTGGAGAGAGCGGAATCTACAAAATGTTCCTCATCCTCGCATGCGTTTACTTTGTAATGATGTTTGTGGGACACCTTCTCCTTGCTAAACCCGCTGACTGGCACGAGCCTCAGAACAGCAGTGAAAAGCCCAGCATTATGCAGGTTATCAAGACTAAGCCCATCACCAACTACATCGGTATCTGGGTAATGTTCTATATCAACATCACCTGTGGTCTTGCACTTATCTCACAGGAAAAAATGATCGTAAAATGTATCGGACTTGCATCCGCTGTAGGAATCATTTCCACAGTTTCAGCTATTTTCAATGCCGGCGGACGTCTCGGATTCTCAGCCTGGGCTGATACAATGAAGGACAGAAATACCATCTACAAGATGATCTTCATCCTCTCAATTGCATTCACAGGCCTTGTGATCCTCACATCCGGTATCAAGAACGGTTTAGGCAACGGTTTACTTATCTTCCTCGTACTCGCTCTTATCTTTGTGGTTAATGCAGGATACGGCGGAGGTTTCTCAAACGTTCCTACCCTTCTCTCCGATCACTACGGAATGGGAAGTATCAGTGCTATCCACGGAATCACACTTTCCGCATGGGCATTTGCAGGTCTTACCGGAAACCAGATGGCAACATGGATCGTTAACCACTTTGGTGAACAGGTTGAAGTAAACGGTGTAACTGTTAATCCTGTAGGATATCAGACAGTTCTCTATGTTACTATCGTACTCTATGCAATTGCTTTACTGTTAAGCTTTATCTTTGTAAGACCTACGGACAAAGCTCTTGCAGCAAAGAAAGCTAAAGCAGAGGCAAAGGCTGAATAAGATTTGTAATTAAATATCTTTTGTGCAAAAATAAAACGGCATAAACCCTGCTAACAATAGTTGGGATTTATGCCGTTATTATTTATTTCATAATTTTTTTGAAATCAGCATTCCATGAAGCTGCTTCCTTATCAGAAAAAGTATTTTTGATAACTAAAAGTATCTTTCTCTTTTCAGCTAATGCTATTTTTCTATCTCCCCACCTATACGCATACATTGCTTTACATAAATTAAAATATATAGACTGGTACAAATAATGATTCGGTAAACTAAATTCAGAAATTCTTTCTATAAGTTTTCCTGAATACTCTTGATTATGATGCGATAGTAATGTAAAAAGACTATTTAAGCAAGAATCTAAACATATTCTTTCTCTGCCACTTTGGGGGTACTTAGATATCTCTCTTAATATTTCCAATGCTAACAGAAAAACAACCTCATCATTATAATGATTTGCCACATTCCCCCACAATCCAATATCAAGAATTGTCCATCTTCTAATAGAAAAAAAATAATCCAGCATTTCCTGCTTTTTCTTTTCATCCATCCGTGAATTGTCTATTTCTGCAGAAAGCAAAGAAATATTCAGTGAAAAAATATAATATATATATCGTTTAGTATCTTTATATAATCTCTCAAATTTGATTGCATATGATTCTAACTTTTCTGCATCTCGCATCTCATATGCTATTGCACTATCTTTCATAATATCAACGACTGTATTATTTCGTTCATATAAAGAACTATCCAGCAATTCTTCCGGAGTAATCATAAGTTCATCCATGTATTTCAACAATGTATCTATAGTGATGAAACTATCGTTGTTTTCAAATGCGGAAATACTCGATTTCGAACCTGCTACATCTCCAAGTTTTGCTATAGAACACTTTCGTTGCTTACGTATCTCGCGAAATCTTTCCCCAATAGTCATTGTTTCCCCAAAATTCCCGATATCAGGAATTATTTTTTTTCAATATTTTTACATATTATACTACCGCTAAAAGGAGGTGAGCAAGTTGAAGATCAAAGAAAATACAAGCATCTCAACACTTGGCGTTGAGATTAAGAATCTGTTTTGCGGATTAATCTGCTAGATTAAAATGGTGGCTTACCGCCACCATTTTTCATGGAGGAACTTATGGAATCAATATCTCAGTTTGTCATAAGTCTTACCGATAATGACAAATTATATCTTTTCAACACAAAAAACAATATATCCGTTTGCGTTGACAACACTCTTATAAACAAAATGCAGATAGATGAATCAATAAAAAAATCATACAATGATTTTTTGCGCGAAAAATCTTTTTTCAGCGAAGAAAACGAACTAGATAAAATGTGTGAGATTTTTCGAAATAGAGATGAAACCTGCCTCAGAATCATTATATTTGCTCATGGTGACTGTAACTTCAGATGCAAATATTGTTATGAGAATTTTAGTCCTAAAAGCATCAATGACAAAATCGAAAGCATATGCAATTTCATTATAAATAAAGCTTCTGAAAAACACTTTGAAGAAATAAACATCAGTTGGTTTGGTGGGGAGCCCCTTCTTGGCTATCGAGAGATTATTGAAATATCAGAACGGTTAATTAGTTTTACCTCTGCCCATAATATAAAATACACATCTGACATTACAACTAATGGATACTTGCTCAGTTATTCGGTAATATCTGAGCTGATATGTAAAGCTAAAGTAAATGCATATCAGATAACCATCGACGGATCCAGACATGGACATGATAAACAACGCATTTTGAAGAATGGTATGGGCACATATCAAAAAATAATAAGCAACCTGACTGAAATAGTTAAGTCAAACCTACGCTTCTCGATTTTTATCAGGATAAATATCTCGAAAGAAAACTATGATTATGTCTCTGATTTTTTGCTAAATGATGGCTTGATTTTCAAATCTGACCCTCGGTTCTATTTGATTTTTCGAAATGTCGGTGATTGGGGAAATGGTGATCGTGAAGGAGATTATTATGTTGAAAGCCTTGAAACAGATGTTTCTTACGATCTATCATGTAAAGCCATAGAACTTGGATATAAGATTGGCGATATTCCCTTGGGCTATAGTAATAACTACATCTGCTACGCACAGAGAGCCAATGCTTATGCAATTGATACCAACGGAAATATATTAAAATGCACCGTTGCTCTATATGATGAAAAAAACAAAATCGGTTCAATATTCAGGGATAATAACTTAAACCGTCAAGCAGAAAAACTGTGGTTAACAAAGTATCATCCTAGCGACAAATGCATTAATTGCAAATACTGGCTAATATGCAAAGGTGGCAGTTGTCCCAATAAGTTTTTAGCCGATTCACATTCGATTGAAGAACAATGTCAAAAAAATAAAACGCGAATTAACAATATGCTGAGACTGGCCATTAAGCAAAAATGTATAAATTATTTTTTGGAGGCAGATACATGAATCTAATTAAAATAATACGCCAGGAAAAAATGTGGTATTCCCTATATCTATTCTCACTCCTGTCAGACTGTTTCGCAAATATATGGATAGCAAACCTGCTAAAAAAAATCACCGACACAATCCTGGCCGCTGATGCAACAAAAATATTAACTTTGTTTTTCGAAGCGCTTTGCCTATTATTTTTCTTCATTATCATTTCAATCCTTTCATTTGTTGCAGAAGCAAAGTATAAGAAAAACATATCTTCAAAATACAGAAAGACTGTGTTTCAAGCGTTGATCCAAAAAGATATACATTGCTTTGAAAAAGGAAAAACAAGCCAGTATTTATCCGGACTTACTAATGACTTGCAAACTATAGAAGAGAAGTATATGTTAAACAGTGCCGCTATTTTGCAGACAATATTTATGGCCGTCGGTGCATTCATACTGATGATACATTATAGTTTTACGCTGACTATGGCCGCAATCATTATGCTTTTAATCCCGATCATAATATCAGTCTTATTTAGTTCAAAAATAGCAGTTCAAGAATCCAACATTTCTAAAGCTAACAGCATCTTGGTAAAAAAAATAAGTAATTATCTGCAAGGAATACAGGTTATAAAAAGTTTTCAATCCGAAAATGAAGTTGTAACTCTATTCAATTCTGCGAACCAAAGTACTGAAACTGAAAAATATAACAGACGACTTATCTTAGGAAGAATTCAGACATTGTCCTCTGCAGGTGGATTTATCACTCAAATCGGTGTTTTTTTATTCGGTGCCTACCTCTCTATTACTCAAAAAAATGTAACCGCAGGTATTCTTTTGGCTTTTGTAAACCTGATGGGGACAGTAGTATCTCCAATCAGCAAAATACCTGTCCTTATTGCAAATAGAAAGGGAGCTCTTTCGCTAATTAAAAAAATGCAAAATGAAATTGCTCCCCCAAATAAGGGCATCGTTGAAAGCATTGATAAACATTCTATCTGCTGGCCAATACAGTTTGACCATGTTACATTTAATTATTCTGATATTCAGGAAACACTAAGCGATATATCTCTTCAATTTGAAAAAGGTAAAAAATATGCTATTGTAGGGTATTCAGGTAGCGGTAAAAGTACCTTATTGGAATTGCTACTTGGCATAATAACACCAAATTCAGGGAATATTTCATTCGGATGTAAATCTAGTAATACTTTATCTTCCAAGGTTTTATTGGACAATGCCGCATATATACAGCAAAATGTTTTTTTATTTGACGGAACACTTGTCGAAAACATCACAATGTACAAGTCATACGATAATAAAGAAGTTCTTGATGCCATTAGAAAATCAGGGCTTGAAGATTTTTACAAGTTGCACGGAAGCGATTATATTTTAAACCCTGAAGATGAGAATCTTTCCGGTGGTGAAAAACAACGAATCTCCATTGCTCGAGCAATTTTGAAAAAAAGCGAGCTTATCGTCGGAGATGAAATAACATCCTCGCTGGACAAAACCACAAGTGAATCGATTTTTGCAACACTAACCCAAATTCCGAATGTCACAAAAGTCATCGTGACTCATAACTTAGATGAAGACATTTTAAAGCTTTTCGATACTATCGTCGTATTAAAAGATGGAAAAATCAAAGAATCCGGCGATTATCATTCATTAATGGATAAAAAAGGTTACCTTTATTCTATGAAAACTATTAATTAACTTAACATGCAAATACCATTTTATTTCATCAATCAAAGAACTGAGGATTTGGAATTGTTCCAAATCCTCAGCAAATCCAGTCAATTCAATTACATATAGATCAGTGTTTTCCTTTTTTACAGATTCTCTTCGCCCCAACGCTTTAAGTCCAGCAAAATTGGCACGATGCTCTTTGCTTTGTCCGTAAGGGAGTATTCTACCCTCACCGGCATTTCCATGAATTGCTTTCGTTCCACCAGTCCGTCATTTTCCATCTCCTTAAGGGAATTTGCCAGCATTGTATTAGTGATACCAAAAACAGTTCTGCGAAGATCGCCATATCTGACAATGCCCTCCTTGTCTATGACACAGAGGATCATTATCTTCCACTTACCCCCTATTATGTCCAACACCTTTTTTAAGCCGCAGCCCTCTCCGGCAAAATTGTCACACAGGGCTTCTCTCTTTACACCTTCTCCGTCTAAGGCTGTTATCTTTTTTACAGTTTCAACCTTCATAATTATTTGCTCCTTTTTTTGCATATAATTCAAATTCCTGCAAAGCTATTTCACCGCTTCCATCATAGGATATGTATATAGGATATATTCCGGGCTCAGCCTGTGCAATTCCCCGAAAATCTCTCCAGGTATCCCTATCTTCATCATTTAATGCAATGGGAATCTCCGCAAAAAAGCACCGGTAATCTCCGTTTGCGCCATATCGCCTGCCAAAGCTCATGCAGACTCTGCCCTCTCCATGTCCCCGGACTCGTATTCTCACCGATTCAATGTCGCGTATGTCAAAATACTTAAATCCCAACTCATTTCCGTCAACAATGTGTGCCACATAAGTACCATATCTGTGGACCGGGACTGTTTTCTCATCACTAAATCCATTGCCTGCTGAAAGTTTTTCCGGATCCACATCCTCTCCGCTTTGAGTCAGAAAAGGTGTTTTTCCTTCCCCGGGAAATATGTTGCAGACAACCCCCGCGGAATATATGCCCTCACCTTTTAGAGGCCCTCCATTTAATCCGCAGGAGGTCATTTCCACCTGCTTTATACTTCCGTCACCTTCAATACGAATCTCCTCTGCACTTCCCTGTCTGGAAAACAAGGTGTCGTTAGTGGGACGATGATAAAAAATATACCACTTATCGCCTATTTGCACCATTCCCCCGTGATTATTTCCCCCGTGATTTCGAAGCTCTGTATTCCCGTCAACACCCACATCCGTATTTGACACAATACATCCTCTGTATACAAAATCCCTGTCAGGATAAGCACTGGTGGCATAACACAGTTCTACACACTGCTGTGAGGAATACACGAAATAATACATATCCCCGATCCTGCGGACGGAGGAAGCCTCAAAAAAATTGTGAATTCCCAGAGCCTCATCATGCTTTTGCATAATCACTACCGGCTCGCCGATTATAGTCATCATATCGGATTTAAGCTCCATAACATATGCCCCCACGAATGTTCTGTTGGGCTTAAACGGGAAAAACGGATTAAATCCCGAATACAAAAACACTCTGCCGTCATTATCCACCAGCACTGCCGGGTCGAACTGAATCCAGTCTCCCTCCACCGAGCCCGGCTCGTAACCGTTCTCGCAATGCACATGGCCCAGGAATTCATATTTTCCCGCCGGTTCATCACAAACAGCCACAGATATCACCTCTGCGTTTTCCATGCAGTAATACAGATAAAACCTTCCATCCGTCCCCTGCACCACATCAGGGGCATACAAACGGCAAATATCCTCCCCGTTATACAAAGGCTCCTGCACCTTTTTGAATATAACACCCTCGTAGCGCCAGTCTCCCAGGTTATCAACAGGTGCAGACCAGCATACATAATCATTCTCACAGTAATCACTGCCATGGGCCCTGTCGTGGGAACCATACACATACAATCGGTCTCCGAACACCCTTGGCTCCCCATCCGGTACATATTCATAGGTTGGCAAATATGGATTAAAGGCCTGCTTTTTCATATCTTTTCCTCCTCAAACCGCTGCGTACTCATCAGATTGCCCGGTACTCAGTTTTTTCTTACCAGATAAAAATAATCTGCGTACTTGATACGTTTTTTATACTTGATATAATATCACTATAAAGACAGATAAACAAGTAAAAGCAATAAATCAATTTCAATGCAGAAAGGAAAAATAAAATGGAATATCAATTTACATCACAGAATTTCGAAAAAGAGGTTATAAACAGCGATCTCCCGGTGCTGGTCGATTTTTACGCAGACTGGTGTGGACCATGCCGTATGATGTCACCCGTAGTTGCTGAGATGGCTGAGAAATATGCAGGTAAGCTTAAGGTAGGCAAAGTAAACACCGATAATGACCCTGCCCTTGCCGGTCAGTTTGGAGTTATGAGCATCCCCAGTTTCTTTTTCATCAAAAACGGACGCGTGGTTAACAGTGCAATCGGCGGAATGAGCAAAAATGCTCTTGAAGCAAAGATTGAAGCTCTTTTACAGGCTTAATACACACATCGATCTTATAAATAAGATAACCTCCCCAAATTTTCATATATTACCTACTTTAAAATCGCATGCAAAACGCATGCAAAAAAACAACCCGGTGCATATGTGTTTACATAAGCCCGGGTTGTTTTTTTGTTCAACATAAGAAATTATATCTGGTCAAGAGCCTGCTTCAGATCGGCAATTAGATCATTTTTATCCTCAAGTCCACATGACATACGAACAAGTCCTGCGGGGATTCCTGCCGCTTCAAGCTGTTCATCCGTCATTTGCCTGTGGGTAGATGTTGCAGGATTCAGGCAACATGTTCTGGCATCTGCCACATGAGTTTCAATTGCAGCAAGCTTCAGATTCTTCATAAATTTCTCTGCTGCGCTTCTTCCTCCTGCAAGTTCAAATGATACTACACCGCATCCGCCGTTTGGCAGGTATTTCTGTGCTGTTTTGTAATAGGGATCAGTGGGAAGTCCTGAATAATTTACCTTTACCACCTTTTCATGGCCCTGCAAAAACTCTGCGACAGCCTGGCCGTTTTCCACATGCTTTGGCATACGCACATGCAGAGATTCAAGGCCAAGATTGAGTATAAATGCATGCTGAGGTGACTGAATGCATCCGAAATCTCTCATGAGCTGAGCGGTACATTTGGTGATGAAAGCACCTTCTTTGCCGAATTTTTCGGCATAAGTGATTCCGTGATATGAATCATCCGGAGTACAAAGTCCGGGGAATTTGTCCGCATGTGCCATCCAGTCAAATTTTCCGGAGTCGACTATGGCTCCGCCCACTGCAGCACCGTGTCCGTCCATATACTTTGTTGTTGAATGAGTAACTATATCTGCTCCCCACTCGATAGGTCTGCAGTTTACAGGTGTGGGGAAAGTATTGTCCACGATAAGCGGAACACCATGTCTGTGAGCAGCATTTGCAAATTTCTCTATATCAAGAACTGTAAGTGCAGGGTTTGCAATAGTCTCACCAAACATGGCTCTGGTGTTCTCTTTAAATGCCGCATCAAGTTCTTCGTCAGTGCTGTCAGGGGATACAAAAGTAACATCGATGCCCATCTTCTTCATTGTGACGGAGATTAGATTAAAGGTTCCGCCGTAAATTGAGGAAGATGCCACGATATGGCTGCCTGCCTCACAGATATTAAACAACGCAAAGAAATTTGCAGCCTGTCCCGAGGATGTAAGCATTGCAGCGCTTCCGCCCTCCAGAGCCGCGATCTTTGCAGCCACATAATCGTTTGTGGGATTCTGAAGTCTGGTATAGAAATAACCTGATGCCTCGAGGTCGAATAACTTACCCATGTCCTCACTGGTGTCATACTTAAAAGTTGTAGATTGTACAATAGGGATCTGGCGAGGCTCTCCGTTTCCGGGACGATACCCTGCCTGAACACATTTCGTACCCAAAGATGCATTATCAAAATTCATGATCATACCTCCATAAACCTTAATATTAATGATTTACTCACTGTATACTAGAATACATCATCTATGCATTTTATAGCAATATATTTTTATATTCTGTTCAGCAAAGATTTGATATAATCATGTTATCGATAAACAAAAAACCTTTTGGTGGAAAGGATGCTCCCACTTATTTTGGGGCGTGGAAAAATGAAAAAATATACAATCGCTTTATGTATTTTATGTATTTTTATGATGGTTGCCTGCGGTAAAAAAACTACAGAAGAAGAAATCACTGATGCGGTAAATGATACTGCGGTTACAGAAGATATTACTGAAGAAACAGCGCTTAACGACAAAGAAAACCCTGATGATGCTGTTTCTGAGGACTCCGCAGAAGATATTGTTTCCGACACGGATTCTGAAGACACTCCGGAAAAAGAAGATTCTTTACCTGATGACGTTTCCGTGATACCTGCTGATTTTGATGCCTCGGCATATAATGTGGATGCAGACTGTTTTACTCTAGATTCCCTCGAATTTACAAAAAACCTGAAGGCAGGATGGAATCTCGGAAACACACTGGATTGTCAGAGCACAGACGGGCTGAATGCAGAGGTTGCCTGGGGAATGCCTTTCACAACAGAAAAACTTATTGATCTAATCAAAGAATCAGGTTTCACATCCATCAGGATCCCCGTTTCATGGGGGTATCATACCACCGGAGATAATTATGTTATTGATGAGGAATGGATGAACAGAGTAAATGAGATCGTGGACTGGGCGATAGATGCCGACCTCTATGTCATCATCAACTCCCACCACGATAACGATTTCTATTATCCAACGGAAGAGCATCTGGAAAAATCCCTGCACTACCTCGAATGTATCTGGTGGCAGATAGGGGACAGATTCAGAGATTACGATGAACACCTGATCTTTGAAGGCATGAATGAGCCCAGACTATCCGGTACAGACCTTGAATGGTATTTTAACAAGGGGGATTCCCAAGGCGTTGCATCTCTAAGATGCATCGAAAAACAAAATCAGATTTTCGTTGACACTGTCAGAAAAACCGGTGGCAACAATACCCTCAGATATCTGATGGTATCTGCGTATGCCGGAAACCCCGACATCACTATGGATAATGGATTTGTCCTCCCCACCGATCCCGCAAACCATCTGATAATGAGTATCCACGCTTATTCACCCTATGATTTTGCCATGGGCTTTCCCGGATACAATGTCTGGAACAGCGAAAAGGTATCCGAGCTTTCATTTATGGACAAAGCAAATGATTATTTTGTAGCAAACGGTGTTGGTGTTGCCATCACCGAGATGGGTGCCATTAACAAGAAAAATACCGCTTCGAGGGTGTTATGGTTTGACGATTATACAAAAAAAGCCGCTTCCTTTGGAATGCCATGCTTCGTATGGGATAACGGGAACAACGGCATCGGTGTTGAGACCTTTGCTTTTATAAGCCGCAGCGGATACAAAGCAATCTATCCGGAACTTTTGGAAGCACTTACAAAAAACTATCAATAACCGATCAACTGCCAATAAAAGTTACCGGCCGAAACAGTGATGCATATATTAAGCAACATAATAATGGTTCACCAACATATCTCTAAGAAAAACAGTCGGTTCAATGACCGACTGTTTTGTTTTGATCATAATAATTTGGTTATAGTTGAAATATGCCCTGAAACATTCACGGCAACTAAAAGGGCTTGATATCATTTAAACTTAACTGCTGTACCGTAAGCGATAACTTCTGCTGCGCCCTGAAGGATAGCTGACGAAGAATACCTGATATTTACAACAGCATCTGCTCCGAGTTCCTCTGCTTCAGCCACCATTCTCTTTGTGGCGAGAGCTCTGGCCTCATTCATCATCTCGTTGTAAGCCTTCAACTCACCTCCGACCAATGTCTTAAAGCCCTGGGTAATATCCTTTCCGATATTTTTTGACTGAATAGTGCTTCCCTTTACGAGACCCAGCATTTCCAGTTCTTTTCCACTGATATAATCAGTATTTACCAAGATCATCCTCTTCTCCTCCTCTGATCTCTTTGATTCTTTCAATACATACCACTATCATAACAATTCCCAAAATGGCCGGCAAAACTCCAAATACCACCTTTAGGATTGTAATCGGTATCAAATAGATAAAAATACCAAAGTATAAGAAAAAGTACAGAATTACCAAAATAGTCACAATGATAGGTGCTATCATCTTTTTAACGTGTTTGTTCATTTTCACCTCGAAAACTCGTATTTACTTTATCCCTGCACAGAAGTCTGTTTACTGTATTTTTCCACAAACTCATCCATGGGGATGGGCTTTGAATAATAGAATCCCTGAAGATAATCGCAGCCAAGCTTCCTCATCTCCTCAGCCATGGATTCATCTTCGATTCCTTCAGATGTGATACCGAAATTCATCTTTTTAAAGGCATCTATCATGGACGGCAATATGACATCAGGCTCCTTGTAATAATCCCAGACCAAAGCCATATCCAGCTTTATATTGATGAAGGGACATTTCTTTAGTCTGGCAATGTTGGAATAACCTGTTCCGTAATCATCCAGGACAAACTTAAATCCCTTGCTTTCCATTGCCTTTACCTGCTTTTGCAGGAAATTATCGTCTATCATGGATTCCTCCGTGATCTCCATATGGATCTTTTCCGGATCGACTCCGTATTTTTCGGCTATGGCCGCATATCTCTCTCCCAGATCGGGACGTATAAACTGGATGGGTGACAGATTCACATTGATCCACTTAACTCCCATGGAATCCAGATCGTTTTCCTTTATAAACTTACAGGTCTTTTCAAAAACCTGCTCTCCAAGTTCATTTATTCGCCCACTGTTTTCCGCAATGGGAATAAAGATTCCCGGGGACATGATCTTTCCGTTGAGATCCTTGATCCTGGCAAGCGCTTCAGCTCCGATCACCATGCCCGTGTCAGCGCTTATAAGAGGCTGTAAAAATACTTCCACTGCCTTGGATTCTATTGCGATTTCAAGGGCTCTCTTTGCCTCTGTCTCAGAAATGATTCGCTCTGACACTTCATTTGTCACCTCGACCGGTGTATCGCCATCCATTGCCTCAGCCATAGTCATGGCAGATCCAATGGTATTTAGCAAAATATCGGAGGAGTTAATCTCATTACTTATCTCAAAGGTTGAAAAACCGACATTAAGAAACAGTTCAAGACCTTCCGCTTTCCACGGTTTCTGGAACCTGGCATAGATCTCCTTGCTCATATCCGCATAATCAACTCTCTTATTGAACAGCATGATAAAGCTGCCTCGCTTAAAATAAAATACGGCTGTTCCCTTGAAAGTTGACGTAAGATATCTGGCTATGAGTGCCAGCGCCTCATCCATTCTGCTGGTTCCGTAAATATCTCTGAACTCAATGTATTTATGAACCGTCACCGCCAAGGCTCTGTGATTTAAATGGCCCATATTTTCTTCCAGATAGTCTTTGAGGGCTTTACTGTTAAAGACAGAGCCTCTAAGCTCCAGATAGTACTCCGGATTCTCAAAAGCAAGATAGACAACTATGATAGCCATCAGGCAAAAAGTATCCATCAACAGCATCTTTGGGAATACGAATCTTGCTATCAACCCTGCGGTCAAAATAAAATTGTAAAAAAGCAGACAGTATCTTTCGCGTTTTCTCTTCAGATTCAGTCTCTTTAAATAATAAACGCAATAAGAAAGAAACAGATAAAAGAAAGAACACACATACAGAATATTATATAAAGGACCTGAATGATATCCGGCCTCATCAATATAAAAAACGAGTTTTGTAACGGGAGAAATGACAGCCATCACGGCGCACAGATAGTATGGCAGTCGAAACAGCTGAACCATCGGGATCGAATCATTTTTTCTGGCATCAAGAACACTTAAATTAAAGACATACATCACAAGAGCCCTTGTGTAAAATGCCACAAAGAAAAGCATGTTTGCAGCAGTGACGGCAAGAATGCTATAGTGTTCATAGTTGTTATCCATATAACTGGACAGCATATCGAGACATATAACGCATATCTCTATGGCTATCATCTGCAGAAACACAATGTTTCGTCTGACATTTAACCTGGGCAGAGAAAAATAAAATATTACAAATACTAATAATATAAGTAGCGACGGAAATGCAAAACTGAGATTCCACATATTATGCCCCTCATGATTTCAGTTGATTTCATTCCATATCTTATCATTTTTATTATACATTCAAATATAAAGTTTGACAACTAAAGCATTACTATTTAACTGTTAAAATAATTATGCGTATTCCGCGCAATTATTCTGTAATCATCCGGATCTGATCACAGAATAATTGTCACAAGAAGATCTGTCAAAATATCAGCATTCCTATGAGACGTACAAAAAGTGCTACCACCCAGGCTATGGCGCATTGCCATACCACCACGAATCCTGCCCACTTGATCCCAAGCTCACGCTTCACGGATGCGACCGCAGCGACACAGGGAGTGTATAACACCGAAAATACCAAAAGAGATGCTGCTGCCGCTGTGGACAACGCACTTTCCACACCGCCCACAAAGAGGATCTCCAGGGTGGAAACCACGCTCTCCTTTGCCAAAAATCCGCTGATAAGCGAGGTGACTATCCTCCAGTCCCCAAGTCCAAGGGGCATCAGGACAGGTGCAAGGATTCCGGAAATATGAGCCAATATGCTGTCCTTTGAGTCACTGACCATGTTGAAATGCAGGTCAAAACTCTGTAAAAGCCATATCACTATGGTTGCGAGGAAAATAACTGTAAAGGCTCTCTGTAAAAAGTCCTTTGCCTTTTCCCACAAAAGCTGTAGTACATTCTTTATCCCGGGGAGTCTGTAATTGGGCAATTCCATTACAAAAGGTACTGCTTCACCTTTAAAAAGAGTCCTTTTAAACAACAGCGCCACTAAAATACCCACCACAATTCCGCACAGATACAGACTTATCATTATCAAGGCACCGTGACGAGGAAAAAAAGCCTCCACAAAAAATGCATATATGGGAAGCTTTGCCGTACAGCTCATAAAGGGTGTGAGGAGAATCGTCATCTTTCTGTCCCTCTCACTGGGAAGGGTCCTGGTTGACATTACCGCAGGAACCGTACACCCAAAGCCTATTAACATGGGCACTATACTTCGGCCGGACAGCCCGATCTTTCGAAGCATCTTATCCATAAAAAAGGCAACCCTTGCAATATATCCGCTGTCTTCCAAAAGCGATAAAAACAAAAACAGTGTCACGATGATCGGAAGAAAACTCAGAACACTTCCCACTCCGGCAAATATTCCGTCAACCACCAGACTGCGCAATGTCTCGTTTACACCTGCTGCCTCCATGGCGGAAGACACAATCCCCGTAAGCGCATCTATGCCGCTCTCCAAAAGACCCTGTAAAAAGGCACCTATGATATTAAATGTCAACCAGAAAACCAGCCCCATGATACCGATAAAAACAGGTATGGCGGTGTACTTTCCGGTAAGGACCCTGTCGATCTTTTCGCTCCTGATCCTCTCCCTGCTCTCACCCGGCTTTACAACCGATTCCTTGCAGACTTTTTTTATAAAAGAGAATCTCATATCCGCAATAGCCGCGCTTCTGTCGAGGCCTCGCTCTTTTTCCATCTGAAGAACGATATGTCTGATCATATCTTTTTCGTTATCTTCCAGATTCAATCTGTTTATTATGAGGCTGTCTCCCTCGATCACCTTGCTCACCGCGAATCTGACCGGTACTCCTGCGTTTTTGGCATGATCCTCTATGAGATTGATGATACCGTGAATGCAGCGGTGAACCGCACCGCCGTAGTCATTTTCATCGCAATAATCCTTTTTTACAGGAGTCTCTCTGTAATAAGCCACATGTATCGCATGTTCTATCAGCTCATCCACACCTTCGTTTTTGGTGGCGGAGATAGGCACTACAGGTACACCCAGCATGTACTCCATCTCATTTATGTTGATGGTTCCTCCGTTAGCACGAAGTTCATCCATCATATTTACCGCAACCACCATTGGAATATCCATCTCTATAAGCTGCATTGTCAAATAAAGATTCCTCTCGATATTTGTGGCGTCCACAATATTTATGATGGCTTTTGGCTTTTCATCCAGCACAAAATTTCTGGAAACTATCTCCTCTGCACTGTAGGGTGACATGGAATAGATTCCGGGAAGGTCTGTAACAAGAGTATTTGCGTGACCTTTTATCACTCCGTCTTTTCTGTCCACGGTGACACCCGGGAAGTTACCCACATGCTGATTGGCTCCCGTCAACTGGTTAAAGAGCGTGGTCTTTCCACAGTTCTGGTTTCCCACAAGTGCAAAAGTAAGTACCTCGGTTTTATCCAAAGGATTCTCATTTTTCCTGTCATGGAACTTTCCGCCCTCACCGAAACCGGGATGATGGATTGTCTGTTTTTTCCCTTCTTCCTCCTTTTCCCCACGGAAAATATCAGTGTTAACCTCTATCTTGTCTGCTTCCGAAAGGCGAAGCGTGAGTTTATAACCCTGCACCATTATCTCCATGGGATCCCCCATGGGCGCATATTTCATAACCGTAACCTTTGCCCCGGGTATAAGTCCCATATCCAGAAAATGTTGTCTGAGTGCGCCTTCTCCGCCTACCTTTGTGACTACCGCACTGTTTCCTATCGCTAAATCCTTTAAGGTCATTACCTGCTCCTCGCCTTTTGAATGATCGTAAGTTTCAAACTAAGTTAGACGGCTTTGCCTCATTCACAATTCGCGCCGCTTAAAATTAAAAAAAACCTGATGTTTTATTTAACGGGAAATCTGCCCGTCTTTTTTTCAAGTAAAAGCACCT
This sequence comes from Acetatifactor sp., assembly GCA_024695935.1. GTDB lineage: Bacteria > Bacillota > Clostridia > Lachnospirales > Lachnospiraceae > RGIG10340. Next base: position 192,303 of record JAILHH010000022.1, read on the forward strand.
ACTGACACAGTATATCAGAAGGTGCTTTTCTTTACACTTTTTTTTTTGATTTTTAAAAGAAAATCATATACCATAAGCCTGGTGGATGTGGCAAACTCTGTGAATATCTGTAAGGAAGAATGCTGCCGGTTTTTTAAAAAATATATGAATACCACCATCATCGAATACCAGATGTCACTGAGGATCCAAAACAGTCTGCCCTTACTTAAAAGAGGTGAGAGTATAACTCACATTGCCGGGGAGATGGGCTTTGGAAGCCCCGCGTACTACACTCAGATATTTAAGCGCTATATGAAATGTACGCCAAAGGAATATGCCAAGAGAACCGGCACCGGGAAATAGGGGCAACAACACAGTTATTTTGGATGTTTTTTCAAAATAACCGTAACAAATATTTTTCAGAATTGATCACTACAGTTTTTTCGGCAAAACCCAATTAAAAACCGTAAGCGATTTTGAGGGCTTACAGTTTTTTCCAAATAATTCCGTTTTGAACCGTAATCCGATTTTCGGGGTTTACAGTTTTTTTCTGTGATTTACAGTTTATGCTGTAAACCCTTTGAAGATTCGGCATTTCTCTCGTGGATTCCATTGCAGGCTACCGACCGTTTTACAGTTTTTTCTCTCATTATTTCATATAAACTGTAAAGCATTTTTTTGGCTTACGGTTTTTTCTCTCGCATTTCAAAATAAACTGTAACACCCCTTTTTGACTTACAGTTTTTTCTCTCATATTTCGAAATATACTGTAACCCCTTTACCGGCATACAGTTTTTTCTCAAAATATCACATACACACTGTAAAATGACCTTCACCCATTTGCGGACGTGGAGTAGTCCATAACGTAATCCGAAATTGGTGCTTTTATCATTATCTCCAAAATACAAATGGCTCTGCTGGAAGCGGCAGAGCCATTTGCACGATTGCCTTTATTTATTCATTGATACCTTCTTTTTAGTATATCCCAGAATTCCAAGCCCGCATAGTGAAGCTGAGAAAAGGAAATACCATAATCTTAAATCATTAGGATCCTAGATCTCAGTTGGTCCAAAATGGTCTGAAGTCACCTGCAGTCTTCCACCTTCTCTCTGTTTATAGGTTTTCCATAACCGACAAACCCTACTGCCGAAGCAAGCGGATAATTCCCCTATACCCTGACTTTTCCTGTCAGGATATCCTTGTAATCCGCAAGGTTTTTTCTGAGAAGTTCAGGGATCTTTAACTCATAGGGGCAACGAGTCATGCACAAGCCACAGTCCACACACTTTTCGATCTTCATCATCTCTTCCTGCCAATGCTTAGAGAGCCAGCTTTCTGATGGTGCTCTTCGGATCATCTGCGACATTCTGGCACACTGATTGATAGTGATGCCCACGCTGCAAGGTGCGCAATACCCGCATCCGCGGCAAAAATCACCCAAAAGTTCCTTTCTGTCCGCATCGATCACTGTCCTGATCTCATCTGTCATTTCCGGCTCTTTATCAAAAAATGAAAGCCATTCATTTAATTCTTCTTCCCTTTGGATACCCCATATGGGTAGAACAGGGTATTGAAGCATGAACGCCATACAGGCCTTAGAATTATTGAGGAGGCCTCCGGACAGGCCCTTCATGGCGATAAATCCCATGCCGGCTTTCTCGCATGCTTTTACGAGAGCAATGTCTCTGTCTGTGGCAAGATACGAAAAAGGAAACTGCAAAGTCTCGTACAGCCCGCTTTCAACGATTTCCTCAGCCACACCGATCTTGTGAGCTGTGATACCGATGTGCAGGATCTTGCCCATCTCCTTTGCCTGTAACATGGCTTCATACATACCGGTTCCGTCTCCCGGTCGATAACATTGAGGCACGCAGTGAAGCTGGTACAGATCAAGATGATCCGTCTTTAAGTTTGATAATGTGGTATTTAAATCCTCCCAAAACTTCTCCGGAGTCTTTGCCTGAGTCTTACTTGCTATATAAACTTTGTCCCTCATGCCTTCAAATGCGGCACCGACCTTTTCCTCGCTGTCGGTGTATGCTCTGGCAGTATCAAAGAAGCGCATGCCTCCGTCATAAGCCTTTCGAAGAAGCTTTACCGCCATGTCCTTACTGACTCTCTGTATAGGTAAAGCTCCAAATGCATTCTGCGGAACCGTTATTCCGGTCTTTCCCAGTGTTATGTTCCTCATATAACCCTTCCTTTCAACTGAAAAACATCAGATTTATACGCTTTGCGCGCATTTCTCTGCCATCTCCTCTATCAGGTGATTTACCCTTTCGGGAGCATCAGTGTTGGAATTATGCCCTGCATCCTTTATCCACTCTATAGGTATTCCGGAATATTTGTGCCAGGCTTTGCTATAACGTATGCAAGACCCTGCGCGGTCTTTTTCTCCGCATATCAAAAGCGCGGGACATTTAATTTCATAGGGCAGATCTGCCTCCATGGCCTCTGCCAGCATTCTAAAACCGTGGCCGGATATCTTCGCATATCTGTCCTGCTGCCCGTCATAGGTCATCATCATCTCATGCATCAAATTTCGACCGTACTCTGTGGTCGCAACACCTTTTGATCCGGTTTTTAACAATGATTTCCAGGGATAATATCGATACACCGGTTCCATCTGCTTAAGCATCCAGATTTCCGCTCCGGTCACATATCTTCGTTGCAAAGGAGCCGAATCAATTGAAACAAAACCTCTTAAATTCTCCGGATACAGCTGAGCAAAAGCCTGTCCCACATAACCGCCCATTGACTGTCCGACGATAACAGGATCATCAAAGCCTTCTTTTTCCAGGATCTCATTAACCCAGCGCGCTTTATCCATCAGATCAAAATCAAATCTAAACGGCCAGGAAGCTGCATGCCCCGGTGCATCCCACACAAAAAGAGGATACTTCCCTTCGAAATATTCGATCTGTTTTTCAAACAGCCTGTGATCGGCAGTAAGCCCCGGCAGAAAAACAAGCTGAATATCTCTTCTGGCGGCATCCCCGTTTATCCAATAATGAATATCTCCACATGATGTGTGAAAAATTTGTTCCTTCATGTTTCACCTCCGGGATCCGGTATGTTCATCTATCCTTACGACACTCAAGACTATACATTTATATTGCCACAAATCACGCCTTTTTAACAGTATTTTTTCCGTATTAATGCTGTATGAGTGTTCTCCGTTACAGGGCGCCTTCTAACGCCCGGCCTTCCCCGAAAACACCTTTATTTCAAGCCGGTCAGGCAATTCTCGCATCTCTCAAAGTACAGTAGGTAAATCCTCCTTCCTTGTAAGTATCAAAAGTTCCGATCACGCAGATGTCCTCGCCTTCCTGTGGATAATCATCCGGAAAGGTATACTCATCTGTAAGAACAAATTCTATTCCCTGGGCACAGCACGCAGTAGCATCTGATATAATACATGCAAAATAACACTTGCCTGAGCTTTGATCGCGATACATAGTAAACATGCCGTTCATCTTTACCGTCTTACCTATATAATCACTCGGCGACACCATCATGTTGTAAACTTCAGAATAAACCACAGTACTTGAAAGTATCGTCAGGTCAACATCTATTCCATCTGTCGTACTGAGAAGTTCTTCTGATGACTCAGGTTCCGGTTTGGGTGCATCCTCGCTGACTCCATTCTGCCTTGCTTCATCGACCTGTTCAACCTGCTGCCCTTCCGTTTCCGATTTACTGTCTGCTTTTGCCATTTCCTGCTCCAATACATCATTTACACCGGTCGACTTGTTTGATATCTTACCGTTTCCGGTTTCATTGTCGCCACAGGCAGTCATAGCAAAAACCAGCAAAACGCAAATGAAAAGACTAAACATTTTTTTCATTATCCTCTACCTCCTATCCTTCCTGCCACGTAACAGACTGCAAAGGCTGCCACATCCACAGCAACTATCGTAGAACCTACCGGTGTGCCTGCCAGTATAGATATCAGTATTCCGGCAAGTGCACAGACAACCGACAGAACAGCCGAACAGATCGTCACGCCCTTAAAACTCCGAAATATCCGCATGGCCGAAAGCGCCGGAAAGATGACCAAAGCAGATATCAATAACGAACCTACCAGATTCATTGCAAGTACTATTATGACAGCAATGACCACTGCGATCAGAAGGTTGTATCTTTCCGTCTTAATTCCGGTAGCTTTTGCAAAATTCTCATCAAACGTTACCGCAAATATCTTGTTATAGAACAGAACAAATATCACTACGACAGCAACAGAAAGAATAATACAAAGCCAAACCTCTTTCTGCGTCAGGGTAAGGATCGATGTGGATCCAAAAAGCGTTGAACACACATCTCCGGACAGATTTGACGAAGTGGAAAAGATATTCATTATCAGGTATCCGAACGCCAGCGCCCCTACAGATATCATTGCAATGGCGGCGTCACCCTGTATCCTTGTATTCTGCCCTGTCCGCAAAAGAAGGATCGCGCTTATGATCGTGATGGGAAGCACCAAAAGCATTTCATCTGTCAGATCACAAACAGCCGCGATCGCCATAGCACCAAAGGCCACGTGTGAAAGCCCGTCCCCTATGAAAGAGAATCTTTTTAAAACAAGCGTCACGCCCAAAAGTGATGAACACAAAGCGATCAGAATGCCGACAATAAGAGCATACCTTACAAAAGGGTATTGCAGATACATCCCCAGTTTATCGATCATTTCCATCACCGCCTTTCTGCTGCATCATGAAATTCTTTCCCGCGCTGCTTTCAAGATATTCATCCTTTGAGCCGAAAAACACGCTGTCACCGATATGAAGGATGTGTGATGCATACTGCACTGCCGAACCAATGTCGTGACTGATCATAATGATCGTGATCCCCTCATGGTTCAGCTGTGCAATAAGCTCATACATTTCCGCCGTTACCTTCGGGTCAAGTCCCGACACCGGCTCATCCAGAAGTAGTACCTTGCCCGTGGCGCAGAGAGCCCTTGCAAGAAGAACTCTCTGTTGCTGGCCTCCGGACAGTTCCCTGTAGCATCTTCTCGCTAACGGAATTATCCCCATGCGGTCCATGTTTTTTTCTGCCAGTTTTTTTTCGTCGCGGCTGTAGAACGGTCTTTTTTTGCTCCGTCCCTGACATCCGGACAAAACAATTTCTCTCACGGAAGCCGGAAAATCCTTCTGTGTCACCGTCTGCTGAGGAAGGTAACCTATTTCATTTGCCTTAAGCCCATCACCGGCAAGTATCTGCCCTCCGGCGGGTTTCTTCAGACCAAGCAGTGTTTTCATAAGCGTTGTTTTTCCGGAACCATTTTCTCCCACGATACAAAGATAATCACCGGAACTTACAGTAAAATTCAGTCCACTTACTATTATCCGGGAATCATATCCAAGCGACAGATCCCTTGCGGTAAGTAAAGCCATAGCATTCCCCTCCTATCTCAATGCTTCTCTAAGTACTTCCAGATTGCTTTCCATGATGGATAGATAAGATGCACCGTTTTCAACATCTCTTGCCGTAGTGGCCTGCATGGAATCCATTGTAAGGATCTGCTGGTCATGTGTCTGAGTGTTTTGAACGATTGTCTCCGCAATCCTGTGGTCTGTTCCTTCTATGGTCATAACCGCATGAAGAGAAAGCTCATCTACTTTTCCCGCAAGAAAAGTGATCGTCTCAAAGCTTGCCTCCGTCTCAGCTGAGCATCCAACAAAAGCCGCATAATAATCAAGCCCATAGTCATCCACCAGATAACGGAAAGGGAAACGATCTCCAAAAAGAATCGTATTCGCCAAACCACCGGAAACTACATTTTTGTATTCACCGTCAAGCGCATTCAGCTTCTCCTGATAAGAGTCTGTATTCGCCTTATAAACATCGGCATTAGCCGGATCGATCGATTGAATCGCATCAGATATCTTTTCTGTCAATACAGATGCGTTGCGCAAGGATAACCATACATGTTCATCGTATTCCGTCTCTCCGTCTTCATGCTCATGTCCATGGTCATGGTCCTCATCTTCATGGTCTTCGTCTTCATGGTCGTGATCATGTTCCTCCTGCATTCCTTCGACCACTTCCTCTTCTTTGACAAAATCACCCAGAACTTCAAGAAGATTGATAACAACCATATCTTTATTGGTAGCTTCCTTGAGGGCATCCTCTACCCATTCATCAGATTCCCCACCAACATAAATGAACAGATCGCAGACCGATATCTTCAAAATATCTTCAGCAGACGGCTGATAGCTGTGAAGATCTACGCCACTGTCCAAAAGCATTGTTACTTCCGCGTCTGCAGGGTTTTCGCCCAGGATGCTCATCACCCAGTCATATTCAGGGAAAATGGTAGTTACAATCTGAAGCCCTTCGCTTCCGCCTGAAGCAGTGCTGCCTTTTCCGCATGCCAAAAGACAGCCTGCCATCATAATGGCGACAATAAGAATAGAAATATATTTTTTCACAGTAAAACCTCCATTTATTTCATTTTTTACACGAAAAAAAGGCGCACTGATCCCCTAAGAAGGAACAAGCTTGCCCTGACGGAGGTTGATTCAATTATTTAGGCGAACCCTTAATGAAACAGGGGTATTCTGCTTACGAACGCAAACAGAAAAAAGAATTGAAATGCAAAGCAGAGTTGCCGGAATTACAGCAACAGACTGAACGGCAGCACCGTTACTTATCTGCTCCAGTGTATTTTCGCAGAACCGGATACCGGCACAAATAGGGCAGTCATCACCCGAGCAGTCATGATCTGCCTCTGCCGCAATAAAAGAAATGGAAAACAGCACAATAACGAGCATCATCATAGCCATAATACCCGCTGCAAACCTCTTCGATTGTAAGTTCTTAAAACCTGTCATGTCTGTTTTCCTTCAGTTTGTATAAGTTTCTAAATCATATATCGACCATACTCTTTTAATAAAGCCTTATGTTGTATGTAAAAATCGATTCCTGAGCTCTCTGATTTTGTGAAAGCAATCATTTAACATATCAAAGTCAACTGTACCATCCTTTGCCAGGGCAGTAGACTCAACTGTAAAATCACCTATATAACCATACTCACCAAGTTTCTCAAAGAAACCCTCAAAGTCTATATGTCCCGCGCCAATGGGAAGTACCTGCATATGACCCCAGTCCATGTATCCACCGCCATAATCATTTACATGCAAGTGCCTGATCCGGTTTTCCTTAACAATATACTCATATTCCACGGAAAAAATCTTCATAGTCTGATCATGAAATTCTGCCATCTTTGTATCATATACAAAGCCGGCATCAGGATATTTCTTTGCTACCAGATCAACATTCTCCAAAGGACTGTTGGTATTACATATTACATTCTCCACCAGAAGTTCTATTCCGCTTTTTTCTGCCAACAACTTCCATTCGCCAAATCTCTCTACGTTTTTTTCGATATTTTTATCAGATACGGTTCCATTCCATAGATGAAGAACCATTTTTTCTGCTCCAAGTTTTTCAGCCAGTTTCAGATTAAGCTTAAACCTTTCCGTTCCCTGCCTGAAAGTTTCCCTGTCTTCATCCGCAGTCATTAAATGATCATGAAATCTCCCGTCCGAAAATGTGGTTGTCATACCACACAATGCTTCCCCCAACGATTTTTGACTATGTATTACAGGTATGTTTAAGTCATAAGATTTCACAGCCGCAATTACATCATCCAAAATAGGATACCATGAACTGCTCATCATAAGTTCAAAGCCATCACAATCTAACCTCGATGCATATTCTTTTAGCAATGTATAGTCATTATTATTGGCTTTACCAATGATCGCTCCCGATGAGCATAAAATCTGATTCATAATACCCACACTCCATTAATGAATAAGCTTAAAATACTTTTAACGATTGTTTCAAGAAATTTATACGCATATGATCAGTGTATCAAACACCTGTTGATTGTTCAACACACATTCAAAAAATGGAAAAACGCCTGACAGTAGCAATTATGTTACCATCAGGCATTTTATTTATTATATTATAGTTTTTGCTCGCTATATCAAAATAATAGCAACCCCTGTTTTCGGGCGTATCAGAATGAACACTGACACCTGTCCCCTATGTTCATTATAGTTACTGAACCTGAAGGATCTGGCCGATTTTAATTTTGGAAATGTTTGTAACCTGAGGGTTCATGCCTGCAAGCTTGGATAAAGTCATGTGAAGCTTTCTTGCGATCTTGCTCATGGAATCCCCCTTAACGACTGTGTATGTGGAACCGCTGAAGGTAACTTTTTCGTTAACCTTTCCGTCTGTTACGGTCACAAGATAATCACCGCCGCGCTTTAAGCCAAACAATGCATTTCCGGATTCAACTATCTTGAATGAACCACAGTAATCAAGCTTATTGTCGGTAGCATTGTAGCGATAAAGGTTAGCGTTTTTTCCGGCATTCTCTTTTCCGAGTGCCATATGCATATTTACATTGAATAAAAATGCGCCTGTATCTTTTACGGAAATCTGCTTGTTAACAGCTGCCTTCTTAGCGCTTATAAGAGCCGCGGGAATATTGGACGATGTATCTGTCATAGTAAGATCAAGAGCACCGACATTTCCTTTAATATCCTGTCCGCTTACTGAAAGTGCGGTTCCATTTCCGCTGTGGAAAGCAAGAGTAGCATTTGTTCCCTTAAGAAGTTCTACAACATTTGCAGGAATGACTGTAGAAGCTGCTGCAGAAATGTTAAGGTTTCCGTTTTCGGGATGAGCTGCTGCCTCTGCAACCTTTGCCTTCACGCGTGTCTGAACCTCCGTCCAGTTAATGCTTGCAGGAACGCTTATCGCAGGTGCTGCTGAAACTGCTGCGGTTGATGCGGCTGCAGGAGTTGTTGCAGGAGTTGTCTCCTTAGCAGGAGTTGAAGGAACAGAGGGCTCTGAAGCAGGCTCCTCTGAAGGTTCCTCTGAAGGCTCTTCTGCTGTGTTATCCGCATAAGCTGTAGCTTCATAGAAGCCTTCGCTGTTTTCTACAGTGTTAAGCATTACCTCATTTTCACCGCCTGCGCGATAAAAGAATGTAACTGCTGTATCTTCAGTTACAGTAAAGTTTCCTTCAAATGCACCATCCTGATCGTCGATAACATTCTTATAGCTGTATGTTCCGGGAGCTACAAATGCTGTTATCATGTAAGCATTTGATGCTGTCTGGATCATTTCAAGATCTTCTATTGATTCACCCAAAGTCAATACAACCGAAACATCTGCAGTTCCGATAGCTGCTTCATATGTCTCTCCACCGTTTAATGCAAAAACAGTGGTTCCGTCTGAAAATGAATCAAAAATGCTCTGTGTTACAGAGTTAACCCAAAGTACATATGTGCCTGTTCCTTCACCACCTGAAAAAGTAACTCTCTTGTTCTCTGAGGGAACTTCGCCGTTACTCCAAACGCGGTCAAAATTAACCTTGTACTGATATGTAATTGAGTTTGCGGGAAGTGTATAAGTAAACTCTCTTGCGAATACACCGCCTCCAAGGTATTCAAGGGTTGAAAGAGGATTGGTCTGATCCCATCCGCCGAATTCCTTGAATTCTTCTACACCGTTTCTGTTAAAGAAGTTACCTGTCCAGTTTGCAATCTTTTTGATATCCTGCACGGGATTTCCGTTTGCATCTTCATGCTCATCCTGTCCGGTTACCACTGAATTGGTGGTTGCAAAATAGCGGATAAGAAGATCAAATGCAGATGAACCTGCATTAATGCTTCCTTCATAAATAGTCTCGCCATTGCAAAGAATTGCGTAATCTTCAACTCCTGCAGGGAAAGTAACGTTTGCCTCATACATGCCCTGTTCATACAGGCTCATGTTTGTGATGTCATCTCCCACGCAAACCTGAAGGAAATCGCCGGGGCAAACGCTTACGGGTTCTTCGGGCTCCTCAGGCTCCTCTGAAGGATCGGGTTCGGGAGCGTTTGCAACTTCCATTTCATAGAGACTTACATATGCTCCGATCACATTTGTCACGTGAACGCGCACGTAACGATAATTAACTGTATCGAATCTTACCACTTTTGCATCTGTGCTTGCATTGCTTGAAGAAGCAATTACAGTGTAACCTGCATTGAGGTCATTGGTACCTTCTAAAACAAACTCTGCGCGATAAGAATCACTATAATCTCCGGTTGCACCGAAATAAAGAGTTACCTGGTTAAATGTTTTTGCAGTTCCTAAATCAACAGCAAACCAGGGATCGGGATCTTCCTGATGGAGAACGATGAATGAACCGTAGTTACCGTCTGTAAGGTTTCCGACATTTCTTGCACCGACTCCTGCTGAGCTTCCTCTTGCATTTGAAGAAGCGCTTCCCTGCTTCTGAAGAGCAAGATTGGATCCGTCTACCACACCTCTTCCGGAAACATCAGGTACATTGGAAAGGTCACGGTAAATTCCCGCATACTGATATGCCTTCTGCTCCACAAGATTTACGGTAGCAGTATCATATGTGATACGATTGTTTCTGAAATCTGCACTTTCAACAAGGGCCTGTACCACAGATGCATCCTCGGCGGAAAACTGAAGCAAAGGCTGCTCGCTTCCCTGCATTGCATAGAAAATTGAACTTGCGGAAATAAGTGATGCAAGATCATTACCATGTACATTGTCACCGTTTCTGTACCAATGCTTTCCTTCGTTAAAATACAAATCGTAGTATGCTTCACCGCTAGGTGCCAAAAGCGCACCGTTTTCCTGAGCTACTGCCACATATGCCTCAGTGAAAACCGTCTGCATGGACTCGAATACATCCTCATTTGACCAAGGCATGTAAAGAACCAGCCGAGGCTGTGAGGGAGCCTCCTCAATCCAGGGCATAAATGCGTCAACACCCTGGCGAAGCAGTGCCTCTGTAAAACCGGATGATTTTTCCTGAAGTACCACATAGTCATAATCACCCTCTACAATTGCAGCTCTTGTACTTGCTGCAAGAATGTCTGCCTGATCGAACAAAGATGCACCCATCTGTGTACGTGTGTCCACGCAAGCTTCTATTCCTGCATAAGCAAAAAGTTTTTCAAGTTTACCTGCAACATCGTTGTAACGGGTAAGGCTGTTACCTACCATGAGAATACGAACTGTGTCATCCACAGTATCAGTTTCTGTGCCTGCTTCTTCGCTGTCACCACCGGATGTGGTTAATGCATCCCCATCCGATACCGAAGTGGTTTCTTCGTTGTCAGGTGCCGCAAAAGCATGCACGCTCGGGAAATTCACGCAAAGCATAACCGCCAACATCATAGCGATCACTTCCCTAAATAAATGTCTTTTCATAATGACAATCTTCCTCCTCCCATGTCATTCCTATAGTTTTTTGCTCCCATAAGAGCACCCTTAAATTATAAAAATTTACAGACTTGAGGAAAATAATCAGATTATATATAATTATATATATCAGAGGATATAAGGGAGATAAAAAATGGAATTATTACAGCTTCGCTATTTTCGCACCGCCGCTCTGATGGAGAATTTTACAAACGCCGCAAAGCATCATAGAATTCCCCAGTCCGCCATCAGCAAAACCATACGAAATTTAGAGCGGGAACTTGAATGTGAATTGTTCATAAGAAACGGCAAGAGAATAACCTTAAGTGAAAATGGAAAACTGTTTCTTGAAAAAGTGGATAATGCGCTGAACAGCCTAGACAGCGGGATTGAAGAATTGAAAGCTCACAGTCTTCAGATAATAGGTATAAGGATTCACAGCGGAATACACTTTGTCACCGAGCTTATGACTGATTACGAAAGTGAACACAGAAACTCAAAGGTTGTGAATTTCCATGGCGCCGCCTTAAAGTGCCAGGAGGAAGATTTCACATTTTTCCAACTTCCCATCGATGAGGATATATATGATTACAAAGTGTTGATGCAGGATGAAATAATGTTGGCAGTATCAAAGGGAAGCCGCCTTGCGGGACGCAAGAAAATAAAGCTTGAGGACCTGAAAAATGAAAAATTCATCTCATACGATTCCGGCAATCAGCTTCGGCGCCTGACAGAAGCCCTGTGCGCCGAAAAAGGCTTTACCCCAAATATCGTTTTTGAGACAGCGACCTATGAAGTTCTCCGCTCAATGGTGGAAGCGGGAGTTGGAATTTCCCTTGTTCCGTCCTCTTCATGGAACTTAAAAAAATCCGAGCATGTGGTCTTAATCCCTTTGGAATCAAAGCCCTGCAGGCAACTGGCCATAGCCTGGAAAAAAGCAAAAAACCTCACACTCGGCCAGAAAACTTTTCTTGACTACACCTGCGGCTGGTTTTCCCGCCCCGGTGGCCCTTAGCGACGGAGTTAGTGAGATAATTCTTTGTTGACCATCTACAACATCATAAACACCATCATCATTTTTGTGTAAAATAATTGTTCCGACACGATATTTAAAACCCTGACGATATCTCTCAGCATCTGTAATTGCATTAGTAATATCGCTTAAAAGATCCTCTATATTTTGAATAGACCATTTATATCGGATATGTCAATGGTA
>JAILHH010000034.1 GCA_024695935.1 Acetatifactor sp.
TTTGGATAAGGCTGCGGATATCTTTTTCCTCAGATCATCATATGATAAATCCCATAATATGGATTCTGTACTCCGCTTCACATCGGAAAGATACGAATATAATTCATCCGGATCGAGTTGTTCTGAAAAGTCAGCAATCTCCTGCTTAACCAGTTTTATTCATCCGTTTTCTTCTCCGCGTCCTTGATCCGATAATAATCTTCCATCTTCACATTCAGTTTCACATAAGAATCCGCTTTTCGGTTGCTCACACGCTCGAGGAGCACGCAGCTTTCAACATGGTTCGTCCAGGGGAACATCTCAACACCCACCGCACGGCTGACTTTGTAACCTCTTTTTGTGATAAACTTAAGATCCCTTGCCAAGGTCTCCGGATTGCAGGATACATAAACCACTTTTTCAGGTCCCATCCTGACAACGGCTTTCAAAAATTCTTCGGTGCTGCCGCTTCTGGGCGGATCCATCAAAACCACATCACACTTTACGCCTTCTTCTGCCATTTTTCCTATGAATGAAGTTGCATCATCGCAGTAAAACGAAGCATTTTTTACTCCGTTTGCCCTGGCGTTATTTACGGCATCCTTTACCGCCTCGGGATTAAGTTCCACGCCGATCACGTTTTTTGCATTTCTTGATGCAATGAGTCCGATGGTACCTGTTCCGCAATAAGCATCCAAAACAGATTCTTTTCCGGTAAGTCCGGCAAATTCCATAGCCTTATTATAGAGAATATCTGCCTGAACGGGATTTACCTGATAAAAAGACTGAGGCGATATTCGAAATCTCATTCCGCACAATTCGTCTTCGATAAATCCTTTCCCGTAAACCGGAATGTCACGCTTGCCTAAAACCATGCTCGTATTTCGCTCATTAACGTTTATTACGATGGTGGATATATCAGGGTGAACTTTTACCAAAGCCTTTACAAAGTTGTTCTTTGAGGGCAAAATCGGGCTTGTAAGCACAAGCACCACCATAATCTGTCCCGTGGCAGCCCCCACTCTTATCAGCACATGCTTTAGAAGTCCGTAACCGTTTCTCTCATTGTATGGTCTGATCTTAAAAGATCTTAACAGTCCCCTGATAGTCACGATTATCTCATCGGCTTTTCTGTTCTCCAAAAGGCAATGATCCATGGGCACGATACGTCTGCTTTTTTCCTCATATATTCCGGAGATGATATTGTGTTTTCCGTCCTCTCCAAAGGTTGAGAGCACTTTATTGCGATAGTTATAGGGATCGTCCATTGCAATAAAACTTTCCACTTTTACAAAAGGAGCCAAAAGCTTGATCAAAGCTTTTGACTTCTCATTTACTCCGTCTTTATAATCTTTATTTATCAGACTGCAGCCGCCGCATTTTCCGAAAGCAGGGCAGGCGCTCTTTTTCTTTTCACTCATATTCTTTCCTCATTTTTGGGATGTCAATGCATCATCATATATTCGCTCCAGGAATACTGGCTCATAAACTGTCCTCTGTACGAACTGATATCCCCGGATGTATTTTTAAGCCAATCATAGTAATCACATTTAAGCATATTGACATTCACGGAAATATTTCCCCTGGAAGCACAGATAAGTTCCTCGCATCCTATATCTCTCAATGTGTCCATCAGATCTTTTTTCAGATTTCTGAAATATGACGCATGAGATTCATCATCTTCAAACATTGCTGCGATTATCTCATTATTGGTGCAGGTGGCTCCGTTTCTTGCAACCAGATATGCTAACATTTCCTTCGTCTTTTCATATTTAAACACAAGCGGGATATTATTATACATAATATCAAAATTTCCAAAACAAATGGCCCTCAGGCAGGCATTTAATCCCGAAATCGGGAATCTCAGATTTTCCAAGGCGCTTTTTATTTTTTCCGCAGTGATGGGCTTCATCAGATAACCGCTGCAATACATTTCAAATGCATCTGCCATGTACTCGGAGTATCCGGTGCAGAACACAATATTTACATTTGGCTGACATGCCTTTACTGTCTTTGCAAGTTCGATGCCGTTTATCTGTCTCATGTTAATATCCATAAAGGCAACGTCCACCCTGTTTGCCTTTATGTACTCCAGAGCTTCTCCAGCCCTTTTGAATTCATAGACATTTGCGCAGGGCACAACACTCTTTATACACTCAACCAGATTTGCAAGCATGATGGCTTCATCATCCACAGCAAGAATTTCCATAAATATACTTCGTCCTTTCCTAAAAAAGCGGCGCACAGATATCACGCCGATTCCCTTAGATATCAGCCTCGTATATACCCAAAAAACCTTTGATAATCCCATTATAAAGTGTTTTAAAAATTTATACAATTTATTTTTAAAAAATGCTTGCAATTTATATTTACCCTTGCTATAATAGCATCTGTTGACACGGGGTGTGGCTCAGTTTGGTTAGAGCGCCGTCTTAGGGAGGCGGAGGTCGCAAGTTCGAATCTTGTCACTCCGATTAAGTCGTTTTCGAAAGAAAACGACTTTTTTGTTATGGCAACGAGCCAAGCGGCTGCCGAGTTTACTCGAGCAGACATTTGGCGACTGCTAATCATAGGTGAAAAAAGCGAAGCGTTTTTACCTATGTATGGCAACGAGCCAAGTGGCTGCCATAACACTTTTATCTAAAGTGTATTAAAAAAACCGGTATGTTTCAATTCACATACCGGCATTTTTATCTAAACCTTAATTATCCTTTGTGGCAAGGACCTTAACCAGAAATTCCCATACTCTGGTGGTGGATGCAACACTGAGTTTTTCCTCTGTTGTATGAATATCTTTCATATCGGGACCGATGGATACACAGTCCAGATCGTTTATCTTATCTCCCAAAAGTCCGCATTCAAGACCTGCATGAATTGCTTTCACTTCGGGTTTTTTGCCATACATATCCTCAAATACGGCTATCATCTTGTCGCGGAGAGGTGAATCCACTCTGTATTTCCATCCTGGATATGAACCCTCAACAGTGATAAAACCACCTGCAAGTTCAGTAACCGAACGGATCTTTGATATCAAAGCATCCTTTGCCGAATTAACGGAACTTCTGACGGAAAAGTCAGCATGTAGAATGGTCTCTTCCTCATTTAACCACAGCATTCCCAGGTTGAGGGATGTCTCAACAAGTCCGGGCACTGCATATGAATTGGCAATGACACCGTTTGGAAGAGCATTTATGTATGAGGCAAGCCATGCTGTCTCCACATCTGAGATCACATTATATGTGCCTTTTTTGCCCGGTTTTAAAGTGATCTTAAAGTCAGGGTCCTTTTCACCAAGTTCGTCCCTTATCTCGTTTTCAAGGGCCTTTATGGTCTTTTTAAACTGCTTCTCGTCATTTTCATCTATGACTACAGTAAAAACTGTCTGTCTGGGTATTGCATTGTCTGCAAGGCCTCCCTTTGCCTTCAAGATGCATGCATTGAATTTTTCATTCAGTTCCAACAGCACACGTCCGAAGAGCATATTGGAGTTTCCTCTCTCACATTTGATCATCTCTCCCGAGTGACCGCCGAGGAGTCCTCCCACTTCTATTTCATATGCAACTCCGTGCCACTGCACTCTCTCAAAAGAAAGATTGCAGTTTACTCTTGCTCCGCCGGCACAGCTTGTGAGGAATATTCCCTCATCCTCGGAATCAAGATTGATCATGCGGCTGCCCTTTAATTCTGAGAGGTCTATCTCCCTGGCGCCGTCCATTCCAACCTCTTCATCCACTGTAAAGATGCATTCGAGGGCAGGTGCCATAACAGAATCATCATCAAGGATTGCCAGCATATATGCAACGGCGATTCCGTCATCTCCTCCAAGACTTGTACCCTCCGCATCAATGATATCTCCGGAAAGTCTTAGTTTTAAGGGATCCTTTTTCATATCGATGTCAAGACCCGGTTCGCTGACAGCCACCATGTCCATATGTCCCTGGAGGATCACCGTGGGCTCATTTTCATAACCCTTTGATGCGGGCTTTTTAATGATCACATTTTTAAATTTGTCCTGAACATACCAAAGTCCCCTTTCCTTTGCAAAATCCGCAATAAAATCGCTGATCTTTTCCACGTTTCCGGAACCGTGGGGGATCTGTGTTATATCCTCAAAATATTTAAATACCGACTTTGGTTCAAGCTCTGATAATACTCTCATATTCATTCACTCCTTACTGTCCCTGACCGGCCAATTCCTTTAATGTATTCATCAGCTCCAGGTCGGACTCTGTAATCTTTAAATTGGTGGCAATAGGTGCCTGTCCGGGCTTTGTAACCGTGATCTCTATCACAGTTCCCGCCGGTACGGAATCCTCACCCCTCATGAAAACTGCCTTTAAAAAAGGCGTGAATTTGGGATGATTGGCCGTAAATGTATTCTTTGCCGCCATTAATTTCATCATTGTAGCAGGATTGATCATATATTTTTCATTCCTTTCCGTTACCTGTCATAACGGTTTAATTATACGTGTCCGTTTTCGCTTTGAAAAGGCTTGCGAATATTAAATTTTTTTAAAATAAATCAACCTTTGCTTTATGGGGATTCTGAGCAATTTCCCATAAAGTAAAAAAATCCGACCGGTTCCCCGATCGGATCATTATTTTCAATTAAGCAAGTTTGCTCTTTGCAAGCTCTGCAAGGCTCTTGAAACCTTCTGCATCGTTTACTGCAAGCTCTGCAAGCATCTTTCTGTTCATCTCAACACCTGCAAGCTTAAGACCATACATGAACTTGCTGTATGAAAGTCCGTTGATCCTTGCTGCAGCATTGATACGAGCGATCCAAAGCTGTCTGAACTGACGCTTTCTCTCTTTTCTTCCTGCATATGCAGAAGTCAAAGCTCTCATAACTGACTGCTTTGCTACTCTATACTGATTGCTTCTGGCTCCTCTGTAGCCTTTTGCAAGTTTTAATACTCTGTTGTGCTTCTTCTTGGCATTAACGCCACCTTTAATTCTTGCCATGTCTGCTTTTCCTCCTTACAGAAATTATAAATAGGGTAAAATCTTCTTCATATTCTTAACGTTGGTCGCATCTGTAATTGCGGGCTTTCTAAGATTACGTTTTCTCTTTGTACTCTTCTTAGTTAAGATATGGCTCTTATAAGCTTTCGCTCTCTTTAATTTACCGGTTCCTGTTACTTTAAAGCGCTTTGCAGCTGCTCTGCTTGTCTTCATCTTGGGCATATCAAAGTTCCTCCTAATAATAAATAATCTATTTTAACTAAATTGGGAAAGCTAATGCTTATCGCTTCTCAGTTAAAAACAATGCCATGCTCCTGCCTTCTACTTTGGCAGGCTTGTCTACTACCGCACAATCTGAAAGTGCTTCCGCAAAATCATCCAGAATATGCTTTGTCTGATTCATATGTGCCATCTCACGACCGCGGAAACGAAGTGTAACCTTAACCTTGTCTCCCTTGGTCAAAAACTTTCTGGCCGCATTGATCTTTGTGTTAAGATCGTTTGTGTCAATATTGGGGGAGAGACGAATCTCCTTAACCTCAACGGTTTTCTGTTTCTTTTTTGCTTCCTTCTCTTTGCGAAGCTGCTCATATTTGTACTTGCCATAATCTACCACTCTGCAGACAGGGGGCTGTGCGTTGGGAACGATCTTCACCAAATCAACACCCGCATCCTCCGCAATCTTCATGGCATCCTTTGTAGGCATAACGCCGAGCTGTGCGCCATCCGGTCCGATAACTCTGACTTCCTTGTCTCGGATCTGTTCATTGATCATTAACTCGCTAATGGTTTTGTACCTCCAATACTGTGAAAAAGCTCTAACAATAAAACACAATAAAAAAGTGGATAGCAAAGACTATCCACAAAATTTACAATACAGAAAATGTATTTGAAAAATCTTAACACTTACAAGCCCGATTGCCGTAAGGTGAGAGTGGATACTCTGCTTCTTTTACGTGTTCCAAACACCTTGTATATCTTATACTATCGGATATATGCTGTCAAGCACTTTTTTTAACCTGTCTAAAAATTCTTTTCGTAATTTTCCTTTAACTGATCCTCATATTTTTCCAGGATCTCCTTTAAGGTGTCAACCTCCGAGTCGGAAAAGATATCCTTAGCATAGTTTTCCAGCGCTTTGTAATCCTTTGCCTTTATCATCTCCACGCCGTTTTTTATGATCTCTAAGTTAATCTTGTCATCGATAATATCTTCTATGGTCTCCCTGTCCTCTTCGGAAAGTATCTCCCAGGCATCCCCGTCTATGAGTCCTTCGTTTTTAAATTCGCCGCCGATTTCCTTTATGACATGCTCCGAAAAATAGTCAACGGCCTGCTCTGCCACACTTTTTACGGTTACTTTTCTGATGAGGGCAATGATTAAAAATATGATCAAAGCCGCCGCAAGTATGGATAAAACTGTAGTTAGTACGCGTCTCATATCATTCCCCCTTTGATCATTTTCCCTGGATCTGCATGAATAATCTCTTTCTGATGGGTGAGAGATATTTTACCTTCGGAAGGTATTTTGCCGCCTCGCCGTACCTGCCTGCCTTGATACAGATATCGATCATTGAAATATGACACATGGTATCGGATGTGGCTCCGCTTCTTCCGAGATAATCCATATATCCCATCACGCGCTTCATCTCCTCCATGGCCATATCGTAGTTGCCTCTTCCGGCATCGACAATGGCCTCCAGATAACTTACAATACACTCCATTCGGATGCCGCTGTAATCTCCCAGCTGTTCCTGCATGTATGAAAGAACATTTTCGGCATCGTATACATTACCGTCCATGGTAAGAGCAATGCCGTATATCATCAGAAGCATTGCATACATTCCATCCCCTTCGGTGTTGTATTTCAAGGCATAATCAAGCCCCTCGGCGCAGATGGCAATAGTTTTTTTGTAATCCGTGTCCTTTACCATGGTGCAGTTTGCCTTTACATAATAACATGTTATCACCGCTTCGAAAAGATTTGATTCTTTCATGCATCTGTCACACAGTTCTTCAGCAAGATCAAACATATATGACTCAAAGCAAGTGACTGCCAGTGCAGCCAGAAAACTGTCGTATTTTGTCTTATTACGGTCCTTATAGATTTCCAGTTCCTCAAGCCTCTCAGCTATGTAATCTGCACTCTTGTATCCTGTGGTAATAAGCATCCTGTACAGATTGACCACTATTTTATCATCACTTCCGTTATCCAGCTTTTCAATCGCATCGATAAGTTTAGAAGCGCCCTCTGAAACAGTCAGATAAGAAACCATTGAATTAAAACAATACATTACTTTTAGCAATGTGTCGCTGTCCAGATGATCCAGGCAGATCAAAGCCGTATCTATGGCAAGCTCGGCTTTCCTTGACATTATCAGATTGGTGGTACCGTCAAACTCATCAAGAAAACTGCACAGATTGTTCATAAGCTTTACGGGAGTCTTGTCATCGTTTTTCAGATTTCTGATACTCTCTGCCACAAATGGATGCATGGAAATTGACCCATCCCTAACTTCAAGCCATCCGTCCCTCTTCATATCCGCCACGCACTTTTCAACCTTGTCCGGGGAGTCAGACTCTATGAAATCCGCAAGATTCTGCTTTAAAAACTCCATTCCGTATCCCCTGTAGGGCAGGAAAGAAAATGCTACCAGAAAGGCACCGTATTTTTTTCTGACACCGGAAAACTGAAACATATTCCTGTAAAGCGAAGCCATACTGGAAGAAATCTTGTCACCGTGAAGGGGGAAATCCATACCTCTTTCCCTGATCACATCGTAAATTTTACTGACGCCCCATCCAAGCTTGCTGGCTGTTTTTGCAACAAGTTGAACGGTCAACGCGTGATGCCATGGATAAATATCCAACATCTTGTCTATGATCCCATATTCCTCTTCACTCAGCACTTTTCCGAAATTATCCGCAAAGACAAGCCTGCTGGCCGCATTGCTGAGAGGGCTTAATGGATAGGACTCAAAACCGTCTATGCTCTCCTGCCTTGATGTTATGAAGATCGAGGCATTTATGGTCTTTAACAGACTGATATCGGGATCGTTTGCCTCGGTTACATTCATATTATCTATAAGGATCAGTACCTTTTTGTTCGGCAGAACATTGATACGCCTTATAACCTCTCTTAATGCCTCAGAGGCAACGTGGCTGGTTAAATTGCTAAAAGCCTTTGAAAAGCTGTCTGCAAGAGACTTTTCATACTGGATCGTGCAGACATAATCCGCAAGACCGTCCTCAATGCAGCAACGTAAAAACTGTCTGAGAAGTTCGGTCTTTCCGATGCCGCCGATTCCCGACACCACGACCTTCCTGCCGCCTGCCAGCATTTCCTTTAAGCAATAAAGCTCTATCTCTCTTCCGTAGAAATGATTGTATTTTAAAGCAGATCTGCAGACCTCACACTTTTGGTTAGTAAGATACTCCATTCTGCCGTCGCTCATAAAAGATCCACTGTTTAAAAAGCTCCACATATATTCCGGATCAAAACAATCCCTGCCCGTAAGCTCCACGATCTCTTTACCTGCCATCTCATCTCCGAACATGGCAAAGAGAGTCAGCATAGTGCACACAAATGATATTCCGAAAAGTTCCCCTTTGTCGCCCTTCTTTATGATTTTTTTGATGCTCTCGAGGCATCTCTTAAAATATTTTTCAACGCTGCCCGCAAAAAACCTGTCGTTTTCTGCAAACATATCAATAAGGCTTTTTATCTTCTTTTCAAAGGAATCATATCTGTACCCGTGATTTTCAAAAAATGACATGAAAACAGATATCTGCATACCTATATTTTCATCATTGCAGGCTCTTTTCAGTTCATTGGCATAATCGCTCACCAGATAAAGATCCCCGCTTCTGTTTATAAATTCGGAGGTATACCTGTTTCTGGTGCCTGACACTCTCCAGATCAGGATACCGCATTTTTCATTTCTGAACTGGCCGACAATACTGTCCTGCCAAAACTTGTTTATGGTCAAACCTTTCTTTTTGCCTGTGGGAATAATACCGTCAGAATAAACCGGATAGTCGCTATTCACAATAAACTTGTAAACATTCTTTAGAGATAAGACTTTCTTTTCCATAGTGAACTACCTTCGAAAACTTATTTAAGTCATTTTACCATGTAATCCGCCTCATATCAACGAAAATAAATTGCATAAAATTGTTATTTTTTCGATATTCGTGCACTATTTTTAACTTAAGTTTATCATTACTTAATTTGTTTTTGTTTTCCACTGATGATATGATTGTTAAGACTACATTTTTTATAAAAAGGAGATGCAAAATGCCACAGAAATTATCAGCCAGAAAAGACGTCCCGGTAAACGAAACCTGGGATCTGTCACTAATATATCCTTCAGATTCGGGAATGGAGGCGGACCTGAAAAAAGCCCGTGTCCTTGCAGATGAGATGGTCCGTGATTTTGAAGGAAAACTCAAAACCTCCGAGGATGTATCCAAGGTTTTAAAGCTCTATGAAGAACTCATAAAAGCCGTTACTCTTGTGAGCAATTACAGTGAGCTTGCCGTTTCGGTTGACTATACCGACGAAAAGAATCAGGACAGATACGGATATGTTGAGTCCTTCACATCAAAGATCTTTACTGACATCAGTTTTTTGGAAAATGAAATTCTTTCCCTTGACGAAGACATAATACGGGGTGCGGCAAAAATAAATCCCGCCTGCGCTCATTATCTTGAAGATCTCCTGCGCTCAAAACCTCACATGCTTTCAGCCGATGCGGAAAAAGCGCTTACAGCTTACAGTCCTGTTCTTGGCGCACCTTACAGCATCTACGAAAACATGAAGATGGCGGATATTTCTTTTGATGACTTTACGGTAAACGGAAAATCCTATCCTCTTGGTTATTCCCTCTTTGAGGACCACTACGAATATGAGCCGGACACTGAAATAAGACGCAGTGCTTTCGAAGCCTTTTCAAAAGAGATCGCAAAATACCAGAACAGCACCGCCACGGTTTACAATGCAAAAGTCCGTTATGACAAGATCACATCGGAGCTTAGAAAGTATGATTCCCTCTTTGATTATCTTCTCTTTAATCACAAGGTGGACAAGGCTCTGTATGACAGACAGATAGACCTTATCATGGAAAAGCTTGCTCCACACATGAGAAAGTATGCAGCCCTCATAAAAAAGATCCATCATCTCGACAAAATGACCTATGCGGATCTTAAGCTTCCCATAGATCCCGGATATGCTCCGAAGGTTACCATAGCGGAAGCACAGGAATATATCGAAAAAGGTCTGGCAGTCCTTGGCCCCGACTATGTAAAAATGGTTAAGGAAGCCTTCAGGGACAGATGGATAGATTTTGCTCAAAACGTGGGAAAGAGCACCGGTGGTTTCTGTGCATCACCCTATGGCAGAAATTCATTTATTCTGCTGTCATGGCACGGTCAGATGTCCGATGTGTTCACTCTTGCTCACGAGCTCGGCCATGCCGGTCATTTCAAGGCCTGCAACAGCGCCCAGAGTGTTTTTGATACGGATGTATCCCTTTATTTTGTTGAATGTCCCTCAACCACAAACGAGCTTATAATGGCAAATTACCTGAAAAACACAAATGACGATCCCAGGTTCAAGAGATGGGTATTGTCAAATATCGTATCCAATACCTACTATCACAATTTTGTGACACACCTTTTGGAGGCGGCTTATCAGAGAGAGGTATACAAACTCATAGATGAGGGAAAAACCGTTCAGGCGCCGGTACTCAACAAACTCTTTAAAGAGACTCTGGAAAAATTCTGGGGAGATGCGGTTGAGATAATACCCGGAGCGGAGCTCACATGGATGAGACAGCCCCACTATTACAGCGGTCTTTATTCCTACACTTATTCCGCAGGACTCACAATCGGCACTCAGGTAGCCCGCAGGATCGAAAACGAAAAAGAAACTGCGGTAAAGGACTGGATGAAGGTTTTATCCGCCGGCTCCACCTTAGATCCCGTAGGACTTGCAAAGCTTGCAGGCGTTGATATCACCACGGACAAGCCCTTACTTGATACCATCGATTACATCGGAAGCCTCATAGACGAGATCTGTGAGCTGACGGAAAAAATCGGCGATTAAAACGCCTGAGCAAAACCTGACAGACACTTGGCTCGTTGCCACAAAAAAACACATTCCTGTCTCTGCAGACAAGGAATGTGTTTTTATTTACCATTATATTATTCATTCAGATCACTGATCATTCATCTTTGAAAGCTTTGCCGCCTGGTCCGCCGCAATGCAGGCATCTACGATTTCTGCAATGTCACCGTTCATAACGCGGTCAAGTTTGTATATGGTAAGACCGATACGGTGATCTGTCACACGTCCCTGAGGGAAGTTATAGGTCCTGATCTTTTCTGAACGGTCTCCTGTTCCGATCTGGCTTCTTCTCAGATCCGCTTCCGCATCATGACGTTTTTGAAGTTCCATATCATAGAGCTTTGATTTAAGAAGTGCAAAAGCCTTTGCCTTATTCTGAAGCTGGCTCTTCTCGGTCTGTGAATAAACCACGATTCCTGTGGGGAAGTGGGTCAGACGTACTGCAGAGTCTGTGGTATTGACACACTGACCACCGTTTCCGGAAGCACGCATTACATCGATTCGGATATCCTTTTCATCGATGGTGATATCAACATCATCCTCTACCTCAGGCATAACCGCAACAGAGATCGTGGATGTATGGATCCTTCCGCCACTCTCTGTCTCAGGTACACGCTGCACACGGTGAACACCGGATTCGTATTTCATCTTGGAATAAGCGCCCTGACCGGTAATCATGAACTGAACTTCCTTCATACCGCCGATACCGATCTCGTCACAGTTGATCATCTCGCTTCTCCAGTGCTGACTCTCGGCATAATGTACATACATTCTGTATATCTCTGCAGCAAAAAGAGCTGCCTCATCTCCGCCGGCACCGGCTCTGATCTCCACGATTACGTTTTTGTCATCGTTAGGGTCCTTGGGAAGGAGCAGGATCTTCATCTGTCCCTCAAGTTCCTCAACCCTTTTCTTGGAGTCATTAAGAGTTTCCTTTAACATTTCCTTCATCTCTTCGTCGCTCTCTTCATCGAGCATCACGAGAGAATCCTCAATATCCTGTTTGCACTTTTTATATTCTGTGTAGGCCTCAACAAGGGGTGTGAGGTCACTCTGTTCCTTCATAAGCTTTCTGAACCTGTTGGTGTCATTGGTAACTGTAGGCTCATGCAGCTCGTTCATGATCTCTTCGTATCTGCGAAGGAGATCCTCCAGTTTATCAAACATATCTGTTCCTTCTTTCTATAAAAAAACTCAGATCGAGGATTTATAGCCCATGACCACTCTGTCAAGGCCCGATAAATCCTTCACTATGGTTACATCCTTGAAATTCTCTTCGACCATGATGTTTTTTACATCCATTCCCTGATCAAATCCTATCTCAAAAAGCAGATATCCACCACCGTTTAAATGAGGCAGGCATTCCTTTGCGATCCTTCGATAAAATATCAGACCGTCACCCTCTCCGTCAAGAGCCATTCTCGGTTCATGGTCTTTTACCTCAGGTTCCAAAGTCTCTATCACATCGCTTCTGATATAGGGAGGATTTGATACGATCACATCAAATTTTCCCTCCACTTTTTCAAAAAGGTCACTTTTTATAAATCTAAAATCCTTTTCGGGGATCAGTTTATTTGCGTTCTCATTTGCTATTTCAAGGGCAGCCTCAGAGAGATCCACTCCGAGACCTTTGCAGTCGTTTTTGTAATTTAAAATGCTGATAAGTATACAGCCGCTTCCCGTACACATATCAAGGACGCTCATGCCGTCATATGTGTTTTTGAGAGCTTCCTCCACCAGGATCTCCGTATCCTGTCTGGGGATCAGCACGTCTTTACTCACCTTAAAATCAAGACCCATAAAGCCGCAGGTCCCGGTCAGATGCTGAAGGGGGGTCCTGCTTGCACGTTTCTTTATAAACTCAAGATATTTTTCTTCTGCATTTACATCTACATCTTCGTCCCCGTGGGCATAGAGATAACCTCTGTCCGTACCGCAGACAAATTGAAGCAAAAGTCCCGCGTCAACAGCGGCATCATTTATTTTTGCCTCCGCTAAGGCTCTCCTTCCGAAATCGTAGAGCTGTCTGTAATTCATTTATCGGTTCCTTCCGCATTTTCCGCTTCAAGCCACTCATCTGTGATCTCATATCCGAATTCATCATACAGATATTTTTTCCAGTCAAATACAGCCTCCACCGCCTTGATGGCTACCTCTGCCATCTGTTCATCAGGCTCCTTTGTGGTTATACGCTGTATCCAAAGTCCGGGAGCGGAGATTATCCTGACCAGAAAATTGTCATGACGACCTGCAAGGCGGATAAACTCATATGATATTCCAGCAACCACAGGCATCAGTAATATTCTGAGCACAACCTTTAACAAAAGCGAATCCACTCTGATAAAGAAAAACAGCACGATGCTCACCAACAGCACAAAGAATATGAAGCTGGTTCCGCATCTTTTGTGGAATCTGGAGCTTCTCATCACATTGTGTACTGTGAGAGGACGTCCCTTTTCGATGCAGTTGATACATTTATGCTCTGCGCCGTGATATTGAAACAGTCGGCGAATATCCTTTAACAGGCTTATGAGCAGAATGTAGATTACAAAAATAAATATTCTCAAAAGTCCTTCTATGATGGAGATCAGAGACTGATTCCTGATATATCCCTCAAAGAAAGATGTTATGAAATAGGGCAATACTATGAACAATCCAAGCGCTAATACGATGGATATCACCATGGTTATGCCGGACAGTATGCCCTCGGCATGGCCTCCGCTTATCTTGTTTAAAAATCTGTCAAGGCCCGTCTCTTCCTCTCCTTCATCCTCATCCTCGTAAAAGGAAGCCGAATAGTTTAAAGACTTCATGCCAAGTACCAGTGAATCTATAAAAGAGAACACGCCGCGCACAAAAGGAATCTTTTCCACTCTCTTGTCATCCCAGGTTCCCCTGAAATTGCCAAGTTCCACTGCGATGTCACCGCTTGGTTTTCTGACGGCAACGGCATATTTGTCCTGATTTTTCATCATTATTCCTTCCAGGACAGCCTGACCGCCGATTCCTGAATATCCGGATTTTTTCTTGTTTTTCTTCATGGCGCAATACCTTCCAAAATCTGTTTCAATGTTTTCATAGTTAATGCCATAACAAAAAAGGTTGGGGTAGATGAATACCTCAACCTTTTGTCATCATTCTTAGTTAATACCGTACTTCTTGTTGAACTTCTCAACACGTCCGTCAGCTCTTGTTGCTTTCTGCTGACCTGTGTAGAATGAATGGCACTTGGAGCAAACTTCTACGTGAAGCTCAGGCTTTGTAGAACCGGTTACAAATGTGTTGCCACAGTTGCAGGTTACTGTTGCCTGATAATACTGGGGATGGATTCCTTCTTTCATCACTTTCACCTCTCTATGAATAATAAGTTAATAATCTTGTTCTCATCCGCACTGCCTATGGAACCACAAACAGCTTAATCATTGTAGCATATGAGTTTTGCGGATGCAACATATATTTTAAATAAACTTATTTTTCTTTACCATCTCGGTGAATTCGAAATTATTTCTGGTATGGGCAAACATATCCAGTATCCTGTCCGTTGCCTCATCAGACTTAAGGCCGTTTAATGCCTTTCTCATGACGCTGATAGCCTCAAGTTCTTCGGAACTAAGGAGCAGATCCTCTCTTCTGGTGCCGGATTTTTGAAGGTCGATGGCAGGAAAGATCCTCTTTTCGGAAAGTTTTCTGTCCAGAACGATCTCCATATTACCGGTTCCCTTGAATTCCTCGTATACAACATCATCCATCTTGCTTCCCGTATCCACCAAAGCTGTTGCCAGAATAGTAAGGCTTCCGCCCTCTCTCATATTTCTGGCTGCACCAAAGAACTTCTTTGGCATATGAAGCGCGCTGGGATCAAGACCACCGGAAAGAGTACGTCCCGAAGGAGGTACAACCTGGTTGTAGGCTCTGGTAAGTCTGGTGATGGAATCAAGTAATATGACTACGTCTTCCTTGTGCTCCACAAGTCTCTTTGCTCTCTCCATAACCATTTCCGAAACACGCTTGTGGTGCTCGGGGAGTTCGTCGAAAGTGGAATAGATAACTTCCACATTTTCACCGACTATGGCTTCCTTTATATCCGTAACTTCCTCAGGTCGCTCATCGATAAGAAGTATTATCATGTGCATCTTGGGATTGCTCCTAAGGATCGATTTTGCTACTTCCTTTAAGAGGGTTGTCTTTCCGGCCTTGGGAGGTGATACGATCATACCACGCTGTCCCTTGCCCACAGGGCTTACCAGATCCATTACTCTCATGGCCACTGAACAGCCCGGAGTCTCAAGCTTGATCCTCTCGTCAGGGAAAATAGGAGTCATATCCTCAAAGGATTTACGCTTTAAGCTCTCCTCCACGGTGTATCCGTTTATGGTCTTTATATATAAAAGGGCGCTGAACTTTTCCTGCTGGGTCTTTACTCTCTTGTTACCGAACAGTATATCTCCCGTCTTAAGTCCGAATCTTCTGATCTGGCTGGGAGCAACATATACATCATTTTCGCCGGGCAGATAGTTTTCACAGCGGATAAATCCGTATCCGTCAGGCATTACCTCTAATATTCCGCTGGCCGCCACACCGCTGTCAAGATCCTGAGGAAACTCCTCATCGTTTACCTTTTGAGTCTTGTCGCCGGTTTTTTCTGTCTGCCGGGTTCTTTCGCCGCCTTCTGCCACCGGAGCGCTCTGTTTGTCTGCAGGGATTTCGGCCTTTTCTGCTTGTTCTGCCTTTACTGTTTTCTTTGTCCCTGCCGGTTTTTCCTGGGGTGCAGCTAAAGGCTTTTCCTCAGCCCGGTTTCTCTCGGCATCCTTTTCATCTTCAAGGAGCATTGCCTCAATCACATCCGCCTTTTTCATTGCGGATACGTTCTTGATTCCTCTTACCTTAGCAAGTTCTTTTAACTGAACAAGTTGCAGGGATTCATATTTTTCTCTCATTCCCATGTTTTTACCTCTTTTTGTCTTTATTATTCCTTTTATTTGAGTTCAAATTCCATATATACGGGATCGTGGTCCGAATAAGCATATCCCGCATTCACATTTTCGTAGACTTTCACGTCCACATTGTCAGAGACTATAAAACCGTCCATTGTGATGGTGGCCGTAGTCTCCGGATCATAGCTTTCATTAAGATATCTGCCTGAGGGCCACAGACCTTCCTTCGTAAAATAAGGCACTTTATCCATTGCCATCATCATAAGTTTTGGAAGAGCGGATCTTTGGAAGGGATGGGATTTTGCGTCCTTCACATCAAAGCTTTCTTCATCCGCCAAAAGATCATGGTTAAAATCTCCGCCCACGATCAGATAATTTCCCGCGGCACATTCCTTTTTCATATCTTCCACAAGCATATCCATCTGGCTCTTTTTTACATCTGCATCAGCTCCGAAAACCGACATGTGAACATTTATGATCACCAGTTCTTTTCCGTTTGATACGTTTAGTCTGTTTATGCTATAGCACCTGTCTAAATCTATGAATTTTCTAAGATCATCCGCCACCGGAAGACTTCGCCTCAAAGACTCGCTTATCCTGTATTTGCTGAAAGACGCAAGCCCCGATCTGTTTTTTCCATAAAAATCATATATGGGATATGCCAAAAAGGGTGAGTCGTAATTAAGAGCGTATGTTCCGAAATAATCCCCGAAAAAATCAAGGGTCATCTCATACTCATCCACGTGATAGCTTCTGTCCGCGTCAATGTCCACCTCCTGCAAAAGCAGGAACTCCGGATCATGATCCTTTATCAGATTTAAGGCTCCGGTCACCGTTTCCTCAACACTCATTTTGCTGTAGGCCTTGGCATGCTTCCCTCCGTCCATAAAAAAGCTGTAGTCCGCAGGATATGAACCGTATCCGATATTGTAAGTCATGATGGAATGAGTGCTGCCGGTCTGCACAAACTCTTTTACATTTTCAGTGTTCGGGACATTTACCGTCAGGGGCAGGTTGTCTGCAAGCCTCTCATAACCGGCAAACAGATAAAACAGATATATCAATACTACAAAGATCAAAATTCCCAGCCCGATTCCCGATATCTTAAGGACTTTTCTCATAAAAAATTCCATGCCCTTTCAAAGTCGACACCTGCAGATAAAAATCTCAGGCACTAATCTGTTGTGTGAACATTTATCTCTCACACTTTTAACCTGGTGGAAAAAAAGCATCCGAATCGTTGCGAAATGTTGTAGAAAAATATATGCTTTAGAACAACTTTTAATACATTCTAATATATTTTTTGCAAATTGACAAGCATTCTCTTCTATTATATTATTATCGAGAAGATTCGACCCCTTTTTTGGGGGCTTAAATCCGGTGTTGCTCTTACCAAAAAGACCACGGTATCTGATCATTACAACACCGGGCATTAGAGGAGGATAAACATATATGACCACAAGCGAAAAGGCACTTAAAATGCATGAAGAATGGAAGGGAAAGCTAAGCGTTGAAGCAAAAGCTCCGGTTAAAAGCCGTGAGGATCTTGCCATCGCATACACCCCCGGTGTAGCAGAGCCCTGCAAAGTCATCGCAGAAAACAAAGAAGAAGCTTACAAATATACATGGAAATCAAATACAATCGCCGTAGTATCCGACGGAAGCGCAGTTCTTGGTCTCGGAAACATCGGACCAGAGGCTGCAATGCCCGTAATGGAAGGAAAAGCAGTTCTTTTCAAGGAATTCGGCGGTGTGAATGCCGTTCCCATCTGTCTCGACACCCAGGATACGGAGGAGATCATCAAAGCTGTGACATATCTGGCTCCCACTTTCGGCGGAATAAATCTTGAAGATATCTCCGCACCCAGATGTTTCGAGATTGAGGAGAGATTAAAGGCAACACTTGATATCCCTGTTTTCCATGATGATCAGCACGGTACCGCCATCGTGGTACTCTCCGCTCTCATCAATGCATTAAAGATCACAGGCAAGAAAAAAGAAGAATGCAGGATCGTAATAAACGGTTCCGGTGCGGCAGGTATCGCCATTGCAAAACTCCTGTTAAGATATGGATTTAAATATGTAACCCTTTGCGACAGAACCGGTATCATTTCCAATAACAGAGACAATTTAAATGCCGTAAAGAAAGAGATGGCAGGGATCACAAACCTTGAGGGCAAGGACGGAAAACTGGCCGATGCTCTTGTCGGCGCAGACATTTTCGTTGGGGTTTCAGCTCCCAATTCAGTGACAAAAGATATGGTAAGAAGCATGAACAAGGATGCCATCATCTTTGCCATGGCTAATCCCGTTCCCGAGATCATGCCCGATGAAGCAAAAGAAGCCGGAGCAAGGATCATAGGAACAGGCCGAAGCGATTTCCCCAACCAGATCAACAACGTGGTTGCATTCCCCGGCATTTTCAAGGGTGCTCTTGAGGGACGTGCAAAACAGATCACAGAGGAGATGAAGCTTGCAGCCGCTGAAGCCATTGCAGCATCTGTTTCCGATGATGAACTTGACGTAGAACATATCATGCCCGAAGCATTTAATCCTAAGGTTGCCGAGGCTGTAGCAAAGGCAGTAAAAGCACTTATATAAATGGAACAAAGGTTTTATTCATTAAACGACTATTTTAAAAAAACATATAACAGGAAATGCTATAAGATAGCCCTGAATGCCGGTATGACCTGTCCCAACAGGGACGGGAAATGCGGCACTCGGGGTTGTATTTTCTGTAGCGAAGGCGGAAGCGGCGATTTTGCCGTTAAACTATGTGATGACGGGTCAGCTTCCATTGCAGAGCAGCTCCTGGAAGGTAAACGCCTCTTTAAAAGCGGCAAGGATGTGGGAAAAAGTTTCATTGCCTATTTTCAAGCCTATACCAACACTTACGCCCCTGTGGATGTCTTAGAGAAGCTTTTTGAAAAAGCCCTGTCCACAGACTTTGTCATAGGCATTTCCATTGCCACCAGACCCGACTGCCTGGAGGATGAGAAAATAGAGCTTTTAAAGAAACTAAAAGCAAGGCATCCGGACAAATTTATATGGGTGGAGCTGGGCCTTCAGACCATACACGAAAAAACCGCTCTCTTTATAAGGCGAGGATACCCGCTCTCCGTGTTTGACGATGCAGCAAAAAAACTAAAAAAAGCACGTATCCCCATCATAGTCCATGTGATACTGGGGCTTCCAGACGAGGGCGAAAAGGAAGTGCTTGAAACCATCGATTACATAAACAGGATCGATCCCTTCGGTATAAAGCTTCAGCTTCTTCACATATTGAAGCACACAGACCTGTGCACTCTTTATGAAAGGGGCGAGGTCACCACCTTGTCAAAGGAAGAATATGTTAACCTTATCGTACATTGTATACAAAAATTAAAACCCTCAGTCTGTATCCACCGTATCACGGGGGACGGGCCAAAAGATTCCATGGTCGCTCCCATGTGGAGCCTTAACAAAAGAGGGGTATTAAATGCCATACATCACAGATTAAAAGAAACGAATACAATTCAGGGAGATCATTATAATGCAGGAAACTCTGACTCTTTATAAATTGATAGTTTTATATATGCTGGACAAGGTCACAGGCTCCCTTACGGCTGCCCAGATAAGTGACTTTATCCTGGAAAAGGAATACACCAACTACATCACTTTTAACCAGGTTCTGACAGAGCTTGATGAATCGGGCATGGTTTCATGCCATACCGTACGAAACCGTACGCACCTCTCTCTCACTGAGGAAGGCGCGGAAACCTTGAACTTTTTTAAGGACAGGATCAGTGACGCCATCAAAAAAGATATTGATGACTATTTAAAAACAAATGAATTCAAGATAAAAAACGAGACTGCGGTCTCAGGAGATTATTACAAGACAACCCTGGGGGAATATGAAGCCAAACTGGTTGCAAAGGAGAGGGATGCAAATCTGGTTGAGATAACACTCTCCGTCCCTACGGCGGATATCGCCGAGACCATCTGCGAAAACTGGGAAAAAAACAGCGGCGAGATATATCAATATCTGGTAAATAAACTTCTATAAAAAACAAACAAGCCACATGGATTTCATTAATATGAATTTCCATGTGGCTTTAATATTTTTCTAATCTTCCTCAGAGGCTTCCCTCTTTATCCTTGCGATATGCTCTTTAATCTTTACCTCATATCCGTTTCCCTTTGGTGAATAAAACTCTGTACCGTTTAATTCATAGGGGAGATATTGCTGCTTACAGTAGTCATTCGGATAATCGTGGGAATATTTGTATCCGAGACCGTGTCCCAGTTTTCCCGCACTCTTATAATGGGCATCCTGCAGATGTGGCGGTATTGGAAGATTTCCTGATCTCTTTACTTCACTCATAGCTTTGTCTATTGCCTCATAGCTTGCATTGCTCTTTGGAGCTGTTGCCACGTAACTTACAGCCTGGGCCAGTATAATCCTGGCTTCCGGCATTCCTATCCTCTCCACGGCAAGTGAAGCGTTTGTTGCGACTACCAGGGCCATTGGATCCGCATTGCCTACATCCTCTGAGGCACAGATCATAATTCTCCTGGCGATGAATTTGATATCTTCTTCGGCAGAAAGCATTCTGGCAAGATAATACAGAGCAGCATCTGCATCTGACCCTCTCATGCTCTTAATAAAGGCGGATATGGTATCGTAGTGATTATCCCCGTCCTTGTCATATTTCATGGCGCGCTTCTGTATACATTCCTCCGCCACTTTAAGGTCTATAAGGATCTTTCCGTCGTTCCCTCTGTCAGTTGTCATGATGCCAAGTTCAATGGCATTTAAGGCATGTCTCGCATCGCCGTCGCTTATATCGGCCAAAAACTCCAGCGCTTCATCGGTAATTTCGGCATTGTAGCTTCCCATGCCCCGCTCCCTGTCATATACTGCCTTTTTCAAAAGGTCTTTTATATTTTCTTTTGACAGTGGATGAAGTTCAAATATTACTGATCTGGAGATAAGAGCTCCGTTTACCTCAAAATACGGATTCTCCGTAGTTGCTCCGATCAGGACAATAGTGCCGTCCTCCACAAAGGGAAGCAGAAAATCCTGCTGACCTTTATTGAAACGATGGATCTCGTCTATAAAGAGGATCGTCTTTTTGCCGTACATACCACGAACGTCCTTTGCCTGATCGATCACATCTTCCATGTCTTTTTTGCCGGCAACGGTAGCATTTATCTGTTTAAATTCGGCACTGGTCGTATTTGCAATAACCTTTGCGATAGTGGTCTTTCCCGTTCCGGGAGGGCCGTACAAAATGATGGAGCTTATCTTGTCGGCTTTTATGGCTCTGTAGAGAAGTTTGTCCTTTCCAAGGATATGCTCCTGCCCTACTATCTCATCCAGTGTTGTGGGACGAAGCCTGGCAGCCAGGGGAGACTCCTTCTCCATATCATTTTCACGCATGTAATCAAATAAATCCATTGTTATAAAGCCCTTCAAGTCATACATACTTTTTCAAACACTAAAAGTTTAAACCATTTTCATTAAAATAACAATCGAACATGCTGTAAAAATGGGTAAAAAAGGGCAAAAGCCAAAAGCTTTTGCCCTTAAGGATCAAATATTTAGTTTTGTTTTTCGATCTTAAATACGGAAACCTCTGTCTTTAACTCGCCCATTCGCTCATTAAGCACGTCTGCGGTTGAGTTAAGATCCTCCACGTTGGAGAGAAGTCTGTCAGCAACTTCGTGAACAGCTTCTGCATTCTGGCTTGTCTCGTCTATGATCTCCGAAATCCTCTTCACCGCGGAAACTGTCTCTCCTCTTTCCTTGTCAGCTCTCTCGATACCGTCAACAATGCTCTTTAAGCCGCCGACCAGATTAGCCATTCTCTCTTCCATATTCTTGAAGACTTCCGTTGCCTGCACAACTGCCTCGGACTGAAGCTTAACCATGTTCTGAGCCTCATTTGCGCTCTCGACACTCTTCATGGTCTGGGACGAAATATTAAGAACATTTCTGCCGATCTCTGCTGCAGCTGATGCGGAGTCGTCCGCAAGCTTTCTGATCTCTTCTGCAACAACAGCAAATCCTCTTCCCGCTTCACCGGCTCTTGCTGCCTCTATGGAAGCATTGAGTGAAAGAAGGTTGGTCTGTTCTGCGATATCGGAAATGGTGGATACAAAGGTATTGATGATAGCGGATTCCTCTTTCAGTGAATCGATGCTCTCGCCTACCGCTTTTGTGATATCGGTGGTTTCCTCGGCTCTCTGTCCAAGGTTTCTGACGATATCCATTCCCTCTTTGATCATGAGTTCAGTCTCGTTTACCATCTTTTCGACTTCATCCACAAGCTGGCTGATCTCATGGATCTCATTGGACAGAGTGTCTGTCTTTTCAACACATTCCTGAGCATGTCTTGACTGACGCTCCATACCGCGGTTGATCTCGTCAATGGATTCGTTAATCTCTTGCGAATGTTCATCGATGAGTCTCGATACGTCTCCCACTTTAACAGCAGAATTTTCCAGTTCGATGGTGGCATCCGAAACCTTGTTAACCAGTTTCTTCGTATTCTTGACCATGTGGGTGGCACTGCCCGCCAGGTCGTTAAACTCATCATGTCCCTTGGCATTTACTGTAACTGTCAGGTCGCCCTTTGCAACCTCCTCCAGTTTTCCGGAGATCCTCTTCATATTGCCCATGATACCTGCCGCAATGAAAAGACCGATCAAAAGTGCAAGAGCTGTTGCGATAATCACTATAGTATATGTAAGTGTCCTGATGCTTCCTGCCTGTCCCGTAACTGTGGAAATAGGAACCAAAGCACATACCGCCGCACCTGACACGGAACTTCTGGAGAATATATAATAGAAATCCTTGTCTGCAAAATGGATCTCCTGCACACCGGAAGACTCGCCTTTGCTGTTTTCGTAATAATCCTGTCCGACAAAAACATACTGGCCCTCTTCTGCTTCGGGAAGAACTCCGTAATTGTCACTCATGAGTTCTCTTCCGCCCTCTGTCACAAGGCCTACTACACTGTCCGCTCCCAGATCCAGGCCGTCCAGGAATTTCTTTACGGCTTTTGCATCCACATCGATCACAACCGCATAGGTGGCATTTCCTGCCATGATCTGGTTTGCCAGAATGTAATTGTCCGGCGAAGTATTTACTCTTTCATCCAGGAAAGCATGGTTGTCAACCCATCTGGGAATACTGTATTTATCCGCTCCCATGGAATCGAGATACTCATTCATAAAACCGGTCTGAGTCGATGTTGTCTTTGAAGAAATAACATTAAAATTACTCTTCGGTACGATATGAATGGCATTGATGAATTCATTTGCCACTATGGATGCATTAATATCAGTCTTTACAGTTGAGGTGATGTTTAATGCCGATACCTGATCGTTTGCATATAACCCCAACATCAATTGCTGCAGATCCGAATTGCTGCAAAACTTGATCGTCTCTGCGTTAACGTAGTTGCATCCCTGATCGATGTACTCCTTTGCCATTTCCACCGTCTGGGTTGTGGAACTGATGTAATTTTCACTCAGTCCCTTCTCGGCCCTGTTGTAAGCTACCACACCTACAATGATGAGACCGATGATCGGCATCAAGAAACTGACGAATATCTTGTTTCTGATGCTGAAAAGCTTGATCTTTTTCTTTGGATCTTTGGATGGTTCAGTCTTTGATTTTTTTCCAAAACCCTTTGAAAAAGACAAAGTTTTCCGTTCCTTTTTGTCTTTTTTCATAGTAATTACCCCCATACTATATAAATTGCATAGGAAAATTATACTACGTTTTTAACTAAAAAGAAACAATTATCTGTCATATTTTATCGATTTTCACTAAAAATTTAAATTATTAGTGTATTTCTCCTGAAATGTGTCTTCATTTGCAGCTTCGACGAGTTCCACATTCCAGTTATCGGAAAATGGCATACAATTTTCCTCGTCCTCACACCCCTGTGCGATGACCAATGCCCCGGTAAGGCCGGTATTACCTACAGCCGTACATTTTCCAAGAAACTCCTCCGGGAGCATACCGATCCTTACAGTGGCGGCTTCATCCAGGTAATAACCGAATCCGCCGGCAAGATATACTTTTGAAACATCCCTATATCCTATACCATATGCCTTTATCAAAAGATCTATTCCCGTTCGTATAGCTGCCTTTGCAAGCTGCAGATCCCTTATCAGTTTCTGGGTCATGAGTGTATCTCCCACCATGACTCCTTCGTCAAAATACGTTTCTGAAAGCAGACCTGTTTCGTCCATGATGCCGCTCTCCAAAAGGGCCGCAAGGTTTTTTACAAGGTCCGTCCCGTATTTTCCTACACCCGCACCGCTCTCAAACGCAGGTCCGGCAGAAGCGCTGGTGGTCACAAACCTGTCCCTATTTCCAAGCACCATCTCTGCGTTTGTGCCCAGATCTATAAGGAGGGAGATGTCTTCTTTTTGATCCATGCCTGTGGCTTTTATTCCTGCCACGATATCCCCGCCTATGAAAGCCGAAAGGCTCTGCACAAACATTGTATCGGTCCCACCGATCACAGTCCGAAACGGACCTTTTTCGCGTACATTAAACGGTGCTTTTCCAAGACTTGAGACATCTTTTCCCAGGGCAAGGAGGGTCATTGTCGTATTTGCACATACAATTGCTCTCTTTTTTTCCCCGGCAGGCAAAAATGTGTCGAAGTATTCAAAACCTTTCTCAATTTCGTCAAAACACTGCTTTTGCATTAATTTTGCCTTATATTTATCCTCTGCTGCCGCGATACGACTGAGCACATCTCTTCCGAATCTGTACTGGGGATTAAGGCAGGTTCTGTCGGCGATGGGTTTTCCTTTTTTGTCATACATCACCATGGCGATGGTGGTGGTCCCTATGTCGACTGCGTACAGATAATTTTTAAGTTCTAAACTTAAGCATGAAAGTAAAGGGCTCGATTTTATAATATCAAGCCCTTTCATCTCTCTTAAGCACCTGCCGCAGCCTGTGCATACTTTGCATCTGTCTCCTATAGCGTTTTTTAAGAAAAAAGTATCAGACAAATCTGTTTTGCTCCTTGTCATAGTGATAATCGATGGAGTTTAAGATCTCCTCTATCTCCGCTCTGTCTGCGTCAAGATCATCACACAATGCATCCAGAGAATCATAGAAATCTCTGAGTTTTAAATTGATGAAGCTAAGAAGCATCACCGGATCCTTTGGTATCATCATTTAAGCCTCCTGCTTTCTGACGTCTCCAACGAACTCGCCGTCCTTTACATCAATCACAATCTCGTCATCCTGGCTTACCCTGTCTTCAAGGATCATCTTTGCCGCAAGAGTCTCCACATATTTTTGTACGTAACGCTTTAAAGGTCTTGCGCCGTAAACCGGATCGTAGGCATTGTCGATGACAAAATCTTCGGCTTCTTTGGTAAGACTTACTCTTATATCCCTGTCAGCCAGGCGCTTGTTGATATCCTTGATGATCAGTTTTATGATGCCGCCGATGTTATTCTTTGTAAGAGGCTTGAACATGATTATCTCATCAAGTCTGTTCAAAAACTCAGGTCTGAAATGACCCTTTAAGCTGTCCATCACCTCTTCCTCGGCTTCAGGTTTTATCTCGCCATCGTCTGAAATGCCTTCAAGCAGATACTCCGCACCGATATTTGATGTCATGATAAGTATTGTATTCTTAAAATCAACAGTCCGGCCCTGAGAATCTGTCACACGTCCGTCATCCAATATCTGAAGCAGGACATTGAACACATCGGGATGAGCCTTTTCGATCTCATCAAAGAGCACAACACTGTAGGGTTTTCTGCGCACAGCCTCTGTGAGCTGACCACCCTCCTCGTATCCCACATATCCCGGAGGCGCTCCGATAAGTCTGGTTGTGGCAAATTTCTCCATGTACTCACTCATGTCGATCCTGACCATATTGGTCTCATCGTCAAAAAGTGCCTGAGCAAGACTCTTTGCAAGTTCCGTCTTTCCCACACCGGTAGGTCCCAAAAACAGGAAGCTTCCGATAGGTTTCTTTGGATCCTTTATTCCCGCTTTTGAACGGATGATGGCTTCAGTCACCTTTGTGACTGCGCTGTCCTGTCCTACCACTCTCTTATGAAGTTCATCGTCCAGGTGCAGGGTCTTATTTCTCTCACTCTCCGTAAGCTTTGCCACAGGGATTCCGGTCCATCTGGAGATGATCCTGGAGATCTCTTCGTCTGAAACCTTCTCATGCACAAGGCTTAAATCCTTTTCGGAGAGACCTTCCTCCTGTCTCTCGAGCTCGGCCTTAAGCTCCGGCAATTTTCCGTAGCTTAATTTTGCGGCTTCCTCCAGATTACCCTCTCTTTGAGCTATCTGGATCTGATTGTTGGTATCATCTATCTGTTCTCTTAAGTCAGAGAGTTTTTCAACCGTCTTTTTCTCGTTGTCCCACTGAGCTTTTTTGCCGGCAAATTCTTCTTTTAATCCCGCCAGCTCCAGTTGCAGTGCTGCAAGTCTCTCACCGCTTAAATGATCCTCCTCTTTTTTGAGGGCTGTCTCCTCAATCTCCATCTGCATGATCTTTCTGGAAAGTTCGTCAAGCTCCGCAGGCATACTGTCAAGTTCTGTCTTTATTAGCGCGCAGGCTTCATCCACCAGGTCGATGGCTTTATCCGGCAGATACCTGTCGGTGATATAACGGTTCGAAAGAACCGCCGCACTGACAAGGGCATTGTCCATGATCTTTACGCCATGGAATACCTCATATCTCTCCTTGATTCCTCTGAGTATGGAGATGGTATCCTCCACCGTGGGCTCATCCACATGGACAGGCTGAAATCTTCTCTCAAGTGCTTTATCTTTTTCAATATATTTTCTGTATTCGTCAAGAGTAGTGGCTCCTATACAGTGAAGCTCGCCTCTTGCAAGCATGGGCTTTAACAGATTTCCGGCATCCATGCTGCCCTCTGTCTTTCCGGCACCCACTATAGTATGAATCTCATCGATAAAGAGGATTATCTCGCCGTCGCTAGCCTTTACTTCCTCGAGAACGGCTTTTAGTCTCTCCTCGAACTCACCTCTGTATTTTGCTCCCGCAATGAGGGAACCCATATCCAGGCTGAATATCTTTTTATTCTTTAATCCGTCGGGCACATCCCCTCGTACGATCCTCTGGGCCAGGCCTTCCACGACCGCCGTTTTACCCACACCGGGTTCACCGATGATGACGGGATTGTTCTTGGTCTTTCTGGAGAGGATCCTGACAATGTTTCTGATCTCGGCGTCACGTCCGATGACGGGATTTAATTTTTGATTCTTTGCCTGCTCAACCAGCTCAGTACCGTATTTTTCGAGTGTGTCATAAGTCACTTCGGGATTGTCAGATGTGACACGCACATTACCACGGACTGTCGAAAGAGCTTTTAAGAACCTTTCCCTGTCCAGACTGTACTCCTTAAATATGGCTGCGACCTCTTTGTTCGGATAATGAAGCATTGCCAGGAATAAATGCTCTACCGAAACATATTCGTCTCCCAGGGCCTTTGCCTCGTCCTCAGCGCTGATAAGCACTTTGTTGAGTTTATCACCCACATATACTTTTCCACCGCTTACCTTTACTCTCTTTTCGATCGCCTGATCCGCTCTCTTTTTAAAAGCCTCGGTGTCGATATCCATTTTTTCGATAAGCTTTAATATCAGGCTGTCCTGAACTGTCAGCAGGCTATAGAGGAGATGCTCCTGCTCTATCTCCTGATTTCCGTATTCATAAGCAAGTCTTTCGCATGTATTGACTGCCTCTATTGATTTTTGTGTGAATTTCTGTATATTCATCTGATCACTTCCCTCCGATTTCAACTATATCACGTTCATATATATGTTCAATTAACTTTTTATAAATCTTTGTTAACAAATGATAACAGAGTACCCGGTCATATCAAAAAATCCCTGTATTTTCAAATTCGCTCACATTTTCAGCATATACATAAGCCGCTTTTTAGTCAACCTATCCGCAGTGTTGAATTTTTATTAAGTACAATAGGCTGACCGCTATATAAATATTTTGTCAATTATATAAATATTCTGTTTATTGATAAATAATCATTGACATATTATGTATAAAAATGCTATACTAACCAAGGTTCTATAGCAAGTCATTGATATCACATATTTTGAAAATCATGATATTCCGATGGTTTGCAAGATATGTGTTTTTTTTGCATATTTATTAGAATGAAGATAGGGAAATCCCAAATATATAAGGAGGTACTACATGAATAACGGAACAGTAAAGTGGTTCAATGCTCAGAAGGGTTATGGCTTCATCACAAACGAGGCTGACAATTCAGAGGTTTTCGTTCACTTCTCAGCTATTAACGCTGACGGATTCAAGTCTCTTGAAGAAGGCCAAAAAGTTACTTTCGAGACTGAGACAGATCCTGCTAACTCAAGCAAGGTTCGCGCAGTAAACGTAACAGTTGTAGCCTAAGTAAAAAAACTTAGAGGCAATCGACAAAAGTCGGTTGCCTCTTTCATTTTTAAATAAAAGTCCAAAGGGCCCACAGTGCCAATAAATGCACCGGGTAGAACCAGTAAAAGAAATACTTCCACTGTCTGCCTCTCTCCCCGTTGTAAAGCCATATGGGAATAAATGCAAAGATCGCAAATATCTCGCTCTCATGATCAAGGACAAGCGAATAGCCAATGAGCACCGCTATACAGGAAATACTGCAGCTTAAGCGGTCATATCGCGTAATGTACATAAGAGCGATAAGTATTATGCCTAATGCGCCATAGTCTGTGTTTAACAATTCCGCAACGGTCGCAAACAACAGTATCACCACCATCGACACTGCGTAGCTTGCGCCTTCTTTTTCCCCAAATCTTTTTTTTATTTCATCCACGATCCATACAGTCACAAAACCAATGGCCAGTGTGAAGAATACATTTACATACTCAGGGTCAAATATCTTGTTTGCAAAAGCCAGGCCAAACGGGATCTGTGAGATAAGAGCAAACACCCACAGTCTGATGCAGTATTTCAGTTTGTCATGAGTATATTTAAAACCCTCTATCAGCAAAAAACAATATATGGGAAAAGCCAGTCGTCCCACGAGCCTGGAATTGTTATGCACAAAAGCAATGCTTCCGTCCGCTATCATATTCTTTATAAAAGCCGGAACGGGTTTAATATTATTTACCGCGGCTTCGTATTCCTGAAACAGATAAACTGCGGCAAAATGATCGATAAACATGGTTATCACCGCAATCATTTTTAACGCCGCTCCGCTTATTCCGATATGCCTGTTTTCTGATGAGCTCACATCCATGGATTTACAGATCCTTCTTGTTATTTGTTAAAGTAACCCCAAGATACATTATTAGTTGCTTTCACCGTCACAGTCATTGTCCTGACTTTTTTTTCTTCTTTTATTCTTTTTTGCAGCCAGTTTTGCCTCTTTGCCTGCAAGCTTTTCTTCCTCATTTTTACGTATTCTGGCCGCCTTTTTCTCCCTCACGATCTCCAGGTCTCTTTTTGCTGCCACAAGGTCTTCATCATCAAGACGTCTGAAGTCGTTTATACCGCTTACAAGGACGTTTACAGAATCCGTCGTGGTCTTAAATGCACCTTCCTCATACATGGTATATGCGATGATACCGATCGGAACCGCCAGGATCATACCTGCCACGGAACCGAATTTGTATCCGATAAAAAGCAAAAACAACGTGGGAACAGGTGCCATTCCGATGGAATCTCCCACGATCTTTGGCTGGATCAGCTGTCTGATGAGCTGACCGCCTCCCCACAGGATCAAAAGCCATATTCCAAGGAGGTAATCCCCGTTTATCAGCTTTATCACAGCCCAGGGAACCATCACTGTTCCCGTTCCGAAAAACGGCAGGAAATCAAGGATCGAAATTCCAAGAGCTACAAGGGCGGCATAATCGATACCAAGGATCATAAATCCGATGAAAAGTATCAGATATATCCACATCTCGATCTTTAACTGAGCCTTAAAATATCCTCCCACGGCAATG
Source organism: Acetatifactor sp. (assembly GCA_024695935.1). Classification (GTDB taxonomy): domain Bacteria; phylum Bacillota; class Clostridia; order Lachnospirales; family Lachnospiraceae; genus RGIG10340. The sequence goes on from JAILHH010000034.1 coordinate 29,998, forward strand.
ACCAGGGATTTCTTTAAAATATCATATTTTTCAAGGAAAGATTCAGGCAGATGCTCGTTGCACCATTTGCTGAGCCCGTCCTTGTCAGAAACAAAGAAATATGAAGATAAAAGTGCCATAATGATGCCGATTATGACATTGGGCACCTGTTTTGCAAAATTGCCGACGGCCGTAAGGGTCGGTGAACCCATATCACCCATAAATTCCGTTACCGAAGTGCTGACTCCGTCCACCAGATTGCCCAGCTGAAGCCTCATATCCCGGGGAAGCTTATTGATGAGGCCGTTAATGGTAGCACCGCTCTTTCCCACATCTTCAGCTATGCTCTGCCACATATTCGGAAGGTTTGCCAAAAATCCCGCGAACTGTTCCACAAGCCATGCTCCGAGAAAATAGATCAAAGATACCACCGCAGCCAGAACTATGATGATAACAAAAGCGGAGCCCGCTTTTCTCTTTAGCTTTACCTTTTCCTCAAAAAACCTGACGGGCGGAGCCGCTATAAGAGCAATGATATAACCCACCACAAAAGGCGAAAAGAACACTATGAGTCTTGGCAGCAAAAATATGATAAGCAGTAAAAATATCAATGCCACTCCGAGATTGACTAAAGCCTTACAATACTTTTTCATTTATACTCTCCTCGTTTTATCGTAAACTATGAAGACTTATCTTATTCCCCAAACTCTCTGCTCTCTTCAGAGTTCATTTCTTCCACGGCACAAAGCCTGTCCAAAAGATCGTAGATCTCTTCCCTGCCCTGCTTTGTCTCTGCGGAAAAAGGTATTATAACCGCATCTGCCCCGCATCCGAGTCCGCGTTTTACTGCGGCAACCTGTTTTCCGATCTGGCTTCTCTTTATCTTGTCAAGCTTTGTTGCTATGATAATGGGTTCAAAGCCCTGCTCCTTTATCCAGTCATACATCAGCTTGTCATTGGCAGAAGGGTCATGCCTTATATCTATCAGCAAAAATACGGCTCTCAAGGTAGGTGATTTATGAAGATAATCTTCGATCATCTTTCCCCACTTCGCCTGAGTCTCACGGCTTACCTTCGCAAAGCCGTATCCCGGCAGGTCCACAAAATACATTTCATCATTGATATTATAATAGTTTATGGTCTGGGTCTTTCCGGGCTCAGAACTGGTCCTTGCAAGGGATTTTCTGTTCATAAGAGCATTTATGAGTGATGATTTGCCAACATTACTCTTTCCCGCAAAAGCCACCTCAGGCTTTCCTGTCTCAGGAATCTTGCTGGTGATACCCACAACGGTTTCCAGACTTACGTTTTTAATTACCATATATATTCCTCTTCAACACACAGATGAAACACGTTTCATGAATTTCATAACAAAAGACCGCACTGAAAAATCAATGCGGTGCAGTTTTGCTTACTTTTTGGAAGTTCTTGTAACAGCAGGTTCTGCCTCACCGTCCACACATTCCTTCGTAATATTGCAGGAGACGATCGTTTCATCTGAAGGGATCTCATACATGGTATCCATCATGATCTCCTCCATAATGGAGCGAAGTCCTCTGGCTCCTGTTTTTCTCTCGAAAGCTTTCTTTGCAATGTCGGAAACGGCATCATCCTCAAAGGATAACTTCACTCCGTCCATATCAAAGAGCTTCTGATATTGTTTGATCAGAGCGTTCTTTGGCTCTTTAAGTATCCTTACGAGAGCGGCTTCATCAAGGCCCTTTAAAGATACGGAAATAGGAACACGTCCCACGAATTCGGGGATAAGACCGAATTTAACCAGATCCTGAGGTGTCACCATCTGCAAAAGCTCGCCGATCTCCTTTGTGCTCTTCTCTGCAAGTTCCGTGTTAAATCCGATGGATTTACGGTCCAGTCTGCTCTCAACGATCTTTTCAAGTCCGTCAAAAGCTCCTCCGCAGATAAAGAGGATATTGGTGGTATCGATCTGGATCAGTTCCTGGTGAGGATGCTTTCTGCCTCCCTGGGGCGGAACCGATGCAACCGTACCCTCGACGATTTTTAATAGTGCCTGCTGAACACCTTCACCCGAAACATCTCTGGTGATCGATACGTTCTCACTCTTTTTGGTGATCTTATCTATCTCATCGATATAAATTATACCGTACTGAGCTCTCTCCACATCATAATCCGCTGCCTGGATGAGCTTCAGCAGAATATTCTCAACGTCTTCTCCCACGTATCCGGCCTCTGTAAGTGTGGTGGCATCGGCTATGGCAAAAGGTACATTTATGATCTTTGCCAGAGTCTGTGCAAGATATGTCTTTCCGGAACCGGTGGGACCGATCATGATGATATTACTCTTTTGAAGTTCCACATCATCCACGGTCTTGGGTGCCGTCACTCTCTTGTAGTGATTGTATACGGCAACGGAGAGGACTTTCTTTGCCTCCTCCTGACCTATAACATAATCATCCAGAAAAGTCTTTATCTCCTTTGGTTTCAGGAGATTGATCTCCATGGGAAGCTTTTCTGAGAATTCATCATCCTCCAGTTCTTCCTCCAATATATCTCTGCATATGTCCACACACTCGTCACAGATATATACTCCGGAGGGTCCTGCGATAAGCTTTTTTACCTGTCCCTGATGCTTTCCGCAAAAAGAACATTTTATATCATTTGAGGAACTCTTTCCTGCCATTTATTTACTCCAGTCTATTAGTTTTTAGAGGCGTCATGGAAAGTGATCACCTTGTCCACAAGGCCGTATTCGCATGCTTCCTCGGCACTCTTCCAATTGTCTCTCTCTGTATCCTCACAGATGGTCTCATAGGGCTTGCCTGTATTCTCGGCAAGCATTCTGTTTAATTTTTCCTTTGTACGCAGAATATGCTTTGCTGCGATCTCGATCTCTGTAGCCTGTCCCTGTGTACCTCCGAGGGGCTGATGGATCATGATCTCTGCGTTGGGAAGTGCATATCTCTTTCCCTTTGCTCCGCCTGCAAGAAGGAATGCTCCCATGCTGGCTGCCATTCCGATACATACTGTGGAAACATCACACTTGATATATTGCATTGTATCATAGATTGCCATACCTGCGGTAACGGATCCTCCGGGACTGTTGATATAGAGGTGGATATCCTTTTCGGGATCCTCTGCCTCGAGGAACAAAAGCTCGGCCACGATGATGCTGGCTGTGGTCTCATTTACTTCCTCTCCCAAAATAATGATTCTATCCTTTAAAAGTCTTGAATAAATATCATAAGAGCGCTCACCCTTACTTGTCTGTTCAATGACATAAGGCACTAAACTCATACTGTTTCCTCCTGTTTGTCTGTACTTATAGTTGCGTAAAAAGCTGATGACTTAACATCGATTTTACACTCATGAACTAATATTATCCTAAGTCTTTGCCATTTTCAACTTCAAAGAGTACTTTTAATAAAAAGTTAATCTTAATTAATTCCCTGAAAACCAAGAAAGTGGCACCGGGAGGATTCCCGATGCCACTCGATAAGCATATAGATTTTCCGCTTAGAATCTAAACTCCTGCAAAAGTGCTTTCAGATCATCGGCAAGTACCTGAGTATTGGCGCTGATCTTTGTGATGCTTTCAACAGAATCCTGTACAAAGGAAGCCGAAGCCGATGTTTCTTCCGATCCTGCAGCGCAGTCCTCTGCGGAATCTGAAAGGGATTTGACAGCTTCCACAACAACTTTGCAACTCTTGTCCATTTCCTGGCTGAGTGAGTCGAGGGAGTTGATCTCTTTATTGATCACACCAACCTTGTCAACGATCAAACGGTACTTCTCGCCTGTTGCAAATACGCTCTCTGTCTGAGTCTTAACAGCTTCCTGAACCTGTACTCGCTGTTCTGATGCCTGTTCAACACATGAACTGAGTTCTGCAAGCATGCTGTCGATGGTATTTACCGCATCTGCTGACTGTGCTGCCAAAGCTCTGATCTCATCTGCAACAACCGCAAATCCTCTTCCCATCTCACCTGCTCTTGCAGCCTCGATAGAAGCATTCAGTGACAGGAGATTTGTCTGGGATGCGATATCCGAGATCAAATGGCTGGTCTCGCCGATCTTTGATGCGCTTTCCGTCATGGCGTCTATTGCATCAAATATTCTCTGGAATGCATCGTCGTTTGCCTTTGTATCTCTCTGAAGCTGATCCACAACTTCCATACCGTCCTTTGTAACGGCCTCGATCTCTTTGCTTACATTTGCCAGATTCTCTGCTGTCTCATTGCTGGCAATGACGATCTCGCCCAGGATTTTTGTCTGCTCGGATGCCTCGTTTGTCTCTGTAGCCTGTTCTGAGATCTTTTCTGCGATATCATTTATGGCAACCGTGATCTGTCCGGTTGTATTCTTTACATCATCGGAAGATTTATTTAATGACTCTGATGCCTCTGAGATCTTGTCCGATGACTGATTGATCAGATGCAGGATATCGTTCTGGCTCTTGAATAGATTAACTGTGGCATCTGCCATCTGTGCGATCTCATCATTTCCCTTTACATTCTGAGGATCATATGTGAGATTCTTTGCAGCCAGCTCCAGAATATTTGTCTTGGAGATCCTGATACCTTTTAATATTCCGCGAACGGTGAATATGAACAATACCACAACGATAGCGATCAGGATCGCAGCATATACAAATGCCTTAACAAGATTTTTTGAATTGTTATTCGACAATCCGTCCAGCATTAAAACCGCGTACATGTCGATAAAGTCTTTGATATTATTGACATACTCTTCGCAGTTGTCAAAATGTGCGATATGAGCCGCATAATCACCTGTATTGGTTTCCGGATCGAAACTGTTATAAAAAGCAGTATATTCATCAGAGAACTGCTGAACCAGATCCGTAAATTTTCTGGTGTCTGTCAGATATCCGTCACCGTCAGTCTCAGGTGTAAATCCGTTAGCCTTAGCCAGATACTGCAAAGTATATTCGGAGTAGGCTTTAGGATCCTCTTTTATAAGAGCTACTGCGGTATCAAGATGATCCCACATCTGCTGATAATTTACTTCATAACCGTGCCTGTTATCTTCAACGTCCTCAGTGGTTATCGCGTCATGCAGTTCCATAGCCGCCACAAGGGCCTGATACATGTCTCGCTCACCATTGATGATATTGGTGTTGGCTATATAAACTCTGTTGTACAATACATTCTCCATGGAGTTTTCAACTACGGATGTCATCTTTCCCATGCCAAAAAGCAAAATGGCAATAAGAAGTAACATGGCGACTCCAATCAAAATGAATTTCGTTTTAAGTGATTTAATCTTCACAGTTGCCTCCTTATCTGTTGCCCAAAAGCAACAAGTTCTATAGTCTGATAACCCTATCTCAATTCTACTCTCTTAATATGAATTTCATAAGGAAAATATTTACGCTAAAACATATGATTTTTACGCAAATAAAGAGAGCACAAAATGTGCTCTCTCTAAAAAAAACTGTATTGAATGTTCTATAATTATTCAGCGTCTGCTTCCTCAGCCTTCTTTGAAGACTTCTTTGCAGCGGGCTTTGACTCCTTTGCGTTCTCTACAACGAACTCAACTGCCTTCTTAACAAGGATATCCTCTTTAACCTGCTTTGCTCCTGACTCTCCGAGGAGTTCCTTAACCTTGTCTGTCTCCATCTGATAAGCTTCAGCCATTGTCTTGATCTCGCTGTCGAACTCTTCATCTGTTGCCTCAAAGTTCTCTGCCTTTGCAACAGCTTCAAGAACAAGTCTTGACTGGATTCTTCTGAGTGCCTGAGGTTTAACCTGCTCAAGGAAAGCATCAGCTGTCATGCCGGTGAACTGCATATACTGCTGCATTGAAAGACCCTGTGACTGAAGTCTCTGAGCGAAATCCTCAACCATCTGTCTCTGCTGTGTCTCAAGCATTGCATCGGGAATATCCATCTTTGCATCTGCGATGATAGCATCGATAACCGCATCTTCCTTTGCATCCTTTGCGGCATCAGCCTTTCTTGAAAGGATGTTCTTCTTTACATCTTCCTTGTACTCAGCAAATGTATCGAACTCTGAAACTTCGCTTGCGAATTCATCGTCAAGCTCGGGAAGTTCCTTTTCTTTGATATCTTTTACTGTTACTTTGAATACTGCTGCCTTACCTGCAAGAGCCTCTGCCTGATAATCCTCAGGGAAAGTTACATTAACGTCAACTTCCTTGCCGATCTCTGCTCCGATAAGTCCTGCCTCAAATCCGGGAATGAATGCGCCTGAACCGATGGTAAGAGGATAATCTGTACCCTTTCCGCCGTCGAATGCAACACCGTCAACAAATCCTTCGAAATCGATTGTTGTGATATCTCCGTCTTTTACAGGTCTGTCTGTGATATCGATATTTCTTGCATTGTTCTCACGCTCTTTGTTGATCTCAGCATCAACTTCTTCGTCTGTTACGTCGATGTCAACCTTGTCGATCTTTACTCCCTTGTATTTGCCAAGCTCAACTTCGGGCTTTAAAGCAACCTCAGCTGTAAATACAAAATTCTTTCCTGCCTCGATGGTAACTACATCGATCTTGGGCTGGGATACGATATCCTCACCGCAGTTGTCTGCTGCCTCTGCATAAGCATCGGGAATGATGAGATTAGCTGCATCCTCAAAGAAAACTTCCTTGCCGTACATCTGCTCGATAAGCTTTCTGGGAGCTTTTCCCTTACGGAAACCGGGAACGGAAATTTTGTTCTTATTATTCTGATAAGCCTTCTCAACTGCGTCTTCAAACTTAGCTGCTTCTACCTCGATAGTGAGGACAGCCATATTGTTGTCTTTTTTTTCTACTTTACAACTCATTGTTGTACTTCCTCCTTGAGGGCTTAAAACGCCCATAAATTATACATTTTCTCTTGTTTGCGGCATGAATTTCCCATCACGCCACAGTCATTTTGAAATTATAGCACAAGCCTGCTAAAAAGACAAATAATTTTTGCATATTCTGTTTTTATGCTTTTACATGGGATGCAATAACAATGATCCTGTTATCTTTATTACCCTCTATAAAGTCAGAAGCTTTTTTTCTGTTTTCCTCATCAAGCCCAGTAAAAGGTTCATCGAGAAGTATCATGGGAAAGTCTCCTGCAAAAGCCCGAAGCAGTGAAACTCTCCTCTTTTGTCCACCGGAGAGATCCCTGACCGGCTTTTGTATATCCTCAGTGCCAAGCAGGGTCAGGGCAAGTTCATGCGCTCTTTTCCTGTCGCACCCTCCAAGCATTATATTTGTGATGGCGTCATGATCTTCAAAAAGCCTGTCCTCCTGAAAACAAAACGCCGCCTCCGGGGCATTCACACTTCCTCTGTCCGGTTTTTCAAGTTCTGAGAGGATTCTTAGCGTTGTGGTCTTACCGCTTCCTGACGGGTCATTTAGAAAATATATATTTCCCGAAAAAAGCTCCATGTTCACATTTTTTAATACTTCCTCATCCCCAAAACTTTTGCTGACATTTCGGAGTACTGCACTCGCTTCTGGGGACGTTTTTTTCTCCGTGAAAGTGATCTTACCGGTTCTTGGATAAAAATAAATATCCAAAAGCTTTATGAATAACTTTTCGGCAAGAAAACTTATGATAATGATCGCCACCGCCCAGGCAAAGACCCCGGGAGTATCCAGATATATCTTTGACAGATACAATCTTCCTCCGATGGAATACTTTGGGGTTCCGATTATCTCTGCCGCAATCCCTGCCTTAAAACACATTCCGACAGATATCTTTGCCGCACTGTATACATTATCCTTCACAGCCTCCTTGTAGATAAATCTGTAGGAGGTAAGGGGCGAAAAATGATATATATGCGCCACTTCCAGCATCTTTTTGTCAACTGTCTTCATTCCTTCAAGGATATTTATATACATATTGGGAAGGGCAACCGGGATGCATACCGCCAGTGTCAAAAGGTCCGTTCCCCACCAGATTATCATGAGCACCACAAAAACGGCCACAGGCACACTTTTAAAAACCCCCACCAACGGGGCAAAGAACTCCTTAGCCGCTTTGAATCTCACAGCGATAATACTCATTATCACCGCAAGCAAAAATCCTGTTATGATCCCCAGGATTATCCTTATGATACTTCCGGATAATGAAATATAAAAATCTGCGGTAAGCAGGTACTCCCATAAAGTCACAACAGTTTTTACGGGAGAAGCCAGCAAAATATCATTATGAACTATCATGGCTGTTACTTGCCAAAGTAACAGCCATATTATCAGGATAAAAGTTTTGTTTTTAATAGTAGAAGTCCTCTTCGGGGAGGCTTCCTCCGATGAATGCGGGGTTCTTTTCATAGATCACCTCTAAGTATCCTTTGAGAGATTTTTTCATCTCATCTCCTGTGATGCTGACGATACTGCAATTTGGAATGGCCTTTTTTGCTATTGGCTCTTTTGCAACGATCTCTCTCTTTACGGCAAGAGCTGCAGCCTCATCCACATTTCCGTTCACAAACTCAACACTGTTTTTGTGATCTTCCAAAAATTTCTTTACCACATCGGGATTTTCCTCTGCAAAAGCTTTTCTCACCACAGTTACTCCCGTTACGATACCGCAATCGGGATTTACTTCCTCCCAGAGGGCATTCATATCCAAAACCACTTTCAGGTTCTCATTCTGTATACATGCCGCCGTCACAAATGGCTGAGGTAATAATCCGATGGCTGAACCATCCTCTGAAAGCACGCTTACCACCTCTGTGGCTTCTGCTCTGAAATCCAGATTTACATCATTTAAGATACCGTTTTGTTCCAATATATAGGTAAGGACCAGATCAGGTGTTGTTCCCTGTCCCGTGAGCACTATTGTCTTTCCCTTCAGATCATCCACGCTGCCTATGGTATCATCAGCGGCAACCATATAGAGGACTCCCAGAGTGTTAATATCGATCACTTCCACGCCACCCTCTGTCTTTTGATACAGATTTGCTGCTGCATTTGAAGGGATAAGTGCTATGTCAACCTGTCCCTGGATTATCTGGGGAAGTATCTCATCTGCACCGGTATACATCTGAAAATCATAATTCAGATCTGTCTTTTTGTTCTCACTCTCTTCCATAAGTTCCAAGAGTCCCATGGATGTGGGGCCTTTAAGGGATGCCACCCTCACTGTACCTTCAAACTGCTTTTTTCCGCAGCCTGTCATAATGGCAAACACCATTGAAATACAAACTGCAATGCTCAATACCTTTTTCATTGCTTTCATGCTTTGTCTCCTTTTCTTTTGGTCAATTCCTGGTTGTCACCATATATAGCAACATAGCTTGTATATTCTTCAAACTCATGTTTCTTTTCATATTTTTTTGCCTTTAACTCTGCCAATAAAAACCTTATCCCCTCTGCTCCGTGATAGGGGGCAAGCCTTTTTATGAACATGTCGGCAGTGGGGATGCGCTTCTTTGGTTCCTTTACCAGGCAGTCCTTTAGCAAACTCATAACGCCTCTGCTTCCGCCCTGCAGATACATACACATGCTCTCATCCGTAGAGCCCGAAAGCATATAATAAAGGAGCTTTGCAAGAGAATAGACATCGCTTGCCGCAGTGGGCTCCTCATTATCGATAAAAAGCTCCGGAGCAGAAAAACTTTTGCTGCCGCTCACACTGTTATCGTCCTCTTCCCAGATGCAGCTGCCCAGATCCACCATTTTTACGTGGCCGTTTTCGCAGACTATTATATTTTCCGGTTTTAAGTCCCTGTATATCACGGGCGGATTACAGGTATTTAAATATCTGATGCCGTCAGCCACCTCCAGAGCGATCTTTACAGCCACTCCGAAATTCAGACTTTCCCTTTTGTCAGTCACCTGATACAGATCGGTTCCCGGCACATATTGGAGGAACAGATACCCTTTTTCATCTTCCTCCAGATATTCCTTAAATCCTGCAAACAAAGGATGGTCGATCCTCTTATATATCTCTGCTTCCTTTTTGAGCAGGTCTTTATTCTCGCTTTCCTTGCAGGCAAAAAGCCCGCCTTTTTCAAGATCTCTCACAAGGCTTACCTTTGAAAAAGTCCCTGTTCCTATCTCTCGTATAAATTCATATTTATCCATTGTTTCTCCCGGGGTATAGCTGCCTTTGCCTGAGCGGATCAAAATAAGACTTCATCAAAGGTATTTCCGAATTTTATGCCTATCAAAGTTCCTCCGAAAAATCCGTCAGAGATCTCTTTTAGTCTCTTTTTTAAAACCGCTTCACTGTCAATCTCTGTTATATTAAGGCATTCCGCGATCCTGCCGTTTTTGATCACTCCCTCTGTCTTACATAAATCCTTCTGACTTATAAGGACCATGCATCCGGGTTCGAATCTCAGGCACTCCGCCTCAGAGCTAAAACTGTATACCTTGTCAAACTCAATACCATAATAGCACAAATTTGATAACTTATTATCATATTTTACCGCATTTCCATAATTATCACACACAAAAAATAAAAAAACTCCATCCATTTCCAAAAAAGGCTTAACCGTGCGGTAAATATATGAAGTTAAACTCCCGGGGGTTTTGCCTTTTTTTAATTTCGGTATAAGCTCATCCCTCAGTTTCTCTTCAAGTTTTTTAAACATGGCCCCAAAGATTTCTCCGTGTTCTGCAACAAAATCATTTTTCTCTGTTCCCTCCTTGTCCCCATACGGGTCAAAGAGAACAGCCAGCACGACCTGCCTTTTTTTATTAAAACTGACATTTATATGCAGCACAAATACTCTGTCTTTTCCCGGTAATACTCTGGAATAGATTTTCATATATACTCTCCCATATTGAAACGTCCAAAACATAAATCAGGACTTTTTATTTTGATCTGTTTTGATGGAATTAAAAAAGAAATAAATACAGAACTTACAGATTTTTAAGATAAATCCTTTCGGATCCGGAAAAAAATTCCCGGATCCGCAGGACTTTTTATCAGTGTACAAACACGTTCATAATATCATTAAAGAAAATAAATACCATTAATACCATAAAGAACACAAATCCCACAAAGTGGACCATGCCCTCTTTTTCCGCGGGTATGGGTTTTCCCCTGAGGACCTCTAAAAACAAAAATACAAGTCTTCCACCGTCAAGAGCCGGGAAAGGAATGAGATTGAGAACTCCCAGGTTTACGGACAAAAGCATCATAATGTTTAACATGTTTACCAGCACATTTTTCCATCCATATTCCTTTGTGGCTTCATAAGTCTTTCCGACCACATTTACCGCAATGCCCACGGGACCTGCCACATCACGCCTGGACACCCTGCCCTTTATGAGCATGCCGAGACTCTTATAGGTGGATTTCATGGAATATTTAACTTCATAAAAAGCATATTTTACAAAATCTAATCCCTTTAATTCCACAAAATCGCTGTTTACGATGCCCAGCATATATCTGCCCTCTTCCTCATTGTAAAGAGGTGTGATCGTTGTCTCGTGCCTGCTGCCGTCTCTCTCATATGTAAGTTCCACGGTCTCACCCTGATTGGTTGCAGTAAAGAGCAGGATCTCCTCATAGAGATGTACCTTGTCACCGTCTATTGACAATATCCTGTCTCCGTCCTCAAGACCTGCTGCCGCTGCCGCACTGTCAGGCAATACCTCACTTGCCACAGGATCTCTCATGGCGATCATAGTGACCATGATGAGGGCGATTATAAATCCCAGGATGAAATTAAATATGGGGCCTGCAAAGACTGTGGCGATCCTGGACCAGACATTAGCCTTTAAAAAAGATCCTTCGGAATCCCCCTCTTTTTCATTTAAGCCATCCTCACCTTCAAAGGTACAGGCTCCGCCTATGGGAAGCCATTTTATGGAGTACTTGGTATCGCCTTTTTTAAATGAGACGATATCGGGCCCCATGCCCACGGAAAATTCCACAACGTGGATACCGTTTGCCTTTGCGATCAGAAAATGACCGAATTCGTGGGATATGACCACGATTCCAAATATCAAAATAAACAGAATTAAGCTAACCAAACTATTTCACTTCTCCCATTATATATTCATAAGCCTCAGCCTCGGCGGAAAGTATCTCTTCCACCGTAGGATTTTCTATCACTATGTGATCATCCATAACCTTTTCGATCAGATCCGTGATATCCGTATAGCCGATTTTTCTATCCAAAAACAGCGAAACCGCCTTTTCATTTGCGGCATTAAAAGCTGTGGGCATGCTGCCACCGCATTTAGCCGCACGGATTGCAAGAGACAGCCCCTTAAATGTATCCATATCCGGCTTTTCAAAGGTCAGGGTGCCTATATCAAAAAGATTTAACCTCTTTCCGCTCAAAGGGCGCCTGTCGGGATAAAAAAGAGCATATTCTATGGGAAGTCTCATGTCAGGAGTGCCCAGCTGAGCGATAACGGCTCCGTCCACATATTCAACAGCTGAATGGATCACGCTCTGGGGATGGACCACCACTGTGATATCATCCACATCCACATTAAAAAGCCAATGAGCTTCCATAACTTCGAGGCCTTTGTTTACAAGGGTTGAAGAATCGATTGTGATCTTTCTGCCCATGGCCCAGTTGGGATGCTTTAAGGCATCTTCCACCTGAATTCCTTTAAGATCCTGAGGTTTTTTCCCTCTGAATGGTCCTCCGGAAGCGGTCAGAAGGATCTTTGAAACCTTATCAGCCGGCTCTCCCTGCAAGGATTGAAAAATAGCGCTGTGTTCACTGTCAACGGGCAGGATCCTCACATTATTTTTTCTTGCAAGATCCATTATGATATGCCCCGCACAGACCAGCGTCTCCTTGTTGGCAAGAGCTATGTCTTTTCCCGCCTCTATGGCTGCTATGGTGGGCCTTATTCCTATCATACCAACCACCGCAGTAAGCACCACATCGGCGCTGTCAATGGTGGCAGCCTCTATCAGGCCCTCCATTCCGGATACCACTCTCACATCCAGGTCTTTTATTCTGATCCTTAGGTCCTCTGCGGCCTGCTCAGACCACATAGCCACAAGCTCCGGTCTGTATTTTCTGACCTGGGCCTCCATTTTTTCAACACTTTTTCCTGCGGCCAGAGCCACAACCTTTAACTCCTCCGGATTTTCATCCACCACTTCAAGCGTCTGGGTTCCTATGGATCCGGTGGAACCTAAAAGTGAAATATTATTCATATTGGTGCCTCCCTTTCACAAAAAATATGCATTAAAGCAGGCAGACTGCCAAAAAATATACCAATGGAGCCACCACGATGGTGGAATCGAATCTGTCCATTATACCACCGTGTCCCGGTATGAGTTTTCCGTAATCCTTTATATTTCGGTTTCTCTTGATGGCACTTGCGGCAAGATCTCCCACTATGCTCATAAGGGCTCCTGCCCCGGCAAGGATCGCAGTCTTACATATGCTTCCCTGAATATCAAGATTTCCGTTTATGGCAAGAGCGGCATATATCGCACCTATCAAGGCGCTTCCAAGCACACCGCCGACACATCCCTCCACTGTTTTTTTGGGGGAAAGTTCGGGGAAGGCTTTATGTTTTCCAAAAAGCTTTCCGGAGACATAAGCCATGGTATCGCACCCCCAGCTGCTTATCAGGATCAGCCAGACCACATATGCTCCGTCTGCCCCTTCCCTTGTCAGATAAATAAATGAAAGCATCAGCGGGGCATATATATATGCAAAGACTGCCCCCACCGCCTGATCGGCATTAAACTTTGGAAATGCAAAAACATATGCAAACATAAAGGCCAGTATGGTGCACACCAGTGCGCCCATCATAAATACAAAACTGTCGAGATAATATACCGAATAAACTCCCGCATACAGAGTGACTATCCCGACAAAACCTATGATCTCAAGGGCGTTTACCTTTTTACCGTTTACATCTGACACTCCCAAAACCTGCGTCATCTCTTTAAAACCTATAAGTGAAATGATGCAAAGACCTATACACAAGACAGGTCCTCCTATGGCCATTCCAAAGATAGATATTGCAAGTATTACTATTCCGCTTAACAGCCTGACTCCAAACATTACTGCTCCTCCGTAAGTCCACCGAATCTGCGCTCACGATGGTTATAACTTTCTATAGCCTTTACCAGCTCGTCCCTGTTAAAATCGGGCCATGGAACCGGTGTAAAATAAAACTCGGAGTAAGCTAACTGCCAGAGCAGGAAATTGGAGATTCTCTGTTCGTTGCAGGTTCTGATAAGAAGGTCCGGATCGGGAATACCTGCGGTATCAAGATAATCAGACATAGTCTTTTCATCTATTTTGCTGACATCGAGTCTGCCGTTTTTTACATCCTCCAGCATTTTTTTCTCGGCTCTTACGATCTCGTCGCGGCCGCCGTAATTTATTGCTATCTGGAAGTGAAGTCCCGTATTATCCTTTGTGGCAGTTTCAAGTTTTTCAATGCTCTCCTGAATATCCTTATCAAGTTTTGACTTGTCGCCGATGATACGGACACACATATTATTCTTTGTGGCAGTCCTTATGGAATTGGTCATATAATTTCTGAGAAGCTTCATAAGAGCATCCACTTCATCCTTTGGCCTGTTCCAGTTTTCCGTGGAAAAAGCATATACGGTCAGATACTGAACTCCCATTTTGTAGGCGACTTCACAGATTTCCTCAACTGTCTTTGCCCCCTGAACATGTCCCATATTTCTCGGCAGGCCCTTGGCCTTTGCCCATCTGCCGTTTCCGTCAAGTATTATCGCAACGGACTTTGGTATCTTTAAATTATCTTCCATAAAATCTCCGTCATAAACATATTGTCGGTGGTAAAAACCACACATGAACATTATCTGATATATTGGGGATTAATTCAAATTAAAATATTATAAAAAAGCGAACGCCCACGCATTCGCTTTTTCAGTATTATACTGTCATGATCTCTTTTGTCTTTGCCTCAACAAGTTCATCGATATCCTTGATAAACTTGTCGGTAAGTTTCTGAAGTGAATCCTCCAGATCCTTGATCTCATCCTCGGAAACCTCCGTCTTAGCAAGCTTCTTGAAGGAATCGTTTCCGTCACGGCGGATATTACGGATAGCTACCTTTCCGTCCTCCCCCTTCTTTTTTACATCCTTTGCAAGCTCTTTTCTGCGCTCCTCTGTAAGTTCGGGGAATACAAGTCTGATAACGGATCCGTCATTTGAAGGATTGATGCCGATATCACTTGTCATGATCTCCTTTTCGATAGCCTTTAACATTGACTTATCCCAGGGAGCTATCTGGATGATCCTTGCCTCGGGAACTGTCACGTTGCCAACCTGCTGAATGGGTGTGGGTGTTCCGTAATAATCTACTCTCAATTTGTCCAGCACGTGGGGATTAGCTCTTCCTGCTCTGATGGCAGCGAGGTCGCTCTCCAAAAACTCAAGTGCCTTCTCCATTTTCTCATTAAAAACTTTTACTCTCTCGTCCATTATAAAGCCTCCGAATTTCTAAACAGTTACTTCTGTTCCGTTGAATTTGCCCTTCACAGCATTTACGATACTGTTTTCTTCATTCAGTCCGAACACTCTCATGGGCATCTTGTTGTCCCTTGCCAGAATTGATGCCGTCATATCCACTACCTGGAGGTTATTGGCCACAACATCGTCGATGGAGACAACATCGTATTTCTTTGCATTGGGATTTTTAGCAGGGTCTGAATCATATACACCGTCAATGGCTTTTGCCAGCATGATCACATCCGCTTCAACCTCGATGGCACGAAGCACCACGCCTGTATCGGTTGAAAAATACGGATGACCTGTGCCGCCTGCAAAAAATACGACCATTCCGCGCTCAAAATATTTATTTGCTCTGTCCTTTGAAAAAAGCTTTGTAAAAGAACCTATCTCAAAGGGAGTCAGGATATTTGTCATCATGCCTACGCTTCTGAAGATCTCGGAAACATAGATACAATTCATGACCGTGGCTAACATTCCGATCTGGTCAGCCTTTGTACGGTCAATGTTTTCGCTTGAACGACCTCTCCAGAAATTTCCGCCTCCGATCACGATACCTACCTGGATACCGTCATCCACAAGTTCTTTTACCTGAAGGGCTACCTTTCTGACAGTGGGTTCGTCAAAACCTGTCTTTTTATCACCTGCCAGAGCTTCACCGCTTAATTTAAGTAAAATTCTTCGCATATACAATTCTCCTGTAATAATTATTTCTTCTTTGTCTCGGTTTTGTAAGCATCAAAAAAGGATGTGGGATTGACATCAGCATAGCACTGAGAACATCTACCTTCGATAACGGCACCATTGTTGATCTGAACGGATTTAGACTTGATATTACCCATTACGATGGCGGATGAGTCAAGGATAACAGGACCCTTTACATCGATATCACCCTTTACGGCACCTGCGATGACTGCGCTGGTAGCTGAAATATTTCCTACGATAACTGTGCTGGATCCGATCTTTACAGCTCCCTCACTTACCACTTCGCCTTCGATCTTTGCACCGTCTGCAAAAATCTCGGCTGCCTTTGAATTTCCTACCACATGACCTGTGATATTAAGTTTTCCGAGGATGGTTACGTTTCCGTTGACCGAACCGATGATATCCAAAGAACCGTCGGATTCGATATCACCGTTAATGGTCATTGCGCCTGTAATAAGTGAAGTTTCGTCAAGAACTGCTTTCTCTGTGTTTGCATCCATTTTTTTCTCTGTCCCTCTGTTATCTTTATTCTCTTTTTCTGCTGCTTCCTCTTTTACGACTTCATCAATTGCTATCTCCGAAGTTTCTGCCACGGTACTGAAGTCTTCCTGCACCGTTTCCTTCGCAGCCTCTTCTGTAGTCTCCAAGGTCTCTAAAGCCACGGTTTCCTCGGATTTTTCCGCTTCGTCAGTCACGACCGAATCGATGTTTTCAAGCATCTTTTCCAGATCCACCTCATCAGCCTTAGCTTCGGGAGTCTCCTCCGTGTTCAAGGCAGCATCCGTCTTAAGTTCTTCCTCAGGAATAAGCTCGTTTACTGCCTGGGAAAGGTCTTCCTTTAAATCAGAAAAAAATCCCATGTTGATAAAACCTCCGTTTCATTTTCATTATTTAATATGATGAACTGCCACGGTTTCTGCGGTGATTGGTAAAATCTCCGTATCCTCCATCGCCAATATCTTCTCGATTATCTGAGGCAATGCCTCCACAGTGCTCGGTTTTTCGTAGGAATCATGTAAAAGTATGATATCCGTACCGTATTCTTCCACATCCGACACTGAATTTTTTACAAGTCTCTCCACGGAGAGCACTCCGCTTCCTCCGTCCCCGGATGATATATTCCAGTCGTAGTATTCCACATCTTTTCCCTTTAGATATGTCACAAGGTCATTCATGTTCACACTGTTTACCGTATTGGAACTGCCTCCGGGAAATCTGTATAAGCCACTGTGAAAACCGCAGATATCATAGACTATGCTGTCAACTTTTTCAAAGTCGGCAACGAATCCGTCCATATCACTGTATATCTCGCTGTATTTATGAGAATAAGAATGCATTCCCAGACTGTGACCGCGCTCCACAATATCCTTTACCATATCCGGATATTTTTCGCAATTTGTTCCCACCACAAAAAATGTGGCTTCAACTTCATATTCGTCCAGAATATCCAGGATCTCGTCCGTATAAAGGCTGGGGCCGTCATCAAAGGTCAGATAAACCTTATGTTTTTTATCCCGGGCAGGTTCATGCACATATTCCATGGTGTTAAAACCCGCATCCTGATCGTCAAAAAACTCTTTTTCGGAATTGACTTTTGGGGCTTCGCTCACAGCCTTTGCCCTCTCTATCACGGGATAGAGCGAATAAAGTTCGTCCACAGTATCCTGCAGACTGTCTATGGTCCTGTTTAAGTCCGTAACCTTAAACACCAGATAAATACTTGTAAAAATGGGCAAAAGTATAAGGGCGAAAGCCAAAGATATGATCGTCTTTTTTAATCGATTGACACGCTTTTTTCTCTTAGAAGCGTATTGATTACTACCCTCATTCATAAATCACACATTCCGTCATCAGTTTTAAAACACATAAAAATCCTCTCAAACCCAAGTCCTAATATAGCATATTTCACCCTTGTCTGCAACTTAAAAACAACCGACCAAAGCGGTCGGTTGCCTGTTTTTAAATTACATGCTCAATTGATATGATACTTCTTTCATTGTAACGCCCTTTAATGAGTTTGTTAAAAAAAGCATCCGGCAAAAAGTGATCTTTGAACAGGTACCAGATGTCCTCCGGCACATTTTCATATTGCAACACTTCGCCGCCCTGCACAAACTCTACTTCCAAAATAGTTCTGATGGGATCATACCCCGCAGAAGCTATCGTGCTCGATGCGAATTTGCACCGCTTCATACCTTCTCCTTTCCTACGCCCCATCTTTTTTATTTTAATAAAAAACGCAGGAAAATGGAACAGGTTTTTTTCTATTTTTCAAGGAATTTTCCGACGCTTACAAGCTTTACGCAGAGGGCAAAAAGTTCTGCGGCTTCCTTCATTTCTTCGAGAGAAGGATATGAAGGAGCGATACGGATACAGCTGTCCTCAGGATCCTTGCCGTAGGGGTATACGGCTCCGGCTTTAGTGAGCACAAGACCTGCTTCCTTACATTTTGCAACGATCTCCTTTGCGCATCCGGGTATTGCCTGGAAAGAGATAAAATATCCGCCGTTGGGATCAGTCCACTTTCCGATCTCTGCGCCTTCAAGTTCTCTTGAAAGTATCTCAAGCACCGCCTCAAACTTGGGTCTCATTAGAGAAGCATGCTTTTTCATATGCTCCCTGATACCGTTTATGTCCTTAAAATATCTTACATGCAAAAGCTGGTTAACCTTGTCATATCCGATGGTCTGAACGGTCATTGACTTTTTGATAAAATCAAGGTTTGCCTTTGATGAAGCAACAGCTGCGATTCCCGCGCCTGCAAAACTGATCTTTGAAGTGGAGGCAAACTCCATCACCATATCGGGATTTCCGGCCTTTTCACACTCTTCGATAATATCAAGCAGTTCATCGCTTCTGTCATCATACAGATCATGAATCACATAAGCATTGTCCCAATAGATCCTGAAATCCTCTGCAGCGGGCTTTAAAGCCGCAAATCTCTTTACGGTATCTGCGCTGTAGGTATATCCCTGAGGATTTGAATACTTAGGTACACACCAGATTCCCTTAACTTCAGGATCGGTATTTACATATTTTTCAACCATATCCATGTCAGGTCCGGTGGGAGACATGGGGATAGTGATCATCTCTATTCCAAAATGCTCGGTAATGGCAAAATGTCTGTCATATCCGGGTGCCGGGCAGAGGAATTTAACCTTGTCTAACTTGCACCAGGGTGTTGATCCGTTGACACCGTGGATCATGGATCTGCAGACTGAATCATACATTATATTAAGGCTGGCATTTCC
This sequence comes from Acetatifactor sp., assembly GCA_024695935.1. Lineage (GTDB taxonomy): Bacteria > Bacillota > Clostridia > Lachnospirales > Lachnospiraceae > RGIG10340. The sequence continues at coordinate 49,313 of JAILHH010000034.1, forward strand.
GCATACGATCACATTCTCAGGTTTTGTACCCATCATGTCGGCCATGAGTTTTTTGGCCTCGGGAATACCTTCAAGCTGACCGTAGTTTCTGGAATCCATGCCGTTTTCACAAAGCATATCACTGTCCGAATTAAGGGCATCCAAAATCTTCATACCCATATCAAGCTGGGCAGGTGACGGCTTTCCTCTAGACATATCAAGCTTAAGTCCCTTTTTCTTTGCCTCTTCATATTCAGCATTAAGCTGTTTTTGCAGTTCAAGTAACTCTTCACGAGTAAGATCACAATATGCTTTCATGACAACAACCTTTCCTTATCCTTGCATTATCGTATACAATCATACACTTTGTATATAATACAATATGAATTTTCATATGGCAAGAAAAATATACAGAATTTTAAAACCGCCGGAGCATGTCCCTCCGACGGTTTGTAAACTGATCTTTAATTTTTGAAAATATTAACGGAATGCATTGTTTTCCACCAATGCCTTCAGTTCGTCTCTGACCTGCTCGATAACCTTTGATACGTCTCCTGTGGCCTGTGCAATGTCCACACTGCTTGAAGCCAGAGTCTTTACTCTTTCATCCACGCTTTCCACAATAGCAATAAGTTCCTTTGATTCCTTTGCTATGATCTCAACAGCGGTTCTGATATGTTCATTTGCCTCTCCACTGTTCTGAGCGGTATCCTTGGAATCCGCAGCCAGCGAATTAATTTCGTCAGCCACAACCGCAAAGCCTCTTCCTGCCTCTCCCGCTCTAGCCGCCTCTATGGAAGCATTCAGCGCAAGGAGGTTTGTCTGGTTTGCAATATCAACGACCTTTCTGTTATTGTCCACAAGTTCTGCCAGATCTGTCACGATCTGATCAACAGAAGTCCTCAGGTTCTCACAGAAAGCGGATACATGAGCCATCTCCTCGGAAACGGCACCGCTCTCGGTGGCATTTAATGAATTTCCGTCGCTTACACCCTTTACGGATTCACTCAAAGTATTAAAGTGCTCGTTTATAAGGTCGATTGTGTGAAGCAGATCATCACGCTGACTGATGAGCATTGACTTTTCCTTTTCGACCATTTCCTGAGCCTCGATTTTTTCAAGCTCCACCAGATCCTTTAAGTAATGTACACAGTTTGATCTGTCATTATAACCGTTAAAGATGGCCACTGCCATGTCTCGACAGGAATCATATCCACAGCATGAGCAATTGATATTTCTGGATTCCTCCGTAGTCTTTCTCATGGAGTCAAAGACTTTATTTAACTCTGACTCTGTAGGAATCTTTGATTTACATTCAGCAGACTTATCGGTGTATTTTCTGAGATAGTCTTCTAACTTCAGATTCTTAAACTGTTTATTTAATTCTGCAAGACGTTTTTCGGGAGAAAGATTTCTTGCCCAGGCTCCCTTCTTTCCGTTCTTTTTTACGCTCTCCTGAATATCATGGATGTGATAAATGGGATCATCATTATCTGTAACATCAGGATCCGTACCGGTTCCGCATATACATCCGTTCTCGCAGTTAAGAGCATCCACAAACAGGTACGGGGTCTTTCCGCCCTTAATCCTGTCAGCATTCTTTTTCAGATAGTGATACATTCTCTTTTCGCCTTCGATCTGACGGATAAATGCATCGCTTCCAAGCAGCCAGTAAACATTTTCCTTTAATCCGCCGGGCATGGGATAAATAGAACCGAGACCGTATTCAATCTCATCCGTGTAAGGCTCTCCGAAAAGATCATTGGCTTTGATATATTCCATCATGTGAGCAAAAGTCACATTGTAATTTACATAATTTTTGTTGTTAGGATCATCGATCTCCATCTTCTTTGCTATACAGGGGCTTATGAAAGCAAGCTTCTCGGTGATCCCCAGTTCTTTTCTCGCATATATGGCCGAGCACATAAGAGGACTCTGCACAGGAAAAAGCTTTGGCAAAAGTTCGGGAAGATATCTTTCGATATATCCCACAACCGCAGGACAGGGCTGGGAAATGCCACCCTTAAAATCGTGGGTTGTAATATAATTTATATATCCCCAGGTGGTGATATCGGCACCAAAAGAAACATTGATAAATCTGTTGACTCCAAGCTTCTTTAATCCGCCGAGAACACGCTCATATTCATTAGGATAATCCGCCTTAAAGGCAGGGGCGATCAAAACGGAAATCTTTTCTCCTTTTTTAAGATCATTAAAGAATCTCTCCGTATCGTCACGGAATTCTCTGGCATGATGCTCGCAGGCATCAAAACAGGCTCCGCAGGCAATACATTTAGAACCATCCACCACGATCCTGGAGTTTTCCTGACCCTCTTGCCTGGTGGAAACACAGGCTCCCATACAGCTGCAAACCGAAATACATTTATTACATCCGACACAATTATCATTAGTAAAAACAAGTGAGTTAGTTTGATCCATATGTGCTCCTTTGCCTCATCAAAAAGTATTTACCATTTTTCGATTCTTTTTATTTATGACTGTAATAAATTTTACCATCAAATTGCATAATTTTCCATATTTATTTAGTCATTTTGAGTAAAAATGTACAAATTTACAGGCAAATATATTGGGTCACCTACTTTGTCCTAAATCGAGTAGGCTGACTCCTAGTCGATTTCAACTCTGTTTCACACCTCAAGGCAAAGCCTTTCGGTGTTCTACAGTCGCCTAAGTCCCCCTCGCAAGCGAGCTTGCAGGTGGGACCTAGGCTCGTTGTTATACATAAAAAAGCCGTTGCAAAAATGCAACGGCTTTAACATGTCTTGATAAATTGAAACCGGTATGGGATTACTTAGCGTAATCGATTGCTCTGCTCTCACGAATGACATTGACCTTGATCTGTCCGGGATATTCCATCTCTTCCTCGATCTTCTTAGAAATATCACGAGCAAGGATAACCATGTCTGTATCATTGATCTGCTCGGGCACAACCATAACACGAACTTCACGTCCTGCCTGAATAGCAAAAGATTTGTCGACACCTTTGAAATTGTTTGTAATATCTTCCAACTGCTTAAGTCTTGTTGTATAAGTCTCAAGCGTTTCTCTTCTTGCACCCGGTCTTGCGGCTGAGATAGTATCTGCAGCCTGAACGATGCAGGAGATAAGCGAAGTGGCTTCCACATCACCATGATGTGATTCCACTGCATTAATAACAGTTGCGTTCTCTTTGTACTTCTTGCAAAGATCTGCTCCAAGCTGTACATGGCTTCCTTCCATCTCACGGTCAATTGATTTACCGATATCATGAAGAAGTCCTGCACGCTTTGCAAGTCTAACATCCAGACCCATTTCTGCAGCTAACAGTCCTGAAAGCTGAGCCACCTCTACAGAATGTCTCAAAGCATTCTGTCCGTAGCTGGTTCTGAATTTCATCTTACCTAAAAGTCTCACAAGTTCGGGATGGATTCCGTGAACACCAACTTCAAGTGTTGCGGCTTCTCCCTCTTCCTTGATCATTGTCTCTACTTCTTTTTGAGCCTTCTCAACCATCTCCTCGATTCTCGCGGGATGGATACGACCGTCAACAATAAGTTTTTCAAGAGCAATTCTGGCAACTTCTCGACGGATGGGATCGAAGGATGAAAGAACTACTGCTTCGGGAGTATCATCAATGATGAGATCTACTCCTGTCATGGTCTCAAGGGTTCTGATGTTACGACCCTCCCTACCAATGATCCTTCCCTTCATTTCATCGTTAGGTAACTGGACTACCGAAATAGCAGTTTCGGAAACGCAGTCAGCAGCACATCTCTGTATTGCGGAGACAACATATTCCTTTGCCTTCTTATCGGCTTCGTCCTTGGCGCGACTCTCCATTTCTTTGATCATCACAGCCGTTTCATGTTTCACTTCGTCTTCAACAATTTTCAATAAGTAGTCTTTTGCTTGTTCAGAGGTTAATCCGGAAATTCGTTCCAGTTCCTGTAGTCTTTGTTCGTTTAACTTTGAGATCTCAATCTTGTCTCTTTCAAGATTCTCCTCTCTTGCAGCTAAACTTTGTTCACGTCTTTCGATTGCCTCAGCTTTCTTATCGATGTTCTCTTCCTTTTGCTGAACTCTGCGCTCATAGCGCTGAGCCTCTGCTCTGCGCTCCTTGATCTCTTTGTCCAAATCATTCTTTGTTCTGATAGATTCTTCCTTGATCTCAAGTAATGATTCACGCTTCTTTGCTTCAGCAGCAGCCAATGCGTCATCAATAATCTTTCTTGCCTTTTCATCTGCATTTCCGATGGTTGAATCAGCTTTGCTCTTCAACACGGATTTTGTAACCACAGATGCAATGATTGCACTGACAAGAATGCCGGCACCTACGATAGCGATCCAAATTCCAGTACTCACTACAGGGCACCTCCTTATTTAATTTTCATTGTTCATTTTAATATATAGAATGTAACTCATTCTAACAAGCAATTCACAACAGTTAAATTGTATACTTTCGGTTAATATATGTCAAGTCCAAGTCAGTATATCATATAAAATAAAGCATAAAATCAAATAAGTTTTTGTGCATTTTGCATCTATCTGTTAAGTTTCAGGTTTCTGTTTATTGAATCAGCCGAAAAACCGTTTCTCATAAGCAATCCGTATATGCGGCGATATTCTTTTTCGTCGCCTTTTTTAGCCATATACCCTCTTTTCCTCAGGATATTTTGTATCATGGCATCCTCATCCACAAAACCGCCGTTGTCCTGCCAGTCAAGGAGAGCCTTTTCAAACACATCCTTTTTTATGCCCTTGGCAGCCAGATCCGACTTCATTCGCATCAGGGTTTTGTCATTGCAATGATCTGATAAAAAGGTATAAGCATATCTGTAATCATCCAGATAATGAAATCCTGTCACATACTCGATCGCCTTTTCTATGACTGAGGGCGGATACAGGCCTTCTCTTAATTTTTCCCGGAGTTTGCCCGTGGTATAGTCCCTCTTTGTCAAAAGGTTCATGGCTCTTAGCTTTGCTCTTTTTACCAGCACCTCTCCAACTATTTCATCATAGACTTCTTCACTGATCGTATTGCCTTCTTTTATACCGTATTTATGCAATTCGCCTTTGTATAATACAAAGGCGAATTCATTATCAATATGGATCTTGTATCGACCGGATTTAAAATCTTCTATCCCTGTTATTTCCATAATTTACTACCGGCTCCATAAATATACTAAACTGATCACTCGGTTTCAGTCTCGGATGATGACTGAAGTCCGTAATGCTCTCTGACAAGTTTTACAACCTCTTCGCACATTTCGGGATGATCTTCAAGGTAAAGTTTTGCATTCTCACGTCCCTGACCGATCTTTTCCCCGTTATATGCATACCAAGCGCCTGACTTGTTGATGATATCACAATTTGCAGCAAGATCCAGGATATCACCGGACATTGAGATGCCCTTACCGAACATGATATCAAACTCTGCCTCTTTAAACGGAGGAGCGATCTTGTTCTTTACGATCTTTACTCGGGTACGGTTACCGATAACCTCTCCGCCCTGTTTAAGGGATTCGATCCTTCTGACATCAAGTCTGACGGATGAGTAGAATTTCAATGCTCTACCACCGGTAGTGGTCTCGGGATTTCCGAACATGACTCCAACTTTTTCACGGAGCTGGTTGATAAATACAACCGTACAGTTTGACTTGCTGATGACAGCTGTAAGTTTTCTCAAAGCCTGAGACATAAGTCTTGCCTGGAGGCCCACATGGGAATCTCCCATATCGCCGTCGATCTCGGCCTTTGGAACCAGAGCCGCAACGGAGTCAACTACTATAATATCTATGGCACCGGAACGGACCATTGTCTCTGTTATCTCAAGAGCCTGCTCACCGCAGTCCGGCTGTGAGATATAGAGATTGTCAATATCAACACCGATGTTTTTAGCATATACGGGGTCAAGGGCATGCTCTGCATCGATAAATCCCGCTATGCCGCCTCTCTTCTGTACTTCAGCTATCATATGAAGAGTAACTGTGGTCTTACCACTGGATTCGGGACCGTATATCTCAATGATCCTCCCCTTGGGAATACCGCCGAGTCCGAGGGCTATATCAAGACTTAATGAGCCTGTGGGTATGGTCTCCACATTCATCTGATTGGAGGGATCACCCAGTTTCATGACTGCCCCCTTGCCGTACTGTTTTTCGATCTGGCTTAATGCCGCATCCAATGCTTTAAGTTTGTCGGTTTTTTCCATAAAATCATTCTCCTTTTATCGGAACAAATGTTCTATAGTAAGATTAAAACATTTGTTCGTTTTTGTCAACTCGTAATTTTAAATCGGATGATAAATCCTCCCTTAAATCCGCTTACGATTAATTTTTAGCATATTTTGAGTCCCATAAATGACTTTTAATTTGATTCATCTCAAAAAACATCAGCAATTCAGGGACCCTTTACCTCCCTTCTTTATTATTTTGATTCAATCGGAAAATTGCAGGCGAAACGCCCAAGATTTAAGATATTCACAATATAGCACAAAACAGTTTCTCATGCAATCGCTATAAATATCATTCCATCTTTTCTCTGAGCCCGTCGATATAGGTTTTGTATCTGTTATTATGATTTACCATGGACAATTCTTTTCCGGAGTCAACATAGTCGATATATCCTTTGACATCAACCCATTTATAATCCACGGTTTCTCCTTTTTGGAGGACGATACTGTCCTTTTTGCAGGAAGTCCTCACAAGATATGAATAAAACATTCCGTGATTTGCGCTGAAAGTGATATTGATCAGTTCAAAATCATCACTGACGATACCTGTTTCCTCACGCATTTCTCTCCTTAGAGCTTCCTCCGGAGTCTCATCGAGTATGGCCGATCCGCCGCCCGACGCTTCCCAATATCCGGGATAAACATCCTTATCATCACTTCTTTTTGTCATAAGATATGTTCCGTCCTCATGGAGGATCAGAAAATCCACCACAAGATGGTATAACCCTTCCGGAATATCTCTGTAATTTCCCTTTCCTCTCACGAAACTGAAATCTGTCTTTTTTCCTTCCGCATCATAAAGATGCCATATCTCTGCACACATTCCCGCACCTCACCATAGATATATTTGTCAAATCGCATTTTTTCACAAACTTAACATTCTGCCATATTCTAACATAACAGCATCTAAAACGGAATCTCAAAAAAATCCCAAGCAAGAACAGAAGGCTGCATCTGCAGCCTTCCATTCATACCCATTATCCCATCAATTCCTATAAAGTCTGTTTAAATATGGCTTTTGCAATTAGCTCATCATGCAAAAACTGCCTTCATCAGAGTCTCATAAAGGAAACTCCCACGGCACCGTTACCCACCAGTGTTCCCGTTGCCACGGACGTGGGAACAGCCAAAACTGTCTTGTATTTTATGTATTTTCCGATTACCTTTTCCATCTCATTTATCTCGGAGACCGGGAAATTTACATAATTGATCACCAGGATACTGTCATCCATCTTGTGGGATGGCATTAATCTAAAGCCTCTCTCCACATATTTGACAATATTCTTTTTTGCGACCAGGGGCGGTCTGACCACGGGATAAAACCTTCCGCCTATCATTCTGACCACAACTCCTGCCCTTAAGCCCATGGCAAATTTATAAAGTGCATGACTCATAAACGGAGCGGTCTCTAAAGGTTTTGCACTTGGAAGCATATAAACAGTGGCTATCCTGCTCTTTATCTCACCCACCGCCTCAATTATCTCATCCATTGATGCATTATCCCTTGCCATGGCCGCAGCCTTTATGACAAGTATGGCCTCTCCGCCTGATATCATACCCGAGTCCACAACAGTAACATGGTCAAAGCTCTGTGCTGCGATCTCTGCGTTCTCCAATGCTCCGCAGGTATTTCCGGAAGCGGAAATATGAATGACCGTCTCTGCTCTGCCAAGCGCAGTGGCAAAGAATGTCTGATAGTCGTCCACGCTGGGGCACTCCGATAAGGCTGCTCCGTCAGCCTTATCGATCTCCAAAAGAGCGGGTACATCGATTTCTTCCTTGTCCCTGTATCTTCCCGTTCCTGTTTTGATATACATATTTATGATCTCGATATCATTCTCATTTGCGATCTTTTCCGGGATATCGGCTATACAGTCCGTAGTGATGAGCACTTTTTTCTTGCGCTTTGTGCCCATGGTCATTATCTTGTAATCGACTCCCGCCACGGTGGATGCAGGCTTTACCTCTTTTTCCCTGTATTCCACGATATCATCCGGCAGGAATTTTACTATCTCACTTTCAAGGGCTTCCCCCGTGACGGGCTTAACGATAAATCCGTCAAAATTGTAGTCTTCGCATAGTTTTTTTGCCTCCGTGGGCGTATTGGCTGTAAGGAGTAAAACTGCGGAGTTTTTGCAAAGACCGTTCTCCTGATTTCTGATTCTGCGCAGAGTCTCTATGCCATTCATATCCGTCATCATATAATCCATCAGGATCACATGATAGAATTTCTTTTTTGTCCTTGCCAGGCACTCAAGTCCGCCGGTGGCAATGTCGACCTGAACCTTTGTCTCCTTTAACAGTTTGCTCTCAACCATGGAATTCATGCTGTTGTCATCCACAATGAGAATATTTGCCTCTGCGGCTTCAAAGGTCTTTCTGTACTCCTCCACAACCCTTTGCTTGTGTCTGAGAAAGTCCACGTTTCCAATGGGTTCGGGATTTACTATCCTCTGCTCCAGGGTAACGGAGAAAGTGGATCCTTTTGTATAAATACTGTCCACGGTCAGTTCTCCGCCCATCAGGCTTACCAGTTCCTTTGTGATGGCAAGTCCCAGTCCGCTTCCCTGAACCCTGCGGTTTTTCTGCATATCCATTCGCCTGAAGGCATCATAGAGATGTCCCAGATCCTCTTTTTTGATTCCTATACCGGTATCGGAAACCGCAAATGTCAGTTTATAATTTCCGTTACTTTGATCTTCTCCCTTTACAATAAAGGCAACGGAACCCGAGGGGGTAAACTTTACCGCATTCGTCAGGATATTTAACAATATCTGCCTGATCCTTCCCTCGTCTCCATACATAATGGAGGGCAAACCTCTGTCCACATCCACCAATAACATCAGTTTCTTTTCATTTGCCTCTATGTGAACCATATCGATGAGTTCGCTGATCATATCCTTTGTGTTATATTCCACAGGCACAATTTCCATCTGTCCAAGTTCCAGCTGAGTCTTGTCCAGAATGTAATCTACCAGATGGAGCAGCATCTTGCTGGCTGTCCTGATATTATCCGCGTAGGTAGCGATCTCTCCGCCGGGTTTTTCTCTGAGTATCAGTTCATTGAGACCCACGATGGAATTGATGGGAGTCCTGATCTCATGACTCATATTTGCAAAAAACGCATTGGTAGCATTGTTCGCCTTCTCAAGCTCTTCCGTCTGATTCCTGCTCTTTATCCTCTCCTTTGTAAAAAGAGCACGCTGATACAAAAGGAGCAGTCCCACCACGATACCTACCATGATCACGCTGAATATGGAATCCACATACACCGAAAAATCATTCGTCAGGGGGTTGATGTATTCGGGATAAAGATAGGCCACAAAATATATGGCTATATCAACTATTATGGCCAGGGTGACAAATATCTTTAACGTCAGTCCGTCGAACATCAAAAAACAGTATATGATCCCCATCGTAAGCCACAGAGATGCTCCACCCTCTGTTCCACCGCTGTAAAAAAATACGCTTGGAAAAAACATAAAGATGAAAAACACACCCAGGATCTTAGCCGCAAGCTCTGTCTTGTGATAAGAAAATGTGGCAACGGAAGCTGCTAATAAGATCATGATGGTTGCCACTATGGAAGTATAAACCAGGGGAGAATCCGTTATCAGCAGATTTTCCACCGTAGACACTGCGCACATGGCAATTCCGGCCACCAGGATCTGTCTGAAAAGCCTCTCCTTGATCTCTAATTCATCACCGAAAACATATTTGAGAAGTGATCTTTTTATCCTGTCCATATCACTCACCTCCCGCACCCAGAATATTTCTCAAGGCGTCAGCCGCGGACATATAATCTGACATTTCCACCTTGTGAACGATCCTGTCTATGATCTTTGTCAAAGGTTTACCGTTAAAACTGCAATTGCTGAGATCCGTGAGGATCGAAAGCATGAGATTTCTGTCAAGCACATATGCACCTGTCTCAAATTCATCTGCTTTCTGCGAAAGTTCCGTAACCGTTATCTCCCTCAGGTTTGCATTCTGAACACATTCCACCGAAGCCTCCCCCGAGGAGTTAAGTCCATTTTCTATCATGTCGATGACTCTTTTATATTCCGCCATCATTGCTCCATGGTTTTCGCGGATATAGGCAGGGTCGTCGTGCTTTCCTGCCATCTCCAGATCCTTTGCCATTCCCGACAGATTGACCGCACCTATACTCATCATGGTGCTCTTGATCGCATGAACCTGAATGGTATAATCCTTCCAGTTTTCATCTGCAAAAAGTGAATTCACATAGTCTTCCTGCTTTTGTGCGTCACTTACCTGCATCTTTAGTATCTCTATATACTGTTCCTTGCCGCCGCAGTACATGATTCCCTTTTTAACATCAAGGTCACCGATTTCAAACTCACCGGATCCGTTTTCTCTAAGTGTCTCCTTTGCCGGCTCTTCCTTAGCCACAGATGCTTTTTCATACTCAACAGCCTTTGAGAAAGGTTCCTTTGGTATCTCGATGGGTACCTCCTTCTTTGAAGTTTTTTCTTCCTCATCGAAATACATCTTTGTGTCGGGAAGCACTCTCTTTAAAGCCCTCTCAAGGACGTTTGGCTCCACGGGTTTTTCAACGAAATCATTAAACCCTTCCCTCAAAAACATTTCTCTGGTTCCTGCAATGGCATTCGCCGTCAGAGCAACGATCTTTAGATTCTTGAAATATTCTCCGCCCTTTTCCCTGATATGATGAAGGGTTTCCACCCCATCCATCTCCGGCATCATGTGATCCATAAATACCAGATCAAAATCCCTTGATCCCACGGCTTTTATGGCCTCTGCGCCACTGGTCACACTGGATAATCGCATTTTATAGGGTGCCAAAAGTCCCTCGATGACTCTGATGTTCATCAGATTGTCATCCACTATAAGCGCCTTCACATCCGGGGCCGTAAATCTTCCTGTTTTTCCTCTTTGCTTGTCTCTGCCGCCTCCGCTTGTGTTTAACAGATTCGCAATGGATAAAATATAAAAAGGTGTATAAACCTTGTAAATCGAAGGATTTGTCACTTTGCTGTCATTTTTGGGATCGATGAGCACTGCAAAGACAATATTGGGATCCAGATTGTCAAAGTATTCTTTGTTTTCCATATACTCATTGAATCCTGTGAGGATATGGCTGAACTGCTCCCTCTCATTACGCCTCTTAAGTTCCTGAATGTTCATGCAATTATGAGATTTTACGGGCAGGCTCTGGCGCATCTTGTTCATGACTGCCATATAATCGTCCCTGGCCTCTGCTCTGTCCTCCAAAACGAAGCTGAAATACAGAGCCACATTTACCTTTTCCGGCTTTACTATGGATATGATAGGAGTTTCATCTAAAACCTTCTGAGGGATAACAGCCTTGAAAACACTGCCCTTTCCAAGTTCACTCTTTACGGAAATGGTGCCGTTCATTCTCATGATTATAGCCTTCGATATGGCAAGTCCCAGGCCCATACCGCCATTTCTTCTTTTTCTTGTGGCATCTGCCTGATTAAAACTGTTAAAGAGTCCTTCCACCTCTTCCTCGCTCATACCTATTCCGCTGTCCTTTACGGAAATGATGAGATTTATGCCGTAATCCTCATTTCTAAAGGAAACATCGAGAAATATGGAGCCGGACTCGGTAAATTTCACCGCATTGTCCATGAGATTGAGAACCACGCGGCGGATCTTTTTTTCGTCTCCGTACAGACTTGAGGGGATGTTAGGATCCACATTTACAATGAATTCAATCCTCTTGTCCTCTTTTTTTGCCGTAACCATGCCGATGATATCATTCACTGTGGAAGTGATATTGTAAGCCTCCTCCTGAAGCTCCACATTTCCGCTCTGAAGTTCCGAAAAATCCAGGATATCGCTGACGATGGAGATCAGATTCCTGCCTGCGGTTCTGATATCCCAAAGCTTTTCCTTCACCGATTCGGGATTTGAGTCTCTGAGAGCCAGATCGCTCATTCCGCAGATAGTATTTACGGGAGTCCTGATCTCATGACTTACGTTTGCCAGAAAATCATCCTTTGTCTTTTCGGCAGCCTCGACCTCCGCCAGGACCTCATCGTTTTTGCGATCCTTGCTAAGGCTCTTTCTTACCCAGACATAGACAACCACTTCTATAAAGAGGACATTGATCATCTGAAAAATGTCCACGAGCCGTCCCATGGAATCAAGCTCTGACCATCTGCCGCTGTAGATATAATAATTAAAAAACAGTACAAAGGTGGCTATACACATCGGTATAAACAAACCTGATACTCTGTACAGACCGATCAATACCACCAGGGCTATGAAATTCGGCAATATCTGCAGCACATCTTCGCAAAAAAAGGAATAAAGTATAAAAGCTCCCAGGGTGATAACAGCTTCCATATAGGCTCTGACTGTCCTTGTGGAATAGCTTGTCAGGACCGCAGCCCACAGCAGCACAAAAAGTCCCACCATTGTAGCCGGAATCCATGGATTCAGATCCTGATATATACTTATCACCGTTATGGATAACAGATGAATACTGCAGACAGACCATATGGCCCATTCAGGTATCTCTTTTGATTTTTTTCTGTTGTTCATAATGCTTCTCCATATACAGAGTCGGTAAAAACATGCCGGAGCTTTGACACTCCGGCATGTAAAGATCCGGCTTAATATTTTCCAAAGCCGTCACCCAATGAAATTATTCGCTCATTTTCAATACTTGGCGTATAAACTTCATTTACGTAATCGTCCCTGCCCCCAAGTTTATAGATCGAAAGGAGTTCCTTCATCTTTTTAGCCTGATTTGAAAGTTCAACGGAAGCCGCCGCGCATTCTTCGCTGGTGGCCGAATTGGTACTGACAACCTCGGATACCTGCTCTATGGCTGAATTTACCTGCTCTATGGCAGTTGCCTGATAATTGGATGCCTCGGCAATTCCTATCACTTTCTGTCCGCAGTCGTCCACCATTCTGGATGATTCCATCATCTCTGTGGAAAGCTGCTTAGAGATCTCACTTCCGGCATTTACTTTTCTGATGGAATCCTCAATAAGTTCAGCCGTCTCACTGGCTGCCTCCGCAGACTTTGCCGCCAGGTTTCTGACTTCCTCTGCCACTACCGCGAAGCCCTTTCCTGCTTCTCCGGCTCTCGCTGCTTCAACGGCAGCATTGAGAGCCAGGATATTTGTCTGGAAAGCAATGTCATCGATAACCTTTATTATCTTTGAAATGCTCTCTGAAGACTTGTTTATCTCGTTCATGGCTTCGGTCATCTCGATCATCTGATCCTTGCCCCTGTTCATGGAGGAGATGACATCCTTCATATAATCGGCTGTGGTGGTAGCTTCTGCTGCATTCTGTTTTGTTTTGTCAGCGATATCACTCATGGAAACAGTGATCTCTTCAATAGCACTGGCCTGCTCCGTGGAGCCCTGTGCCAATGCCTCGGAGGCGCTTGCTACCTCAGAGGAAGAAGTGAGCACCTGACCTGCTGACTCCGAGATGTTTAACAGCGCATGGCGGTTCTGGCCCACCATCTTTTCGATGGCTCGTCCCAGCACGTCTCCTTCAGATGCGGGATTGACCTCCACCGTCAGGTTTCCGTCTGCAACCTGCTCCATGACAGCAGCCTGATTCCTGCTATTTGTGATAACACCGTTTATGCTGTCTACCAGTATTCCGAATTCATCATTATAAGGATTGTTTATCTCATCTATGAGTTTTCCTGTGGCAATGGTCTCTGCCGCTTCAGTCACCTCTTTAAATCTCGTCTTAAAGAGCTTTTTGATAAATACCATCGCCGTAGTGATCACCACAGTGATAAAGACAAATACTAAAGCACAGTTTGTCTGATACTTTCTCATATAAGACGCAACATCTTCAACTTCGCCGTTTGCAAGTTTTTTTGCCACCAGATAACCCATTGCCAGAATAGCGATCACGGTAACGGAAAGAACGATGAATGAAGCAAGGATCCTTGCATACAAAGAAATATTCAACTTTTTTGACATATCTTTATCTCCTTTACCTAGTTTTTCTTCTTCTGTTTATTCTTGTCGTCCCCCCGGGTGTTATTTTTTTCATCGGAAGACTTCGGTTCGGGAGTTGCTTCTTTTCCTTCCTCGCCGTTATTTTTTATCGCATCGGGGTTTATAAAAAGTTCGGATGCGGAAGATACAGGCTTATCCTGTTTTTCATCCTTTTTTTCCGATGCATCCTTTGGCTCATCCGATTTATTGGTCTCATGCTTTGGCGGCTCTTCAGGCTTTTTTTCCACTTTCACGGGTTCGGGAGCCTTTACTTCCGGAGCCTTTTCCTCTGCATCTTCCTCTTCTTCCTTTTCCCTCTCAAGGGCTAAGATCTCGTCATCTTTAAGGAGTGTGTCAGGATTTAAAATGAGTTTTACATCATCTCCAACCTTTCCAACAGCCTCCACATAACGGTTCTGCGGCGTCTCAAGTTTAGGAAGTGAAGGAGACGGAATGATATCATCCTCAGATATCTCCACCACCTCAGCAATCTTTTCCACAATGAGTCCCACAACAGTCTGCTTGACCTTTACTACTATGATGCAGGTCCTGTCCGTGTATTCGAACGGTTCCTGCTTGAATCTGATCCTGACATCGATCACGGGAATGATCTTTCCACGCAGATTGATGAGTCCCTTTATGTAATCCTCGCTCTCCGGTACCTTGGTGATTTCCTGATATACGATGATTTCATTGACGTACTGAATATCCACTGCAAAATATTCATCACCGGATTTGAAGGTCACATATTTTGTTCTCTTCTTGATTTCCTGTTCGTTCATGATAGGTTTCCTTTCGTCGTTTTATCCTGCTAATCAACCAAACCTGCTGCATCAAGTATCAAAGCAATACTTCCGTCTCCAAGCTGTGTACAGCCTGACAAACCCTTGACCTTCTTAATGTAATCCGGAATGGGTTTAACCACTATTTCCTGTTTGCCGATAAGCCTGTCCACAAAGAGGCAGATCTTTTTGTTGTCGACCTCTATGACCACCAGCATACCGTCGTTTTCAAGTTTTTTGCCTTCATCCAGGTGATACCACTCGCCCAGTCTGAGCACCGGATATCCTTCACCTCTGATCATGACAAATTCCTCTCCTCCGGGCTTTTCCACCCAGTTGCACTCTCTGTAATTGATAAACTCTTTTACCGAACCTGTCTCGATAACAAAGGAAGTATCTCCCACTTCCATCACTATTCCGTCTATGATCGCAAGCGTGAGAGGGATCTTCATTATCATGCTGCTGCCCTTGCCCGGACGGCTCTCGATATCCAAAGATCCGCCTATGGACTGAAGGTTTGAAACCACCACATCCATACCCACTCCACGTCCGGAATATTCCGTAACCTGTTCATTGGTAGAAAAACCGGGCAGAGTTATAAATTGATAAACTTCCTTGTCGGAATAGGAATCATCACTCCTCGTATAATCCAAAAGTCCCTGGGTCCTGGCTTTTTTGATGATCTTTGCCCTGTCAAGTCCCGCGCCGTTGTCCTCAACCGTGATCCAGACTTTACCCGACTCTGTCTTTGCGGAAAGTGTGACTTTACCTTTTTCCGTCTTACCCTTTGCGATCCTCTCTTCAGGCATCTCAACGCCGTGATCCACGGAATTTCTGACCAGGTGCATCAAAGGATCAGAGATATGTTCTATGATGTTTTTGTCCACCTCGGTGGAATCGCCGGTCATTTCGAATTCGATCTCTTTGCCAAGTTTTCTGGACACATCGAATACGATCCTGTTCATCTTTTGGAAGGTTGCCGTAAGGGGCACCATTCTCATGCTCATGATGACATTTTGCAGATCAGTGGAGATCTTTGTCATCTGACCTGCTGCCTTGTTAAAATTATCAAGTTTAAGCCCCGGCACCTTCAGATCCGGATTTTGCAATACCACCGACTGTGATATGACAAGTTCTCCGATAAGATCCATTAGCTGGTCCATCTTTTTGATGTCCACACTTAAAAATGCGGTTTTTTCAGTCTTTTTGGGGCTGTCCTTTGCAAGTTTTTTCTGCTTGCCGGGAGTCTTTTGCTCAATGACAAAATCACCGGGTGCAATGGTCTTTTCCTTGGCCTTTGCAGCCAGTGCTCTCTCCTGATCATTGAGTTTTGCCACCGCCTCTATCTCTTCCACTGAGGAGTCGAGGTCTATCATGATCTCGCTTCCGAAGGCATCAAAGCCTCTCTGGAATTCCTTTGCGGTGCAGGCAACTATATCTACTCTTTCGATATCATATCCGGGACGGATGATATCTTTTATCTTTTCCTCGTCGCTCTGAGTCTGCAAAAGGATCTTGAAGCCGTTCTCCATGATCTCTTTTTCCGCATTCTCATCGGCAACCACATCCTCGGGATAATAGAGAATATCCTCTGCCAGATCCTTTAAGGAATATACGATCTTGTAGGCATGGACATTTACCAGCTCGATACCCGGGCTGAATGTGACATATATCTTATAGAATTTGCTGGCTGCCGTAGCCATGGGGGCAATATAAAAACGCTGTTTAGGCGGATTATCTTCTTTTTTCGGTTCTTCCGCTTTACCGGAAGTTTTCTGTGCGCCACTCTCCCCCTTGATCTTTTTCAGAAAGACGTCCAGATCTGCTACTATTTCACTTGCATCGCCGTCAGCGGCTTCACCGTTTGACAGCTTATCCATTTCTTCGGTAATAAAATCCGAAACCGTAAGTACGTGTTCCACCAGTTCCAGATGAGGTACATTTTCGGGATGAGATTCTCTGATAAAATAGAATACATCCTCCAGTTTGTGAGATACCGAGGTTATCTCATCATACATCATGACTCCCGAAGAGCCCTTGATGGTATGCATGGTCCTGAATATCTCGTTTATGGCATCTTCATCGAAGCCGTCGGCATCCTTTTGTTCAAGTACCGTGTCCTGAAGTTTTTCCAGGAGCTGTCCGTTTTCGAACAGGTACATGTCCAGCATGCCGTCTGTATTGAACTCATCAGCCATGTGACACTCCTTTCTAGATCATGCCCAATTTTTTTAACGCCTGTTCAAATCTGTCCTGATCGATAGGTTTTCCCGAATAGATCGTGCATCCCAGATCAAATGCCATCTTTACATTGGCCTCCTCGTTGAGAGCGGTTGTCATGATGACTTTAGCAGCCTTCTCCTCGGGGATATTTCTCTCCTTTTCCAGATTTCTGATTCCGACAAGCGCCTGATATCCGTCCATAACGGGCATCATGATATCCAGGCAAACCAGGTCGTAAGGCTTTTCCTCCTCCATTGCCAGCATGAAGGCGTCCACAGCCTCCATTCCGTCTACGGTGACATCGCAGTCTCCGTATTTTGACAGAAAGCTTTTCATGGCCTTTCTTGTTACATAGTCATCTTCTGCCAGTAAAATTCTCATAATCTCTTACCTCACATTCCATTAAGCAATAAATATGTTCGCTTTGCTACGTCCTGTAATTTTTCCTGATGCTCCACGGCACCAAGTTCATAAGCCACGCAGGGCATTCCGTAAACCACACATGTTGAAGCATCCTGACCAATGGTCTTTGCGCCCGCCTGTTTCATGGCAAGCAACCCCTTTGCGCCATCGCCGCCCATGCCTGTAAGTATTATTCCGACCGCCTTGTCTCCCGCAGCCTGTGCAACGGATTCAAACAGCACATCCACCGATGGACAATGACCGTTGACCTTCGGACTTTTTTTTATCATGACCTGATATCCGTCACCGACTTTTACAAGGCTCATGTGGGCATCTCCGCCGGGGGCTATCAAAACCCTGCCCGGCAGAACCTGATCACCGTTCCTGGCTTCCTTTACCTCCACCTCACAGGTCTTGTTTAATCTGTTTGCAAAACTTTCCGTAAATCCCGGAGGCATGTGCTGTACTATGACAACACCGGGTATATCGCTCTTAAACTGCTTCAGCACGGTGGATATGGCTTCCGTTCCTCCTGTTGAAGCGCCGATGGCCACCACCAGGTCGTTTCTCTTTTTTTCGGACAGCTTCGGAACTTGAGTCGACGCGGCTGCCTTGGCGGCCTGATTGGATACTCCGAGTTTTGCAACGCTTGCTACTCTTATCTTGTTCGGCAGATCCTTTTTCAAAAGCTGTTCAAGCTTTGGCCTGTCGGTCATGGCAGGCTTTGCGACAAAATCCACGGCTCCTGCATTAAGAGCATCAAACACTCTGTCGCTCAAAGAGCTTATCACTATGACCGGCATTGGATATTGCGGCATCAGTTTTCTCAGGAAATCTATGCCGTTCATCTTTGGAAGTTCGATGTCCAAAGTCATGACATCCGGCTTGTATTTGACTATTGCATCTCTGGCTTCATAGGGATCCACCGCAGTCGCCACAACTTCTATGTCCACATTCAGTTTTAATGCTTCGACTAAAAGTTTCTGGAATACCAGTGAATCTTCCACAACCAGTACTCTGATGGGTTTCATTCCGTCACCTTCCTTGCTGTTTTTTGTAAATCGATGACCGGATCATCCTGAAAGGACAATCCTCTCTGTCTATGGTCTCTGTCTTTCCTATGAAAAGATATCCCCCATCCTCCATACCGTCGTAAATCTTTTTGATCAGTTTCTTTTTCGTCTCCACATCAAAATAGATCATTACGTTCCGCAGAAATACCACATGCATTTTTCTTTTAAATGGCAAAGGATTCATGAGATTAAACTCCCTGAAGATCACCTCGTCTTTCAAAAAATCCTTTACTTCATATTTTTCCGTTCCATCAATATGCCTGAAATAATATCTTTGAAAATGTTCCGGAAGTTCCTTTATCTGAGTCTCCGTGTATATGCCGCGGCCGGCCTTGTCCAGGACTTCTTTTGATATATCCGTGGCCAGAACCTTCGTGTCCCACCTGTCCTTTTCAAGTCCGAAAAACTCTGCCAATGTCATTGCCAGAGTGTATGGCTCCTCCCCGCTTGAACAGGCTGCGCTCCATATGCAAAGATCTCTGTTTATTGTCTCTTTCTTTTTTAATTCAGGCAGTACCACTTCCCTCAGATACTCAAAATGCTCCGGCTCCCTCCAAAAGTACGTGTGATTCGTGGTGAGCAGATCCACCAGTTTTCCCTCCAGAGCACCTGTGATATCCATTTCCATGGCATTTATAAATTCAGTGTATGTCTCGTATTTGCTGAGCCGCAAAAAATTTTCAAGCCGCCCCTTTACAATTTCCTTTTTGGCAGACATGTCAATTCCGTACTTTAATTTCAGCAGCTGGTAAATTCTTTTGAATTCCTCATCCGTCATAGAAAATCGTTCCTCTTTTTGCTGTTAACAAAGCTGTCTGTATATTTTTTTAAGTATGGAGACAATGGCCGGATTATATTTCGTTCCGCTCTCATCGTCCATGATCTTAAGCGCTTCCTCCACGGAGTATATGTCACGATATACTCTCTTTTCAGTCATGGCACAAAATCCGCTGATCACCGCCACAATCTGTGCGGCAAGAGGTATATCATTGCCTGCGATACCCGAAGGATAACCCGTACCGTCCCAGTTCTCATGATGGAAATTGGCTATCTCCATGGACATCTTTAAAAAGTCATTGGCTCCCCCTGTCTCCTGAATGTCTTTTAAGATCTTTGCCCCTATGAGAGTATGCGTCTTCATGGTCTCATATTCTTCACCCACCAGGCTGTCACCCTTTTGAAGGATGCTCGTGGGAATGGCCATATTTCCAAGATCGCAAAGGGGTGCGGCAAGTTCTATGGTGGAAATAAAACTGTCCGAAATAAGGGAGCCGAATTCATTCGACAATTGCATGGCCTCCGCCATGGTCTTACAGTTTTCGCCAACTCTCTCCATATTGGTTTCCGCGTATCTGGCGTTCTCCCTTGCCACTCTTCCGAGAGCGTAGAGGACATTCTTTTTCTCTGCCTCCATCTGGGACAGCTGCGCATTTACTGAAGTCTGAAGCTTCCTGTTCATCTCGGTAAGAGTCTTGCTGGTCTCTGAGAGTCTGAGGTGCAGTCTTACTCTTGCCTTTACGACTTCGGGGATAAAGGGCTTTGTGACATAATCCTCGCCACCCATGGCAAAGCCCTTTACTATATCCTCTGCCTCATCAAAGGCGGATATAAATATAATGGGAATATCCTTTGTCTTTACATCCTGTTTTAATTTTGCGCAGACCTCATATCCGTCCATTACCGGCATTGCAACATCCAGGATCACCAGTTCCAGAGGACATCTGTCCGCTATTTTTAAAGCCTGTTCACCGTTTTCCGCAAGTATGGGCATATATCCCATGCTGTTAATGATGTCTCGCAGCACAAAACGGTTGGCTTCCACATCATCCACTATAAGTATTCTGGCTACTTCTTTTGTCTCCATGCCTATTTCACCTCCGGGATATTTAGGAGCCTCTTAAGTTCTTCATGTCCTGCCACGGAAGCGTCATAATCTTCCTTTTGAACGGCCATCTTTAACTTTAATCCTGCCATCTTTATATCCTTCGGCGCATTTTCCGTCAGATGCTTTATGGCATCCGCAAAGTTTTCGGCCTTCTCCCAATTATCCATTTCTATGCAGAGAATAAGCTTGGACATCTCTTTTTTAATTGTTTCCGTATTTTCCGGACTCCCGAATGCGTTCTGAGCTCTTTCCTCCTCGCCCATCATATTGCGAAGGTTTCTGATAGTGGCCTCCACATCAGCCTGTGAGGTGACCACATCCGGCTCGTCTTTTTTAAGACCGACCCATATATGAAATGAGAAAACAGACCCCTCACCCTTGGTGCTTTCAACGGAAATATCACCATCCATGAGCCGGCATAATTGCCTGCAGATATTTAAACCTAACCCCGTGCCTCCGTACTGTCTTGTAATGGAGGCGTCAACCTGTGAAAAACTCTTAAATAACTTCGAAATATCGGCTTCATCAATTCCGATACCTGTATCAATAACAAAAAAGAACAGCTCCACCTGTCTGTTGTACTGAGCGGTCTTTGCGACCTGTACCATGATCTTGCCCGTGTGGGTAAACTTGGTGGCGTTAGAAATAAGATTATTGAGGATCTGGGCGATCCTTAATTCATCTCCTATGACAGTCTCCGGCACATCCGGAGACACATTCATAAAGAAATCCAGCCCCTTTTCCGTAATCTTATGAATATGATTGGATTTGATGTAATCCAAGGTTTCCCTGATGTTGAATTCCCTGGGTTCAAGGACGACTTTTCCGGCTTCCAGTTTGGAGAAATCCAGCACATTTCCGATGATGCTTGTCATATCGGCACAGCCTCTCTCCACCAGCCTGATGAGCCTTAATTTATCAACGTCGTTCTCCCTTTCGCCCAACTCCCTGATGTTTCCCAAAATACCGTTGACCGGTGTCTTCAATTCATGGGTAATATTGGATACGAACTCCGATTTTACCTTTAGTGCTTCCTCCGCTTCCTGCCTGGTCTGCTGGATCTTTTTTTCCAAAAGATCCTTTTCGGATGTATCTTCCACATAACAAATATAGCACGGACCTTCCTCCGTACTTGATTCAACCACCTTGACCACAGTCTGAAAACAAGTTCTGTTTCCTCTGTAAGCCATTGTTTTTTTCGAGTCTCCGGTCAAAATATCTGACATATCCGGAGCATTCAAGCCATCCTGTTTAACGGAGGGAAAAACCGTGGCAATGGACGTGCCCACCAGACCGTCTTTGTAGTCCAGTTTTTCCTCGGCCGTCCTGTTTGCGTAGAAGACAGTACCCTGAAGATCCAACAGCAATATCATTTCCAGGGTGCTCTCCAGTATCGGCGAAGCCTCAAAGAATCGCATATTGTATCCACCCAATAAATTTAATTGAAAACACAGATGAAACACGCTTGGCAGGTTTCACCCATGACAAACAGCCGCTTGGCTCGTTGCTATAACAAAAAAACGATATTTGGTACTTACTTACTGAATATTATATTAAAGATTACTTGGTTTTTCAAGCAAATTGTCGCAAAAATAAGCTCATATTCCATAAATTTCTATAATTCGTTCATTTTTGAACAAATAAAAAGCACATATTTAAAATCATCCTTCAAATGTTTGACAAAATTCGAAGATAAGACTTAAATATGTGCTATGTTTTCGATATATTTTTGCTTTTTTAGTTAATCAGGCTGACCGAAGGTAACCTTGCTAAAGTACTCCAGGATGCACCTTCTGCAGAGTACAAGAGCTGCACTTGTCGCTGATTCTCTGATCTTTGCGCGGTTTCCGGAGAAATTGTATTTTTCCACGGTGGTCTTTCCCTTTACGCTGCAGGCTATATAGACAAGCCCTACGGGTTTCGACTCGGTTCCGCCGTCAGGTCCGGCGATGCCTGTGATACCAATGCAGACATCGGCTTTTGATGTGGTCTCTAAGCCCTTTACCATCTCTGTCGCAGTCTCCTTGCTGACAGCTCCGTGCTTTTGAAGCGTGGACTTTTTAACTCCAAGGTTCTTTCTCTTTGCCTTGTTTGAATAGGTCACATATCCGACCTTAAGGACCTCACTGGCACCGGGAACGTTTATGAGTCTCGCAGATACCATACCTCCGGTGCAGGATTCCGCACAGGAGATCGTCAGATCGTTAGCTTCCAAGAGCTCCACCACGGCTCTCTCCATGGTGACGTCTTCATCCGTTGTATATACATTGTTTCCGAAGCGTTCCTTCAGTTCCTTTACAATGGGCTTTATCAGTTTTTTGCAGGCCTTATCGTTTTCCTCGCTTGCAGTAACTCTGATATGCACCTCCCCGGTCTTTGCATAGGTTGCAATGGTGGGATTGGTCTGAGTATCTATCAGATCCTTTACCTTTGTCTCGGCAAGGCTCTCCGAGATTCCGCAGAGTTTTACCGTCTGGGAAACTATGACCGAAGGTGTAAGAGTATTTAAATAGGGAGCAATGCTCTCATTGAACATGGCTGTAAGTTCAATGGGAGGCCCGGGCAACAGGATCACCTTTACGTTTTCCTTTTCGATTATGATCCCGGGAGCAGTTCCGTTGTTGTTTTTCACAACAATTCCGCCGACGGGTACCATGGCTTGTTTCCAGTTATTATCCGTAAGAGTCAGGTTCTTTTTTACAAAATATTCTCTGATGTCTTCCTTTACGCTCTCATCAGATACCATGTCAACGCCCAGTACCTTGCAGGCAACTTCCTTTGTGAGATCATCCTCAGTGGGTCCGAGGCCACCGCTTAAGATCACCACATCCGACCTGTCTATCGCAGTCTTAATGACCCCTGTAAGTCTCTCCTCATTATCTCCCACAACGGATTGATAATAGCAGGAAAGTCCAAGCCCCGCACATTTTTCGGCTAGAAAAGCTGCATTTGTGTTTACGATATTTCCAAGTAAAATTTCTGTTCCGACGCAGATTATCTCAACTGTCATATTTCACTCTCTTTCGTTAACCCGATTATTTAGTATCCTTCATTACATCTCTGTTCTTATAAAGATAATCTACCAGAGATACCACTGTAAGAACAAGTGCGATATACATGATCACATCCGTAAGTATTGAAAACCAACCGTACATTGCGGAAAGTCCGGAGATCATCATACATACCATCACCATCTGGAATGTGGTCTTGAATTTTCCCCAATAACTTGCGGCAATCACCACACCGTTATCCGATGCGATAAGTCTGAATCCGCTTATGATGAATTCTCTTGCGATGATGATTATGACCACCCATGCAGGGATCCTGTCCATCTCTATGAGGGCGATAAGGGCTGAGCAGACCAAAAGTTTGTCTGCAAGGGGATCCATGAATTTTCCGAAATTGGTGACCAGGTTATATTTTCTGGCGATCTTTCCGTCTGCCAGATCTGTCAGGCTCGCAACAATAAAGATTCCGAGAGCGATCATATCTGTCACGAAGGTCTCAGTGCCAAATAAGCCTGCGTTCCCTCCCAGCAGCAAAATGACAAAAGGCAATATCAGAATAACTCTCATAATCGTAAGTTTATTGGGCAAGTTCATTTTACTCATGTTCTATTTCTCCTATCAAATCATATTCATTGGAATCTGTGACTTTAACCTTCACAAAATCTCCGCTCATAAGGCTTGCTGATGTATTGATGAATAAAAATCCGTCAACACCCGGGGCATCCTTGTAAGTTCTTGCCACATAGGTGTCCTCATCCGCTACCTTTCCCTCCACCATTACGGTCAGGACTTTTCCGATCATATCTTCCGCTTTTTCAAAAGCGATCTCCTGCTGAAGTTCCATGATCTCGTCCCTTCGCTTTGTCTTCACATCCTCATCGACCTGATCGGGATATGAAGCTGCGGGAGTATCCTCTTCTCTGGAATATGTAAATACTCCCAGCCTGTCAAATTCCATTTCATTTACGAATCTGTACAGACTCTCAAAATCCTCCCGGGTTTCTCCGGGGAATCCGCTTATAAGGGTAGTCCTTAATGCAATATCGGGAATCCGCTCACGGATGTGTGTTATGCGCTCCCTCAGTTCCTTTTCATTTGTCATACGGCCCATTTTCTTTAGGATTCTGTCGGAAGAATGCTGAATGGGCATGTCGATATAATGGCAGACCTTCTTTTCCGTGGCGATCACATCGATAAGATCCTCCGTGATCTCCTCCGGATAGCAATACAGGAGTCTGATCCAGTAAATACCGCTTATCTTTGCAAGACGCCTTATCAATTCCGGTAATTTCTTTTCGCCGTAAATGTCTTTACCGTAAAGAGTGCATTCCTGGGCGACTAAGATCAGTTCCCTGACTCCGTATTCTGCAAGTTTTTCTGCCTGCGCCACTAAATCCTCCATGGGAACGGAGCGGAAATTACCTCGCACATAGGGAATGACACAATATGTACATCTCTTGTTGCAGCCTTCGGCGATCTTTAAATATGCATAATGTCCGCCGGTCGTCAAAAGTCTGTCCGTACTTGCATAAGGCGGTGTGGCAAGATCCTTAAAATACTTTCTCTCTTCCTCAGAGACCTTTGCTTTTTTATCCAGTCTGTCAAGGCAGTCTTCCAACGCCTTTAATATTTCATCAATGGCAGCTATGCCGATGATGGCATCTATCTCGGGTATCTCTTTTAATATTTCATCCTTGTATCTTTGTGCAAGGCATCCTGCTGCGATCAGGCATTTTAAGCTGCCTGTTTCCTTTAGGGCTCCAAGCTCGATCAGAGTATTTATACTCTCCTCCTTGGCATCGCCGATAAAACAACAGGTGTTTACCACGATAACATCCGCTTCGTTTTCATCATCGGTAAAGTCAAAACCTTTTTTTGACAATGTGCCCAACATCATTTCCGTATCCACCAGGTTTTTGTCGCAGCCCAGTGAGACAAACATTATTTTCATGATGTCCTCCAAAATCCGTCGACCCTTATCCCGTTTTCCCGCCTACAGACGCTACGGACATAAACGGATCTTCAGTCGCTCAAAATTAAAGGCAGCCGTTTTTATAATGGCCGCCTTTTGTCAATTATTCTTCTTCATCGCCCAGAATCTTGAGTTTTCCTTCGTTAAGCTCCTCAACTGCAACTGAGAGAGGCTTCTTGCCTGTGCCTTCTACCATAGGTGCGTCACCTGCGATGATCTGTCTTGCTCTCTTTGATGTAGCCATTACGATTGAATATCTGCTGTTAACAACGGGAGTTTCTCCGGGTTCAACCTCGCTGTTTACTACTTTCATTAAATCTGAATATGATGGATGTAACATTATTTTTGTGCTCCTTTCGCATATGTTAAAAGTTCTTCTCTGATTTCTTTGATAAAGTCCTGCCTTCTGACAGGTGACCTGCGGGCTGCGGATACCAGTTCATGTACCTCATCCACGCACTCATCAAGATTATCGTTTACTACTATATAATCATAGGCTTCAATGCCTTCAGATTCTTCCTGTGCTCTTGCCATTCTCTTTAAGATCACATCCTCTGTCTCTGTGCCTCTGCCGGTAAGCCTGTTTTTTAAAGTGTCCGCATCCGGCGGTGTGACAAACAAAAGAAGACTGTCCGGGAACTGCTTCTTTATTTTTAAAGCTCCCTGGATCTCGATCTCAAGTATAATATCCTTGCCCTCGGCAAGCTTACTGTCCACATAAGCCTTGGGTGTTCCGTAGTAATTGCCGCAATACTCTGCGTATTCCACCAGTCCGCCCTCGGCGATGGTCTTTTCAAAATTTTCTCTGTCCGTAAAGAAATACTCGACGCCGTCGGTCTCTCCGGGTCTGGGGTTTCTGGTGGTCATGGAAACTGACAATGCATAATTTCCGTATCTGGAGATCAGGCTTTTTACCAAAGTTCCCTTACCTGCCCCCGAAAAACCTGAGATCACGATCAGTATTCCTTTTTCTTTTCCGGGATATCTGTTCATCCGTTATCCTCACTGTCTCTGTTTTGGTTATTCAACATTTCTAAAGCAATGATGGTTATTCGATATTAATTATTCAATGTTCTGGATCTGTTCACGGACCTTTTCGATCTCGGTCTTTAACTCGATTCCTCTGTTAGAGATCTCCAGATCATTAGATTTTGAGAGAGTTGTATTTGCCTCTCTGTTCATTTCCTGAGCAAGGAAGTCAAGTTTTCTTCCTATGCTGCCACCCTCAATGAGAGTGTTCTTTGTGGTCTCTATATGGCTTCTTAAACGCACAAGTTCCTCATCCACACATACCTTGTCTGCGAAAATTGTAACCTCAGTCAAAAGCCTTCCTTCATCCACCGTATTATCCTCGAGCAGTTCTCTCACCTTTTCGGTGATGCGATTCCTGTATTCCTCAACGATCTTTGGTGAACGCTCTGCAATGAAATCCACATGAGTAAGCATGTCATCAAGCTTTGCAAGCAGATCTTCCTTCAAATGCTCGCCCTCAGTGATACGGGTCTGTACGAACATCTCGCATGCGTTATCAACTGCTTTTTTAAGTCCGTTCCAGATCTCATCCTCATCATCATTCTGTTCTTCCATTTCGAATACATCGGGAAATCTGGAGAGAGTTGAAACTCTGATATCGTCTTCAAGACCAAACTCCTGCGACATCTGTCTCAAATATTTAAGATATTCCGAAGCCAGCTCGTGATTGTATTTTACGGCGCTGGTATTCTCTGATAAGTCTTCATATGAAATAAAGATATCAACCTTGCCTCTTGCAATATAATTTTTCAATTCAGCTCTGATGGCCGACTCAAAAAAATTAAGTTTCTTTGGCATTTTAATGTTAACATCCAGATATCTGTGGTTAACAGACTTCATTTCGACAGTAAATTTCTTGTTATTCTCAGTCACTTCGCTTCTGCCGAAGCCCGTCATACTTTTAATCATTTGTCGCTCCTAACTTGGTATCCTGACCACGTCACACACTTCATTTTATTATAGTTTATGGCAGGTTGTTCGTCAAGGAAAAGAAGTTAACAGAGAATCACGGGGGATCTCGAACAGGGGGTTCGAATCCCTTGTCTCAAAGCAAAAAAATTAAGGATATCCGCCTCGGATAGCTTTATTCTTTGATGAGCCTCCGGCTCTGGACACGGGGGATCTCGAACAGGGGGTTCGAATCCCTTGTCTCAAAGCAAAAAAATTAAGGATATCCGTCTCGGATATCCTTATTTTTTTGATGAGACACGGGGGATTCGAACCCCCGACAACTTGATTAAAAGTCAAGTGCTCTACCGACTGAGCTAGTATCCCATGAATATTCAATTGCCGGTTAAGGCTAGCAGGGCTAGCTGGATTCGAACCAGCGAATGCAGCAGTCAAAGTGCTGTGCCTTACCGCTTGGCGATAGCCCTAAACTTTGACACCAAGCGTGTCAAGAAGACACCGAATGATCAATGAGGGTGGATAGTGGGACTCGAACCCATGACATCCAGAACCACAATCTGGCGCTCTACCAACTGAGCTATATCCACCATATTTATAAAAATATCAACATTAGAGAACGCTTGGCGTTTCTAATGTTGTATAAAAAAATGTGCCCGAAGGGATTCGAACCCCCGACCCACGGCTTAGAAGGCCGTTGCTCTATCCAGCTGAGCTACGGACACATATTCGGTTTTCTTTCAAACCGACGAATGTCATTTTATCTTAATATCACATCATTGTCAACACTTCATTTTCATTTTTTTAAACTAAAAACATATTTTTTACGTTTTGCCTAATATTTCATATATTGTTTGAACGATATATGAAATTTGCACAACTTCCATCAAAGGGCCTGTCCTTATCATCTGTGGGTTTTGCCATCAGATTTCCATCTTTTGGAACGCCTTTGACTTCGCCATCTATCACCCTGCAACACAGTTCATATGTGGCTCTGACTATGGATTTGTCTCCAAAATTATGAGGATGCGAAAAGAGAACAGTATCAAACTCGTTTTCATATTTTAAAAACTTACGCAGACTGTCTCTATATACACTAAGAGGCAGTGAGCAGTCAAGCTGTAAAAATCCCAGGCTGTTGCATGCATCGCCAAGGAGTATCACTCTGTCCTCTTTAAATAAAGGACAGACCGAGCCTGCCGTATGCCCTGGCATTGCTCTTGTGACCACAGTCATTCCGCCAAGATCAAATTCGTCACCGTCATTCAGAGGCAGATATTTTTCAAGAGGTAGAGGCGGCAGTAACAGTTCCTCCGGTAGTTCTCCCAGTGCACCTCTTCTCTTTTCTATGCTCGTGTGCTCCTTTGCAAGTTCCAGGTCCCCGCGATTTAAATAAACTTCGTCAAACTCTAAAGCACCGCCCGCATGATCCAGATGTCCATGGGTAAGATATAAAATCAAAGGTAATTTCGTGATATTTTCATTTATATATTTTTTCAGGCTTCCGATGCCGAAACCTGTATCGATAAGCATTGCTTTTTCATTTCCAACAGCCAGGTATGCGAACACATTCCCGGGAAGGCTTATCCTGTAGAGTCTTTCATTTATCTTTTCATTTGAAAACAATTCCATAACACTATCCCCTAATATTTCTTATAAAATATATGTCAGATCATTCTCCTCGTAAGCCCCGTTTTACAGGCCTTTTCATTGTCAATCATACTCAAAAATGCCTTGGATGGTATCGGACACATTCATAATATCCTCATATGCCAAAATGTCCACCCTCTTACACACTCTTACTTTAGGATCAATGGCTTTTATCTGTTCACAGATAACTGTCCCTGACTCACCGTTTTTCCCGCACACCGGGATATGTACAGGACCCGCATGAACATCCGTAAGTATCGGGCATACATGAAATATTCCCGTTGCCTTTATAAACGCATTTTTACTGATTATCACAAACAGCCGGTGTTTAAATCCTGTAATCTTTATTATGTCGCCCTGAAAAACTCGTTCATAAAATCTCTCTTCCTGCCGGTTCGCCCCAGTCAAAATCACAAACCGATATTTCTCCGTTATACTCTGCCAGCCTTTCCTCAAATGTTTTATGAACAAACTGTTTTTTTAGAACTATACAGTCATCTTTTATTTCTATATCCAATACATCAGAAACCTTTAGGTCCATTTTTTTCAAAATATCTTTAGGTATACGTATTCCCTGGCTGTTACCCCATGATCTTATAGCGGCCTGATCCATAAATCCACCTCATCGATGTATATACATTATACAGTACATCCTCAAAGCCCGCAATCACCGGCTTGGGAGAATATCTTTCAATCCATTGAAAATAAATGCAGCGATAAAGCATAAGCGATTTATATCTCCTCTCACGCCGCCTGCGTGTGACTGCATTTTGGCATATGTAATTTCGCAGTCACGGATATTTTACCTGTCCAGTGACCGCATCTCAGGTTTTACTATTTGCGGTCAACAAAAATTCACACTATTTGTGACCGCATTTGGGCTTTTTCCTTTTTGCAGTCACTTTTTATTCTCCATTTGCGTGACCGCATTTGGGATTTTCCCTTTTTGCAGTCACTTTTTATTCTCCATTTGCGTGACCGCAACCCCATTTTTTACATCTGCAGTCACTTTTGCTTAATATCTTTGGTGCACTGTAATACCTTGGGATGAGAGACACATAGATGCAACCGCTTCGCTCATTGCTATAACAAAAATAGCGGAAAGCCCTGTATTTTCAAGGCTTTCCGCTTGTTTATGCGAATTGTAAAAAAGTCGGGGTGACAGGATTCGAACACTGAATGCACAACTAAAAACACCGTATACAAGCCATTGTTTAGACTTGTGGGTAATTCGTGGGTAAACAAACTGCTGAATCTTGCCTTGGTTTCATCACCGTAAGCCTCTTAATTCGCATTCCGAATCCCTTCCTATTTTATATGTGTATATTTGTTTGCAGACAAAAACCCCCGGGGGAGTTAACCCCAGGGGCAATTTTGTGTTGATTAAACGTATTCGCATCTTTGGATGTGGAAGTAGTTTGCTATTTCCGCACCAACAAAACCGTAGGTCTTTTTACTGTTGTAGAAAAACCCTGTGACGGATGTGTACGGCCTGCCTATTGCTTTGGCAAGTTCTGCGTTTGTCATATCTCCCATCCTCTGATGTACTACGTTAATAAACTTCTTTTTCTGTTGCGGTGTCAGATCAAGTTTGTAATATGGCATCTTTTATTCCCCCTTTTACAATCAGTATAGCGTGAAAACATTTTCTGTTTCCATACTATTCTAAGCCCATCAGTTTTTTAAATCCTTCAAGGTTTGCCTGGCTTTCCTGTTGTACTGGCTGAGAATTGTAATCAATGCCCATCATTTTTGCGAAACCGTCAAGGTTTCCTGTCTGCTGTGTTGTTCCAGAGCCTAGCCCCATCATCTGTGCAAAACCATCAAGGTTTCCTGTGGACGTTTGGGGAGTGTACTTATTGTCTTTAACGTCCACTGCATTATACAATAACTGCTTTTCTTCCTCAGAATAGTTTCCAAGGCTTATCATTGTTCTTAATGCCTTTGAGGACTCGGAGCCTGCTAAAATCTTAATCTTGTACCAATCATAGATGTAATTGTCGCCGTAACTCTCTAAGTACTTTCCGCCTTTATCGAGCGAATACAGTTTCTTGAAGTAGTAGCCTTTGTCCTCGGGGGTTAAATCAGTCGTATCTACTGCGTTAAATACTTCTTCCCTTGAACCGTTCTTTGTCTGCTCGTGAAGTTTGTAAAAGTTAGCAAGTCCATCTGCGCCTTTATCGGTATAAATGGAATATATCTTTTTGTAAGTATTACCTTGTGTCATATCGTCTTGAAAAACTTTATCCGTAGCGATTGCGTTTGCAAGGTTTTCAACTTCCTTAATGAGTGCTACTTTTTCATCATCAGCAAGTTTCTTGTACTCCTTTGTCTGAATGATTTCATCAAGCATCTGCTTCTGCTGTTGTCCTCTGACGGTTGCATACTCTGTCTGCTTTTCCACTGGAAGTTTTTCGCCCTCTCTTGAAGTAGGCGCTGACTTGGGTACGATGTTGTGATTTTCACCATCCCTTGTTAAACGGTATAACTCCTGTTCGGTTGCATCTTCGGTTGTGTCCGAATAGTAACCGGGGGAAAGCATATTGTAAGCAAGCCTACCTAAGAAGTTTCCGCCTGTGTTTTCCTGCGTTTCTCCCCAGGCATTAACATAGGGCTGACTTGTCTGTGAAAGAAAAGGTATCTTGTTTCGGTTAGTATTTAACTGTCGGCCTACTTGATCTAGGATGCCTCTTTGTCCTGTTGCTACATTACGTCTTGTATCATCAACTGAACGTGCGACTTGTCCTAAGATTGTAGGCACGCCCTGACCCAAATATCCCATAGCAATAGATGAACTGATAAGCGCTATGTTATTGTTTTCATCGTCATAACTGTTGGCTATTGTATCAAGCGCATTATCAAGTCCGTCAAGCATCGAGTTCTCGATCATCGGCTGTGATATTGAAGTCAAAGCATCCATAAAGTTAATGCCTTTTCCTTCGGCAACTTCATAGAATGAAGCGCCCATAAACAGAGGTAATGCTGTCGGAGCTAACCAATCAATGGTATAACTCTTGCCGTTAACATTAATTGAATACTTCTGCTTTTTTGTGACTCTATCCAACTCTTTGTCATCTTTGTCGCCGGTTGTTCTTAGGATGCCTCTTGATGCGAGGTAAGCGCCTAAAGCAACGATGCCTGTACCTGTAAGGGTTCTTGCGTATGCATCAATGATCTCTGACGGTGAATAATCTTTGCTGTTGGCGTTCTTGTAAAGTGCTTCGACAAGTGAAACTGCGGGATTATACTTGATTGCTCCCTGCTTTAACACATTCAAAGGTGTTTTGGTGAAGGGGAACAAACTGTCAAGTACTCCTGCTAATACACCGCCTGCCTTATTGCCACCTGTCTCCCCTTGTGCTACCTTTTTCCACTGGTTAAGAATGTTCGCCCATGAGTTATCCTCGTGGAAGGTTGCAATCTGAGCCTGCTGAATAGCATAGGTTCTTGCTTCGTCAAGTAACTCGCTACCGTCTCTTTGCATTTCTTGGAACTGTTCTGCGGTAACGCCTCTTGCCTTTAAAAATCCTGCAAGCGCTCTCTTGTATTTGTTAACCAAAGCAAAATTATCTTCGGCCTCCAAACCGTTAGAAACAAGGTCGTTTGTCTTGTTAAATCCTTTTCCCTTAAATACGTCTCTCTGTCTGAGGATTTCGTTTTCCATAGCAAACTTATGTCCGCCGTTTGTAAGTGTTCCCCAAACGTTGTCCGCATCATCTTTTGCAAGTGTTAACAAGTCACTGTCGTTTTGGCTTAAAGGGTTCAATATCGCCCTTGTCCTTTGGTCTTGGTCTACGAACATGCTTTCAAGTACCGCACCGATGTTGTCTTTGAAGTTTGTAATCGCTCCAAACGTAAAGTTTCCAAGTACGTTTTTGATGTGCGTTCTCGGATTGCCAAGCATAGAAAGATAACGCCAAGCGTTCCACTTTTCCATGAAGGTTGCTTCACCCATATACTGCGCAAGGATTTTGTAAGCCTCGGTCTCGTACTGGACATGCTGTTTTGAATCCATAGGAAACTCTTTGGCAAGGTTGAAGTAATCAACAACGGCCTGCATATCTTCATCGGAGACACCAAAGTTTCCTGTTGCAAGTCTTGTATTAAGCATCTGAGCTATTGCATCTGTGCTCTCACCTTTTTCAACCATGTGCGCTAAAAAGTCTATGTCCTTGTCAGTGAAGTTTGCATAAGCAGGCTCATCTGCAAGTGCACTTTCTACCTCGTATCTGATCTGTGAAAAGGTCTTTGGTGCCTTTGGTGCCTGGGGTTCTCCCGGCGCAAGTTTCAGCAGAGCATTTTTTATGATCGTAGACTGTTTGATTTTTTTCGTATCTTCTACCGTAGGCTCAAAGAACTTGCCCTCATAGAGATAAGCAAGTATTTCATCACCGAGTGTGTTAACATCCATGCCACTTTCAATCATTGTGGCAATATCATCAATAGCCTTTTCATCGTACTGATTTACGGATGTTAACTCTTTTTTAAGTGTGTTTCTGACTTGTTCTACAATGGTTTCATGTGAGGGTACAGGACGTGGCTTAACGTTAGTTCCATCATCACCAAGTTTCGATAAAGCCGTTGCAAGTCGTGCGTTTTGGCTTTTCTTTGCTTTGCTCAATGCCTCGCCACGGTTACGCATTAATGCCTGCGTTTTCATAATCGAACCTACTGCGGTTCTTGAATACTTCGCCATTGCCTGCAAAAATCTGGCTGCGTTTCCTGCCTTTTCAGCAATGATCCGACCCCATTCTGTAACCTTTGAAAAGTCGTTTGTCTCAACTGCATCGTTAACCTTTTCTTC
The DNA here is from genome assembly GCA_024695935.1 of Acetatifactor sp. Lineage (GTDB taxonomy): Bacteria > Bacillota > Clostridia > Lachnospirales > Lachnospiraceae > RGIG10340. The sequence continues at coordinate 83,249 of JAILHH010000034.1, forward strand.
GAGAAGCATCATTGCTTCGTCAAGCTGAACACCGCTTAAGTCAACACCGTCTCTGATACGCTGTTCCTCATAGAATCTGTTCTTTTCAAGGTTCTCAGATGCCTTTTCCAAAGACTTCTTTTCAGTAATCTTTTTTGTCTGATAAAGTTTCTCATACTCTTCATCAGTAACATACTTCATAGATGCCTCGGATGCTTTGAAAATCTCGCTATTTCTAAAAGTATTGCTGTAAGTACGTGAAGTATACTTTCCTTCTCCTTTAGGTGTAGCCTGCTCGAATTTCATGTTCTTGACACGCTGATCGTAGGTGTCCGCCAAAGCACGCATAACAGAGAAGTTGTTCATAGACTGCTCTTGAATTTTTTTCTGTAATGTTATGGCCTTGTCGTAATCATCAGAGTTAAGCGCCCTTGTGTACTGGTCTACAAGGTCGTCACCAACAAACTGTCTTAATGTTTTAACTCTGTCCTCTGCGCCCTTAATCTCCGTGGGAATAAGTGAGTTTGAAATGTTATTAATATGCGTTTCAACTCTGCCCGGGAAGTGTCCGTCTTGGTAAGGAAGGGTTGACTTCTTTCCGTATGCCTTCTCTTTTCCGTGGAGCTTCTTGTCAACAATGTCGGCCTGTCTGCGGATTTCGTCTAACAACTTCGCATCTTTGGTTTCGATGTACTCATTAAACAGAGAAACAATGTTCTGCACTTCCACGTCCACATCTTCGCCATAGCCTCTTGTTGATGCTCTTAAAGATGCCCCAGTGTTAAATCCGTTAACGGTTGACTTTGAACGTCCGTTCTCAATAGGCTGTGTAGGAGGCAAGGTCTGACTGTTTTTCAGCGCTTCAATAACCATTGCATCGGGGTCTGCATCCTCGGGAGTAACCATCTGATTGTCAACAGTAGGGATTGTCTCTTCTAAGGCAGGGTTGATTTCTTCGGCAAGCTGTGGTACGGTGTCCTTAGAGGCATCAACGGTAGAAAGGAGAGACCCCTGCTGAGTATCGGCAGGACTCGGGAACTCCGTTGGTGCCTCATCTGTTTTAACACCATAAATCGCATGTGCGCCATCCTTCCTTTTACGTATGGTTATTTTTACACCATATTCATTCTCGTCACCTTCGAAACTTATAGGAGTATAAAAATAATCCCACAAACTGTTAGGTTCATTTACACTCGCTTTACTATGGTTATGATGAGGCGAACTGTAAGAATACGTTGTATTGCCCAATACATCTGCAAATAATTTCATCGCTCCGATATGCTGGGTAGATGAACTAGGAGATAGCGAATGTCTTAGTCCTGTTCTATCGAAAACCACCTGGATATCGTGGCCATTTATGGAAACCTCGGCGTTACTTCCGATCTGCTCTTTTATCAGGGCTTTGAGTTTCTTGAGGTTGTCTTTAATGGTATTATCGTCACCACTCAGCATATCTCCGGCACTGTCTAATACATCATTTGAGATATTGACAGTCTTTCCGTTTTCAATAGCTTGCTTTCGAGTTTTGGCAAGTAAACTTAATCCTCTGGCGCCGTTCTTTTCGTAAGGAATAATTATTCGTCCATACTCATCTGTTGTTTCTGTACTATTAGGTTCCTGCACATCTTGCTCCAACTGAGGAACGGACTTTGCCTGTTCTACTTTAGGCTGTTCAAGTACTGGGATATTATTAGGCTGTTCCTCAGTAGGTGCGGTCTCTTCAATAGGTGCATTTTCCTCAGTAACATTGTTTGCTCTGAAATTACCAACACCGCCTGTGATACCACCCATAATTCCGCCCGAAACACCGCCTGCAAGGGCTGAAACAAGTGTCTGCTTACCAACATTAAGGAGTGCGCCTTTAATGGCTTCCTCGGGCGATTTTCCACTTTCTACTTGGCTAATCCAGTCCTGCACAAAATCACTCTGATGTTTGTTCACAACAAGATCAAGAAGTGTTCCAGATACCTCCGAAACTGCTTCCTCTGTTGCCTCTGTTCCTGCTTGCTTAAGTGCGTTCAATGCAAGGGATTTAATGGTCTGCTTTCCAAGGGCTCCGCTTGCCAACTTAAAAAGGTTATCTGTGGGAAGTTTTTCGGTCAAGGCTTCAATAGCACCTTTTCCACCGGCAGTTAATAACTTCTGTGTTGCCGTTGTGTCTTTTCCCTTTTCCTCGGACAAACTACTTGATGATGCGTTCATTCCCATGAGTGCACTTGTAGCACCAGAACTACCGCCCATAAGCATAGCGGTACCCATATCCAAAAGAGAAGTTCCAACATCGTAACCAAAGTTCGCTATGTTATCCAAGGTCTGATTTTCGATCTTATCGGAGATCGCTTTCTTTGTGCCACCACGCATAGTACCAACTAAGGAACCTGCAGTATCTATACCCGATTTGCTTCCGAGTGGCTTGCCCGATAAATAGTTTGCCGTTTCACCTACAAGGTGTGCACCGCTTAATATCGGATTGATAACTGCGCTTTCAAGCGTGCTCACTACACCGTGATTTTTACCGTGTTTTTCTGCGCTATCGGACAGTTTATTCATAGCATCACGGCTAAAGTATTCTCTCAAATCATCCCCGGATATGCCGTTCTTTTCGGCTTTCTTAAGGAAGTCTGAATATACTTTGGGCTGTGTGCTTCTCATGCCCTGACCCATAATAGTACCACCGTCAACAGTGGATGCTAAACGCATTTCGTTTTCCGATAAGTTCTGTTTAGAAACAAAGTCGGCAATCTGTTTGTTCTTTGCCTCTGTGTATTTAGGCAACAATGACTGCTTCTTGTTGTATTCATCTCGTGCATTTTTGGAAAATATACGCTGAACAGCGTTGTAAGAAGGAATAGTCTCGTATTCCTTTATTGTTTTCTTGTCCTCGTCTGTATAATCAGAAATAGAGGGAACCTTTGCGGTTCCCCCTTTCTTCTTGACTGCCAAAGTGGAGGTAGGCTCGGCAATCCTTATAGGCTGTTTGTAAGTGTTTGCTTTTCTCATTAGGTTTCCTCCTTAAAGCTGAGAAAGAATGTAAGCGATCTCGTCCTCTGTATAATTGCTTGCTTTAAGCCCCTGTCTTATAGCATCAATAGAATTACCTGCACTTTGTGCCTGCTTTGATAACGCTATAATATCGCTAAGCGAACCGTAGGACTGTGCCCCGGTATTCGCTGTCGATACACTGGGTGTTGCGTTACCATTTGTAGAAACTACTTTTGCCTGATTCTTCAAGTAGTTATTGTAGTTGGTCTTTGCAAGTGCCTGGTCCTGTGCAATCTGATCTGAAATCAGAGAAGTAAGCGCATTTGCATAGGTGTTATCCTGTGAGGCCAAAGCGTTATAGAGGTTGCTGTAAGTGTTCAACAGTCCGCTATTTCTTGCGCTCTCAATCTGTGACAGATAATTGTTGTAATCGGATGAAGCGTTCGCCAAAGCATCGTTATAAGATGTTCTTGCGTTTGCTACGTTCCTGTCGTAAGCGTTCCTCAGAGAAGCAAGGTCGGTATCTAACTGCGTATTGATGCTGTTACGTGAATTACCGTAGTTGTTTGCTAATCCTGCCAAAGTACTCTCAGCAAGTCCACCACTGTAACCAAGCGCCGATAAATTCTGTCTGAGGTTTCTCTGAGAAAGCATGTTCTGAATGTATGCTTCCTGCAATGCTTTCTCTGCGTTCTTGTTGATGCTATCCTGGCTAGTGTCATAGTCACTCTGCAGAGAATTAAGAGCATTATCAAGATTACTGGCTAAACTGCTTAGACGTGTGTCGTAAGCGTTTCGTAACTGATTTAAGTTATTCTGATATGTCTGCTCAACAAGTCTTGCGTGTTCTTCCTGCTGTGCCCTTAACTGTGCCGACTGCTGATCTTGATATGCTTTAAGCAATCCCGATAACTGATCTGCGTATGATTCGTTTGTAGGCTGTGTTGCAACTGCGCTTGTTCCTGCAACTGCGGTTCTTGATGTTCCGCCACTTCCACCACTTCCGCCCGAATTAGGTGCGGTTTCATCTTCAATATTGTTTGTGGGCAACGTCACGCCCAAGTTCTTCGCTACATACGAATTGCTCTGAGGAACTGTGGGAGTGTAATTACTCTGCGCAACTTTTGCAGGGGTTATAGCAGGCAAAGCGCCTTTGAGATAACTCGTGTCAGGCGCCGGGCCAATACCATAAAACGAACCGCTATTGGGGTTCGATGCTACCACTGTTTTGCTCTGCGTAGGTGTTGCTGTGTTTTTCTTTTTAGCACTTTTTAACGCACCAATAAGAGAACCTGCGTAATTAGGGCTTGTGATTACTGCCATTTCTTATCTCCTTTCACGCTTTAATCAGCTTGCCGATTTTCAGCAAAGATAACATCATAGTGTTCTGATATGCCGTACCAATATACAAAACGCCTGACTTCACAATGCCGTTTGCAACTGCGATTTTTCTTCTGTGAGAAAGTGACACATCTTTTTCCCCGATTGATTTAAGAGCATCAGTAATCGAGGAAATGTTACTTGCGCACTTCTTGTAATAAACAATTTCGGGGCAAGGAATTGCGGTACTCTCTGCCGTAGTATACGGACACTGAGACCAAAAATCCCAGTCGCTAGGTTTAAACGGAGTACGTACAACACCGTATGCGTGCCCCTTTGCTTCAATAACCGTATCAACACCATCAAAGATACCTACGTGATGAATGGTTGAAGGCTCGTTTGCATCGTGTGCTTTATAGACAAGCTGTCCTAACTTTTTGGGGAAGGTTTTAATCTTCCCCTTTTCCTTTGAAGCAATATACATACCTACTGCGGATTTGTCCTGTGCCGATACATATTTAGGCGTGCCGGTTGTGGTATCACACCATAACGCACCCTTAATCAGTCCAACGCAATCATGCACCTTTACGCCTAACTGCTTTGTGTAATCGTTGGAACCGTACATTGAAGGGTACTGTGCTTTCTTCTGTTTCAGCAAAGTCGATGTGCTCTTCTGTCCAAACGTGCCGTACCAATAAGGCAGGCCGATCTGTGCCCTGGCATACTCAACAAGCCATTTGTTTGTTTTCATAAAATTTCCCCTTTCCTTAGATGCCTAACAGTGACTTCATTAAGTAACCTACTAGGCCACCCAGAATAAGTGTTAAGACATACTTCGTAATTTCTGTGTAGCGTGATGCTTTGTCTTTATATGGTGCCTGTTCCACTTCCAGTAATCGCTTTGAAAGTTTCTCCTGCTGTGCTGAAAACTTCGACTGTTCTTTCACCATGTTTTCAACACTTAAAGACATTCGTTCCACGCTGATCGTTAAGTTCTGTATTGTAGCAGTCATATCTTCGAGTTTCTCAACTCTCTGCTCCACCAAGTTTATTTTGCCGTTCAATTCCGTTACCTTGATATCTAAATCCATGCTTGGCTTCCCCTTGATTTAATTTTAATTCGCATCTTCAAAATTTCTTAGCACTATTTACTCTTCCACCTCAGGAAGTCCTGCCAATGCTGTGAGCATCGCTACACAACCTGCCAGCAGTCCTGTCAAGAGGGAGGCAATTATAATGGTCAAAATAGACCAATTAGCATTCTGAACCATCACAGGTGTGATAACAAGTCCGACAGGAATCTGAGACGCTAAGGTCTGAGCCGTTGTTCGAATCGCCCTCACAAGCGCGGCTTCAAGCCATTTCTTTGTAAATACATTCTTCATAGTTTATTCTCCTTTCATGTTTAAGACTAAGGTGTAACCGCTACACCATTGACTGTGATATTGCACTTAAAGTCGTATACGTTGCCCCCATTGGTTGTTCCGTCACCCACGTCTGCCAATTTAAGGGTGTAATCATTATCCGTTCCCGTGACTCCGCTGGGATTGAATGTAAACGAGTATGTTGTAGGTCCTGTTGTAGGAACCGCCCACTTATCGGGCGATTTCATTCTGTTCTTAATGTACTGTGCGCCCGCGTTTCCCGTTAAAGCGTTGCCATTACTATCTTCTGCCGATAACTCATAAACCACATCCACGGTGTTGTCGGTGTTCGGAGTTAAATATGAACGGATATTCTTGATTTCCACCACATCTACGCCATCGTTTGTGGCTGTTTTGGTGATGTTAAATGCGTATTCGCTCGGTGTAACGCTTGCCGATACCGTAATGGTAATTGTTGCGGTATAACCACCATCAACAGAAACGTTGATTGTATAGGTTCCTGCTGTCGTCATATCCACATTTGATGTGTCAATGGTAGCCTGTGATGTAAGGTCCTGGGTCGTGTTGTCGGTGTATGTTCCTGTTACAGTAATGTCGTTAGTATTTAACGTTTCGCCAACCTCATAGGTTGTCTTGGTCTTTGTTGCTCCGATGCCTGTAAGCTCGGCAGGAGTATCATCACCACCACCGCTATCGTCACCGCCACCGCCTTCGCTTGCGTTAACAGTAATAGGAATACAACAGTCAAACATTTCTCCGTCAATCGTGCATGAACCCCATACAAAGTATGATCCTGCGGTTGTAAGAACGTTATTTCCGTCCACGGGAACGTCTGATAAATCCCATGTAATCTGTGATGTAACCGCTGCAACGTTCTGCATATTTGCACCGACAGAGTTAACTCGCCAATTAGAACGGCTGAATGTATCGCCAACGGTGTATGTGTTGGTCGTATAAGTCGGCGGATAAATCAAAGGTGAAATACCGATAATAGGGTTGCCGTAAAACTTATGTGATGCCGAACCCTTTGACCGCATGTTTGAATTGAGCAAGCCATCAATGATAGGCGTATACCAATTCTTGTGAGTAAGTCCGTTAGGATGCAGGTCGCTGTTTGTAAGCTCTGTGGGAATGAGATGATAAAGATCTAAAAACTCAACGCTCCACTTTGCACAAACCTCGCTTGCGCATTCCCAATAAGCCCACTGTTTCCACTGCGCAATGGCTGATGTAAGTCTGTGAACGGTCATAAAGACAATTCTCTTGTTGTAAAACCTCTGTGTGAGGTATTTCATCGTGTATTCCATAGCACCGGCAAATGTGTTGATGTTGGTCTTGTAATACTTTTCACGGATATTCTCGTTACCTGTCTTGATTGTACCGATAGGCTTGTTTCTCATAAGGTCGTTGATACCACCCTCAACCACAACAACGTCAACATCATCGTAAGCGGCTGCATCATATACACCGTCCATAATTCTCTGAGCGATTGATGCGCCCACTGACGGGTCCTGATAAGCCACTGTTGCACCGGCAATACCATCATTGACGATTGTTGCCGTGGGATGTAACTGTCCTATCCAATAAGGATAAGGATGTTCACCTAGTAATACATTTGTTCCTGTGCCATAGCAAATAGAATCACCGATAAAAAGAATTTTCTTTCCATCAAGTAGGTCAACCGCCTCACCACTTCCACCGCCACCGGGAACAGGATGTTCATCCATATAATCTGCAACGGCCTGCGCTACCTGGGCATCGGTTGCGTCTGCTCCGTCCTGTCCGTCTGCTCCATCAGCACCGTTCATAACGTTGATAGATGCTTCACTTTCAACGCCACCGTTTGACGTATAACCAAAAGTCACCCTCGTACCACCCGAAATAGGTGTTGTGCTTTTGATCGTACACGGCGCACCCTTTAAAGCTCCGACTCCATCCAAGGACTCTTGAACATATTTTTTAGCTGCGCCTAATGCTTCTGCACTAAACATATAAGTACTCCTTTCTACATTTCGTTCCAGTAGCCGTTAAAAGCCATGTAATATCCAACTACCGTATGACTGGACTCGTTAACCACCATTAACTTAGTTCCGTCCTCAAAGTCTGTTCCCTGCTCAAACTCTGTTGTGGAACACATGTAAGTAGGGGCTTCTTTCATGGGCTTCACGCCCTGTGATGCAATCTGCTTCATTTTCTTTCTCCTTTCTTTATGCAAGAGGCGTATTGCCTAAATACACTTCATCAATTTCAATATTTCCTAGAAGTGACTCATCTATCTGAACACTTCCAAGGTAAACTGTGGGAAAACCTTTTTTTATTAAGGTGATTGTGGCTGAACCATTTCCGCCGTTTACCCCGGTATTCATACTCGGTGAATAGGTTGTGCCTTTGTATGCGAATGAAGGAACACCGCCTATCCATCCACTTCCTCCGGCTCCTGCCATCCAGTAACCTCCACCGCCACCGAAGAAGCCACCGCCTCCACCTGCGCCTTGTCCTAAGCCGTTAGCACCGCCTTGACCGAAACTTCCTGTTCCTGCCGTGTTACCTGCGCCACCGCCTGTTTGTGTACCACCGTTTGCCCAATGAGTTGAATTATCGGTAACGTTTCCCCCACTGGTACCACCACCGGCACCGCCGTTATAACCATGAAGTGAGAAATTATAGTTAGGAGGCCACCATCCGTTTGAACCACCCATACCACCGCCACCACCGGCTACGATCAGTCCTTTTTGGTTGGTAACAAAGTTTGTATATCCGATTGAGGACAGCGTTCCCGAAACTGTTGCTATGTGAGTAGCACCACCACCGCCACAACCAACGCCATGTGTTCCGCCATCGGGATTTCCCGTACCCGAACCGCTTCCGCCACCGTTATATCCGCCTGTGGTCTGTGAACCTTGTCCGCCTATCCCGATATAGAGAACCGTTCCACGCTTTAGGTATTTATATCCGATTGCACGTCCGCCTGCACCACCCGAATACGCATCTTTAGAACCGCCTTGGGCGCCGTAGATATCAAACTTGTAAACACCGCTTTTGGGGATTGCGTACGATTGAATACCACCGCTATAAGAAACACTAACGGATTCTCCTTCATTTGTTATTGAACCGCTAATCGCCATAGGTTATGCCCCCTTTATGAAGTACAAAGTGTTTGCATCTTTCGTGGCTAATGCGTTGTACTGTGCCTGGGTTAAAGCGACAAACTTAAGGCTACCAATAGCAGTATTAAGATTGCCGATTGCCGTTGTGTTTCCGCCAACCTCTACTTCAAGCGCTCCGATATCAGCAGTGTTCTCGCCTAACTGTGTTTCTGCAGACTGCGCTTTTTTGGTGAGTTCATAGTTTGTCATTGCATAAGGGCGCCACTCTCTTAAGTTGTCCTGCATAAGGATGATGTACGGCTCAAACTCGGCATTATTAAGTGTTGCGCCTGCATAAACCTTGATAGCCAAAGTCACGGTTGTTTCGTTGGAATACGTTATAACTGTTCCTGCTACCGAACCCGAAATCTTTTCTGCTCCGTTAACAGTGACAGCACACTTTCCTGCTCCTACTTGTGGGCATCCTGCTATCCAGTAAGCGTGGGGTGTTAACGTAAAAGAGCCAAGCGTGAACGTGCAATCTTCTGTTGCTGTTCCGTTGGCTCTGATTTTGCCGTTTCCAAGGTCTGTAAATGTGATACCGTTTACAATCTTGGTGGTTTCGCTATAAGGGTATTTAACAAAGTTTTTCGCTGAATTGTGCGCCATCGTAGAGAACACACTGTTTATCTGAGTATTAAAAACGTTAAGCGGAATCAGATACGTTGCATTATCAGCAGTATTAGATGCAACGCCTCTGACGGATGCTTCACCCAGTCCTAAGTTTTCCTTGGTAATTGTCACGGCTCCTGTTCTGTATGTGTTTTCTGCTGAACCTCTGACGCCTGTAACACCTGTGGAAATCTCTCCTATTCTCTCAGAAAGAGGGATATTAACCTTTCCTGCTTGGTCTGGAACAAGGTCTACACCGTCAAGCAATACTCCCTGCAATGCGGATATGATCTTTTCGCTGTATGCCTCGTTAAGTTTGTTTGCCAAAACGTCTAAACTATCTCCTGCCTTAACAAGAGCAGTTGAAAGAAGCGCCGGCGACAACTCGACTGTCGAACCGTCTGTAATAACCGCATCAAGCAGATTTGACAATTCATTGAATTTCGGAATAATTACATCGTTTACAATCTCTTCGAACTTTGTTTGTAACTCATAAGCAGTAAGGCCGGGGGTATCGGGTAAACCGACAACGCCCTTGCCTGCTGTATCAGCACTTGTAATTTTTGGATAAGGCATTTTCTTTCTCCTTTACTTGATATCACTGTTAACTGTGTATTCGAGTGCGTAATTAAACACACCAAAAGGCTCATTAACGGTGTCGTTTTCAAATCTGAAACGTACCTTGTCAATCTTCTTAATTCGCATCTTCGTGGAAACTGTTCGAGGCGTATTGTCTGAACTGAACGAGAAACGAGAAAAGACCAACTTTGAAAACATTAAGTAAGTAGCTGTTAGGCTATCTTCCTTAAGCAGCGTCCATACGCCCTTTTTAAGATATGAAATCCTAACCGATGTTCTTAACGCTGATGCTAATTGAACCGCTAAATACTTGAATGTTTTGTACTTAAAGAAACTTCCACCGTCTATATCCTTTGTTTCCCATACGGCATAAATAGGAGCGCCGTTGTCGTTGTAGACGTCTGGGTCATCGGGAGTATCGTAAAACCTAAACAAGTTTCCGTTATCGTCACCGAAATACAGTCTGTTATCGTAAGTCCA
>JAILHH010000010.1 GCA_024695935.1 Acetatifactor sp.
GATGCCTTAAAGCACACAGACAAGGAAGAGGACTGGTACGTTAAGGTTTTCAAATCGCTAAATATCAAAGAAAACGAGAAAGTGCTTGATCTTGGATGCGGATTTGCAAAGCTTTGGAGAAACAATTGGAAGGATATTCCAAAGAACACCAAAATCTTCGGATACGACATACACGGAAGCTGGGCGGATAATTTTGCGGAATTTGTTTCGGAAAACAAGAATGAGCTTCCCAAGGGCGTAGAAATAAGTCTACGGTTTGAGGATCTTGAAGGTGATACCGCATGGGAAATGATTGATGCCGATAAAGAGTACTCTATGGTAATCGCTCATTATATCAATTATGAGCTCAAGGATCCCGAGGCCCTTGTTGAAAAGGCAAGCAAGGTAGTAGCCAAGGATGGAGTATTCTGTTTTAACGGCGCTGCTGTAAGCTATTGGAATCTTTTCTTTAAGGGAGTCCTTGAAGAGCTTGGATTAAAGGCCGACTTTATCGAAAAGAGAATCTCAGAGCAGACAGAGGGGCGTAACGCTTATCTTGAGATGCTTAATAAGTATTTCAACAAAGTGGATTCTGTCCTCCTTCAGAACAATTGGCATTATACGGATTCTGAGGAACTCTATAACAGATTTATGGAAACCTTTGAGGATCAGGAGAAATTCCTTGAGTCAAAAAAGAATATGATTAAGGCTTATTTTGACGAAAAGATTGAAAAGGACGGAGAAATCGTCGTAGAGATTAAATCTCAGTTCTGGCAGTGCAGATATTGATTTTTTGAAAAAGAATAATGCTGAATTAAAGTAAAATCGGGTCGGCCCTATGGTCCGGCCCTTTTCATTAAGGAAACCAACTATGGAAGAAGTCCCATCTTCCGCATTTGTTTTATGGCTTTTCATGACGTATCATGAAGAGCCTTTTTACTTGACGGAAATTTAAGCTGCCTTATGTACTATTACTTTAACTGATTCGGGGATGCTTTGATGATTGATCAGAGTCGCATCAAATGACAGGCTCTTAAAAGCTAGCTGCATGATGGGACCCTGACACAGAGCGCTTATCACTGTTCCGATACCGACAGGACCGCCCAGGATGAAACCTATCAGAGTGGCTGTGCTTAACAGGCCGATGCTCACCAATCCGATGGGTATCTTTTTAAGTCTTTTCTTTAAACCTATGAGGAGAGTGTCTCTGGGTCCGCATCCGAGGGATGCTTTCATATACAGAAACTGAGTATATCCTAAGATCACCAGTCCGATGAGCATCATGATCATTCCCGAAAAAGTATTTTCGCACTTGGGAACAAGGTCGATGTAGTTAAAGAAATCCACGGATTTTCCTACCACGATGGCATCTATGAACATTGCGATACCTATGGGTTCCTTCATTAAAATATCGATCAACAAAATTGTGAGCGAAACCGAAATTGATGCGGTTCCGTAGAGTATTCCGAAAGTCTTTGAGAGACCAAGGTTAAAAACATCCCAGGGGGAAGCGCCTATTCCTGCCTGCATGGTGAGATATACGCCAAAACCGTTGATAAACAAAGCTATGGCAGCCAGAATTATATTTGAAACGATATCAGAAATCGTCTGGTTCTTTGAGGGACCAAGAAAATGCTTAAAATCCATAAATAACCCTTTCTATGCACAAATTTTAATGTGCCAAGTCTGAAACTGCATACCGGTCATTTTACACCCGAAATATAAAAGATGCAATCCGATATTTTCCGGCCTCTAACTATATGAAAAAAATAAAATGAAAAAAGTGCTTGCATTTTTTATAAATCACTCTTATAATCGCTTTTGGTTTAAATATAGGCAAAGCAGGTGAAAGCCTGTGACGCAAAGCTATAGGGACTTTAACATGTCAGCCAGTTGCATCCGAGAGATTTGGATTATTTGTGCAAGAGGCATGAGCCCCTTGCTTTTTTTTGCGTAAAAATTTATGTTGTGGATGGTTTTGGATTGTAGATGTAAATCGGAAAGGTAAAGCAATGAAAAGAAAAAGTGGAAACATGGTCCGCAGAATTATTGTTATGGCTTCGGTGCTCGCTCTGTTGATGGCAGCCTGTGTGGGGGTAATAGGTTACAGCCATATACAGAAAGCATATTTTACTTCTTTTAAAGAAGGTCTTCACGCATCGGCGATCTTAATGGAAGATGAGATCTCTCATGAGTGGGGCGGCGACTGGTCAGTTACAGAATACGGTGTATTGCGTAAAGGTACCAATATGATCCATGATGTTTATCAAAAACAGCTTGATGAACTTCACGAGCAGACAGGAATGCATTACACGGTTTTTTACGGTGATACCAGATATATCACAACTTTGACAGATCCCGAGACAGGGGAGCGTATGGAGGGTACCACTGCATCAGAATCAGTTGTCAATGAGGTTCTTGTAAACGGAAATGAGTATCTGGCTACAGACCTGGAAATCGCAGGACAAAAGTGGTATGCATATTACCTGCCGCTCAGAAACTCCGACGGTACCGTTGCAGGAATGATCTTTGTGGGACGTGATACCACTGAAATCGTAGGAAACCTGAAAAAAGCAGGTCTTGCCATTATAGGAACATTTGTGGTATTTTTCCTGTTTAATTTTGCTGTAGCAAGGATCCTTATATCAAAGACTTCCAAGGCGATCGGTGATATTGTCGGTGGCCTGCATAACCTTGAAAACGGGGAACTTGATTTCTATATTAAGGACAGTACATTTAAGCGTTCAGACGAACTGGGAGTCATCGCTGAGAGCTCGGCGCAGGTTCGCGACAAATTGCAGGATGTCATCAGTGTGGCAAAAAAACTTTCAGTTGATGTCACAGACTCAGGCGTAAGCCTTGCAAATTCAGCCGCATCAGCTTCACGTGTGGCAGAGCAGGTGACAAATGCAGTTGAAGATATCAGCCGTGGCGCCGTTTCACAGGCAGAGAATGTGGAAACATCAGTCAATAATACAAATGAGATGGGCGACAGTATAGATGACATCACCGAAAAGATCGAAGAATTGTCTGCAGTTGCAAACGAAATGCGTTCAGGTGCGCAGAGAACGGTTGACACACTTAATAACCTGATGGAGAAAAATGAAGACGTGATGAATTCGATGCAGGACATCAATGCACAGATCCGTCTTACCAATGATTCGGTACAGGATATCGCTGAGGCTTCCAACATAATCACCTCAATTGCAAAACAGACCAACCTTCTCTCATTAAATGCTACCATCGAGGCAGCAAGAGCCGGAGAGTACGGTAAAGGATTTACCGTGGTTGCGTCTGAGATCGGAGCCCTTGCAACACAGTCAAAGGATTCTGCAGAAACCATAAAGAAGATCGTTGACAGGCTTGTGAAGGAATCAAAGAAGAGTGTAGATACCATAGAACAGCTCGGTGAGAGCATGAAGGAGCAGAACAATCAGCTCACATCCACAAAGGGCGATATGGATGCGGTGGTACTCAATGTCAACAGCGTAGACAATTCTACAAAGACAATCGCTGACAAGATCAAGCTTCTCAACAATTTAAAGGTGGATTTTTCGGATATCATTTCCGAGCTTTCAGCTATTTCTCAGCAGAATGCTGCTTCCACTCAGGAGACAAACGCTTCCATGGAAGAGCTTAATGCAACATTTGCTCTTATCAGCAATGCCGCAAATGAACTCAGAGATATGGCGGAGAACCTCAATGAAAAAATGTCCTTCTTTACATTTGAGGTTGCAAATGAAGAAACAAATGCTTAAAAATTAAGGACCGGCGGAAAAATAAAACAATGAGACAGAATGAGAGTATTTTTACACTTGTTCTGTCTTTTTTTTGTCTGATGGTATAGAATAGTGATAATGAAAAAACGGCCTATGTATACAGACTGTGGAAAGGTGTGAAGATATAAAATGAGTATTTTTGAAGTTTTGTTGCTTTCGGTCGGCCTGGCCATGGATGCCTTTGCAGTGTCCATCTGTAAGGGGCTCGCAGCGAAGAAAATAACCTTAAAAGAGTATCTGTTATGCGGAATATGGTTTGGATCGTTTCAGGGGCTGATGCCTTTTATAGGATACATGGTCGGCTCGAGATTTGAAAAGTGGATCAATATAATCGCACCCTGGATGGCTTTCATATTATTATCTTTGATAGGCGGAAATATGATAAAGGAAGCTTTCGGTGAGGACGAAGAAGTCACACCGGGTTTTGATATAAAGACCATGTTCATGATGGCTGTGGCAACCAGCATTGATGCGCTGGCGGTGGGAATTACCTTTGTGGCAATCCCGGTGGAAGTGCTCGATGCCGGAAAAATGCCCAATATTCTCTTTGCAGTGATCATGATAGGAGTCATCACTTGTATAATATCGATGTTAGGCGTAAAGATCGGAAATCTATTCGGTGTCAGATATAAATCAGGCTCAGAGATCATGGGTGGAACTATCCTCATATTTATAGGTTTACATTCCCTCATTTCCTATCTGGACAGCTCCAATACTCTGTCGGATTCGGATATAATCTTTGGAATGCTGATACCTCTCGTCGGAACGATGATGGGTTCTGCCATGGTTTATGCCAAAACAGGCAGGATTCAGGAAAATCTACGTATGATACTGACAGGCTGCAGTGCGGGAATCATGTTTTCGATTTCAGTCTGGGGAATGATCGAACCGGCAGTCAGAGGACTTTCGACAGATGGAAAAAACGGGATAATCGCTGTATTTATCTGTTTTTGTGTCGGAGTGGCATTTCAGTATGTTTTAGACAGTATTGTCCCCCATACTCATGCATATTCCGATTATACGGAGGGACCTAAAAGCCGTCTCAGGCCTGAAATTAAAATGATGCTTACAGAGGTTATTCATCACGTGCCCGAAGGGATCGCTCTGGGATCTATATATGCAGGCTTTTTTATGAAGACTGACTGGATATCGGCTTCGACGGCATTTGTGCTGGCAGTGACCATCGCAATTCAAAACTTCCCGGAGGCTATCTTTGTGGCATTGCCCATCAGGGAAAAGGGAACTGAGATGGGCAAGTCGTTTTTTATGGGTGTGATATCCGGTGTACCGGTTCCACTGCTTGGAATATTTACGCTCATAGTGATAGTGCTGTTTCCTGAAGTTTTGCCGTTTATAATGGCTCTTGCCGGGGGTGCCTTGATCTATACCACCATTGAAGAGATCCCGCAGATCGCTACATCGGATGACAATGACAAGGGCGCTTTATCTTTTGTTGCGGGCTTTGCCATGGTCATGCTGCTTATATTTTTCAAATAGTTGATTGTCAATATACTTTTTTTCTTTGTTATGCTAAACTAACAAGAGATTTTTATTTAAGAGGTGCATATGAGCGCGATAGCAATTATAACCGCCAGGGGCGGCAGTAAGAGAATTCCGAGAAAGAATATCAAGGATTTTTTGGGAAAACCCATAATAGCTTATTCCATAGAGGCTGCAATTTCATCCGGTGTGTTCGACGAGGTCATGGTGTCTACGGATGACGAAGAGATCGCCGAGATCGCGAGAAAATACGGCGCAAAGGTGCCGTTTATGAGAAGCGAAAAGACCAGCAATGATTTCGCCACGACAAATGACGTATTGTTGGAGGTTTTGGAAGAATATGAAAAAAGAGGGATGAATTTTGAGTACATGGCATGCCTTTACCCGACGAATCCTTTTATTACTTCACAAAAGCTGATTGAAGCTATGAATATTATTGAAAGTGGAAATTATGCTGAAGTACTTCCGGTTGTTCAGTTTTCTTTTCCTCCACAACGTGGGTATGTCTTGGATGAAGATGGTTACCTTAAGTACAAATGGGAAGAATATAGTAACTCAAGATCCCAAGACCTGGAAAAA
Source organism: Acetatifactor sp. (assembly GCA_024695935.1). Lineage (GTDB taxonomy): Bacteria > Bacillota > Clostridia > Lachnospirales > Lachnospiraceae > RGIG10340. Next base: position 5,838 of record JAILHH010000010.1, read on the forward strand.
ATTTTTCACGACGCTGGTCAGTTTTATTTTTACAGTGTGGAATCGTATATTCAGAATAAAGGTGTAAAAGGAAAGGTATTTCCTATTGAATGCTCTGAGTATGAAGTTCAGGATATAGATAACGAAACAGATTGGAAGATGGCTGAAATAAAGGTTAGATACATCCGCGAAATTATGAAATAAAATATTATTATTGGAGAAGCAAGAATGAACAAGTGTATAGTTATTGATAATCATCAAATAGGAGCGAGCAAGCCCGTATTTACGATAGCTGAAATGTCTGCGAATCACTTGATGGATTATGAACGAGCAAAAAAAATCATGCTGGCAGCAAAACAATCAGGTGCAGATGCTATTAAACTTCAGACATATAGGCCGGATACAATCACACTGGATTGCAGGGGTGAAGAGTTTATGGCAACAAAGGGGAGCCCGTGGGAAGGTATGAACCTATACGATTTGTATAAAGAAGCATATACTCCATGGGAATGGCATAAAGGATTGTTTGAATATGCAAAAGAAATTGGTTTGACTTGTTTTTCATCGCCATTTGACTTAACGGCGGTGGACTTTTTAGAAGAATTAAATACGCCTGCGTATAAAATTGCATCATTTGAAATTACGGATATTCCATTAATCAGAAAAGTTGCTAAGACAGGAAAACCAATCATTATTTCTACCGGAATTGCTGAAATTGCAGATATCGACCTGGCTCTTAAGACATGCAGAGATAACGGAAATGATAATGTTATTCTGTTGAAGTGTGTTTCAGAGTATCCGACTCCATATAGTGAAATGAATTTAAGAACTATTACCAATATGCGAGAAACATTTGATTGTGTGGTTGGATTATCGGACCATTCGATGGGGGATACTGTAGACGTAGCTGCAGTGGCGTTGGGAGCATGCGTTATTGAAAAGCATTTGACGCTAAAACGAGAAGACGGTGGCCCGGACGGTTCTTTTTCTATGGAGCCAGAAGAATATAGAGAAATGGTGAATTCAATACGAAATGTTGAACAAGCATTGGGAACTGTCAGATATGAATTAACAGATAAGCAGAGGAACAGTCGAGGTAGATCCAGATCTTTGTATGTGTCAAAAGATATAAAAAAAGGGGATATTTTTTCACCGGAAAACATCAAATCCATTCGTCCTGGCTATGGATTACACACGAAGTATTACGATGAAATACTTGGAAGAAAGTCTGCCTGTGATTTAAAAAAAGGAACAGCAATGAAATGGAATTATATAGATTAAAATGGAGAAGCATAAGTGAATATTCTTATTCTTAGTTGTGGTACCAGATGTAAGCTGGTCGAATATTTTAAAAAATCAAACGAGTATAAAAAGGTTGTTTGTACTGACATCAGCGAACAGGCACCGGCGTTGTTAATGGCGGATGCTTCATATCTGGTTCCCAAAATGACCGATTATAATTATCTGGATGTGATATTGGAAATATGTGAAAAAGAGAAGATAAAGGTGCTGCTTCCGTTGCATGAGGATGAGCTTCTTTTGATAGCAAAGAATAAGCAGATATTCATTGAAAGGAATATTCTACCTATTATATCAGATTATTCTAACGTAGCTTTATGCAAAGACAAATATTCTCTGAGCAGGAAATTGAACGAAAAGAACATATTGGCAGTTGATTCATACACAGTCGAGGAATATCTGAAAAAAGAAAATGACGTCAATTCGTTTTATGTTAAACCCAGATATGGAGCGGGTAGTGTGAACACATTCAAAGTACATAGTAAGCAAATGCTAAAAGCAATTGCAGAGGAGTATTCGGATGAGTTTATTGTTCAGCCTGGCATTGAAGGAAAAGAATATGGCGTTGACATATATGTTGATATGATCAGTCGAAATGTAGTTTCGGTTTTTTGCAAAGAAAAACTCAGAATGAGGGCCGGAGAAACTGAAAAATCGCTTTCAATAAAAGATGAAAAAATAGAAGCTCTGGTGATAAAAGCAGTAAAAGAAATGAATTTGATTGGTCCAATAGATGTAGACGTATTGGAAGAAAACGGAAGGTATTATATTCTTGAGATAAATCCAAGATTCGGTGGTGGATATCCGCATGCTTATGAATGTGGAATCGATTTTATGAAGTTCATAGCAAAAAATGCCAATGGTGAGGTCAATACTTTTTCGAATGATTATGCTGAAGGAGTAATAGCAATGAAATATTCAGAAATAGTGATTAAGAATCTGGGATAATTGGAGCATTTATAATGGAGTACGGTAGCGTTTTGGAATTGGATAATATACTAAAGTATAAAATTCCAGAAAAAGAAAATATAATTGAATTGCCTTTTATGAAAGGTATAAAGGACAAGTACCAAATAAATTTTTATCAGAGCGGAAGAAATGCAATTGAAGAATTATATGTATATTTGAAAAAACAAGGATTTAGAAAAGCAATTATACCTGATTATGTATGTCAGACTGTTAAGGATGCTATTTTAAGAGCAGGTGTTGAAGTCGCTGAATATAGTGTAAGTAAGGATTTTGAATATTCGATCGAAGGAATAGAGAAATTTATAGAAGAAAAATGCAGCGTATATATTTGTCATTATTTTGGACGACCTCTAAGTTCGGAAATTATAGCAACATTGAGAAAATGGAAAACACGTGGAATTATAGTCGTTGAGGACATAACGCTTTCACTTCTTTCAGAGAGCAAAGAGGGTATTGGGTTTGGAAGTTATGTTTTAGGAAGTTTACGAAAATGGTTTCCTATTCCTGACGGAGGTTTTTTATATTCAAAAGAACATGCATTACCTATGAAAGTAAACAGTAATTCTGTAAGTAACTATACGAATTTGTATTTAATGGTTCAAAACCTCAAGCGGGAATATATAGACGGGGAATGTCAGGATAAAGCGTTAAAAAATGTGTATATGGGATACTATAAGCAATCTATAGAGGAATTGTTTTCAGATTATAAAATATATCCTATGTCTGAATGGAGTTACAACTATCTTAGTAATACTTCGGTTGAGGAAATAATAGAAAAACGAATCAAGAATTATGATCGTCTTTATAACAAGCTGGGACTATGTGAAGGAATTGAATTGCCTGACAAAAGAGTAAATGGCTTTCTTCCGTTTGGTATGGTTCTGTTTGCAACAGATAGGGATAATCTTTTGGAATATTTGATAAGCAAAAATATTTACTGTAACGTTCATTGGAGGCTTGGAAGCAAAAAGGAGAATCCAGATTTAGAGTACTTATCGAAAAGAATAATAACCATTCCGTGCGATCAAAGATATAATGAGGATGACATGGATTACATAGCATCAATTATTAGAGAGTGGAGCGAGATTTATGTCTGAAAAAACAAATAGGATAATTGTATTTAGAGTGGACGCGAATGGAAAAATTGCGTTAGGTCACATGTATAGATGTATTTCTATTGCAAAAGAATGTTCCAAAGAAGGAATAGAATGTGTTTTTTGTGTGGCAAAGGACAGTTATATCAAACCAATGGTTGATGCCGGCTTTAAGGTAATTAAACTTGATCTTCAGTGGGATGATTGGAGTGTAAACATCAATGAATTGATTAATACGATAGCTGAGTTAAAAGCGGATTATCTGGTTGTAGATTCATATTTGGTTAATGAGTATTTCTTTGAAGAATTATCGAAGTGTATAAGGGTGTTTTATCTGGATGATATTTGTAATAAAAGGTATAAAGTTGATGCAACATTACATTATTCTGAGTGGGATGGAGATGAATTATTAAAGAAGTTATACGAAAATACGGATGTGAAGGTTTTTGCAGGATTAAAATATACGCCGTTAAGAATAGAATTTGCAAGTATTAATTCTAATAGAGATAAACTGTATGATTTGATGATAACAACAGGCGGAACGGACAGATATCATGTTACAAGAGATATTTTGTTCAGTATAATAAATGATGAAGTGTATATTAATACAAACGTATGTGTTGTTGTTGGCAGACTTAATGATGATTATGAAGAATTGCAGGAGATATGTTCCAACAATCCCAGGATAGAGTTGAAGTATGATGTGAAAAATATGTCAGAGTTGATGCAACTTAGCAAATTTGCTGTGACAGCAGGTGGTACGACGGTATATGAATTGATGGCTTGTGGAACAAATTTCGTTGTTTTTTCTTTTTCTGAAGATCAGACCTTTTTGGGAGAAAGGTTAGAAAAACACAATTGCTGTACATTTGCAGGTGATGTCAGGTGTGATAGAGATAAAACTATCGCTAATATATTGGACTGTTTTGCTAAATTCCAGAAAAAAGAACAGGCAGAGATTGATAAAGAGATAAAGAGAAACAGGGGATATATAGATGGTAAAGGAAGTAATCGAATAGCTAAGTTATTGCTTAGTTTAGCAGAATGAGGATATTTATGAAGAAAACACTATACGTATGTCATACCTATTATCATGTATACATATCAATGCTGAAAGAGTTTGCGAAAGACAGTAAAGAACAGGGTTATGCAACTGTTTATTTAAGCACTATGTCTACCGATTTTGAAAATTTCGGAGATAGGTTGAAGGAATCAGGTTATTTTGAAAATGTGGTTAGATATGATGAAAAATCACCAGATTCTTTTAAGGATTTGGAAAAGTATAAAGTACCTGAAAAATCATTTATAAAGGCCTTGGTAAACAGAATTATTTACACAAAAAAACTTGGCAGGTTTGAAGAAAAATATATTCCTGAAAACTTGAAAAAGTATGATGAAATCAATGTTTTTTGTGATTCAGATCCAATAGGATATTATTTGAATTATAAACATATTCATTATCATGCAATAGAGGATGGTTTAAATACATTGCGTTCATGTGATGCGGCACGATTTGATAATTCTCCGCATTTTGGAATTAAAACTTTTTTGTCAAAGTATTTAAATCTCATTTTTGTGCAGAATGGTTATGGTAAATACTGTTTGGATATGGAAGTTAATGACAATAGCGTATTGGAATATCCATGCCCATATCGCATTGAATTATCCCGAGAACTGTTATATAAAAGGCTTACAAATGAAGAAAAAGAGTTACTGTTAAGAGTATTTGTTCGTAAACGGGAAAGTATTAGAGAAATCCTCGAAAACAAAAAAGGAAAAACAGTGGTAATACTTACAGAGCCCCTTTGTAAAGATTTGAAAATGCGGGAAAAACTCTTTGGGGATTTGATTCAAAAGTATAGTGAGCAGAATTACAATGTTATTCTTAAACAGCATCCGAGAGATATGTTGGACTATAGCATTTGTTTCCCGGATGTTCCATGCATTGATCGAACTGTGCCTATGGAGATGTTAGATTTCTTCGGGTTAAATATATTTGATAAAGTAGTTTCGATTTTTACGGAACTGGATAATATACATTTTGCAAAAGAGAAGGAACGTTTAGGACGAGATTTTATGGATTCTTATGAAGATAAGTCAATTCATACAGTAAAGTTTGAGAGTAAGAGATAGATGAAACTGTCTATAATTGTTCCCGTTTACAATATGGCGGGAGATGGAAAACTGAATTTTTGTCTAGACTCGCTGGTGGCTCAGACCATAAGCGATTACGAGATCATCGCCGTAAATGATGCTTCAACGGATGCTTCGATTAGCATTTTGAGGCAGTACGAGGGAAAATACCCCGAAAAGTTCCGGGTAGTAGATCTGCCCGTAAACCGCCATCAGGGTGGTGCCAGGAATGAGGGAATAAAGGAAGCCACGGGTGAGTGGATAGGCTTTATCGATTCCGATGACTGGATCACCGCTGATTATTACGAAAAACTCGTTAAAAAAGGCGAAGAGACCGGCGCTGATGTGGTGGGCTGCGGATATACCGTAGTGGGAGAGCATACTTTTAACATCACGCGCGAGATACATGATATTACCGATGAACAGGTCGGAGTATTGACCGATGAAAAGCGCCATAAGTTTTTAAAAAACAACGGCAGCATGGTCATGAAAGTTTACAGGGCATCACTGATAAAAGACAACAACCTGTCATTTCCCGAAAATATATTTTATGAGGATAATTGCGCCGGACCTGTGTGGGCTATGTATTTTAAGCATTTTGAGTATGTCAGAGAGCCCATGTATTTTTATTATCAGCACGATTCATCGACAGTTCACACCATCACTAAAGAGCGCTGCGCCGACAGACTAACTGCAGGCACCATGATGCTGGATGAACTTAAAAAAAGAGGCTTTTTTGAAAAATACAAAACAGAGATAGAGAGTCTGTTTACTCAGACATATCTGGTAAATACTTTGTTTTCATATATGAGGATCAGACGCGGTAAAAAGTTCTCATTTATATCACAGATGAGGACCACTATGCTAAAGGAGTTTCCGGGATTTATGGAAAATCCGGAGTATGGCAGGTTTATGGATGATGAACAAAAAAGTTATCTGGTTCTTTTTATGAAAAATCCAAGGGTTTTTTATATTAAATACAGCTTGCTGTGGTTTTACAGAGATTTGAGATATAAAAAAAAGAACTAAAGTCTGCCGGCAGCAGGCAATAATTGAAAGGTAGAACGGCCATGAGAAGATGGGGTGACCGCAGAGACGGCAAGCTTATCAGGGATATCGACGCCATGCATTATATAATGCCGCTCATGTATCCAAACAGATGCGACAATGAGGCGTATATGACGATCAAGGTCAATCTGGAGAACACGGAGAAGTTTATCAAAGAACTGAATGCTGACAACGATTCGGATGTAAATTATACGATATTTCAGGTGATCATAGCGGCCATATTAAAGACAGTTACATTGCGGCCGCAGATGAACCGCTTTATTGCAAATAATAATGTATATCAGCGAAATGAGGTAACAGCTGCTTTTACGGTAAAAAAGACATTTTCCGATGAAGGCGAAGAGAGTCTTGCAAGGATCGTTGGAGAATCGACGGATACCCTGGTAAATATCAGGGACAAGGTAAACGAGCAGATCCTTTTTTGCAAAAATCATGATGATGAATCCACGGAAAGCATGAATTTCATTCAGAAGCTTCCCTTTAAACATTTGATCGGAGCACTGGCGAGATGGGCGGACAAACATGGTTTTATGCCACAGTCGGTAATAGCAACGGACCCGTATCAATGTACGGTAGTATTGTCGAATCTTGGTTCCATCGGAATGAACATCGGATATCATCATCTGATGAACTGGGGCACCAATTCCATATTTATCGTCGTAGGCCAGAAGAGCACCAGACCATTCTTTGACAAGCACGGAAACTTTAGCATGAGAAGGTATCTGGAGATTTCTATGACTATCGATGAACGTATTTCGGACGGTTTTTATTATGGCAGAAGCATAAAACTATTCAAAAGATTATTGGAGAATCCCGAACTATTGATGAGACCTTTAAATGAGGATGTGGGTTGATCCGGTGAAAAAATATTTTTATAAGTCTTAAGGTTTTATCGATTGAGCCGATAAATAGAATATAAAACAAAGGATATCTTAATTTTCTATTATAAATGTAACTACAGACTTATCGGTAAAGATCAGAGGGAAGGCTTATGAATAAAAAAAGAGCGTTTAAGATATTTGGAATTGTAACGGCAGGTTTGGTTTTCGCTTTTGCTTTAAATACTGGCATTGTTTTTTCAGCAAGAGCTATTAATAATACACAGTCCATCACAGATGAATATGCACCTACAACTTCTTCACCTGATGAAGCAAGCGGTGAGATAACCGTTATAGAGGATGAGATAATCCCCGTAGCTGCAAATATCAAAGAGACGGGTGACAGCTATAAAGTGACTGTTATCGAAGATGAGACAGTACCTGTAACCCGTTCACTTCCCCGTTCCGGAGAAAAGGGTATACAGTTTTGGTGGATCATGATGGTAGCACTTTTGGTGGGACTTTCAATCCATTTGTATCATGTATACAAAAATGTTCTCTTCAAATTTGACGACAGAAGCAATATTTAATAAAAAATAAAACAGTCTCCCGTGGGATCTGAGGGTCCCACGGGATTTTTTTTGTATGACAAAGCCTTTTAAGGATCAAGCGGGTGACGGGGCTTACATCAGGAGCATCCGGACATGGTAATTACCTGTTCCTGTTTACAATTGGAGGTCTTTTGTTCATTTTACGGTTGATAAAGGTTTACAAAGAGGGCAAGGTTCATATATAATCATGTAGTAATTAAAACTACATGCCATAAGACTGATTAAGATCAGGTGATCTTACCTTTGGAAGATACATTTTTCACAGTCTTTTTGGTGTGAACATGGGAGAGGGATTTAATGACAGATTATGTAATACTTACAGAATCTACCTGTGATCTGACGCAGGAGATGGCTGACAACTTTAATTTAGAGGTCGTAAGACTTCATGTGATACTGGATGGAAAAGAGTACGAAAATTATCTGGATGGCAGAGAGTTATCTTTTAAGGACATGTATGACAGCATGAGAAACAAGAAACTTCCGACCACGTCACAGGTAAATACCCAGGCATTTACAGAGGCCATGGAGCCCATATTGGCATCGGGAAAGGATATTTTATACGTTGCTTTTTCAAGCCCCATGAGCGGAACGCAGAACAGCGGAAGACTGGCGGCTGAGGATCTTTTGGAAAAATATCCCGACAGGAAAATAGAGATAGTGGATACTTTGGCAGCTTCCCTGGGCGAAGGCTTTGCAGTTTATATGGCTGCAAAGAAAAAAGAAGAAGGATTAAGCCTTGAGGATAATGCAGCATATGTCAGAAACCTGGTTCCTCATCTGGCACATACATTTACCGTTACGGATCTGATGCATATCATGCGAGGGGGAAGGGCTACAAAGAGTTCAGCTGTTATCGGAAGTATGCTTGGTATTAAACCCATGATGCATGTGAATGACGAAGGACTTATGGAGCCCCTTGGAAAAGTGAGAGGCCGAAAGGCTTCTATCAGGAGAGTGGTGGAGATCGTGAAAGAAAATATGGTTTCCACAGAACTGCCGTATTTTGTCGGACATGGCGACTGTGAGGATGAGGCAATGGAGCTTGCGGAAATCTTAAAAAGTGAGCTTGGCCTTAAAAATGTTTTCGTAAATTATCTCGGAGCCATCTGCGGGTGTCATGCCGGTCCCGGAATAATCGGAGTCTTTTACTACGGAAAGAAGCGTTGATATTTTACCCATTACCGTTTGAGGTGATGGGTTTTTTGTCGTGCGCCTAGCGGCGCACGTTTTTATAGGGAATTGTTCCGCTTTCTTAAGACAGTTATAGACAAATACTTCTTGACATAGGCAGAAAAATATGGGAAACTACCTTTAGTGCGTTAAAGCGTAACGCTTTAACGTGAAATGTAAAATGCACAAACTTGGAGGGTATGACAATGACAGTATTTATGTGCTCGGTTTTGTTGGTGGTTTTCTTTGCCGTTATGATCGGCGTAGGTTTTTATACCAGAAAACACGCAACTGATGTATCGGGTTTCGTACTTGGCGGCAGAAGCGTTGGCCCGTGGCTTACGGCATTTGCCTTTGGTACAAGCTATTTTTCAGCGGTAATCTTTGTAGGTTATGCAGGCCAGTTCGGATGGCTCTATGGTGTATCATCCACTTGGGCCGGTCTCGGAAATGCTTTTATCGGTTCACTTCTTGCATGGAATATCCTGGGCAGAAGAACGCGAATCATGACTCAGGATCTTGATGCAAAGACCATGCCTGATTATTTTGGAAAGAGATTTGATTCAAAGGCTTTGAAGGTGATCGCATCCATCATAGTATTTGTATTTCTGATCCCTTACACAGCTTCTTTATATAACGGTTTATCCAGTCTGTTCGGACTTGTGTTTGAGATTCCCTACTGGGTAGTTATCGTTGTGATGGCGGTTCTCACCGGAATCTATGTTATTTTTGGCGGATACATGGCCACAGCCATAAATGATTTCATTCAGGGTATTATTATGCTCTTTGGTATATGTGCTGTTATCGCTGCGGTTTTAAAGGATAACGGAGGACTTATAACAGCTATGCAGTCTCTCTCTGAGGTACCTGCGGAAGGCTGGGCAGGAGGAGCATATTCATCTTTCTTTGGTCCTGACCCCATGGCGCTTTTGTTCGTTGTTATTTTAACCAGTCTCGGTACCTGGGGACTTCCTCAGATGGTAGGTAAATTCTATGCCATCAAGAGTGAAAAGGATATTCACAAAGGAACCATAATCTCCACATTCTTTGCCATTATCGTTGCAGGCGGATGTTATTTCCTGGGAGGTTTCGGAAGACTTTATGCAGACAGCATCAAATATAACGAGGCAACAGGAAAGCCTTTGTTTGATACGATCGTGCCCACCATGCTTTCAACACTTCCCTCAGCTATCATAGCGATCGTGATCGTGCTGGTGCTTTCGGCATCCATGTCAACTCTGTCTTCACTTGTGCTTACATCAAGCTCCACATTTACTCTTGATGTTATAAAGCCCGTATCCAAAAAGGAGATGAGTGAAAAGAGACAGGTTGGTATTATGAGGATCTTCATAGTGTTCTTTATCGTTGTTTCAGCAGTTATTGCAATTGTAAAGGATTCTTTCCCGGGTCTTACATTTATCGCTCAGATGATGGGTGTTTCATGGGGAGCTTTGGCGGGAGCATTCCTGGCTCCTTTCCTCTATGGCCTGTATTGGAAGGGCGTTACAAAGGCATCTGTGGCAGTATGCTATGTATGGGGATGCGGTATCGCAATCCTTCAGCTCATAGTGACTCTCGGAGGAATAAACGTGGCTTCCTGGGGTCCGGTACTCGGATATATATTCAAGAGTTCCATTAACTCCGGTGTGGTAGCTATGGTCGGAGGTTTGGTCATCGTTCCTCTCGTCAGCCTGTGCACCAAAAAGCCTGACAAGGAGACCGTTGACAGGATGTTTGACAGCTTTGAAGCCAAGGTTCAGGTTCCCAAAAAGGAAGCTTTGGATTAAAGCATATTCAACTTGATAACTTTTTTTGTTAATAAAACCGGCCCACATCCCGTAAGCTGTTTGCTACGGATGAGGGCCGGTGCTTTTTTATTTAATATGACAATTCTGTGAAGATCAGAACTTGAAGTTACTTACAACTTTGTCCAGGTCACCGGAGATAGTGTTTTGTGTCTCTGCCATGTGATCAACGGATTTGACATTTTCTCCCACAACCTCGATGTTACTTAAGATGTGTGCACTTGTCTCTGAAGTAACTTGAGTTGCCTCTGCAATATTCTGGATTGCCATGGAAACTTCGCCCATGATATGGTTGATATCCTGGGACATCTGGCTGATCTTTTCAGCAGATGATTCAAAGGATCCTGCATCTGCACCGTACTGATTTGCAACATCCACAAAGTTTGCGTAGTCGTCGCTGACTGTTCCCTGGAGGAAACCGAGGAGCTTCTGTGCATCACCTATAAGTTTTGTGAATGCATCCTGAACCTGGTCGATTGTCTCCTGAATCTTTGTGACAGCTTCTGTGGTGCTTCCTGCGAGGTTACCGATCTCGGAAGCAACAACTGCAAATCCACGTCCGGCCTCGCCTGCTCTTGCAGCCTCAATGGAAGCATTGAGTGAGAGGAGATTGATCTGCTCTGCAATATTTGAAATAACATCCGCCAGCTCGCTGATGTTTGATACCACTTCTGCGTCTTTTATACTCACGCCAAGGCTCTTTTCAAATTCCTGTGAAAGCTTGCGAGCGGATTCTGAGGATACTTTACAATTTGCCTCGATCTTTGCGGCTTTTTCACGGATGCCCTGTGCCATGGACATGTTGTCGTCTGTCTCAGCTGCCAGGAGATTTACGTTTGAACGAACCTCTTCTGTAGAGGCGTTAACTTCCTCTGTTGCTGCACTTGTTGAGAGCATGGATTCGTTAACTTCACCCATGTACTTCTCAATTTCTGCAAATTTCTGTCTCAGATCCTTTGATGCCTCTGAGAGTTTATTGCTGGACTCGCCGATGTCTTTTGAGTTGTTTGCAATCTGCAGGATGATATCTTTGTTGTTGGTATACATGGTATTCATGGCTTCACTCATGTTTGCAACTTCATCTTTTCCTTTAACCTTCAATGTATCAACGGAAAAGTCGCCGCCTGCCAGCTTTCCTGAAAAGTCCTGTACCTTCTTTATGCCACTTGCTATGCTGCTTACAGTGAGGAAGATCACCAGCGTAGTAAGAACTACAAAAAAGATACATACCAAAATCATCTGCATTCTGAGTTTATCTACGGCTTTGTTTATCTCGTCGAGAGGGAGTCTGATCACAAGCTTTTCACCAACGTCCATTGTGGTGTAATAAAGGTTGATCCTATTGCCGTTCTCAATGTAGAAAGTTTCACCGGAATCGTTTGCCAAAATCTCTTGTCCGGCTGCAACCAGAGAAGGATTATCCTCATCCAAAATTCCAAGACCTGCTGAAACCTTTTCAACATCTACACCTGCTATGTAGCTGCCGCTTCCGGTAAGGAGAATCGCGCTTCCTGTCTCACCTACATGGATGTTGTTTATGATGTCGGTAACGGTTTGGAGGGAAATACCGACTGAAGCACATCCGATGTATTCCTTTGTCTTGTAATCGTAGATGGCAACGGAACATGTTGAGAGGGAGGTTCCGAGGCCTTCATCAAAATATGGATCGGTAAGTACCGGTTCTGTCAGTCCCTGGGAGATAGTATAGTAGGGACGGCTTAAGTAGTCATATTCCGCATTGCTGTACTCATAGGTGAGTATGAGCTTTCCGCCGTCACCTCTGTAGACATAGGGGCCAAAGTATTTTTCTGCGGAATCAAATACGTAGGGCTCAAGCCAGACTCCGTTTCCGACTGCTATGGAGTTCTTCTCGAGGAGGGAATAGAGAAGCTCTTCATAATTGGTCTGTGTCAGAACATCATGGGAAACGCCGATCGTCTCCGACAAACTTGTAGCTGCCGAAATGATCTGGGTAAACTGTTCTGTGATGCTGGCATCTGCCAGATTCAGATGTGTGTCGATCAGATCATTCGTTTTTTCTGTGATGATCACCCGGCTCTGTCTGGTACTGATCACAGTTAGAAGTACCAGTGCCAAAACGATAAGAGGGAGAGTTAGAACTAAAAGTTTAGTGCTGATTTTCTTGAAATGCATATCGATACCTCCGTTAGTTTCTGTGTTTCTCTATTATATAGATTGGAATTGGATTAAATCAAGACTATTGCGCATAAACTGGTTGGTTTTGCGTAAAAATTATTCGTAATCACAATTACATAAACAAATGTATCAAATGTCTGACAAAAAAATAAAGTATGACAATATATTGTCACCGTATGATGTGATAAATTGTGGCATATTAAGTGAAAATGCGATAAAATATAGTAATTAAGTTATTTTTTGCTGAAAGGAACTGTATCTGTATTATGAAAAAAACAGCTTATTTCGCCGGAGGATGTTTTTGGTGTGTAACTCCCATCTTTAAGATATACGGGGCTTCAAAGGTAACAAGCGGTTACAGCGGAGGAGATGAAGTAAATCCCTCATACGAAGATGTGAAACACCAAAGGACCGGACACCGTGAGACCATTGCGGTGGAATATGACGATGAGAAGGTAAGATTTGAGAATCTGCTGGACATATATTTAAAAAATGTGGATCCCTTTGACGATGGAGGACAGTTTATCGACAGAGGTCATTCCTATACTCTGGCGGTATATTACACTTCTGAGGAGGAAAGGCTTATCACGTCAGACGCTCTAAATAAACTTAAAGAGGATACGGGAAAGAACCCCGCAGTTTCGCTGGAGGCTTTTAAGTCTTTTTACGAGGCGGAAGAGTATCATCAGGATTATTATTTAAAGAACCCTGAGGCTTTCGAAAAGGAACTGGTGGAGTCCGGGAGAAAAAATAATAAGCATTGATATAAAGAATTAACAGGTGTTGAAATTCAAGTGCAGGAAAACTAAAATGCCGTATTTGATTTAAATCAGAGGGAGGATTTATGGAAAAGTACAGAAAAGAGATCATAATCACTGCAATTCTTTTGATCCTGGGACTCTTGTCCGCAACTGTAGTCACAAAGTGGTCTACTGCCACAGAGACACACGCTAAATCGGTGGCAGTGCTGGATGAGAAAAAAGAGGACGTGTTGAAGCTTACGGGTGCCGCAATGTCAAGCTCGGCTGCAATCACTTTGATACCCGGGGATGTGGCAACACCCATAGCGGAGAAACTTGCGGATTTAAGCGGATATTTTCTTATTGTTTTATGCGCGATATATCTGGAAAAATATCTCCTTGCCCTGGTCGGATATGCTTCCTTCAGATTCTTGATACCGTTGGCATGCGGGTTGGGTATCACGTATCTGTTCGTTAAAAAGGAAAAACTTCTGAAACTTTCGGTGAAATTTGCGATTTTTGCGCTGGCGCTTTATATTGCTGTGCCTGCTTCGGTAGGAGTATCAAACATCATAGAAAATGCCTATGAAGATCACATGAGCGAGGTGGTTGAGGAAACAGAAAAAGCCGCAAAGACAATGCAGGATGGCGATGAGGCAGCCGAAGGAGAAAGCACAGGTGATGAAACTGAGATCCCGGACGAAACCGGTGTTGAAACTGCCAAAGGGGATAATATAGATCAACAGAGTGAAGAAACTGAGGAGAAGGTTAACTGGTGGGATATCCTGGCGGGAAAAGTCAGTGAGGTAAAAGACAATATGTCCGAAGTCATCACAAATTCCACAACCGTCTGGGGAAAAGAGATGATGGAAAGGATCGAAAATGTCATTAATAATTTTGTGGATGCACTGGCTCTTATGATAATCACCAGCTGTGTCATTCCAATTCTGGTGCTTGTTTTGATAGTATGGAGCGTGAAAGCTTTTCTGGAAATAGATCTTGATCTTAAACTTAACTTGAAAAAACAGTAAAAAGGACTTATGATGTTGAAAATGACTGACCTCAGGGTCAGAGCGTCTAAACAGGCCATCGGCAAAAAATAAAGGGCGCAGGGAGAAAATATGAAATTAGACAGGATAATCAACAGTTTATTGGAAACGGATATGTACAAGTTCTCCATGGGACAGGCTATATATCATCAATTTTCGGATTACAAGACCACTTGGAGCTTTAAGTGCAGGAATACGGATGTGCATTTTACATCTGAGATGGTGGAAGAGATAAAGGATCAGATAAAGGCTTACTGTGATCTCAGATTCACTGAGGAAGAGCTTACATATCTGGACAATATCAAGTGGATAAAGGGTTCCTATGTAGACTTTTTAAGGCTTTGGAAACCCAGATTTGATGACTTTACAATAACAGATGATGCAGAGTGTGGTCTTGCCATAGAGACAGCCGGAACATGGCTCAATACATCCATGTACGAGATCCCCACCCTTGCGATCGTAAACGAAGTTTATTTCAGAATGGCTTACGATTATGATGAACTGATGGACAGCTTTAAAGAGCGCCTTGAGGGAAAAATCAGAGATATTTGTGCCGGAAAATTCAGACTTTCCGCGTTCTCGGAATTCGGACTCAGAAGAAGACTTTCCGCTGAGGCTCAGGAGCTTGCTGTAAAGAGTCTTGCAGAGGCAGATCTTAAGGGGTCAAAGTTTGTGGGTACTTCAAATGTGTATCTGGCAAAGAAATTCGGTATAACACCTGTTGGAACCATGGCTCATGAGTGGATTATGTGCGTCGGACAGGGTAATCACAAGCACAATCCCGCATACTCTAACTGGTATGCCATGGACGCATGGGTAAAAGAATACGGAGTGTTAAACGGAACAGCTCTCACCGATGCCATCACCACAGAGTGCTTTTTAAAGGATTTCCAGCTGACTTATGCAACACTTTTCTCAGGTGTGCGTCATGACAGCGGCGATCCGTTTGTATGGGGCGATCGTATGATCGGTCATTACAGCGGACTCGGTATCGATCCCAAGACAAAGACTTTGCTTTTCAGCGACAGCCTTGATTTTGAGCGTGCTACAAAGATATATGATCATTTCGAGGGCAAGGTTAAGGTTGCATTCGGAATCGGTACATTTATAGCAAATGATACAAAGGTTCCCGCTCTCAATATCGTAATGAAGACCACAAAGTGTAACGGCATGGATGTGGCAAAGATTTCTGATGTTAAGGGAAAGGGAATGTGCAAAAATCCCGAGTATGTTGATTATCTCCAGAGATGTATCGACTGGAGAATGAACAATGATGTATATGAAAACCGCTAAGGTTTTTGACTGAAGGATATTTCTTTCGGATACTTATAGCATTGTCGCCGGATAGGAGGGATTTTCCCTCCTATTTGAATGTTAAAAGACTGTAAATGAATTTTCAGACTGGATGGTAATGGATTTATGTTAAAACTGTTTTCTCAATACAGAGGCCTCAGAAAAGAGATCTATATTCTTTTTATCGGCCGTATAGTAACTAACCTCGGGTCCATGGTATGGCCCGTTCTGACGCTGATATTAAATGCAAAACTGGGCCTCGATGCCACAAAGGTAGCGGTAGTGTCCATTCTTGCAGGACTTTGCCAGCTGCCCTTTGGACTTCTTGGCGGAAAGTTTGCCGATAAATATAATAAAAAGAATATCATAGTAATATGTGATATTATTTCTATCTTTTTTTATATTTTGTGTGGTATCGTACCGCTGACATTGTGGTCCATTGTTCTATTACTCATAGGCAGCACATTCCAAAGCATTGAAGGCCCTTCATATGATGCTCTCATGGCAGATCTTGCCCCCACAAAGGACAGGGAGAAGGCCTATTCCCTGCAATATCTTGGCATGAATATCGGACTCGTGGCTTCACCCACGATCGCAGGGCTTTTGTTTAAGAATTATCTGTGGCTTTCATTTATAATAAGCGGTGTGGCCATCGGTGTCTCCACCATCCTGATCTTCTTTTTTATAAAGGATATCACGCCCACATATGACCCTGATAAGAGTTCTTATCAGAATGCAAAGGAAGGAGCCAATATTTTTACAGTCATGAAGGAAAACAAACTGATCGTTTTCTTTATCATATTTATGGCACTTTATTCCGGAGCTTATAATCAATACGGTTTCCTCATGCCCATAAACCTTGCGGCGATCCACGGGGAGGGAAGCGGAGCCCTTATATACGGCAGCATTTCCAGCTTAAACTGTATTGTGGTGGTGATCTTTACACCCATACTGACAAAGCTGTTTTCAAAGGTATGGTCAACAGGTAAAAACCTGATAGGAGAGATGCTTGTGGCTGTGGGATACGGAGTTTTCTTGATATTCCTCGGACATATCCCGGCGTACTATCTGGCCATCGTCCTCTTTACATGGGGAGAGATAATGGAGGCTATAGTGTTTGGACCTTATATTTCATCCAGAATCCCCGAAAGCCACAGAGGCAGATTTAACGGTGTGTCAACAGTGCTAAATACCCTGATCATCAACGTGGTGATGCTTCTAAGTGGAATGGTATATGACAATTTCGGAAGTACATCCGCCTGGGTTTTTGTGCTATCGGTGCTTGGAGTCGCAATATTCTGCGGAATAATCCTGGTATTTGCGGACAGAAAAGTTTACAGAGAATTATATTAAAATAAAAGATTATAACAAGAAAGCATGTCGCAAGCGACATGCTTTCTTGATAGTCAAGGCTTTGTTTATCAAAGCTTTTTGAAAATGATCAAAGGTTTTTCAATTCATAAATGGTTTCGCTTACCAGTTCTGCGATAGAGTAGGTCTTGACACCGATAACTCTGTTATCGCATTTGTTCATGGGAATGAGGAGCTTTTTTGCGGGACTGGAACCAATGGCAACTGCCATGGCGGGGGTTATCTCACCTAAAAGAGAATCGGCTGATAAGATCCCAATGGGACCTATGATCACATCCGCATTTCTGCAGGCTACGATCACGGGGTTTTCTCCCGTTGCTCCTTCATCGGCACCGGCCTTTAACATGGCGGCTGTTGCAATTGAGTTTGTGCCTATGGCAAGTACCGTTCCTTTAATCTCAGATTTTTTTATGGATTCCACCAGGGCTTTTCCAAGCTTTCCGCCCTGTCCGTCGATTATCACTATCTTCATAGAACCGATCCCTTTATATGATTATTCTGATTGCATTTACAATACTGATGTTACGAAATCCACGGAGAAAATTCAATCATATTTTTACAAAAGGTGAATCAATAAGCTATCTTACTGACAGTTTGTTATTGCCACGTCTGCCCTCTGAAATGTGGGTTAGCTGCTTTTGTTTGTATAGCTCTTTGTCTGCCGCTTTTATCAGTTCCTCGGGTTTGTTCCTGCCGGGGGCAAGGCCTGCTATACCATAGCTCAATTTTATGGAGTAATTCTTTCTGTTTTCTTTTTGCAGCAGGTCCAGGTTTTTCTGGATGGTGTTTAAAAGGTCCTTTGCCTCTGCCTCCGTTGAATTCTGCATGGTCACGGCAAATTCATCTCCGCCGTATCTTGCTACAAAGCATCTCGTGTCTCCTGAACAGCTTTTTCTGAGGGCTTCACCCACCATCATAAGAGCATGGTCTCCTTCGGTGTGACCGAATTTGTCATTTATCTGTTTAAAGTAATCAATGTCTATCATTATCAGATAAAAAGATGCGATATCGGATCCGGGGGCCAGTTTTTTTGCCAGGAAGAAATCAAATTGATGTCTGTTGTTGATCCCGGTCAGAGCATCAATGGAGATGGCGCTTCTGAGGAATCTGATATATACATTAAACATTGCCAAGAGGCAGGTAAAACACATAATGGGATAATAATAATAGAAACTCTGCAGTGTGCCACCGATGATGATTATGATGGGAAAGCATATGAGAGCCACATAAATGGGGCGCTCAGTGGAATATTTGCTTTCTCTGATACGCTTATAAGCATTGAAGGCAGAGTAGAATACATATCCGAATGGAACGATCAGGATCACTCCGTAGACTGCGGGATTGATCACTTCGCCGGACAGATCAAAATAAAATCCTTCACTAAAAGAGAAGAGAATGATTATCAAAACAGCGCTAAAACCGACGGGGATAAAGGTGAGACGCCTTCTCCTTGGTGTCGATACGATACTGCTCTTCATCACCGATTCGGAATAAGCAAACCACTGCCATGCCAGAATACATGAAATGGAATAGTCTATGACCAAAAGCCAGCTTGTAACAATGGGGGGAACGGGGATAGTACCGCGCTGGGTGAGAAACCAGACTGTGTTCACAACGAAATAAACCATTTGTCCGATCAGAGTCTGGGCAAAGGATATCACACTTTGCTGCTTGTCTTCGCTGTGACGGACATTGGTCAGAATAATGATATAGAAAAAAATGCACACGATGTGTGCTTCCAAAAAAAATACTGAATACGGATCCATTAGCATTTACCCCCCCTGGTAAATAGCACAAGAAAATCGTAACAGGTACAAACAAAAATAGAAAAATTGGGCATTACTATAATAACATATTTAGATTAACTTATAAATGTTTTTTTTAAAAATAAGTAGAAAATAATAAAAAAATCAACATATTAATAAAAAGATCAGTAAAAATTCAAAAAAATCTGTTTTATTACGCTTGTAGGTAGTTAAAAATAATCCACCATTTTCATAATTTGTCCGCTGGGGATAGATAGGATATTTTGGTATACTAAATACGTTGGGAAATTTAAAACGTTTTTTTAGGAAGGTAGGGAAAAAATGAGAAGGTTATTAAAAAAAGTATCTGCTTTTTTGCTCGCATTCATTATGATTTTTTCCGTGGATGTGACAGGATTCGTATCCAGGGCAGCAGCTTCTGACGACTTTGATTCTTCAAAGGTTTATACCATGAGCTGCGCAGAGGGTACACTGACCACTACAGAGATAGGATGGTGGTCACATTACAGGGTGGCCGAGGCTGATAAAAACAGTCGTTTTGTCATCACTGTATTGGAAGATCAGTCAGAGATGGCTGAAGGTCAGGTAAAGGTAATGCTGGAGTCGATCTGTGACGATGTGAGAACATCCGTCAGGGTTGAGCCCAATAACGATTACGCTTTCGCCGACAATGAAAAGAGATATAATGACAACTCAAATTCAGAGTTTTATATCATCACAAAGACCGGTGAAAATACCGGAATTTTACAGGCATATTCCAATAAGCGTTATGCAACCCTGGTAGGCGGATGGCTTATCTTTGATGCAGCGGCTGCTGCGGAGAATGCGGTTGAATTTACATTTTCAGAGTATGCCGGTGCAGATCCCGTTACAGGCGGTGGAGACACAGGCGAACCTGAAACTCCCGGCCAGGACACAGAGCCTGAGACAGAGGAAGAATATATTACCGTAAAGAGTCTTGCGACAGGCAAACTGTTAAAGACTTATGCTGAAAATGACGCGGCCCTTACTGCGGACGGTGAAAAAGGCGATGCAGGAACAGCTTTTTCAAAGGTAGTCACAGGTGAATACAACGGAAATGTGGTATTTTCATTTGTTTCAAAGGACTACGGAAACGGTCAGGCTTCCGCAAAGTGGATCGACGGAACCAACAATCAGTTCCTCAGAGTAAACGGACAGATCGGTGCTTCCGGATGGGAGAGCGTGAGAGTCGTGGCAAACGGTGACGGAACCGTTTCTCTTGTGGATTCCGCTCTGAATGAATATTTTACCGTAGATGATGAAAACAGGATCGCAGGAGGACAGAAGCTTTCTCCTAAGACACTTACAGACAGAGAAAAATTTGTCATTTCAGGTCCCGTCACGGTGGTGGCTCCGACTAATGTGACTCTTGATGAGTCATCCAGGACCACATCCACTATAGATGTGAGCTGGAGCGTACCTAAATGCCTTTACACAAAGGTTTTGGTGTATGCAAAAAAAGACAGCGAAAATGATTATACATTGATGAAAACCGTCGGAGGAGAGACATCTGCCACACTTACAGGTCTTGAATCCGGAACAACATACGATGTGGTATTAAAGACAGTCCTTGAGGAGGATGAAGACATCGTATCGGAGGCTACCGAAAAGGTGAGTCTTGCCACAAGAGCGGGAGTTAAGCCCGCAACACCGGCAAACATCAGATTAAAGGAAGAGGGAAACACCTTTGTCATAACATGGGATGCTGCGGAAAATGCGCTTTCATACAAAGTGCTTGCTGCAAAGAGTATGTTTGGAAATTATACGGAGGTTGCAGAGGTGACAGACTGTAAGGCAGTCGTTTCCTTTGAAGAGGCTGACAAATATGCAAACTATTACAAGGTTATCGCCGTAAACGGAGGCGAAAACAGTGATGAGTCAGCATATACTTCCCTTGAAACTGAAGTTTTTGGCAGAAACACCATCTTCTTTACTGAGGATGACGATGCTGCTTTGGTAAATGACTTTTTACAGAAATTATATGATAAACAGAGCGATTCAAATGCGAATGCTCAGTTTAAGGCAGATCGTTATCAGATCTATTTTAAACCCGGAGATTATTCAGACATTACATGCGTTTATGCAGGATTCTACACAAGCTTTAACGGTCTTGGAAAGGTGCCCACAGACACTGTTCTGACCAATATCGCGATCCCTGCATATATAGGTAGCGACAATTCCACATGTAATTTCTGGAGAAGCGTTGAAAATCTGGCATTTATAAATGACGGAACCGGAACAGGAAATGCAGGATATGAGTGCTGGAGACCCGGATACCTTAACTGGGCATGTGCACAGGCAGCTCCCATGCGTAGGGTTTATACGAACCGTTCAGTATCCTTTGACTGGCAGTACGGATGGGCCAGCGGCGGATATGTGGCTGATACGGTTATCGATTCAGCAGCGGATGATGCGGCAGGAACATGGTCCGGACAGCAGTTCTTTACAAGAAACACATATATCAAAGGAAAGACATTCGGTACCACATTGAACAACTTCTTTATGGGAGTTGAGGCAGCAAACAGACTCGATGAGCCCACAGGTCTTCCTCTCAAAGGCGGAAACGGTTATTCAAACTGGGGAATCCCCACAGATGACGGAGCACAGCAGGTATTTACTTATGTGAATGATACACCTGTTATCGCAGAAAAGCCTTTTATGTTTACACAGGACGGAGCATATAAAGTATTTGTTCCCGGTATACGCAATGACGCATCCGGTATCAGCTGGGGCGACGGAAAAGCAAATGATGGAATGGGAGAAGGAATTTTCCTTGACCTTGACAGCTTTTATGTTGCTTCACCCGGCGATTGTGCAGCAGATATAAACAAGGCTTTGGCAGATGGAAAGAATATCTACTTTACACCCGGAAAGTATCACGCAGAGGAACCCATCAATGTGACAAAGGAAGGCACTGTACTTCTCGGAACGGGAATGGCTTCCATCATCTGTGACAATGATGAGGCAGCACTTAAGCTTACAGCCGAAAAAGGCGTAAGAGTTTCCGGACTTCTGATCGATGCAGGCTCAGGAAGCAAGGCTTTACTGGTAGTCGGCGATGAAAAGAATGATCATGATAACAGTGAAGATCCCGTTATCTTGCAGGATATCTTCGTGAGAGTCGGAGGTACTGAGGATACCCTCACAAAGGCAGAGGACGGAATCATCATTAACAGTAATGATGTCATTGGAGATCACTTCTGGATCTGGAGAGCAGATCACGGTGCAGGAGTATCATGGTATGGAAATGAGTCAAAGCACGGACTTATCGTAAACGGCGATGATGTAAATGTATATGCACTATTTAATGAGCATTTCCAGGATTATAACACTCTCTGGAACGGTGAGAACGGAGCGACATATTTCTATCAGAATGAGACCTGCTACGATCCCATCAGCCAGGAGGCATGGATGAGCCATGACGGAACCGTAAAAGGATATGCTTCTTATAAGGTTTCCGACAATGTAAATAAGCATTATGCCGTAGGACTTGGAATTTACAACGTATTTGTCAATGCCGGAGAAAACAGAGATTCAAAGGATGTATCGATCGAACTTGAAAATGCCATCGAAGTTCCAAACAGAGCGGGAATCCTTATCGAAAATGCATGTCTCCAGACATTTGCAAATGATGACGGTGCATTGCAGAAGATAAATCATATCATAAACGGTCTCGGCGGAAAGGTTTCCAGCGGATATGACCCCGTAACCGGCGAGAGCGGAGAGGGATGGTCCAGAAAGTACCTTCTTTACTACACAGGTAAAGAGGCAGTATTTGGCACTGAGATCTCAAGTAATGACGAAAAGAATAAATTTATCGGAACAACAACTGTTGAGATAGAGACAATTCCCGATTATGTACCTGATGTGACAGGTGACGATGACAATAACACTTCAGAGGAAGGTACTTCCACAGTTCCTTCGGGAAATACAGGCGGTTCAACTGCTCCTTCAGGCGTGGACGCAAGCACCAGGCCTTCGGAATCAGGTTCACAGCCTTCGGGATCAAATCCTTCATCCGGTAATACAAATGCATCAGGTCAGACACAGGGAACAGGTGCAGGCACCGGCTTAACACCTGCGACAAATACACCGGGAGCCGGAAATGTCACACCTGTAAGGCCCACAGTAAACAATGCAGACAACGGCGAAAACATCGATGAGATCGGTGATGACACAGCGCCTTTGGCTGAGGGAATAGATTCAGAGGCTGAAAACGGCGAAAATCAGGACGAGGAAGATGAAAAGCAGGAAGATACCTCACTTGATGAGCAGAGCGAAAATGCCGGCGAAAATGACAGCGATACAGCCGCATCGGATATCGAGGATGAGGACACACCTCTTGCTTCTGCAAATAATTCCACAAGAGCAGTGGCAGTAGTGCTCATTGCACTTGCAGCTGTGGCACTCCTTGGCCTGGTGGCATATTTTGCATTAAACAGTAAAAAGATCGAAAAGTAACTTTTTCTCCTAATACAGATTATTGGTTTTGCACTGACAGAGCATACATTTTGTATGCTCTGTTTGCGCGTTTAAGACTGATCGTCCTGACAGAAAAACTGTGAGCGAAATAATGATTGACAAGCCACAGATTATGCAATATATTTAAAGAGAAATAGTTAAGCGGTTTACTTAAAAGCCTATACCATAACTTTTTCAGAGGGAGAAGCGGGACTTTTCAGTTCCCTTCTCTCTCTTAATTTGACAGGTTAAAAGTTGTTAACGTCCTTAAATTTCTTGACATGTTACCTGCAAAATGTTATAAATAAGTTAACCGTTAAACCTAATAAGAAATTTTACTTCCGAAAAAACCCTGATTTTAAGCGGTTTTGCGGGAGGGTTTAGAGGAATTGGTTAATGTTTAACCATGATCTATAAAAGGACAGATATTGAAATCTTGTCCGGATTTTAAAATTTTAGGGAAAAGTAAGGGATCGGATTATGACTATGGATGCAAAAAACAAAAGGATGGGCGGGGTGTTGATGCCAATTTCTTCTCTGCCCTCAGCTGAAGGCGTTGGTACATTCGGAAAAGAAGCCTACAGATTTGTGGACATTATTTCCGATATGGGGATGAAGATATGGCAGATTTTGCCGCTTAATCCTCTCGGATATGGAAACTCTCCCTATCAGCCTTTTTCTTCATATGCCGGCGACCCGGTATATCTTGACCTTGGCCTTATGGCAGAGGACGGACTGATAAAGAGCAAACTTTCAAAATATGAGAATGCAGACCCCAAAAAGGCAGACTACACAAAAACAGCTGCCTACAAGGCACCATATTTTCGTGAGGCATTTGAAAATTTTAAATACAGAATCGCTGATGGCAAAGAGGATGCTTTAAGAGCCGAATATGATGCGTTCAAGACCATATTCTGGGTTCGCCCCTACGGTATTTTCATTACCCTTAAGGCAAAGAACGACATGCGCTGCTGGAATGAATGGCCTCAGGAAGAACAGGATTATATCATTGACGGAAAATTTGATATCACTCCCTACGAGGACGATATCGAATATGCCGTATTTTTGCAGTTTATGTTCTGCAAACAGTGGAACAGATTAAAGGAATATGCGAACAAAAAGGGAATCCTCCTCATGGGTGACATACCTTTTTATGTGGGTATCGATTCACTTGATGTATGGCAGGGAAGAAAGAATTTCCTCCTGGACAAGGACGGTCATCCCAGATTTATAGCCGGAGTTCCGCCTGATTACTTTTCAGAGACAGGTCAGAGATGGGGTAATCCCATTTATGACTGGGATCAGTTGGAAGCCGACGGCTTTAAGTTCTGGCTGGACAGACTTTCATACAGTGCAAAACTTTATGACATAATCAGGATCGATCATTTCAGAGCCTTTGATACATTCTGGAAGATACCTTCCAGCTGTCCTACGGCAGTGGAGGGAGAGTGGATAGAAGCTCCCGGATACAAGCTCTTCGATGCGGTTTATGCAAATATGCCGGACATTTTTATCGTGGCAGAGGATCTTGGAGACTTAAGACCCGAGGTTTTGGTATTGAGAGACCATTATAAACTTCCCGGTATGTATATTGAGCAGTTCTCGGCACTTGACAAAAAAGGACCTGCGGAAAATCAGCTTATCTATACGGGAACTCACGACAATCAGACCACCCTTGGCTGGTTAAAGGATCTGGATAAAAAGACCCTCGGAAAAGTAAAGAGAAGATTCCTGTCTTTTACAGGCCCCGGCGAGAAGCTCGTATGGAAGATCTTAAATCATGTATATAAGAGCAAAGCAAGATTTGCAATCGTCCCCGCATTTGACCTTTTGGCGCTGGATGATGCGGCCAGATTAAACACTCCTGGAACCGTGGGCAGCCCCAACTGGGAGTGGCGTCTTGAAAATCTGGACGGACTTAAGGACAGGGTTTCAATGACCAAAAAAATGATTACGGAGAGCGGACGATAAGCTCTAAAGAGATGCAAAAGAAAGTGTGGATTTAAAATGAAAAAGAGATTGATCAGTTTATTACTTGCTGTATCCATGGTATTTGCCACGGCCTGTACCGATCAGAAAAGTGCTGTGCAGGATGCGGATAATGCAGTTGTAGAAAGTGCGGAAGAAACTACTGAGAAAAAAACCTCCTCCGAAGCTACAGAGGATACGGAAAATGCAGAGACTGCAGAGACAGAGGGCGCTAAAGAGGAAGTTGCACAGAGGGTTTCCGAGCAGCCTGAATGGGCAAAGGATGCCATAGTTTATGAGGTTAATATCAGACAGTACACAGCGGCAGGCACATTCGATGCTTTTGCTGAGCACCTTGATACACTGGCCGATATGGGAGTAAATGTACTTTGGATCATGCCCATCTACCCGATTTCTCTTAAAAACAGAAGCGGACATTTGGGTTCATATTATTCAATTACCGATTACAGAGAAGTTAATCCCGAATTCGGTGACAAGGATTCCTTTAAGGCACTTGTGGATGCAGCCCATGAAAAAGGCATGCATGTGATGCTTGACTGGGTGGCAAACCATACCGGATGGGACAGCGCCTGGATCACTGATCATCCTGACTGGTATACACAGGATGCAAACGGCAATATTATCTCTCCCGAAAACATGGGGTGGCCCGATGTTGCCGATCTGAATTATGACAATATGGACATGCGTGCAGAGATGATCGAATGCATGAAATACTGGATCGTAAACTTTGATGTGGACGGATTCAGATGCGATTACGCAACAGGTGTTCCAAAGGATTTCTGGGAGGACGCAAGAGAGGCTCTTGACGAGATAAAGCCTGTTTACATGCTGGCAGAGGACAACATGGTGGTGGGCCTGTTGGATTATGCATTTGACATGAATTACAACTGGGACCTGTATGATGCCATGGTTGCTGTCGCAAAGGGAATGAAAACAGCGGATAAGTTAAGACTCTATGTTCCCGAAAAATATCCCGAGGGAACTTATTCCTTAAACTTCATGGACAATCATGATAAAAACAGTTACGAGAGAACCATTATGGGAGGATTCGGAAGTGATGCCCTTCCCGCATTTTTTACTTATATGTTTATGATCCCCGGGGTACCCATGATCTATACCGGAGATGAGATCGGTCTTGACCACGCCATTGCTTTTACTTCAAAGGATGCCGTCAGATGGGATTCGTCGGAGTATGATTACAGAGAGCTTTTGGGTCACCTTGCCGACATCCGTCACAACAATCCTGCACTCTATTCGGGAACCTATGGCGGAAAGGCAGAATATTTTGACTGCGGAAGCAAAAATATTGTGGCTTTTACGAGAGAAAAAGATGGAAATGTGATAAAATTGATCGTGAACTTATGCAAGCGTGAATCGACAGGAAATTTTGCGGATTTTGTGTCTGAGGACAGTAAAGTTTTACTTCATGGATGCACTTCCGATAGTTATGACTTCGAGGAAACAACCGCAGGTGAACTTAATCTTTGCGGAGAGATCGAACTTAAACCCTGGGAGTTTTTCGTAATTGCAGAATAATTAATCATGGAGTAAGAAAATGGCAATGAAAATCAAGGACATCGCCAAGGTGGCAGGTGTCAGCACGGCAACAGTATCAAATGTTATAAACGGTAACCACAACAAGGTTTCAGAGGAGACTATAAAGCGTGTAATGCAGATCGTGGAAGAGAATGACTATAATCCCAGCGCAACCGCCAGGTCCCTTGCCAGAAAAGAGAGTAAGATCATAGGTGTGGTAATGCCGAATCTGGCACCGGATGAGCCTTTTTCCATATCTCCATACTATACACAGATCCTGGCCATGCTTGAAAAATATGTGAGGACAAAGGGTTATTACCTTATGGTCAGGAGCGTGGGAAAGTGCGCTGAGATCGTACCTGTTTTTTCAACCTGGAATGTTGACGGTATGATCATCCTGGGTGCTTTCAGGGATGAGGTGCCGGAACTTGAGGACAAATTAAAGAAGGTTCCCACGGTTTATATTGATACATATGCTTCGGATTTAAACATTGCAAATATAGGTATTGATGACTACAAGGGTGGATACCTTGCCGCCAGATATCTCATGGGAAAGGGACACAGAGAGATAGCCTTTGTTGGTCCCAACGTCGACAGCCCGGGAGTTATCAAGCAGAGGTTCAAAGGATTTTCCGATGCCCTTGCAGAAAAAAATATACAGATCACCGCTGATAATATTTTTGAGAGTCTCACCATGTTTGAGCAGGGTGTGGAAGCGGGCAGAAAAGTGGCTTTTTCAAAGAAAAAATTCACCGCTGTCGTGTCCATGTCTGACATCCTTGCTTTTGGTGTGATGGAAGGTCTCAAATTATCGGGACTGAAAGTGCCCGATGATATTTCGGTGATCGGCTTTGATAATCTGCCTGAGTGCAGATATTCAAATCCTCAGCTTACAACAGTATCCCAGAATCTTGAGAAAAAAGCTCATGATGCGGGGGATGCGCTCTTTAGAATGATTGAATCAAAGGAGATGATCTCGGTAAACGAGATCGTGGATGTGGAGATCGTTGAGAGACAGTCTGTAAGGGAGGTCTACAACTAGAGAAAGGTCGACGAAAAAATGAATAATTGGCTTGAAAGTGTTTACAGTGACGGATCAAAGGAGTTTGTATCCAAACAGATCCCGAAGCTTGGAGATAAGGTAAATGTTGCACTGAGGCTTTATGAGGATGCACCCGTAAAGCATATTTTTCTCAGATATTTGAGGAACGGTGCAGAGAATCTGGTCGAGATGAAACCGGAAAAGACCTTAAACCATCTCACATATTATAAATGCGAGATGCCTGTTACGGAAAAGCGGATGCAATACAGATTCTATCTGGTTTGCGATGATGTGGTTTATTACTACACTCAGGGTCAGATCACTTCTTATATCCCTGAGGGAAGCACGGATTTTGTGCTGCTTGCCGATATAAAACAGCCTGAATGGGTGAGAAATGCCGTATTTTATCAGATTTTCCCCGAGAGATTCTGTAACGGTGATCCTTCAAATGATGTGCAGGACGGGGAATATGAATTTAACGGTCACAAGACCATTCATATGAAGAACTGGTCAGATGAAGCACTTACCTACGATAAAGGATTCTGCCTTGATTTTTACGGTGGAGACCTGCAGGGAGTTGAAGAAAAGATACCCTATCTAGGGAAACTGGGTGTCACAGCGGTTTATTTAAATCCGATCTTCAGTGCACCTTCGAATCACAAATATGACTGTGTGGATTTCTTTCATGTAGATAAGCATTTCGGCGGAGATGAGGCTCTTGCCTCTCTGTCAAAGGCCCTTCATGAAAACGGAATGAAGCTTATTTTGGATATTTCCATCAATCATACCGGAAGCAATCATAAATGGTTTAACAAGTACGGAACATTTTTTGATAAATCAGTGGGAGCTTATAATAATCCGGACAGCGAGGAGAGAGATTTTTATTTCTTTGAAAAGGATTCAAACGAATACCTTGGCTGGGCGGGAGTAAAGGAACTTCCCACATTAAATTATACATCCGAAAAACTGAGAGACATAATTTTCGGCGGTGAGGATTCGGTGCTTAAAAAGTGGCTGAAGCCCCCTTACAGCATTGACGGATGGCGTTTTGACGTGGCTGATGTATTTGCCAGAAATGACGATGTGCAGCTTAACAGAGAATTGTGGCCCCTCATAAATAAATCCATCAAGGATGAAAATCCCGATGCTTACATTCTGGCAGAGGACTGGGGTGATGTGGCTACATATTTAAACGGCTACGAATGGGATTCTGCCATGAACTATTTTGGATGCAGCAGGATCATCAGACAGTTTTTGGGAGAAAGCGATCTGTTTAATGAGAGAAACGAGGTGCTTAAAAGCCTGAAACTCAAGATGACGGCAGAGGATTTTAAGGGTGCGCTGATGCAGCATTTGTCCCATATCCCGTTTATCATGTGGCAGAATCAGTTTAATCTCATTGATTCACATGATGTGACCAGACTGTCGAACAATCCGGAAATTTCATTTGATATGTACAGAGGAGCCGTAATGTTACAGTTTATCCTTATCGGTGCACCTTCCATTTATTACGGTGACGAGGCAGGGATAGGCGGTATAGTCGGAACAAATGAAGGATGCAGATTCCCCATGCCATGGCAGGAGGATTTTGAGAAGGGAAAGCACTACGAACTCTACTCGACTCTTGCAAAGAAGAGGACTTCTTCCAAGGCTTTGACCGAGGGCGGAATGAAAGTTATCCAGGCCGGTGATTATGTAGTAAGCATCGCCAGATTCTATGAAGATGAAGTGGTTTTAGCTGTTGTGAGCGAGAATGATGAAGCCTGCGAGGTAGAGATTCCCGTCGGCGTTGTGGGAGCCTATGACAGGATTCCCAAAAAGGATATCTTTGGCAGTGAACTTGATTTTTCACAGAACGAAGAGAACTTGAGCATTAAACTTAAAGTACCTGCAAAGGGTGCATATTTTATAATGATTTAATGAACTTTTAAAATGAATTACGGTTTTTGAAAATAAGTAAACAACCAAAAACCGTAATTTATATTTTACAAAGATGGTTAAACGTTTAACAAAATTGGAGAGACTGATGATTGATAAAGGACAAGTGATCGAATTAAATCCGGTGGCCGATGAAAAGGCTGTTGTTAAGGGAGATAATTACAGATTTACGGTTTTGACGGACAGACTGATCAGAGTCGAATGCCAGGAGGATGGTGATTTTCTGGATGAAGCCACAAAGCTGGCAATATGCAGAAAATTTAATGTTCCAAAATTTACATCAGAGATAAACAGAGGGATCCTGAAGATCGACACTGATGCGCTGACGGTTTATTTTGATCCTAAAAAAGGGTTAAAGAGCCTTCAAATCAGATTGAAATATCCTGTGGAAGGCCTTGATGTATACAATTTCGGCATGGAGGTTGAAAACCTGCAGGGTACCGCCAGAACTTTAGACAATGTGGATGGATCCACGACTCTTGACAGGGGTATCATGTCAAAAAAAGGAGTTGCAGTAATAGATGATTCCCAATCCGTTGTGATAAAGGAAGACAAATGGGTTGAAGCAAGACAGATCCCGGAAGAGGATTATTATATCTTTGCCTACGGACATGATTATATCGGATGCTTAAAGGATTTTTACAGATTAAGCGGTGCGGCGCCTCTTTTGCCAAGATATACCTTAGGCAACTGGTGGAGCAGATTTTACCCTTATGACGAAGCCGGATATATAGGGCTCATGAAGGAATTTGAGGAAAAAGATATTCCCATTTCAGTATCCGTTATAGATATGGACTGGCACAAGACCAAGGTCCCTGAAAAATACGGAAGCGGCTGGACCGGTTACAGCTGGAACAAGGATCTGTTTCCGAATCCGAAGAGATTCTTAAATACCTTACACAAAATGGGTAAACATATTACATTAAACCTTCATCCCGCAGACGGAGTAAGAGGTTTTGAGGATGCCTATCCTGCTATGGGTAAAGCCCTTGGCGTTAATGTGGTCGAAGAAGAACCCATTAAGTTTAACGTAAACGACAGAAAATTCATGGAGGCATATTTTAAATATCTGCACCATCCCATGGAAAAGGACGGCGTTGACTTTTGGTGGGTTGACTGGCAGCAGGGAGAAAAGTCCTCTGTAGAAGGCATAGACCCTCTGTTTATGTTAAATCACTTTCACTTTATAGACAGTGGAAGAGACGGTAAACTTCCTCTGACATTTTCAAGATATGCCGGAATAGGAAGCCACAGATATCCCTTAGGATTTTCAGGAGACACCATGTCAACATGGAAATCCCTTGACTTCCAGCCCTATTTTACGACCAATGCTTCAAATGTGGGTTACAGCTGGTGGAGTCATGATATCGGCGGACATCAAAAGGGAAGAAGGGATGACGAAATGGTTGCGCGCTGGGTTCAGTACGGTACATTTTCGCCCATCATGCGCCTGCATTCAACAGCAAATGCATTTTATGGAAAAGAACCCTGGAATTACAATCTGATAGTGGAGAATACCATCAGTGATTTCATGCGACTCAGACACAAACTGGTTCCTTATCTTCATACCATGAACTACAGAAACCACCTGGAGGGCAGACCTTTGGTGGAACCCATGTATTACAGGCATGACAGGGCTGAGGCATACAAGAACAAAAATCAGTATTATTTCGGTGACCTGATAGTATGCCCCATCACCGAGCAAAATGATTCAGAGACATGGCTTGGATCCGCAAAGGCCTGGATACCGGAGGGCACATATGTGGATGTGTTTAACGGTCTGGAGTACAGAGGTCCAAAGGAGGTTAAACTTTTTAGAGATATCTCCACCATGCCGGTTCTTGCAAAAAAAGGCTCCATAATACCTTTGGCCAGAGATTTAAAGAATGTCTGCGTGGAAAATCCGAAGGTTTTGGATGTGCATGTTTTTGCCGGAGAAAACGGAAGCTTTGACCTCTATGAAGACGACTGCAGCGAGATGCAGAAAATGCCCCTTGCAATAACAACGTTTAACTTAAAGAACGGCAAGGATATTACCATGGAAGTAAAACTTTCAAAGGATAAGACCGTTATCCCTGAAAACAGAACCTACAATTTCATTTTCCACAACATGAAAAAGCCTGAGAAACTGTCAATTACGACCGGAAACGGCGAGGAAAATGATAAATATAAGTTAAATTATGACGAAACGGGTAAAAAGTTTACCATATCCTACACAGATAATGGTAATAACGGATTTAAGTTAACCATTTTCGGAGCGAAACAGTTACACGATTTACCTGACAAAATCACCCTCATAAACAGGCTCCTTAACAGGGCTCAGATCGAGTATGATATAAAGGAGAAATGTCAGTGGATCCTGCAGGAGGAAAACATCCCTGAGGAAGCCCTCAGAAAGATGGAAAGAATAGGCGCCAAGGCAAATATCACCGAGGCGGTGGAAGACATTCTTTTAAGTGATGCACTATAGTCATTTTGATGAAAAATCTTTAAAAAAAATGAATATTTTCGTAATGTCTACTTGACACTTACAAAGTAGTTGTATATAATCAAAATAGTTAAACGGTTAACCAAGTTAACAAAGTCGACGTGTTAACTAAAGCAGCCGTATAACCATAGTAGAAAACAATCTAAAACTTTTAGTATTAGGAGGAATGAAAAAGTGAAGATGAAAAAAGCACTTGCTCTTTGCCTTTCAGCAGCGATGACAATGACATTGTTCGCAGGATGCGGAAGCACAGAGGAAACAAAGACAGCAGATACTGCTGCAACAACAGAGACAACTGAAACAGCAACAACTGACACAGCTGCTGCAGATACTACAGCAGAGGTTACAGATGTAGCCCTTAAGGTATGGGCTCCCGAAGAGGATATGGTTATCACACAGCAGATGTGTGATTCATTCCAGGCAGCACATCCCGAGTACAACATCACATGGGATCTTTCAGTAACAGGTGTAGATGAGTCAGCAGCTCAGCTCACAACAGATGCAGATGCGGCTGCAGATGTATTCCTTGTTCCTTCAGGTTCTATTCCTGAACTTGTAGAGGCAGGACTTCTCTATCCCATCACTTATGACCTTGACAACGTAGCTGCTCTTTACTCAGAAAACGCACTTGCAGCTTGTACAAAGGACGGACTTGTATATGGTCTTCCTTCAACACCTAACTGCTGGTTTATGTATTACAACAAGTCACTCTACACAGAGGATGATGTTAAGAGCCTTGAGACAATGATGGCTAAGGATCTTGGCGACGGAATCTACAATTACTCATGTACACTTACAAACTCATGGTACCTTGAGGCATTCTTCTATGCAGCAGGATGTACACTCTTCGGACCTGAAGGTGACAACCCTGATGATTGTTCATGGAACGATGAGAACGGTCTTGCAACTGTAGATTACCTTATCGACCTTGTAAAGAATCCTAAGTACGTAGAGGATATCGATGGTATCGCAGGTTCACTCTTCATGGATGGTAAACTTGGTGCAGTCAGCACAGGTAACTGGTCCGGCCCCGGCTTCGTAGAGGCTCTTGGCGATGACCTCGGTGCAGTTGCTCTTCCTACCGTTACAATTGGCGGCAAGACAGCACACCTTTCAAACTTCGCTGACTACAAGTGCTACGCAGTTAAGTCTAACACAGCATTCCCTGTAGCTGCTCAGCAGTTCGCAGAGTGGATCAACAACGAAGAGAACCAGCTCATCCGTTACAAAGAGTGTGGTACAACTCCTACAGTAGTAGCTCTTCAGGACAATGCAGAGGTTGCAAGCGATATCTCTACACTTGCTCTTCTTGATCAGACAAACTATGCTACAGCTCAGCCTGCAATTTCACAGATTTCTCAGTACTGGACACCTGTTGCAACTCTTGGAACAGCGATCTATAATGGAGAGGTAACAAGCGACAACGCACAGGAATATCTTGACAAGACAGTTGATGATATCACATCAAAACTTGTAGCTGAATAATTTAAAATTATTCTAAAGATTTAGAACTCATGGCTGTAATAATTGACTTGGTTTCATGTCTTTATTACAGCCATATTTTTCGAAAAAGTTATGGCGCCAATCGGGCGGAAAGGTATGGGAACTACTATGAAAACGAAAAAAACGGTCAAAAAGTCCGGTCTGTTTTCGATTTTTACCCAGGGTGATATTTTTTCAAAGCTTTCATTTATCATAATGGGTATTTCCAATATTGCGAGGAAGCAGATCGTAAAAGGTTTGATTTATCTTGCAATCGAAGTCGGCTATATTTTCTACATGGTCCGCAGTGGATTCAGTAACATCCTGGAGATGCGTACTCTTGGTACCAGCGGACAGGGAATGGTGTTTGACGAGGCTCAGGGAATCTATGTTATATCCCAGGGCGACAACTCCATGTTGATTCTTTTATACGGCGTTGCCACAATTGTCCTCACAGCGGTATTTTTTGTGATATGGGCTTTTTCCGTAAGAGCGGGAGAGGAAGCACGCCAGCTGAAATTGAACAATAAAAAGGTACCCAACTTCATTGACGAAGTTAAGGCTCTTTTTGACTATAATATACACAAACTGATACTTGCGGTTCCACTTCTCGGAATCATCACATTTACGGTTACACCTCTTATTTACATGATCCTCATCGCATTTACAAACTACGATGCGGAACATCAGCCTCCCGGAAATCTCTTTACATGGGTAGGACTTGCAAACTTTAAAAACCTGCTCTCAGCATCCGGCAAGCTGTCAAGCACCTTCTGGCCGGTACTCGGATGGACCTTCATCTGGGGCTTTGTAGCAACATTCTCATGTTACTTTGGCGGAATGTTTTTGGCTATGCTCATCAACTCAAAGGGCATCGGCGGCAAAAAGGTATGGAGAACCTTCTTTGTAACAACCATGGCTATTCCTTCATTCATCACACTTTTGGTTGTGGGAACCATGCTTGGCAAAAACGGTATCTTAAATGTGCTTTTACTTAACTGGGGATTTGTATCCGAGCCTCTTCCTTTCCTTACAAACGGTTTGTGGGCAAAGATCACGGTAATCGTAGTCAATATCTGGATCGGTGTGCCCGTCACAATGCTGATGGTTACAGGTATCCTTATGAATATTCCCGCAGAGCTTTATGAATCTGCGAAAATTGACGGTGCCGGTCCTTTTATGGCATTCAGAAAGATCACTTTCCCTTATATGTGGTTTATCACAACACCTTATCTGATCACCAACCTGATCGGAAACTTCAACAACTTCGGTGTTATTTACTTCCTCACAGGAGGTAATCCCACATCCATCAATTATTACAAGGGAGCAGGAAAGACAGACCTTCTTGTTACATGGCTTTACAAGCTGACAAATGATACAAAG
Source organism: Acetatifactor sp. (assembly GCA_024695935.1). Lineage (GTDB taxonomy): Bacteria > Bacillota > Clostridia > Lachnospirales > Lachnospiraceae > RGIG10340. Next base: position 41,500 of record JAILHH010000010.1, read on the forward strand.
GATTACAACCTGGCTTCAGCCATCGGTATTATCATCTTCATCATTTCAGCTGCATTCTCGCTTATCATGTACACACGAAGCGGTGCGCTCAAGAATGAGGAGGGCTTCCAATAATGAGAGAAAGAACAGTTTTAGGATTAAATTTAAAATATTCAAGAACAGCTATTATCGCTGCCATTCTTGCTTTTGTAACTCTGTTTATTCCCTATGCCCGTGTTGAATCCGATTCATATACGGCAGTTTCTCTGATGACTAAGCTTTTGTCCACCGGAGAGGGGCTTGGCAGATTTGTGATGGTCATCATGGTCCTTGGAAATATCCTCGGATGCATCATGGCAGTTGTAAATCTCATCAAACCCACCAAGGTCGGTTACAGAGTATGGGTTGTTTTTTCAAGTGTTGCTCTTGCAGCATACGCAGTTCTTTTGTTTGTCACGAAGGCTGCAGTTGACGGAAAGGGAATCTTTACCGCAAGGTTTTTGGTTAAGTATTTCTCCTTCGGATTCTGGTGCGGACTTATATTCACACTTTTTGCTCTGTGGTATGTATTAAAGACAGCAAAGATCAATCCCGGATATGTGGTATTGGTGGTACTTACGATAATCTGGCTCTTCCCTATTTCATGGATATTACTTACATCCTTCAGAGAAGAGGGCGGATTCTATGTAGGCTACTTTATCCCTCATAATTTTACATTAGACAATTACCTTAACCTGTTTAAGTCAACCAGTGTTATTCCTTTTGCCAGATGGTGGATCAATACATTTGTTGTTGCGGCATGTCTGTGCGTCTTCAACACATTGATCATCCTCGGAACCAGCTACGTTTTGAGCCGTACACGTTTCGCGGGAAGACATAACCTGATGAAGGGTATGATGATCATCGGTATGTTCCCCGGATTCATGTCAATGGTTGCTGTTTACAATATCTTAAAGGGTATCGGTATCAACAGAAACCTGGGTGCTCTTATCCTGGTAGGTGTAGCAGGTGCGGCAATGGGATATTACATCTGTAAGGGATTCTTTGATACTATCCCCAAGTCCATGGATGAGGCAGCTATCATCGACGGTGCAACAAGATGGCAGATCTTTGTAAAGATCACCATACCTCTTGCAAAGCCCATCGTTATCTATACAGCACTTACATCTTTCCTCGGAACCTGGTCAGATTACATCTTCCCCAGTATGCTCCTTGGAGACAAGCAGTCATCCTACACCGTAGCCATCGGTCTTAAGTGGCTCACCGATTTCCAGAGAATCGACAGCTACTATACACAGTTTGCTGCAGGTGCCGTGATGGTTGCAGTGCCCATCGTGATCCTCTTTATCGCTCTTCAGAGATTCTATGTTGAGGGTCTTTCAGGATCGGTTAAAGGCTAATTTAATAAGCATGTTATTTCCACATTACCATTACCCCTGTGGATATTAATATGAACATGAGACCCCTTTTGCTTTTGCAGGAGGGGTTTTGTGATAGCGTGGATATTTTGAATTTTCTTTTGAAGTTTTTTGTTGATTTTTCAGATTTTTTTACGGAAAACGGCAAGGGTTGAGAATTCGGTCTGACAGTGGTATAATATGATCAGTAAAGAGTACAAATGCGGACAAGGAGGTCCATTTATACAGGGAGGTAGCTGCTATGAGTATTTCATTTACACCCAAAAACGATTATTCTTTTTTATTTAAGAGCATGAACAGTTCTTCGGGCAATTCATTTTCAGGCCTGACAGGTCTTTTGTCCGAATACAATTCAATAAAGAGCGGAAATTACGGTAAGCTGATGAAGGCTTACTACAATACAAAGACTTCCGACGAGGTAAAGAGTCTTGCTTCCGATAAGACTGTAAACAAGGATTCAAAGGCCCTTGCAAAGGTAAGTACGTATGCGGATTCCCTTAAGGATGCGGCAGATGATCTGCTTGAAGCCGATTACGACAAGGTTTCCAAAGACGAGCTTTATTCGCTTGCCTCAAAGTATGTGGAAAAATACAACTCGGTTGTAAACTCTTCAAAGGATGTTACCCAGTCATCCATTGTGGCAAGGTCCAACAATCTCTCGGCAAATACTTCATCGTATTCAAAGAAGCTTTCCGCCATCGGTATTACTGCAGATGACAAGGGAAATCTCTCCATTGATGAAAAGGCATTTAAGGCTGCGGATACTTCCAAAGTAAAAGACCTCTTCGGAACAACAGGGTCTTATGGATATGCGGCATCGGCTCAGGCATCCCTCATCGGTTTTTCCGCAGAAAACGCCATGACGGTTCAGGGCCTTTATAATTCAAACGGTAATGCATTTTCTACTGATACGACAGGAAGTCTCTTCAATACATTTTTCTAAACAGAATTTATAACACCCCGGTTGTTATTACATCATGGGTGTTATTATGCCCCGGGTGATTTTCATTCGGGGTATTTTTTACTTTATACGAGGAAATTGCTTCGCATTCCTATAAAGTAAAAAGCGCTCCGCTATGGATGCGCACTCTGCGCACATCGCACTTCGTGCGAGAGTATCATGTTGACTGTCGTCAACCGCGCTCGGCGCGAGCATGTCGCAAGCGACATGCTTT